>NZ_JBIUXR010000008.1:0-236210 GCF_044744085.1 Streptomyces sp. NPDC087428
AGGCGAGTTGGTCACGAGTTTCGTCCGCGATGCGCATACCACAACAACGACAACCAGAACCGGAAGCAACACCTTGATTCCCGGCAAGCCCTAAGAGCTGTCCCGCAATTCCTGGCGGGCGTGCGACGACAGCTACGGCACCTCACCGCGTTGTCGGAACGTCCACATACATCCAGTATGCGGACGTCCCTCCGCCTTGCGATGCACCGCATCTGACGCCGCGCGCTGATCCGCCAGCAATTGCGGGACAGCCCTTGGCGGGACAATATCCGCCATGGACACCAGTGACCTCACCGGGCTGACGGCCCGCGCCCGTCGGCTCGCCCTGGCCGGGAAGCGCCGCGTCCTCGGAATCGCCGGCCCGCCAGGCGCGGGGAAGTCCACCCTCGCCGGACAACTGGCCGACGCCCTCGGGCCGCTCGCCGCGCTCGTGCCCATGGACGGATTCCACCTCGCCCAGGCCGAACTGGAACGGCTCGGCCGGGCGGACCGCAAGGGCGCGCCGGACACCTTCGACGCCGCCGGGTACGCCGCCCTGCTCCGGCGGCTCCGGGCACCGGAACCGGGGACCGTCGTGTACGCCCCCGCGTTCGACCGGGCCCTGGAGCAGCCGGTCGCCGGGTCCGTCCCGGTCGGTCCGGACGTTCCGCTGGTCATCACCGAGGGCAACTACCTGCTGCACGGGGAGGACGGCTGGGCGCCGGTGCGCGCGCTGCTCGACGAGGCGTGGTACCTCGAACTCGACCAGGACGTACGGATGAGCAGGCTCGTCGACCGGCACGTCCGGTTCGGGAAGCCGCGGCCGTACGCGGAGCGCTGGGCCGCCGGCTCCGACGAGGCGAACGCCCGGCTCGTCGCCCCCGGCCGCGACCGGGCCGACCTCGTCGTACGGCTCCGGCAGGCGCTGACTCCCGGCACCCGGGAGGAACCGCGTAGCCCTCGCCCCTGACCGCTCGCGCCCGGCGGTCCGTACCGGCAGGATGCAGGGAGCCGTTCCGTGCCGCCAGGAGGTCCCGCATGTCCAGCCCGAACCAGCCCGTGCCGTTCACCGCCGACGACTACCGGGCCCGGATGGCGCGTGCCGCCGAGAGCGCCGCCGCCGCCGGACTCGCGGGCGTGCTTGTCGCGCCCGGACCCGATCTGGTCTATCTGACGGGGTACCGGCCCACCGCGGTCACCGAGCGGCTCACCCTGCTCGTCCTCGCCGCCGGGCAGGACCCCGTCCTGGTCGTACCGACGCTGGAGGCGCCGGACGCCGAACAGGCGGTGGGCGCGCCCGCCCTGACCCTGCGGGACTGGACGGACGGCAAGGACCCGTACGCCGTGACCGCGCCGCTGCTCGACGCGAAGGGGCGGTTCGGGATCAGCGACAACGCCTGGGCGATGCATCTGCTCGGCCTCCAGCAGCACCTGCCCGGGACCTCGTACGCCTCGCTCACCGAGGCGCTGCCGATGCTCCGCGCCGTGAAGGACGCCGCCGAGCTGGAGCGGATCGCCGCGGCGGGCGCCGCCGCCGACGCCACCTACGAGGAGATCCTCACGGTCCGGTTCGCGGGCCGCGCGGAGACCGAGGTCGCCGCCGACCTGGCCCGGCTGCTCACCGAGCACGGGCACTCCCAGGTCGACTTCACCGTGGTCGGCTCCGGGCCGAACGGCGCCAACCCGCACCACGAGGCGGGGAGCCGCACCATCGAGCGGGGCGACATGGTCGTCCTCGACTTCGGCGGCCTCAAGCACGGCTACGGCTCCGACACCTCCCGTACGGTCCACGTCGGTGAACCCACCGCGCAGGAGCAGCGGGTCCACGACATCGTGCGCGAGGCGCAGGAGGCCGGCTGCGGGGCGGTCCGGCCCGGTGCCGCCTGCCAGGACATCGACCGGGCCGCCCGCGCGGTCATCACCGAGTTCGGCTACGGCGACCGGTTCATCCACCGCACGGGCCACGGCATCGGCGTCACCACCCACGAGCCCCCGTACATGATCGAGGGCGAGGAGCAGCCGCTCGTCCCCGGCATGTGCTTCTCCGTGGAGCCCGGCGTCTATCTGCCGGGCCGGTTCGGCGTGCGGATCGAGGACATCGTGACCGTCACGCAGGACGGCGGCCGGCGGCTCAACGCCACCGCACGCGAACTGGCGATCGTCGAGTAGCCCGTCAGCCGTCGGCCAGCACCACGCACGACTCCGGCGGAAGGTGCAGCGCCCCGTCCGCGCCGGGCGCCTCGACCGGCAGCCAGGCGGCCAGCACCCGGCCCCCGCCGCCGCGGTGCCGGCCGCCGCCGAGCGGGATCGTGGCGGGCTTCTCGTCCAGGTTGACCGCGATCCGCAGATCGCCCCTGCGGAAGGCGAGCCAGCGGGCCTCGTCGTCGTACGCCGGTTTCACCGTCGCCAGATCCGGGTCGCAGAGGTCGGGCATGGCGCGGCGCAGCGCGATCAGCTCGCGGTACCAGGCGTGCAGCCGGGCGTGCGGCTCCCGGCCGGGTTCGCTCCAGTCCAGGCAGGAGCGGTCCCGGGTGGCCGGGTCCTGCGGGTCCGGGATGTCCTCCTCCGGCCAGCCGTGCGCGCCGAACTCCCGCCGTCTGCCGTTGCGTACGGCCTCGGCCAGCTCCGGATCGGTGTGGTCGGTGAAGAACTGCCAGGGCGTACGGGCGCCCCACTCCTCGCCCATGAACAGCATCGGTGTGAACGGCCCGGTCAGCACGAGCGCCGCCGCGCAGGCCAGCAGACCGGGGGAGAGGGAGGCGGCGAGCCGGTCCCCGAGCGCCCGGTTGCCGATCTGGTCGTGGGTCTGGGCGTAGCCGACGAAGCGGTGGGCGGCGCTGCGGGTGACGTCGACGGGGCGGCCGTGCGTACGGCCGCGGAAGCCGGAGTACGTACCGTCGTGGAAGAAGGCACGCGTCACCGTCTTGGCGAGCGCGGCGAGCGGGGCGACGGCGAAGTCCGCGTAGTAGCCCTGGGACTCGCCGGTGAGCGAGGTGTGCAGACAGTGGTGGAAGTCGTCGTTCCACTGCGCGTGCAGTCCGGTGCCGCCCGACTCCCGGGGCGTCGTCGTACGGGGGTCGCAGAGGTCGGACTCCGCGATCAGCGAGAGCGGACGGGCCAGTTCGGCGGAGAGCGCGTCGGTCGCCGCCGACAGCTCCTCCAGGAACGTCAGCGCCCGGGTGTCGGCCAGCGCGTGGACCGCGTCGAGCCGCAGACCGTCCAGACGGTAGTCGCGCAGCCAGGCGAGCGCGCTGCCCAGCAGGAACGCCCGCACCTCGTCGGAGCCGGGGGCGTCCAGATTGACCGCCGCGCCCCACGGCGTGTGGTGCGTCTCGGTGAAGTACGGGCCGAAGGCCGGGAGGTGGTTGCCGGAGGGGCCCAGGTGGTTGTGGACCACGTCCAGGACGACGGCGAGCCCCAGCCCGTGCGCCGTGTCGACAAAGCGCTTCAGCCCTTCCGGGCCGCCGTACGGCTCGTGCACGGCCCACAGCGACACCCCCTCGTACCCCCAGCCGTGAACACCGGGGAAGGGACAGACGGGCATCAGCGAGACATGGGTGACGCCCAGCTCCGCCAGATGCCCGAGCCGCGCCGCCGCCGCGTCGAAGGTGCCCTGCGCGGTGTACGTGCCGATGTGCAGCTCGTACAGGACGGCCCCCGGCAGCCCGCGCCCCGCCCAGTCCTCGCGCCACCGGTACGTGGAGTGGTCGACGACCGCGCTCTCGCCGTCCGGCCCGTCCGGCTGGCGGCGCGAGCGGGGGTCGGGGAGCACCGGCCCGCCGTCGAGGACGAACCCGTAGCGGTCACCGTCCGCGGCCGGTGCGTCGGCCGTCCACCAGCCCGCCCGTACCGGATCGCGCTCCATGGACCGCGGCTCACCCGCCAGCCGCAGAGCGGCCGATCCCGCATCCGGTGCCCATACCTCGAACAGCATGCGCGTCTCCTCGTCTTCTCGTCCCGGCCCATGGTCGGCAGAAGCCGCGATCACCGACCGCTGACACTGGATCCAGCCCGTTACTGGCGATTAAGGTCTGGTCCTGATCACTGCCCTGCCGGCTTCTGCCATACGCACCCCCTCTTACTTACGGCTGTGGAGGCCGAGATGACTGTGCCGACGTTCCCACCCGGTTTCCTCTGGGGAGCCTCCGCCTCCGCGTTCCAGACCGAGGGGGCCGCCGACACCGACGGCAAGGGCCCCTCCGGCTGGGACGCCTTCGCCGCGCGGCCCGGACGGATCAAGGACGGCACCGACACCGGCCGCGGCACCGGCTTCCACCGGCACTACCGCGAGGACGTCGCCCTGCTGGCCGGTCTCGGCGCCGACGCCTTCCGGTTCTCGGTGAGCTGGCCGCGCGTCGTCCCCGGCGGCAGCGGGCCGGTCAACCCCCAGGGGCTCGACTTCTACGACCGCCTCGTCGACGAACTCTGCGCCCGCGGGATCACCCCCGCCCCCACCCTCTACCACTGGGACACCCCGCTCCCCCTGGACGAGGCCGGCGGCTGGCTCAACCGGGACACCGCCTACCGCTTCGCCGAGTACGCGGGCATCGTCGCCGAGCGCCTCGCCGACCGCGTACCCATGTGGATCACCCTCAACGAACCCGCCGAAGTGACCATGCTCGGCTACGCACTCGGTCAGCACGCCCCCGGCCGCGCCCTCCTCTTCGACGCGCTGCCCGCCGCCCACCACCAGCTACTCGGCCACGGCCTGGCCGTACGCGCCCTGCGCGCCGCGGGGGCCGACAACATCGGCATCGCCGTCTCGCACTCCCCGGTCTGGACCGCGGGGGAGTCCGAGGAGGACCGCTTCGCCGCCGAGCTGTACGACACACTGACCAACCGGCTGTTCTCCGACCCGCTCCTCACCGGCCGCTACCCCGACGAGAACTTCGCCGCACTGATGCCCGGCCCGGTCGAGGACGACCTGAAGACCATCTCCACCCCGCTCGACTGGTACGGGGTCAACTACTACAACCCCACACGCGTCGGCGCGCCCAGGGGCGATTCCCTCGACACCTTCGCCGGCTTCGACATGCCCGCCGAACTGCCCTTCGGAATAAGGGAGATAGAGGGCTACGAGACGACCGACTTCGGCTGGCCCGTCGTCCCCGACGGACTGCGCGAGACCCTCGTCCAGCTGAGCACCCGCTACGGCGACCGGCTCCCGCCGCTCTACATCACCGAGAACGGCTGCGCCTTCGACGAACCGACCGAGGACACCCGCCGGATCGCCTTCCTCGACGCCCATCTGAAGTCCCTGCGGTCGGCCATCGACGCGGGCGTCGACGTACGCGGCTACTTCACCTGGTCGCTCACCGACAACATCGAGTGGACCGAGGGGGTCAGCAAGCGGTTCGGTCTGGTCCACATCGACTACGAGACGCTGCGGCGCACGCCCAAGGACTCGTACGCCTGGTACCGCGACATGATCAGGGAGCAGAAGCGGCAGGGCGCCGGTCCGGGCGACCGGACCGGCGCGGACCGGGCCTGAGGACCGGCCCCGGGCACCCGGTCACGACGCCGTGCAGTTCACCTTGATCGGAGCGGCGGCGGCGTGCCGGTTGCCCGAGGTCCTGCCGCGGTTCTCCAGCACGACGGATATCTTGCCCGTGCTCACCGGGAACGTTCCGGCGTTGATCCACTGACCCAGGTGCGAGGTCTGGTTGATCTCGAAGGTGCCGATCTGGGTGCTCGGCTTGGCCTCGAAGTAGCGGTGGACGGCGTAGTGGGCCGGGTTGCCGCCGACCCGGCTGATGTTCTTGACGTTCGGGATGTAGACGGACACCTGGCAGCTGCCTTTGGTCACGGACCCGGTGGGGAACTTCCACTGGGCGTAGCCGGTGGATTTCGTGGTGCTGTTGGACAGCGGCACGCTGTAGTAGAACCCGCTGCATCCGTAGGACGTCTGGCTGCCGGTGCTGCCGACCCAGCCCTGGAGGCCGTCGCGCCACTGGTTGGACGTGGCGAAGCCCGGAGTGTCGCAGCCGGGCCCGATGAAGTGGCTGTACGTCACCGGGGCCACCCGCTCCTGCTCGGTCGACACGGGCTTGTCGGCCGGTTCGCCGGCGCTGTCCTTGGCTGCCGAAGACTTGGACGCCGAAGGCGCGGCGTGCTTCTCCGCCTTGTCGTCCTTCTCTGCCTTGGCGTCCTTGGCCACTTCGCCGGTGCCCGTGGCGAGATTCTTCGTCCCGGCCTCGTGCACTCCGCCCGTCGCCGCGCGGCCCGTTCCCGAGCCGCCCGTCCCGGAACCGGCGGAGGGCTTGCCGTCGGACTCCGGCAGCTTGTCACCGGGCGCGTTCTGCCGGCCCGGCACGAAACCCGGGCCCGAGCCGTCGGGGCCCATCCGGCTGCCCGCGGGTGCCAGCGCGGAGGGCGGCGAGGTGTCGTCCCTCGATCCGGACAGCCCGGAGATCAGGAACGGCACACCGACCAGGACCAGCCCGCCCGCCACGGCTGCCGCGATCAGGGGCTTGCCGGGGCGGCCCAGCGGGAGCACTCCGGTGCGGCGGGCGCCGGTGGTGGTGGCGGTGGCCTTTGCGGTCTCGGTCTCGGTCTCGGCGGAGGTGGCCGCGCCGGTCGTGGCGACAGCGGCGACGGTGGCGGTGGCGGCTTCCGGCGCGGTCTCCGCCTCGGGCTGCTCCTCGGCCTCCGCCCTTGCCTCCGCCGCTGCCTCTGTCTCTGCCCCGGCCTGCGTTCGGGAGGGTTTCTCGCCCTCGGCGGCGGCCGGGGCGGCGGAAGCGGACACGGTGGCCGGGGTGCCGCTGCCGGATGGCGGGGCGGCGGCGGTCCCGGCCTCCGGCTTCGCCGGGAACAGTCCGGTGGACGGCTCCTCGGCCAGGACCGTAACCGCCGCGGCGCGGGGGACCGGTGAGCCGGGAGTGCCGGACTCCGCACCGGCTGCGGCTGACTCGCTGGTTGCCATGACATGCCTCTCGGACGGATCAGGATGGGGACGGGAAAACGGGCGGCCGGGGTGCCGGCCGCCGGATCAGGTGGAGCCGGGGAAGTGGCCGGTGCAGCGCTCCGGCCACCTGGCGGCCGTCGCGCCGCCGTCCCGGCGCGCCGCCTCGTCGAGCCGTGCGACCGCCTCGTCCGACGGCGCCCGGAACTGGCGCGTCCCGCCCGGGATTTCGGCCAGCAGCACCCGTGCCGGAGCCTCCTCGGAAGCCTCGTGCCGGGCCAGTACGGAGAACTCGGTACCCGCCGCGAAGAGCGCTGTCGCACCGCTGTCACCCGGGGCCGCCAGCACCGACGTACGGCGTGCGGTCACCGGCCTCATGACGTAACGGACATGGCCGTCCGGCGGCGCCGGAGCACCCTTCTGCTCCAGGTGCACGACGTCGAGCGGCGCGTCGCAGCGCAGCACGGTTCCCGGAACGACGTCGTCCGCGATGCCGGGCCCCGGCACGGCCCGGAGCAGGGTCCCCCGCAGCGCGGGCAGTCTGCGCAGCCCGGAGGCGAGACAGGCGGCGTACGGGGCCAGCCCGCCCCCGCCCGAGGCCGCGTCGGAGGCGAGCGCGAGCGCTCCGAACCGTCCGTCCGGCGCAGCCGTCAGATACAGGTGTACGGCGACGAGGTCGATCCGGGCCTGCTCCTCCTGGGGCCCCCGCAGGGCGGGGAGATGCACCAGCGCCCGGTTGACCGGCCCGGTGTGCTCCTCCCAGACGGACGCCGCGAGTTCGCGGAAGGCGGCCCGGTCGGCGCCACTGCTGAGGCCGGCCGGGGCCGGGGCGGTGGAGTGCCGGGACGGTGCGGCGGCGACGCGGACCGGCGGTTCAGGTGCGCGCGGAGCCGGAGCGGAGGCCGGAGCGGAGGCCGGAGCCGGGGCCGGAGCCGGGGCCGGGTTGGGGGCCGGGTTCGTCGGGGACGCCGGCGTGCTCGGGGCCGATGCGACCTGCGGGGCCGTCCGGGGTTCCGGGGCCTGCGGGAGCGGCCCGGCTTCCGGCGCGGGCGAGTTGGGCAGTCCGGTGTGGCCGCTGCTGGTGGCCGGACGCGAGGCAGGCGCGGGGGCCTGAGCGGGGGCCTGGGCAGTGACCTGGACCGGGGGCGGCGTCGCGGTGCGCGGCACGGCAGCGCTCGTCGGGGGCGCGGGCGCGGGGGGTATGGACGCGGCGAGTATGGGCGCGGGCGCGGTGGGTATGGACGCGGCGGGTACGGGCGCGGGTGTCGCAGCCGCAGCCGCAGCGGACCGCGTGGGCGGCGCGGACCGCGTGGGCGGCGCGGCGAACATCAGCGCGTTCCGTACCGCGAAGCGCCGCAGCGCGTCCACCGTCTCCGCTCCCGCACCGGCGGGCGAGGCGATCTCTGCGTGCTCGCGGACCTGGGCGTCCAGCTCCGGCAACAGAGCGGCGAGCGCCTTCAGCAGGGTGCCCCCGGTCTGTCCGTCGCCGTCCGCGTCCGCCACCTCGATCCGCACCGCCCGTGCCTCGGCGGGCCGGTCGCGTACCGCCGCCGGGGGGTCGGGGGTGGCGCCCACCCACAATCCGGCCCGCACCGCGACCACGTACGATCCGCCGGGCAGGCGCCCCACGGCGGGTTCCGAATCCGGGCCGGCCACGGCGTCGGGCAGCAGCCACCGCAGCGGACGCGGGGCCGCCGTCTCCGCTTCCGCTCCCGTCTCCGCCGGGGCGCAGCTCACCGCGGCGAGCAGTGCGGGCCAGGTGCTCTCGCCCTCGGCCGAGACCAGCCGTACCTGCTCCTGGTACGTACCGTCCGAGGGGTTCGGCACGGAGAGCGGGAGGCCCGTGCAGACCTCCACTTCGGTGCCGAGCAGGTCCGCCACGCGCTGGGCGACGGGCAGCAGATCGTTTCCGCCGCCGGGGGCCAGCCGCACCCGGTCCCGCAGTTCCGCCGGCAGCCGGGCGAGCAGCGTCGCCAGGTCCTCCGCGAGGTCGTTCCGGCTGTCCGCGCCGTTCACCAGAACGGTCAGCCGGTCCGGGTGCACGGCGAGGGCGAACGCCAGATCGCCGGGGCGGGGCGCCGCCGTCCCCGTGGGGTGCAGCAGCAGGCCCGCGGGTATCGGCCGGACCGTGTGGTCGCCCAGTTCGCCCAGCGGCACCCGGGCCAGTGCGCGCTGCCAGCGCGGGGCGGGTATGCGCGCTCCCAGGGCCAAGGGCTCCGCGCCCCGCGCGAAGCGCCACCAGCCGCCCGCCGGGCTCGCGGGCTCGGTCACGTACAGCCCGCCGCCGGGCACCAGGACCGCGGCGGCGTCCGGCGCCTCGATCTCGAAGTCCCACGCGTCAGCCAGGCGTTGGGCCAGCGGAAGCTGCCCGTCGGGCTTCCGCGCGGCGGCGCCGGCCATCACCAGCCGGGCGGCGGAGCGGTGTTCGTCGCGCAGCCGGGCGAGCAGGCCGCCCAGCTCCTCGCCCAGGTTCCCCGCCGCGTCCGGTGCGACATCGACGATGACCACCGGGCGGTCCCGATCGACGCGCAGGTTCCGGGCCAGCTCCCGCACGGAGGTACGGCGGTCGGCGGAGGAGCGCAGCAGGAACCCGGACGCGCCGTCGGGACCGGATGCCGCGCCGAACTCGTCGAGGACCGTACGAGGGCCCTCCGGATCACGGGCGACGGGGCCGGGCGAGGCAGGGCCGGGGGACGGTTCCGCCGCCGAGCGCCGTCCGCGCCACCGGGGCAGCCGCGAGGTCAGTCCGCTCATCGGGAGCCCTCCCGCCGGGTGAAGCCGCTGCGCTGCACTGACCCTCCATCAACGATTGTGCCTGGTTGGGACGCTGACCATAGCTTCCGGATGTTCACGCGGGACGCTCAGGGCCGGTGGCGGACCCGCCGGTGAGGATGTCCAGGGCGAGGTCGGAGAGCGCCGAGGTGGCGGGCCCGTGTTCCCGATGCTCCGGGTCGGACCCCTCGGTGGGCACGGCAGTGGTGGCCGTGTCCTGGATCGCGGTCGGGGCGGGGGCCGTGGCGGGAGCCGACGACGGGCGCGGACTCCGGTCCACCCCCTCGCCCCTGGCCCGCTGGTTCCCGCTGTCCTCCGGGGCGGCCGACCAGCCCTCGCCCGCCCGCCAGCTGATGCGGAGCGGCGCGGTGTCCGTGTCAGGACCGAGGGAGTGGACCGTTCCGTCGGGCCCCGTGATGTGGAGGGCGCGTCCGAGGGAGTTCGCGTAGAGGTCCAGCAGGAATTGCGCGGAGCCGTCGAGGGTGAACGCGACGGGCGTCGACCGGCCGGGGCGGGGTTCAGTCCGTCCGCTGACGTAGTCGTCGAGGCCGTGGTCCATGGGGTGGACGCGGCCGGTGAACAGCCGGGTGGTCAGGTCCTCGACCGTCAGCCCCTGGCGTGCGGCGTTCGCGAGCAGTTCCCGGGCGCTGGAGGTGGTGGCGTATGTCTGCTGGAGGCCCACGAGCATCTGCCGCACGGCGTCGTCGAGGGGGACGTGGACGGCGGCGGAGGAGGCGGTGTCCCGCCGCGCTGTAGTCCCGGTGGCCAGTGCCTGCGCGAGGGCGGCGAAGAACGATCCGGGCCGCGTGGTCAGGGTGTGGCCACCGGCCGGGGTGAGGTAGGTCGACACGATTTCGTGGAAGCTCCGCTGAAGTACTCCCGCGTCGGTTCCGTACAGCAGGTTCATCGCGTACGCGTACGGGTTCGGCGCACCCGGCTGGAGTCCGGCCCACAGGCCGTCCTGGTGCGGCATCGGTGTCGACAGCCTTGTCAGCAGCTCCCGTCGCGCGAGGACATCAAGGACCGTCGGCGTTCGGTTGACGTTCTCGGAGGAGGGCGGATCCGTCAGCGGCACCCCGGATTCGCGCAGGTCTGCCAGTGCCCGGTAGGTGTCGGCCTTCGACGGAGTCGTCCCGGACGAAGGGCCCGGCTCCTGGAAGAGCTTCGTGTACGGGACCGGGTTGAGGTGGCTCTGCGGAACGCGCAGCAGGTGCCGGTCGATCTGCGACTCGGTGAGTTCGGGCGACGCCTGTGTCACCAGGGCGCGCCGGGACTGGAGCATGCCGAAATACAGCCGTGACAGATCGGTCTGTGTCGCGGCATTCTCGAAGTCGATCACGAAGGCGGTGCCGCGCACGGCGGGACGCAGCAGCTCGGCAGCCGTCCTCAGCTCCGCGGGGGACCGTGTCCCGTGGTCCTGGACGATCTCCCAGGCCGCGAGGTGCATCAAAGACAGGGCCAGACCGTTGAACTCGGCACTGCCCGTGCTGAACCGGACCGGGGGCGGCGTCGATCCGTCGCCCCCCAGCAGCGTGGCCAGCCCGTCGACGAAGAGGTTCGGCTCCGGTGAGTAGGCCTGGAACGGTGCCTGGCCGACCATGCGGGCCCTGGCCCGCATGTCCTCCCTGATCTCCCGGTCGAACTCATCGACCATGTCCGCCAGGTCTGCGGGAGGCTCCCCGAGACTCTTCTTCGGATTCTCCGCGTTGTACCGCTGCCACCGCTCGCGTGTCTCCCTGACGAGCTGGGCACGCCCCGGGGCGTCGGTCCCGTCGGGAATCCGGTAGCCGCCCGACATCAGCAGCGGCCGCAGCGGCGGTATCGCCGCGGCGGGGCCGGCCGTCGTGTGCGGGGGGAAGGCGAGCTCCCGCGCGAAGTGGTCGAAGACGTGCGCGCCGGACGGCGTGGTGTGCGGGTAGTCGTCGAAGTCCATGAAGGACAGGTAAGGGTGGCTGTTCCGTGTGATGAGGCCGTGCAGAGCCTGCCGGGTGGCGTCGCTCGTCAGGGTCGTGTTGCGCGCTTCCCCGAAGGGGAACGTCTTGGAACTCCACCGCATGGGCACGGCGACGACGGCCAGCGGGACCGGCGAGTCGATGTTGCGGGTTCCGGCGTCGACGGCGTCGAGGAGCAGCGACCGTTCGTTCTCGGAAGTGACCCGCCCGTTGACGCCGATGACGATGGCCACCCGCCCTCGCATCGCGGGGGACAGCCCGCGCAGCACCGAGTCGATGAAGCTCTGGAGCCGGCCTTCCCGCGCGAACGTCTGTCCGTCCACGATCGCGTTCACCACGTACGAGGCCGGGTGCCCCTGTCCGACGCCGGCGGCCACGTGCGCGAGGTAGCTCTGCGGCGTGAGGGTGCCGTGCCCGGTGACGTCCCCGGTGAGGGCGGTGAAGGAGGCGTTGCGGTACCGGAGCTCCTGCGTCAGGGAGGGCCGGGCCGTGGGAGCCGGCTGAGGGCTCGGGGAAGGACCGGACGACCCGCCCGTGCCCGGGGTGCTGGTGGTGCGGATGCCCTGTCCCCGGCCGGCGGCGCCGTGGTGGCCGCCCCGCCCGCGTTCCCGCCCGCGTGTGCCGTTGTCGGAGCCGCGCTGACCGAGGTCACGGTTCGGCCGGCCCCGCCGGTTCTGCTGGTTCTGTCGGTCCTGCGGGGAATTCTGGCTCGGCCGCCCGTTGCCGGGCGCCCGGCTGCTGTCGGCCGGCTCGATCCCGTTGTCCGGGGCCAGCCGGGACTCGGGTCCCCGCTCCGCACCCTGCCGACCGGTGCCGGTGGTCGACGGCGGAGGCTCTGTGAGCAGGTGAGCGACCGACTGCGTCTCCGCGTTGCGGGCGCGCAGGATGTCCTGGCGCTCGTGTCCCGTTTCCGCGCTGAAGAGCGCGGAGAACTCCGCGACGATCGTGTCCAGCCCCACCTGCGCCGTGCGCAGCCGCTCCTCCAGCGCTGCGCTGCGCTGCAGGCCCTGCTGTCTTTGTGCGTCCTTCGCGCGTGCCGCCTTGGCGATGTCCTGCTTCAGGCCCTCGACCGCGATGTGCTCCGTGTGGGCACGCCGACCGATGTCCCGTACCTGCTCTCGTAGGCCTGTGGGGATGCCGCCACCGGGATCGCCCGTCTTCAGGAAGGCGTCGAAGTTGGCGAGGTCCTCGTCGGTGAACCCCTTCGGCCGGGATGTGGCCAGGCGCTTGGCGAGCCGGTCCTCGACATGCCACCGCGCGTGCTTCTGCTCCTTCGCGCGCGCGGACAGCTCCAGGGTCTTCTGATGCTGCCCGGAGCGGGTGGGGGGCCTGCTCACCATGAGGCGCTCGTATCCCGGGGCGACGCCTCCCAGCGTGGTGCGCCCGGTCCCGTCCGTTCCGGTCCCGGCGGTGTGCCAGACGGTCATCCGGTCGCCGCCCATCTCGCTGTTGGGCTCCTCCAGGTAGCGGACGGGGAAGCCCATGAGCGCCATGGCTTCGAGGTTGCCGCTGCGGAAGCCGAGGTGCCGGGTCGTCGAGTGACGGTGGAGGTAGTCGAACAGCCGGAACTGCCCGGTACGGGTGGTGCCTCCCCAGGCCCCGGCCCCGGGGTCGTTCCAGAACTCGGTGAGGTCGACCACCCGCGCGTCGAAGGTGTCGTGGTGCACCCGCTCATCGCTGCCGGGGAGTTCCCCTTCGTTGAAATACGCCGTCACGGAACGGAGCTTCTGCTTGCCGGGAGACAGCTCCGCCCCTCGGGTCGGCTCGGCGCCGGAGTCTCCTACGATCAGCACGGCCTTGACGTCACCGAGTCCCGCGATGATCTGTGCGAGGCCGAAGTAACCGGTGTCGTGCTCGATATGCACTTCACCCCTCTTGCCGCTGAACCGCGACCACAGCACCGCGACCCGGTCGTTCTCACCGAGGGTGACGCCCTTGGCCGCCAACCAGGACTCCACGGCGGTGTCCTGCTCCTGATCCAGGTTCCAGGACTGCTTGACGCTCTCGCGCAGCTCCGTACTGAACCGCTCCCCCACGATCCGGGTGGCATCTCCGACCCCCAGGACCCGGTTTCCTCTCTCCTTGCTGCTCAGCCCCCGGTCATCGCCGAACGACTTGAAGAAGGCCTTGGACCGGGCGGCGTGGATCACCTGGATCCGGGCGTCCGGAATTCTGGATTCCAGGTAGAACCTCCGGATCGTCTCCGCCTTCCGCAGATCCGCCGCCTCCTCGCCGGAAGGGCCGTCGTCCGATGAGGCGGCTTGCTCCTTCCCGTACGTGATGACGACAGACAGCGCGGGGTCTGCCATGAGCGCGGCGGCGATGGCGAACTGGTCACCGGAGGCGTAGTGCGGCTGCTTGAGGTACGTCAGCCCGTCGTCCCGCTGCTGCGGACTGTGGCTGACGCCCTGCTGCGGCACCTCACCGGAGTTGTCGGCCGGGTGACGGTCGCTGTCCTGGATCGCGGGCTTGTCCTCGGCACCGAGTACTCCGAGGCTCAGCGGTATGACCGCGTTCTCACTGACCCGTTCGATGGTGGCGAGGTAGTCGTGCGGAAGGTTCTCCAGGCTCTCCTGCGCGGTGCTCACCATGAGGCCCTCGCGGTGCACCCCGCTCGCCAGGTCGTCGCGCCGGAACAGATGGCGTTCCTCGGGCCGTTCCCCGGCGTCGGAGTACTCGTCGGCCAGTCCGAGGTAGTGCAGGATCTCGTGAGTGAGCACCGCGTCGCTGTGCCCGACGTCCCACCCGCGCTGGTCGGCGCGTGCGGGCGGACCGTCCGACTGCGACAGCGTCACCACCTCGCTGTGCCCGGCCGACTCCACGAACTCCACCGTGACGTGCAGCTGGTCCCCCGAGTCCGGCAGCGTGTAGCCGGTGTTGACATGGGCGTCCAGCGTCGCCTGGAGGCGGGTCCGCAGCGCCGCCAGGTCCTGCGGGCCCAGCCCGTCGGTGAGCCGCACCGGCAGCGTCACGAAGAACTGCCGGACCGTCCGCCCGTCCGGCATCCGCATCCGGCGTACGTGGCTGCGGATCAGGGTCAGCGAACCGTCGAGGCGCCCCGCCTCGCGACGGGACTGCACCCGCTTCGGGTCGAACCGCTCGGTGTGCACGGCTGCGGTCGTCGTCTCGTGGAACGCGGCCACCTCGTGCGGAAGTACGGGGTTCTCCGTGCGTTCGCCCCTCCTGCGGCCGCCGCCGGCGGCCGTGGCGGGCGGCGTCGTGCCCTCGCCCGGGGCCCGGGGGGCGGGCCACTGGGGGGTGAGCGAGGCCAGCGACTGAGCGGTCGGGTCCGAGAGCGGCGGCAGCAGGAGACCGGGCACTCCGGTACCGCCCGTCCGGTGCGCCCGCGAGATCCCGGCGCCGAGCGCGAGCAGCTCGACGCCGGTCTCGATGAGCCGCGCGTCCGCCCGCTCGACGGCCTGGCGCGCCTCGTGCCACTGGTGTTCCAGCCGCGCGGCGTCCTCGGCCCGTGCCGCCCGCTCCAGTGCGGCGTCCGCCTCGCCCAGGGACCGGGCCGCCGCGTCCAGATCCTCGTACGCCGTGACGGCCTGTTCCAGCTCGGCCACCGCGTCGAGCAGCATGGTCTGCCGCCGGGCCAGGGCGTCGCCCCGGCCGGGGGCCGCCGCGGTGAGGCGCTTGCGGGTGGACTCCATCATGCGGGTCGCGTCCAGGAGGGCCTTGCCGGCCTCTTTCCTCGTGCGGTCGAGGCCCGTCACGAGATCCTGCTGGTCCGCGTACACCTGCTGTGCCCGTTGCCGGTCGAGAGCGGCGGCGGCACGGAGAGCGGTGGCCTGCCGCAGCGCTTCCCGCGGATCCGGGGCGGGGCCGGGCGGTCTGCCGTGCTCCTCCTCGAACAGGCGCAACCGTTCACGTGCGGCGTCGAGCCGGACCCGGGCGCCGTTCCGGTCGGGGAACACGGTGCTGTCCGGGACCAGGGTCCAGACGCGGGTTCCGTCGCCGTCGCGCAGCGCCAGCTCCAGCGTCTGCCCGCTCTCCTCGGCGATGGACTGCGCCCGGTAGAGCGCCTCGATCCGGGCGGCCGGGGTGGGGTCCGGGCCCAGGTCGAGCCACAGCTGCGCCACGGCTCCCGTCGGCAGCACGTCGCCGGAGGCGGTGATCAGCTGTGCGACCTGTGCGGGAGCCAGTTCGCGTACGTCCGGCGCGGACAGGTCCCACACGCCCTCGCCGCGGTGCCCTTCGGGGAGGACTCCGAGGCCCAGCAGATCGCGTTCGGACACCCGCAGCAACGCGGTGCCCGTCGCGTACCGCAACTCCCCGGTCGGGCCGGTCAGCGTGGTGACGGTGTCGACCTCGACCTCGTACGTACGCAGCCCCTGGTCGGCCCCGGGCATGCCCGCGGTGCCGGTCTTCTCCCAGTGCCGGGCGAGTGCCGACACCCCGCCGCCCTGACCGCCCGGGGTGGACTGGTTCGACAGGAGGGGCGCTGATCCGCCGAAGTCGAAGCCGCCCTTCGAGCCCAGAGTTCCGGACACGCCCAGGGTGAAGGAACTGCTGCGGGACGTCGAGGAGCCGGACGTCGTGCTGAAGCCCGTCACCCGCACCCGGTCGACCGTCACATTCCGGGCGGTGTCGATCAGCCGGGGCCGGAACACCCGCGTGGACAGGGTGACCATGGGGTGCTTCGCCGTCCCGGTGACGGTCCCGCCCGCGCCGGCGGCCGCGCGCACCGGGTCCATGGTGATGGTCCCGCCGTGCAGCAGCTCGGTCAGCCGCACCGCCGCACCCTCGGACGAGCTTCCGGAGCCGAGGCCCTCGCCGGCCAGCTCGGGCGCCAGCTCCCGCACGGCGAGCAGCAGGTCCTGCTGGTTGCTGAGCGCGTACGCGACCTCGTTGCCGGTCGGCCGCAGCGGTGTCGCCGCGGCGAGCGGGCCGAAGAGGGTGGGGTCCTCGGTCGCGACCACGTAGTCGAGCCGCTCCCTCTCCGGCAGGGGCGCCGGGGCCTGCTGCCGGGCGTGGTCCCCGGAGAACCGCAGGGTGACCCGGCCGGGCACGTCCACGGACGGACGGGTCCCGGACTCGCCCTCAACGCGGAGGTCGGCGGTGAACACGTACCCGAGCGTGAACTCGTTGCCTCCCTCGACGCGTTGCCACAGCCGGTCCTCTGCGGTGAACGTCGTGCTCACGTTGTCCGAACGGGTCGTCGAGCCGCCGGCGGAGGGACTGAACGTCGCCCTGCGGGAGTTCTCACCGGACGTCGGCACCACGATGCTGCCCGGCAGTGAGAAGCCCCAGCGGGTGGTGCGGGCCTGGCTCCGGGTGACGTTCGCGGGGGAGTGGGCGGAGTAGTTCTCCACCCCCGCACCCTGGTCGCCGCTCCGGCCGGTCACCAGCCGGAGCTGCTCCTTCGTCCACGCGGGCCTGCCGTGCACCCGCAGCGTGACGGTACGGGTGGTCGGACCGCCGGTGTACGGGAAGCTGAAACTCAGCGGCCCGCCCGCGCCGCGGCCGGGCAGCGCGCCGAGAGCGGCGGGCGAGGTGTAGTCCGCGATGCGCTGCGCCAGCCCGGGTACGTAGCCGCGGTGGCCGGGCGTCAGGCTGCCCGGCGCGTGCTCCTCGACCAGGCCGGTGAGCCGTTCGCGCAGCAGATGGGGTCGGCGCGGGTCCTCGTTGGTGGTGGGGCGGGGCCGGTCCGTGTGCGCGGTCTCCTGCTCCTCGGCCGTCTGCCCGGCCACGCTCTGCTCCTGGGAGTTGCTCCCGTCGGTCAGGGCGGGACTCGGCTCCGGGACGGGGGCCGGGAGCGGCTCTGCCAGGGGCGTCGCCTCCAGCACCGCCGCGAGTCCGAGCGCGCCGTGCTCGACGAAGCGGTACGGCAGCCGGGCGGTGGCGGGGCGGGACGTCCCGGTCTCCTCGCCCGCGATCCACTCCAGCATCGTGCCGCCGCGCCGGAGCTGATCGGCCGTGGCCAGGAACGTGATGCCGCCCGGCACATGGACCGTGCGCGTCACCGAGGCGGCCGACCGGTTCAGCGGCGAGACCCGCCGGTGCCCCCGGCGGACCGTCACCTCGTACGTGATGTCCGCGCCGATCCGGTGATGGGTGCCGTCCTCCACGGGCACCCGCGTCATGTTGGTCGACGCCGACGTCGTCACCGAGTTGCCGGTCCCCCGTCCGTAGACGCCCTTGCCGCCCGCGCCGCCCGTGGGCGGCTTCGGCGCGGCGGGCGCGGACGGATCATCGGTGACGGGCGGCGCGGCGGCGGCCTGCTCGGCCTCCTCCCGGCTCTGGCCGTACTTCATCGTGAATCCGGGCCCGCCCTCGTGCGAGGTGGTCCGGGTGACCTGGTGGGAGGCGCTGTCGGTGACACCGAGGTCCGTCTCGCCGTACTGCCGGACCGTGCCCAGGTCCTGCGGATTGCTGAGCACGGCCCGTACCTCGACGACCAGGTCGGTGCCGCCCGACACCCCCGGCACGAACAGGTCGTCGATGACGAAGACACCCTTCACCATCTGGTGCGCGCGCGACATCAGGGCGGCGGGCGTCAGCTGGGCGTGCAGCGCCTCGTGCAGCAGCAGGCCCTGGTCGGAGCGGTCACCGGTGGACACGGTCTGCCGGACCACCGTGGCCATGGACACCACCGAGTCGACGACGGACCTCGCGGCACCGGCCGCCGCCGCCCACCAGGACGACGACGAGGGGGCGTCGGCCGGGGCCGTGGCCAACGGACGTTCCGTACTGACGGGCAGGGTCGGGCCGTGGCCGGAACCACCGGCGTTGCCCAGTTCGTTCAGCTCGATGTCGCCCGCGTGCTCCTGCGGGTACGCGCCGGGTATCGGCGACGGCTGCGAACTCTGCGTCGCGAGGGGCCCGGTCTGCTGCGCGGACTCCTCCTCCACCGGGGGCGCCGCGAGATCCGACAGGATCGAGTCGACCGCCTCGTACAGCTGCTTGCTGCCGCGTACGACGTCGACGAGGGAGCTGTCGGGCAGCAGGAACGTCTCCTGCTCCGGCGGCAGCGGCGTGCCGGCCGGCTGGAGCACCGCCTCCCCGTATGCCTCGGAGAAACCCTCGGTGCGCTTCTCCGGCACCGCCAGATCGACGGAGACCGGCTGCCCGGCCGAGGTGAACGGACCGGGCGGCAGCGGACCTGAACCACCGGTGATCTCGGCCGCGAACACGGCCGGGACCCGGAAGACCTCCGTCTTCTGCTGGGTCGTACTGATCATCTGCGAGTGCGAGACCGAAGCCCCGGCCGTCGAGGTGTCCGTCGTCTGCCAGGTGCCCTTGTAGTCCGCGCTGAGAGCGCCCCTGAAATGACCGGGCGCGAGACCGGTCAGCTGGGTGCCCAGCTGGAAGGTGCCGGAGCTGCCGGACGACTGCTGGCTGGTTCCGGGCACGGACAGGCTGCTGATGCTCGGCAGGTGGACATCGCTCAGTGAGGTGACGTGGGTGGGGGCGGTGGTGTCCTTGGGATCGCGGTCCAGGGTCAAGCGGAGCCGGACGCGGTCCACACCGCCGCCGAGCCCGGGTTTGCCGAAGTGCAGGACGAGGCCGCCGTCGACCAGTTCGTCCATGGTGCCCAGCAGACCGTGCTGCGAGCCGAGCATGGAGAGCTTGCGCAGGTTCTCCAGACGGGCCTTGACCAGGCGCTCGTCCATGAGCGTGCCGTCCTGCCCGCCCGGCCTCGGCAGGTAGCCGTTGTCGCTGAGCCAGCCGCGCGCCTGCTCAAGGACCGCGGTGATGCCCGCGCCGTTCACCCGCAGGGGGGTGGTGGTGAGGCCGATGGCGTCCAGCCGCGTCACTTCCGTGGGCGCCTGCTTCTGCGCACCGGCCGCGGGCACGGCGCCCCGCGCGGTCTGCGGGGTGAGCGTCCGGAGCCGCACCGGAGTCACCGGCATCGTCTCGGGGGTGGTCCGTGTGCCGTCCGCCGCGATGAACTCCACGCTGTAGACCACGTTCGCCGGGGTGAGGACGTGACCGCCGTTGGTGCGGATGTTGTGTGTCACCCCGTGCGTGGCGCCCGCGCCGAGACTCTTGTCCTTCTGCACGCCGTAGCCGCCCTTGGGCTGTACGGAGCCACTCAGATGGAAGTCCCGGAACGACTTGTCCGCCTCCTCCGGCTTCTCGTTGAACACTCCGCCGAATCCGCCCTCGACGCTGTACGCCTGGGACACCTTCGCCAGCGAGTCGGTCTTCAGCTGACGTTCCAGGAAGCGTTCCAGGCTGTACTTCGGACCGACCCGGACGTCCTGGCCCTCGCGACGGGTCACCTCCGCGGTGACCCTGAACACGCCGACGGCGTTGCCGCGCTTGTCCAGCAGGACCGGCGACCACGTACCCGTGCTGCCGCCGGGGTCGTCCGTCGTCCGTTGCAGGGGGAGGGCCCCGAGCAGGTGCTCGGCGCCGAAGTACTTCTGCACGGCGGCCAGCGACCCGGGCCCGAGACCGTCGAGCCGGCCGCCGAACCGGGCCCGCACCGCGCGCAGCAGACTGCCGGGGTCGGACATCGAGTCCATCACCCACAGCGGCGAATCGTTCAGGTGCGCCTGGAAACCGACGGTGTCCTCCTGGCGGAAGACGTTGCCGTCCGCCGTGCCGTGACCGGGCACGGCCAGGTGCTCGGGGAACCACGCGGAGACCGTGCCGAGCTCCCGCACCCCCGCCCGGTCCGGCGGGATCTCCTGGAACGGGGGCGTGGAAGCCTCCCGCACCCGGCCGAGAGCGGTGTAGTCGAACGGGCTGGCCGGCTCCGTACTGCGCAGCAGACTGGTGGAGTTGACGGCGCTGCTCACGGTCGTCGACAGGCTCGTCTGCTGATGGGTGATGCTGAAGCTCAACGAGGTGGGCACACCGGTGAGGAAGCTCTTGAGCACGCCGAAGGTGTTCGAGAACGGATTCAGGGAGATGGTGCGCACAGCGGTGGTCGAGGCCGTGGACGTGCTGTCGAACGCGGCCGCATGCCGTTGCTCGTTGTTGTGCGGCGGCATCCGGCTACCCGCGCCGAACAGTGCGGAGGGCCTGGGCCGCTCCAGTTGCAGCTGCACGGCCAGCGAGCGCGGGCGGCCGTCGACGTCCAGGGTGATCACGTGGCCGTCCCTGCTGAGCAGCATCAGACGGTTGTCCTGGAGGGCCTGCGGGGAGAGCAGTTCGGCCAGCCGGTTGCGCGCCTCGGCGCGCTGTGTCTCGGTGAGGGTGCCGGTGAGCGTCTCCAGCGTGGTGAGCGTCTGCCGCTGGAGGGCCGTGGCGACCTGGTCCGGGATCGGCGCGAGGTGTACGCCGCTGACGCCCTCGGAGGCGTGGGTGCCGAACCGCCTTACCTCGTCGGACAGCCGCACGTTCGAGGGCGGAGGCGGGGGAGGGGGAGGCGGAGTGGAATTGCTCGGGCCGGGAGCGCCGTCGCTCTCGTTGCCGTCGTCCATGTCCATGTCCAAGCGGACGTCGGTGTCGGTGTCGATGGTGATGACGGTGTGCGGTGCTTGGCTGCTGGTCCAGGCGGGGGAGGCAGCCTTGGTGGACCCGTCGGTTTCGCTGGACCCGCCGGAATCGTTGGAGTTCTCGGACGGGGCGAGGCGGGACTCGGCGGGGGTGAGCCGGGTATCGGACTGCGAGAGCGTCTGCGGTGCGGAGTGCGGGTCCTCGGCCGCGGAGGATTCCTCCTGGACCTGCTCCTGTGCCTGCTCCTGTGCCTGCTCCTCCATGGTGGGTTCCGTCGAGGTCGTGTTCGGCCGGTTCGACGTGCTGTTCATGTCCGAGGACGCGGACGCTGACGGTGACACGGACGGTGTGGAGGCCGGCGTGTTCGCCGACGTGGTGGACGGGACGGTGGTGCCCTGGTGCGTCGTCGTCGACGGCGCCGCCACGACGGGCTGGACACCGCCCTCACCGCTGCCGTCGTTCTCGTCGTCGCTGACGAGGTTGCCGTGGTCGTCGCGTGAGGGACCGGACACGTCGAGCAGCTCGAAGCCCTCGTCGTCGTACAACTTCTGTGTTACGGAAGAGGAGTTGTCGGTGGTGCTGGAGACCGTGTCGTCGTCGTCCGTGGAGAGCAGCGACGAGGTGTCGCTCAGGTCATCGCTCAGGCCGTCGCTCGCCGTGACCGGGCCCGACTGCACTCCCGGACCGCTGCCCGCGTTGCTCCCCGTGCCGCCGCCGGACTCGTGGCCCGTGGAACCGCCCGGGGTCTCAAGACCGCCGCCGGGCAGTTTGAACCCGGCCTCCAGCGTCTGGTTGCGCAGATTGCCCCCGAGCTTGTCGCCCGCGCCCTCCAGTATGTGTCCGACGCGCCCCTCCACCATGCCGGAGCCGAAGGTCAGGCCCGAGGTGCTGAACGTGTGCTCGTCGCTGAAGAACAGGTTGTAGAAGCCCTCGGAGACCGCCGCGTGCGCTCCCTCGGACACGCCCTCGGTGATGCCGTGGACCCCGGACTGGGCCATCGCCCGTATGGCGCTCCTGCCGAGCTGGTCGGCCGCGCCCTGGCCGAGGATCTTGCCCAGGGCGCCGTTGCCCTCCTTGGCGAGCGGCTTGAGCGCGTTGTCCAGCAGCTTCGGGAGGTCCTTCTTGCCGGTGTTCTCCAGCAGCGTCCTCGCCCAGTCGCGGCCGACGGCACCCGCCTTGTCGCCGCCCAGGTGGTTGCTGAAGGTCTCACCGATGTTGCGGACGAACCTGTCCCCGGCCGCCTTGCCGCCCGGTCCCGTGGTGTGGGGGATGTCGTTCGCGAAGTTCTTGGCGAAGTCCTCGCCGAACGTCTTCGGGGCTTTCGGCCCGGCGCCCTTCGGACCCTTGGGGCCCTGCACGGGCGGCTGCGGGAACGCCTTGTCGAGCTCCTTGCCCAGCTGCTTGCCGCCGCCCTTGCCGAAGAGGTCGGCGAGCCTCTTGCCCAGTTTGTTGCCCAGGAACTGGAACGGTCCGGCCAGGAACCCCTGGATCATGCCGGACAGCGCCGCGCCCTTGGTGAGGTCGCCCTCGTACTCGTCGCGCGTGCCCTTGTTGAGCTGCGACCACTGGACCAGCAGGTCCATCGCGACGCCCATGCCCACGTTGATCAGCTGGTGCATCAACAGGGTCATCAGCGCCCGCCCGAGCCACGAGCGGATCAGGAACCGCACGATCGCGCACTTCGCCAGGTACGCCTGGATCGACGCCCCGAAGAAGAACGCCAGCGCCGCCGCGACGACCGCCTCGAACAGCAGCTCCACCAGCTGGGCGATGATCATGTACTTGGTGTACTGGAGCTGCGTTGCGGCCTTGCGGGTGTACGTCGCCAGCAGCTGCGCCTGGTCGGCGACCGCGTCGAAGTAGTTGAGCCCCTCCTCGCCGATGAAGCTCTTCATCGCCGCCTGGTACATCGCGGCGGCGTCACCGTCGAAGCTCTCGCTGGTGTAGCCGAGTGCGGCGGCGATCTGCTGCTTCATGTCGTTGTTCAGCTTGCCGTGCAGGTCCTTGTGGACCTCGGCCAGCGCGAACAGCTTGTCCTCGTCGCCGTTCGGCGGTACTTCACCGGTCAGCGCGGCGAACAGCCAGGCACAGTCGGGAGGGAACTCCAGGGACAAGGGGTCAGCTCTTCCGGGAGTGCTGGCCGAGCGAGTCGGTGATGTCGGTCTGGAGGTTGCCGAAGACCGTCGAGGCGTCTCGCAGGCTCTGCGCACTGCCGTTCAGCGCGTTGCTCAGCTCGGTGATCCCCGTCTTGGCGTCCTCGACGGCGGGCAGGTACTTCTCCGCGAAGGTCATGCCGAACTTGTCGGTGCCCCAGCACCCGTGGTACGAGGTGATCTTGTCGAGGTAGTCGTCGCGGATCAGCTTGATGTGGTCGGCCACCTGGTCCAGGTTCTCGCCGCTCCGGTCGAGTCCATCGGTGTCGACGTCGAGTCCGCTCATCGCTGCGACCCCCCGTCCGTGCCGGCCGCGTCGTCGTCTTCGACGATCTCGTCGAGCAGCGCGCCACCGGACGAGGGGGTGGGCGCCTTCGACGGGGGCACCGGCAGTCCCTCCTCGCGCAGCGGGGCGAACAGGGCGTCCCAGTCCAGCTCCTGGAAGCCGCCCTCGCCGGTCGGCGAGAGACCGGGGATGGGGCCGAACGGCCGGTACACGTCGGCGAGCTGCTCGGCCGCTCGGGCGCGGGCCGATCCGATGGTGGACATCAGCACGTCGGCGAGCTGCGCCGGGGGCATGGTCCGGTACCTCGCCGTGGGGAAGCGCAGGTTCGTCAGCTCGCCCTGCGGTCCGACCGTCGCCTCCACCGAGCGGTCCTTCGCCATGACGGTCGCGGAGATCCGGGCGGCGGCGGCCCCGGCCTCGGTCAGCTTGGTCCGGGCCTCCTCGAACTCGGCCAGCGCCTCGGCCAGGTGCTCTTCCATCGGGTTGCTCATATGCGCTCCGCGCCCTTCATCCCGCTCATCCCGCTCATGTCACTCGGTCCCTTCCTCGGCCGGCTACCGGCCGATCACCGCCGACACGCCACCCTCGTCCGTGCCCCAGGTGTCCTCGTCCTCGCTCACCCAGGTGGACCGCTCGCGTTCGTCGCTCTGGGTGTTGCCGCCCGCGCCGCCGCCCATGCCACCGCCCATCGGCGGCATCATCGGCGTGCCGCCGGACGAGGTGGTGCTGGGCCGCCGACTCGCCGTCGCGGCCTCCTCCGCGGCGAGCTGAGCCGATTTACCGCTGCGCGCGGCGGACGCCTCGCCCGCGGCCATCGCCCGGCCGCGCTCCCCGGCCAGCCCGGTCCCGGCGGCGCCCGACGCGGCTCCCGTGCCGCCTCCGGGGACGAGCCCCTGGTTGCCGAGCGGGTTCAGCGGGAGCCGGCCACCCCCGCCGGTGTCAGCGCCCGGGTCGCCGTAACCCCCGCCGCCCAGCGGCGATCCGCCGCTGCCGCCGTCCGGGTAGTCGTAGTAGTCGAAGTCGCTGCTGCCGCCACCGGTCCTGTTCGGTCCGAGCCCGCCGGTACCGCCCGACGTGCCGGTCGTCCGCCCGTACGCGTCGGTGGTGACCGTGCGCCCGTCCGGGTAGCTGATCTGGTGGCCGCCGTTCTTGAGGGTCTTGTCGACGGTGCCGTCCGGGTACGTCGTCGTGGACGAGCCGTCCGCGTTGTGCTTCGTCTGCGTCTGCGTACCACCGCTGCCGGTGGTGTTGAGGTGCTCGGTCTGCTTGTGGCCGTCGGCGTCGGTGGTGGTGTACGTACCGTCGGGGCCGAGCTTGGTGGTACTGCCGTCCTGGTACGTGGTGGAGACCGTGCCGTCCTTGCCCACCTGGGACACCGAGCCGTCGGCGTACTGGACGGTGGAGGTGCCCTTGCCCAGGTGCGAGACGGTCTTGGTGCTGTCCGGGTCGACCGTGGTCACGGTGCCGTTCGCTGAGACGGTGGTCTTCGTGCCGTCCTCGTGCGTGGTGGTGACCGTGCCGTCCTTGCCGTACACCGTGGACGAACCGTCCGGGTTCCTGACGGTCGAACCGGGCGCCGGGTGGCTGGTGGTGCTGTGGCCCTGAGCGTCGGTGCTGGTGAGCGTGCCGTTCGGGGCGAGCTTCGTCGAGGTGCCGTCCGGGTACTGCGTGACCGTCGTGCCGTCCGGGCTGATGGTGGCCTTCGTGCCGTCCCGGTAGGTGATGGTCTCGCCGCCGTCCTTGTTCAGGACCGTCTTCGAGCCGTCGGGATTGTTCGTGACGGAGGTGCCGTCGGGGTTGACGGTGGTGGTCGTGCCGTCCTTGTGCGTGGTGGTGCGCGACCCGTCGGCGTTGTACGAAGTGGTGCTGCCGTCGGGGCCCTTGACCGTCCTGACGGGGTAGCCGCCGGTGTTTCCGCCCGTGGCGTTGGGCGACAGCGGAGGCGGGATGACGCCCGCGGGCGTGATCTCCTTGTGGCCGTCCGGGTAGGTGGTGGTGGTCGAACCGTCCGGGTTCGTGATGCTGGTGGAGCCGTCGGGATTCCCGACGGGGACGTTCGCGCCGCCCAGGCCGCTGCCGCCGCCCGTGCCGTTGAGGCCGAGCGTGGGCGGAGGGACGATCCCGGTGCCGCTCCCACCCGCCCCGCTGTTTCCGCCGTTCAGACCGAGGTCGCCGCTGCCGGCTCCGCCGCCTCCGAATTCACCGCCGGTGTCGTTCTCCCCGATCTGCGGCGGAGGCTCGATGTCGCCGGTTCCACCGTCGCTGTCCAGGTCCTTCTTGAACTTGTCCATCTCATTCTTGGCGTCCTCCTTCTCCTTCTCCGCGTCGGCCTTCTCCTTCTCAGCCTCCTCCTTGGCGCGGCCCGCCTCGTCGGCGGCGTTGGCCTCCGTGAGGCTGTTGGCGCCGGCCTTGAACGGGAAGGACGCATCCGAGTTCAGCCCGACCATGGCCTGGTTGAGCTCCAGCATGGCCTTGCTCGCCGCCTGGTCGAGAGGAGCGAGAGTGGCGAGCCAGTTGGTGCAGGCCAGCGTCGCCAGGTTCTTCCAGTCGCCCTCGACGGTGAGATTCCCGTAGACCGGGTGGATGTGGAGGAAGCCGTCCCCGGGCTTGTTGTTGCCGTAGTTCTGCCGCATCTTCATGATGTTGTTCTCGTTCAGCCACATCGCCAGATCGTCGAGCAGCGCGTCGAGATGGGATGTGCCGAGCCATACGTTCGCCGGCCGGGCCCTGAGACCGGCGTAGGCCGTGTTGACCGCGGTCTGTACGCCGGGGTCCGAGTTGTTCTGCCAGCCGTTCCAGGCCGTGGCGAGTTCGTTCGCCGCCGTCCAGATCGCGAGTTCGGCGTCGATGAGCTTGTCCCCGACCACGGACCGGGACTTGTAGTCCTTGTTGCTCTTGAAGTCTCTGCCGCCGCCGGGCTGCACCGCACCCGTTCTGGGCGCGATCAGCGTGAGGAAGTCCTTGTAGCCGAGGCCCACCGCGTCGATCAGGTCGCGGAAGACGTCCGCTCCGCTGCCCTGATAGGACGAGAACTCGCCGTCGAGCTGCTTCACCCACTTCTCGAGGTCGACGGACTTGGCGGAGAAGTAGTCGACGACCCTGTTGAACGCCTCGGCGATGGGGCTGAATTCCTTGAGGTTGATCGCGTCGGCCGTGACGACCGCCGGGGTGTGGTCGTACCCACCACCGAACCCGTCCGTGGTGAAGGTGTCCCGGAGGGCCTCCAGCGCCTTCCCGTAGCCGTAGTCATAGGCCCCGGCGTTCCCGGTGTTGCTCCAGTCGGCGCCGCTGGACGAGCTCCAGGGGAGGGAGATCGTCGCCTTGTAGACGTCGAGGTAGGTGCTGGTCTGCCCGTCGGAGGGGCCGTAGAACTGGATGACCCGTTCGGGAGTCTCGCCCGCCTCCACCTCGCCCGTGGTGTTGCGGTCGTCGGGCACGCCCGCTTTGGTGACCCTCTTGACCGTGACCCGCATCCACTCGCTGCCGGTTCCCGACTTCGCGTCCGCACCGCCCACGGCCGCCACGTTGGCCCTGGTGCCGCCGTCGAAGCCGGTGAGCTGCTTGACGACGGATTCCCAGCTTGAATCGGCTGCCACGGGCAGGACACTCCTTGTACGGGTCTGTGCGACGAGCGGAGACGAGAAGTGGGGGTCAGGCGGTCTTCTGGGTCGGGGCGAGGTCCCCGTCGACATCGCCCAGGTCGTTCAGGAACTCCTGGCTCTTGATGTCCTCCAGGCTGTCCGCCTGGTTCTTCTTCATCGTCTCCAGCACCGTCTTCATGTTCTTCTGGATGTCGTTGAAGAGCTTCAACTGGTTGCTGATGACGCCCGCCTGGGACCCCGCCGCGCCCGTGAGGTACTCCACCAGCGGATTCGCGCTCAGCGGGGTCGCGTCCTTCCCGACCAGTTTGCCGAGTTTGAGCACATGGCTGCTGAGGCCCACCTCAGGGGTGGCCATCTGGGCGCTGAGGAACTTCAGGGAGGAGATCCCACCCGTCTCGGTGTCCTTCTCCAGCGCGGTCAGCAGGTCGATGAACTCCTGCACGTCGGTGTCGACGAACTTCTGGAGGGACTCCGTGTCCAGGTGCGACAGATTGGTCGGGTCGGCCGCCATGGCTTCTCACAATCGACGGGGGAGGCGGGGCAGGCGGGAGGCTGGGGCGGGCGGTCACCCGCCGACGCGGATGGTCCCCCACTCCGACGCGCTGCGGTTCTCGTGCTTGCGGTACTGGTCCGAGATGTCGCTCAGCGTGGAGCTGTGCTTCGTCAGGACCTGGCCCAGCTGGGTGGTGGCCTGGTTCCACTGGTTCTGCAGAGCCGCGTACGTCGCCGCGTCCGCACCCTGCCAGGCACCGTGCAGCCCGGCCAGTTCCTCGTTGAGGGCCTGCACCAGGGACTGGATGCGGGTCGTCTGGAGGCGCATGTCCTCGGCGGCCTGGTCCACCCGGCTGTACTCGACGTGGATGATGCCGTCGGTCTTGTTGGAGGGGTCGTACGGGGTGGTCATGACGAACTCCTGGAGGGGGAGACGGGGCGGGGACGGGAAGGGGGAGGCGCCGTACCGGCGATCAGGTCAGCTGGCCGAAGACGTCGTTCGACCGGCTGCTGCTCTGGATGGTCTCCGTGGTCCGTCCCTGAAGGCCGCGCTGAAGCACGCCGGTCTCCTGGAGCTTCTCGATCATCTGGCCGATGTTCTTGGTGATGATGTCCACCTGGCCGCTCCAGTCCGTGAGCAGCCGCTGGTACGCGCCGCCGTCCTGGCCCCCGTACGCCGACATCAGGCCGCTCATGGTGGTCCGCACCTCTTCCTGGGACTGCTTGATGCCGCTCTGGACCGTGCTCAGCGCGGTGTAGCCCTTCTGGTTCTCGGACTGCGACGACGTCTGGAGGTTGCCGGGAGGGGCGGGGGGAGTCGACATGGCAGTTGTCCTTTCCAGAACTTGAGCGTCTGTTGATGCTAGAGATGCGGGTGTGGCGCAAGCAATGCTCAGAGGTGAGATCTGAGCTGGAATTGATCATTGATGACGCCGACAGGCGTCCATCGGCCTGTGAACGGGCGCAGTTGAAGGCCCGGTGAAGGGCGGACGTCACCCCTTCACCGGCCGTTCATCCGCACGGCTGCTCCGACGGGCCCGCGAGGGACGCCCGTTCACCGCCGGCCACCGCGGCGTCCAGCACCGGCCCCGTCGGCAGCATGTCCAGCAGCCGCGACGGCACCGCCTGCGCGTGTCCGCCCTTGAGGCCGAGCCGCTCCACCGACTTCGCGTCCGGCAAGCGGTACTTGATGCCCACATCGGTGACCAGGTACGTCGTCGTGCCGATCACCGAGCCGCCCGCCCCCAGCGCCTGCACGAGCGCGCCGCCCCCGGGACGTACCTCCAGACCGTCCACCGCCAGGCACGCCCGCCGGATCTCCGGACCGGAGGCCACCGGAGCGGCCCGTACCGTCGCCGGCACCAGTGCCAGGGCCACCCGGGGCGCGGCCCCCTCCGGCTGGATCCGGGCGCACACCGACGTGCCGGGACCCGGGTCCCGTACGACGGGGATGCGGGACGGCCAGTCAGCCGGGTCCTTGGCCGCCTCGGCCGCCGGTGCCCGGTGCTGGGCCAGCTGGTCCGCGGTGAGCGGGAGCGCGGCCGGCACCGACCCCTTGTAGGCCAGCTTCGCCGTCCGGTCGTCGCCCAGCACGAGGGCCGCCCCGGGGGTGCTCAGCGGGCGCAGCCCGCTCTTCTCCAGCAGGAAGTGCTGGGTGACGGTGCCCGGCGAGGCCAGTGCGTACACCTGGCCCGTCCGGCCGGCGTGCCCGCCGATCCGGGGGCCGGCCGCGCCCCGGCCGTCCACCTCGGGCGCGGTCAGGTCGGGTCCGGCCGGGACGCTGTCGAGGAACGCCGCCGAGACGGGCACCGGCGTCGCCCCGGAGTAGCCCAGCGCCTCGGCCGCACCGTGCTTGCCGAGCCGCAGCCGGTGATCGCCCCACAGCAGGTGCGTGCTGCCGTCCGGGCCCTGGACGAGGACCGCGCGGTCCTCGCCGGGGGAGACCCCGCCGGCGGGCAGGCCCAGGCGCAGCGAGGTGACGGGGCGGCGGCCGGTGCGGTCGGCGCCCGTGCGGTCCGGTTCCTCGGCGCAGACCTGCCACGCACCCTGCTCCAGGTCACCGAGGCCGGGCAGCGCGTCGGGGGCGCCGGGGATGCCGACCGGGGTCCCGTGCCGCTCACCCGCCAGCGATGTCCCGGACACCGAGACCACCTTCAGCTCATCGGCCGCGATCAGCTTCGCCGACGCGTAGTTGCGGACTGGGCGCAGCGTCCCGCCGAGATAGAGGAAGCGGGTACCGGTGTCCTTCTGCACGATCAGCGCGGACTCCTGCCGCCAGGTCTTGGAACCCGCGGGGGAGATCATGCCGAAGAGCAGGAACCCGACGACGAGCACGACTCCGAGGCCGATGCCCCAGGCCATGCCCCGGTTCGTGCGGCCCACCGGGGACTCCGGGGAGTCCGGGTCGCCCCGCAGCATGCCGCTGGTCAGCCGCCCCATGACGAAGAGGTGGGCCTGGACCTGGTCCTTCCTGGACTGCATGTCGTACGCCCCTCAGCCGTTGGCGGTGCGCAGGGCCGTGTACACGCCCAGCACCCACAGAGTCAGCGGGATCAGGGCGACGGCGAGCAGGCTGTGCAGAATGTCCGCCGCCCGGCCCCAGTAGGGCAGCACCCGGCGGCCGGGCACCGTCCACGAGGCGATGGCCGCCGACGCTGCGACGGCGATGAGCGCCGCGATCAGGAACGGGCGCTGCCCGGCCTCCAGCGAACGGGCAGCCCGCACCGCCATCAGGACCAGGGCGTACAGGCCCGGGAGCATCACCGCGGGCCGCTGCCAGACGTTGCCGATGCCGCGCGCGTGCAGGAGCAGGAGCAGGCACAGAACTCCGGCGGTGACCAGGGCGGCGGTGTTCGGGCGGTCCAGGACGAGGACGGTCAGGACGACCGCGCACACCAGACCGGTCCCGGCGTACAGGGCGGTCATCCACTCCTCGGCGAGCGCGGTGCGGCTCACCACACTCCGGCTGGGGTGCGGTTCGATGCCTTCCTGGAGCTGCTCGGCGTTGGTGGGCAGGGCGGGCAGCCGCAGCCCGGACAGCCGGAAGGCGATGCCAGGAACCAGGCCGCCGAAGACGACCGCGAGGACCGCGAGGACGCTCGCCGCATGTGCGGCGGGCCAGTCGGTGACCAGCATCAGGGCGCCCCACAGGGCGCCCGCGAGCGCGACCACCGCCGCGCTCAGCAGCAGCGGCACGAAGGCGGCGACCGCGGCCACCGCCAGGACCGCCCCGCCCGCGGCCGCCGCCGAACCGGCGAGCAGCCGGGCACCCATCAGCTGCGCATCCGCGTCACCACTGGGCAGCAGCGCACCGGCCAGCCCCAGATACGGGGCGACGAGGACGCCGAGCGCGGCGCCGGCGGCGGAGTCGCCCACCGCCCGGCTCGCCGTGGCGGCACCGAACAGCACCAGCAGTCCGGTGGCGGCCGCGACCGCGGCCCGCAGCGCCGCGGAGCCGCCCGGCAGCGCCAGCACCAGCAGCCCGGCCGTGAGCAGCACGACCGCGGTGCCGCGCAGCAGCCACCGGCTGGTGCGGTCCTCCCAGCCGTGCGGTCGGTCGCGCATCGTGACGGCGACCCCGTCCACCAGGTCGTCGAAGTGGACGGGCGGGAGTGCCTCGGTGCGGGGACGGAGGAACAGCGTCTCGCCGTCCCGCAGGCCCAGGCCCTCCGGGGTGCGTTCCTCGTCCAGGGGCTCCCCGCCCAGGCGTTGCAGCACCCAGCCGCCGTGTTCGATCCCCCTCTCCGCCAGGTCGTGGCCCGCGTGGTCGAGAAGGATGGGCAGCAAGTCGGACACGGGGACGTCGGCGGGGACCGCCAGATCGATGAGCCGTTCCTGAGTTCTTACCGTGAGCCGACAGAGGCCGGGGGCGGATATGTCTGACATGCGGCGGGGCCACACCTCTCCGAGGGGCGGGGATACCAAAGTTGATCACCGCACACTACCTTTGATCCCGCGTCAGGCCGTCAGCCCCTGGTGCGCCCCCCGTGCCGGGCATACACGTGCTGAACCGCCCTGGATCCCCTGCCTCCCCACCGCGTCCGAGGCGACGAGCCCGAGGAGTAATTCCGCGTGAGCACCGTTCTGTTCCGTCGCCCCGCCCGCCGGCGGGGCCCCGACATGCCGGACGGCGAGATCAGCCTCCAGGAGCCGCCCGCTCTCCCGGAGGCGGAGCCGAACACCTCGGCCATGTGGATGTACCTCCCCATGGGCCTGACGTCACTCGCCATGATGATGATGTTCATCAGGCCCGGCCAGGCGACCACCTTCAGCTACCTGGCGATCGGGCTGATGCTGCTCTCGTCCGTCGCGATGATCGTCGGACAGCTGATGCGCAGCGCGGGCGAACGCAAGCGCAAGCTCAAGGGCGAGCGACGGGACTACCTGCGGTACCTGGCCCAGACCCGGCGCAAGATCCGCCGCACGGTGGCCGATCAGCAGAAGGCCCTGGCCTGGCGGCACCCGGACCCGGCCGGACTGTGGGCGCTGACCGGCACCAGCCGGCAGTGGGAACGCCGTCCCGCCGACGAGGACTTCGCGGAGGTACGGGTCGCCGTCGGCGAGCAGAAGCTCGGCACCCGGCTCGCCCCGCTGGCCACCAAACCGGTCGAGGACCTGGAACCGCTCACCGCGCACGCCCTGCGCAGCTTCATCCGGGCGTACGGAACCGTCCCCGGCCAGCCCATCGCCCTCTACCTGCGGGCCTGGTCGCGCATCCTCGTACACGGCGACAACGACCGGGCCCGCTCCCTCGCCCGCGCCCTGATCGCCCAGCTCGCGGCATTCCACGCACCCGAGGAACTCACCGTCGCGCTCTGCGTCTCCGACGCGCGGCGCGCCGACTGGGAGTGGGTGAAGTGGCTGCCGCACACCCAGCACGCCTACCAGCGCGACGGTGCGGGGCAGGCCCGTACCGTTGCGGCCGGACTCGTGGAGCTGGACGAGCTGCTCGGTGCGGACTTCACCGAACGTCCGCCGTTCGACCCGGAGACCGCGCCCGGCCGGGAGGAGCCCTTCACCGTCATCGTCGTGGACGGCGGCACCGTGCCCGGCGGCCACCGCCTCGAAGGAGCCGGGTACCGCAACGCCGTCGTCGTCGACCTGTCAGAGGCGCTGGCCTGGAAGCCCGCCCGCGGCACCCTGCGGCTGCGCATCGATGACGGCGGACTCCACCTGGTGCGCACCGACCGCGAACGCAAGGAGCAGGCCACCCTGCTCGGTGAGCCCGACACGCTCGGCCCGCTCGCCGCCCGTACGCTGGCCGCCCGGCTCGCCCCGTACCGCCTCGGCGGCGGTGCGGTCTCGGCCGAGCCGTTCGCCACCGACACCGAACTCACCTCCCTGCTGGGCATAGCGGACCTGCGCCGCCACGACCCCGCCAAGCTGTGGGACACCCGCCCGCTGGAGAGCCGCGACCGGCTGCGGGTGCCGATAGCCGTCGGTGAGGACGGGATGCCCGTCGAACTCGACATCAAGGAGTCCGCCCAGGGCGGCATGGGCCCGCACGGCATGCTCATCGGCGCCACCGGCTCCGGCAAGAGCGAACTGCTGCGCACCCTTGTGCTGGGCCTGGCCCTCACCCACTCGTCCGAGACCCTCAACTTCGTCCTCGTCGACTTCAAGGGCGGTGCCACCTTCCTCGGGATGGACGAGCTGCCGCACACCTCGGCCGTCATCACGAACCTGGTCGAGGAACTCCCCCTCGTCGGACGCATGCAGGACGCCGTGCACGGCGAACTGATGCGACGCCAGGAACTGCTGCGCCGGGCCGGGAACTACTCCTCCGTGCTGGAGTACGAGAAGGCCCGCGCCTCCGGCACCCCGCTGGCACCCCTGCCCTCCCTCTTCATCGTTGTCGACGAGTTCTCCGAACTCCTCTCCGCGCACCGTGACTTCATGGACCTCTTCGTGATGATCGGCCGCCTCGGCCGCTCGCTCGGCGTCCACCTCCTCCTCGCGTCGCAGAGGCTGGAGGAGGGGCGAATGCACCAGCTGGAGTCCCACCTCTCCTACCGCATCGGCCTGCGCACCTTCTCCGCGATCGAGAGCCGCGGCGTGCTCGGCGTCCCCGACGCGTACCACCTGCCGCCCACCCCCGGCAGCGGCTACCTCAAGAGCGGCGTCGAAGCCCTCACCCGGTTCCGCGCCGCGTACGTCTCCGGGGCGTACACGAGCAGGCGCGGCACCGTCCAGCAGGCGCAGATCGCCCGGCAGGTCGTCCCGTGGGGCACCGACTGGGTGGTGCCGCGCACCTTGCCCTCGGCCCCCGAGCCGCCGGCCCCCGACCCCGGCTCCGGCGAGTCCCTCCTCGCCCTCGCCCTCGACCGGCTGCGCGACAGCGGCCCGCCCGCCCGTCAGGTGTGGCTGCCTCCGCTGGACGCGGCGCCCGCCCTCGACGCACTGCTGCCGCCGCTGGTCCCGGACCCCGACTTCGGCCTCACCACGACGGGTTCCCCCGACCGGGGCAAGCTGCGCGTCCCCGTCGGCATCGTCGACAAGCCCTTCGACCAGGTGCGCGACCTGCTCACCGTCGACTTCTCCGGCTCGGGCGGACACTTCGCCGTCGCAGGCGGTCCCCAGAGCGGCAAGTCCACCGTGCTGCGGACCCTCATCGCCGCTCTCGCCCTCACCCACACCCCGCGCGAAGTGCAGTTCTACTGCCTGGACTTCGGGGGCGGAGCCCTGCTGGGCCTCGCCGGACTGCCGCACGTCGGCGGGGTCGCCGGCCGTCTCGACCGGGAACGGATCTCCCGCACCCTCGCCGAGGTCACCTCGCTGCTCAACCGGCGGGAGCTGTTCTTCCAGGAGCAGGGCATCGACTCCATGGCGACCTACCGCAGGCGGCGGGCCGAGGGACAGTACCCGGACGAGCCGCTGGGCGACGTGTTCCTCGTCGTGGACGGCTGGTCCACGGTGCGCAGCGACATGTTCGACGACATCGCCGTCTTCAACGGCATCGCCACCCGAGGCCTCAACTACGGCGTCCACCTCATGGTCAGCACCTCCCGCTGGGTGGAGCTCTCCGCCGCCCTCCGCGACCAGGTCGGCAACCGTCTGGAGCTGCGGATGGGCGACCCGATGGACTCCGCCATCGACATCCGAAAGGCCGCCACCGTGCCCGCCGTACCCGGGCGCGGTCTGAGCCCCGACAAGCTCCACTTCCTCACCGCGCTCCCGCGCATCGACGGCGGCGAGGAGGCCGAGGACCTCACCGACGCCCTCGCGGACCTCGTCGAGGCCGTCGCCGAGCACTGGGATGCCCCGCCGGCCCCGCCCGTCCGCATGCTTCCGGCCCACCTCACCGCCGCCGATCTTCCGCCGACGGACCCCGCCCGGCCGCTGCGCATCCCGTTCGGCCTGGACGAGGCCGAACTCGCCCCGGTCTGGCACGATTTCGGGCAGAGCCCGCACCTGATGCTGATCGGGGACACGGAGAGCGGCAAGACCAGCGCGCTGCGGCTGCTCGCCCAGCAGATCGTCGCGACCCACACCCCCGAGCAGGCGCGCATCCTGGTCGTCGACTACCGGCGCGAGCTCGTCGAGGCCGTCCCCGAGGAGTACCGCCTCGGCCACGCGGTGGCGGCGGACCCGCTGCGCGAACTCATCGACGGGGTCACCCGGGCGATGGTCGTCCGCGCCCCGGGCGAGGACATCTCCCCGGCCCGGATGCGGCGGGCCGACTGGTGGACCGGGCCGCGCCTGTTCGTGCTCGTCGACGACTACGAAATGGTCGGTACCGGCTTCAGCGGCCCCTTCGAACCGCTTCTGCCGCACATTCCGCTCGGCTACGAGGTCGGCCTCCATGTGGTCGTCGCCCGCGCCGCGACCGGTGCGTCACGTCTGGACCCCCTGATGCGCAAGCTCCAGGAGGTCAACTCCCCGGCCCTCCAGCTGTCCTGCCCACCGTCGGAGGGCTACGTCTTCGACAGCGTCAAGCCGAGGATCCTGCCGCCGGGGCGTGCGCTGCGGATCGCCCGACGCAAGGCGGCGCTCGTGCAGGTGGCGCTGCCGCAGGAGGCGGCGGGGCAGGAGGGGTAGAGGCAGGGTTCCGGTGGGCGGGCGGGTGCGAGAGCGGGCCGCCCGTCCCGGCCGGCGCCGCTGTCCTCAGGCGGTGCCGCCCTCCCCGCGGGTGCCCCGCGGGTCCAGCCGTCCCGGCCGCCAGCCCCTGGCCCGCCCCCGCGGCAGCGCCGCCGCGAGGAACGCCACGAGCAGAGCCGTCCCCGCGGCGCCCGCCGTGACCAGCAGCGCGGTGTTCCTGGCACTCGCGGCGTCCGGCGGGGACACCGGCCTCACCGGGTCCGGCCGTGCCGCCGCCGCATCCGGGGCCGGGGCCTCCGCGCCCGCCACCGCACCGTAGGGATCCAGCGCGGGCAGGTCCGCCGGGTACGCCGTGCGCAGCAGCCTCTCCCGCACCTGGGCCGCCTTCAGCTCCGGGTGGTAGGAACGGACCAGCGCCGCCGTGCCCGCCGTCACCGCCGCCGCCAGCGACGAGCCCGAGCCGGTCCACTTGCCGCCGTCCACCGGGCCCGGCCCGACGAGTGCGTCGCCGGGTGCGGTGAGGTCGGCGCGCGTGTAGGGCGGGGCGGTCTCCGGACGGGTGCCCTGCGGGCCGGTGTCCAGTACGGCGAGAACACCCTTCGGAGGCGCGGGAGCGGGCTTGGCGGGGGTGTCGCCGCTGGTCGAGGGCGGGACGCTGTCCGCCGCCGCCGGGGCCACCACCAGCGAGTCCTTGGCCGCGGCGACCGACAGCGCCGCCCGTACCGCCTTGTCCGCGCCGTCCAGCGGAGCCGTCACGGTGATCACCCCGGCCCCGCGCTCGGCCGCCGCCCGCACCCCGGCCGCCAGGCGTGCCGGGTCGGGTTCGCCACGGACGCCCGTGCCCCGTATGGCAAGGATCCTCGCCTGCGGGGCGACCCCGGAGAAGCCCTGGCCGGGGGTGGCCGCCCCCGCGACCAGACCCGCCTGGAAGGTCCCCCGGCCCACGCAGTCATCGCCCGCGTCACCCACCGCGTCGACCCGGCCGGCCAGTACGGCGGGCCCGTCGCTCACCCCGGTGCCGACGACCGCGACCGTCACGCCCCGCCCCTGCGACAGGGTCCACACCTGGTCGAGGCCGAGCGCCCGGCGCGTCCAGGGGGCGTCGGAGGCGGCCCGGCCCTTGAAGGCCGTACACGCCTGCTGTGCGGACAGCCGCTCGGGAACCCCGGGCAGCACCACCTGTCCGCTGCTGCTGCTGTTGCCGCCGTCGTCCGCGAGGGCGAGCGGGCCCGGCAGGGCAGTGAGAGCGGTGCTGAGCAGCAGAACGGTCGTACGGCGGTGCATGCGGGACGTTCCTCTGTTCGGTGAGGTCCGGAGGGTCCGGGGGAGGAGTGCGCGGCGGGGACAGCTCTCAGGAAGGCTGACGCAGGCCTGCCAGGTCCTCCGGCAGCAGGAGCTGCAGATCGTCCAGGCTCGGCGCCACGACCGTGCTCAACCGCCCCGCCTGACGCGTCATCATCTGTTCCAGCGTCTGCCGCGCGAGGCGTGCGTTGCCGAACGTGCGCCCCCTGGGCAGTCCGTCGAAATGCGCGCGCAGCGCGGTGGCGGCGCCGGGCGCGCACTCGTAGCCGTTGTCGACGGCGTGCTGGCGCACGATCGTGACCAACTCGTCACTGGAGTAGTCGGGGAACTCGATGTGCCGGGGGAAACGGGAGGCGAGACCCGGGTTGGAGCCGAGGAAGCGCGCCATCTCCTCGGTGTAGCCCGCCGCGATCACCACCACCTCGTCGCGGTGGTCCTCCATCAGCTTCAGGAGGGTGTCCACGGCCTCCTGGCCGAAATCGGCGGAGCCGCCGCTCCCGGCGGGGGTGAGGGTGTACGCCTCGTCGATGAACAGCACACCGCCGAGCGCGCGCGTGAACACCTCCTTGGTGAGCTGCGCGGTGTGTCCGACCCACCGGCCCACCAGGTCGGCCCGCGACACCTCCACCAACTGGCCGCGCGGCAGCACGCCCAGCGAGGCCAGCAGCTCCCCGTACAGCCGGGCCACCGTCGTCTTGCCGGTGCCGGGCGGCCCCGCGAAGACCAGGTGGTTGCTGATGCGCGGTGCCGGCAGTCCGGCTTCGGTGCGGCGGCGGGCGGTGGCCAGCAGGTTGACCAGGTCGCCCACCTCCCGCTTGACGGCTGCGAGTCCCACCAGCGCGTCGAGCCGCAGCAGCGGGTCGTCGTCGGCCCTGCGGCCCACGGCCGCGGTCACGCCGACGTCCCTGGCGGTCAGTACCGCCAGATCCCGTTCGTTGACCTCCGGCATGCCCGCGAGCCGGGATGCCTGACGGTCCACCATCTCCTCGAACACCTTGCGGGCGGTGCGCCCGTTGCCGAAGGACGCGTCGCGCGGAATGGCCTCGAAGTGGCCGTGCAACGCGGTCCGGGCCGCCGGTTCGAGCTCGTAGTGGTGCCCCGTGCACATCCGCTCGACGATGGTGACCAGCTCGTCCGAGGTGTAGTCGGTGAACTCCACGGTGCGGGTGAACCGGGAGGCCAGACCGGGGTTGGAGGCGAGGAAGCCGGTCATCTCCTCGGGGTAGCCGGCCGCCACGACCACCACGTCCTCCCGATGGTCCTCCATCAGCTTCACCAGGGTGTCGATGGCCTCCCGGCCGAAGTCCGCGCCCGAACCGCCGCCGTCGGAGAGCAAGGTGTACGCCTCGTCGACGAACAGCACACCGCCCAGCGCCTTGTTGAAGGTCTCGGTGGTCTTGATCGCGGTGCCGCCGACGATCTGTGCCACCAGGTCGGCCCGCGACACCTCCACCAGGTGACCGGTGCGCAGCACTCCGAGTGACGCCAGGATCGACCCGTACAGCCGGGCCATCGTCGTCTTGCCGGTGCCGGGCGGGCCCGCGAACACCAGATGGCGGCTCATGGGCGGGGCGGGCATGCCGAGGCTGGCGCGCCGCTGCGCCAGCCGGTTCAGATTGATCAGCGTCAGGACCTGCTGCTTCACGTCGGCGAGACCGATCAGGGACTCCAGCTCGGCCACCGGGCCGGTGTCCTTGTCCGGCTCGGCGGCCATCGGAACCGCACCGCCGGGCAGTCGCCCGCCGCCCGCCGCCTCTGCGCCCGCCGCACTGCCCCAGGCATCGGGAGCACCGTTGTCCGCGCTGTTCAGGCCCTCGACGGCGAGCCGGTCGCCGGGCACCGCCTGGCGCAGCCCGCTGCCCCGGTTCTCCCGTACCGTGCAGCCGATCAGTGACGCCGGGTCGGTGCCCTCGATCCGTACGCCGTCGGCGCCCGAGCCGGACACCTCGCAGGTCTTCAGGGCCGCCCGTGCGCCCGCGGCGACCAGCACACCGTGCTCACCCGAGCCGGTGACCCGCGCCCGCGCGGCGGACAGCTCGCCCTTCGCCTCGATCCGGACGCCCGCCCCGGCCGCGTCCTGGACGGCGGTGTCGCGAAGGGTGAGCGTGCCGAGTGCCCCGACGTGCACGCCCGCCTCGGCCGCCGTGCGCAGCGTGCTGCCGCCGACGTACAGAGTGCCGTGCCCCGAGACGTGCACGGCCGAGCCGGCCGACGCCTCGACGACGCACTCCTCCAGCCGGCCCCGTCCGTCCTTGGAGACCTCCACCCCGTGCGAACCCGGCCGCGTGACGGTGACGCGGCGCAACAACGGGTTGGCGCCGGTGCGGACGACGATGCCGGACCCGCCCGCGTCCCGTACCTCCAGGCGGTCGAACTCACCCGCCGAGTCCTCGTCGAGCAGTACCCCGACGGCCTTCGCGTCCGCCACGACCGTCCCGGTCAGCACCGGCGAGGAGAACCCGTTCACCCGGATCGCCGCATCCTGCGCGGAGGCGAACACACAGTCCTTGAACGTGCCCCGGCTGCGCTCGGTCACGAACAGACCGTGCCCAGCGGTCCGTTCCGTACGGCAGGCGGTCAGAGTGGGGGAGCTTCCGGCGCCCAGCACGAACCCGTGCCCGGTCGTGTCGGTCACCGACACCTCCTCCAGCACGGTCGGCCCGGTCGAGCTCACGTACACCCCGACCACCGCCTCGCGGACCGAGCCGCGCACCATGCGCACCGTGCTGTCCTCCTCGACGGCGACCCCGGGCTTGTCCGCCGCGGATATCTCGCAGTCCTCCAGGTGCAGGTGTGCCTGGCCGTTCGTCAGTACCCCGTTGCCCCGGGTGTCGCGCAACCTGCCGCCGCGCACGGTGATCCGCCCGCGCTCCCCGGCCACCACCGCCGACGTGCCCAGGTGCTCGACGACGCAGTCCTCCAGGAAGCTCTCGTTCCCGGACGTCGAGACCACACCGGCGCCCGCCGGATTGCTGACCCGGCACTCGCGCAGGGCGAGGGACCCACTGCCGCGCGCGAACAGCGCCGCCCACGCCGAGCCGTGCACCTCGCACCGGTCCATCGCGATCTGTCCGCGCGGCGAGTCGACGACCGGCAGCTCGTCATCGTGGCCGCGCAGCACCAGGTCGCTCACCATCACGGCGTCGCCGGTGAGGGTCAGCGCGGTGCCGCGCCGGGGCGCCAGCTCCACCGTTCCGGCCCCCTCGGACGCGGTCAGCGTGATCGCGGCGGAAACGGTGAGGGACTCCTCGTAGCGGCCGGGACCGATGCTGACGACAGCCCCGGTACGGGCCCGTGCGACGGCCTCCGCGACGGTGCGGAAATCGCCCGAACCGTCCACTGCGACGGTGAGCATCTGGCGTGACACGTATCTGACCTCCCGGCCCCCGGAGCCGGTGGGGCGGCGGGGACACGCGGCATGTGGTGGGGCGTACGGAACTTGAGTGCCCATCATGCCTGTTCGCGCAGGTCGAATGCCATGGTGGTCCGGGCCCGGCCGCCGCTCCCGAACGGCCCCCTCCGGCGCCGCGCACCGCGGGCTTCGCGTCCGCGGCCGGCCGGCCGCCGGGAAGACCCCGATCCCACGTCCGGCCCACGGAGACGAGCACGAGAGGGAGGCGGTCCGGTACGCGGCCCGGACCGCCTGCCGCGGCGGCTCCGTCAGTCCCACACCATGTCGAAGGCGCGCTCGAAGTCGACGTACCCCAGACGCTCGAAGGACTTCGCCATCGGCACGTTGCCCACGTCCGTCGCGGCCCGGATCCGCTCCACCCCGTCCTGCCCGGCGAGTACCCGGGTGCCCTCCGTGAGGAGGTCGTCGATGTAGCCGTGGCCACGGTGCGCGGGCAGCACACCGATGTACGCGATGATCGGGTTGTAGCTGTTGCGCGCCGGGATCACGAAGCCGACCGGTTCACCGCCGGGGAGTTCCGCGATCCGCCACCACTCCCGCGGGGTGGTGTAGCCGGCCAGCTCCTCGTCGTAATGCTTCTCCGCGGCGCGGCGCCCCGACAGCCCGGAGGCCAGATCCTGTTGGCCGTGGGCGTCGAGGGTGCCCTCCATCACGGGCGCCATCAGCGCGAGGAGGTCCTCGCGCCCGGCCACCGGGCGGAAGCGCAGCCGGCCGCTGTCGGCCGGCACCGGGGTGCCCGCGCGCCACTCCAGGCGCAGCCGCTCGACCAGCATCCGGGCCCCGGTGCGCTCCATGACCCGGATCCGGGCCTCGACGGCATCACGGACCACCGGGTCCGCACGCCAGTCCGGCGGCACGTACCGCCCGTACTCGGGACGCGGGCCGCCCGCGGGCACGACCGCCGCGGTCGCCGTCTCCAGCAGCCGCAGGCCCGCTTCGCCGCGCTCGGGCTCGGGCAGGGTGTCGTCGAGGTCGAAGAAGTCGAGAAGGAGCGGCGCCCTGCCGTCCGGGCTCCACCACGCGATCCGCGCCACCACCCGCTCGCCCCGCAGGGCCACCCACATCCACTCCGGGCGGCGGCGGCCGGACCCGAGGTCGTCCGCCAGCTCGTGATCGAGGACGTAGGACAGCCGGCGGAAGAGACCGAGCTCCTCCGGGCCGGCGAGCGGACGGACGGTCAGTTCGAGTGGTGCATCAGGCACAAAGTCTCCAGGGACTACGCAGGCGCCCGGCGGTCGCCGGGCCGGCACGGCGGCAGACGGTAGCAACCTCTCGCCCCCGGCGCCCCTGGATATCCGGGTGCGGGGGTGTGCGCGGGGCTGACGGGCCGGCCCGCCCGCGCGCAGGTCAGGAGCGAGGAGGACGCGGCCGTTCTGGACACCTTGGGGCGGTCGGCCCGACAATTGGCCCTGTGACGTCCTCCTTCGAGTTCCACACGTATCCCGCGCGGCTGTCCGACGCCCAGCGCGACCGTGTTCTCGGCGTGCTCAGAGAAGGCGCGGCGCAGGGAAAGCTCTCCCACGACACCTTCATGCGGCGCATGGAGCTGGCCCTGACCGCGAACCGCTCCGAGGAGCTGGCCGCGCTCACCGCCGACCTGGACAGCGGCGGCCGCTGGACGCGGCAGCTGATGCGGGTCGTCGGCGGGGTCTCCGGCTTCCCCGAGCGGGTCCGCAGGGCCTGGTGGGCCGAGCGGCTGCCCAAGCTGCTGCTGCCGGCGCCGAGCCCGCACCCCCTGCTCATCGGCCGGGATCCGGGCAACGGGCTGCGCCTCAGCCACGAGACCGTGTCCCGGACACACGCCGAACTCACCGTGCGCGGCGGCCGGTGGCTGCTGCGCGACCTGGGCTCGACCAACGGCACCTGTGTCAACGGACAGCGCGTCACGGGCACGGTCTCGGTACGCGAGGGGGACCAGGTGAGCTTCGGCACGATGATGTTCCGGCTCTCCGCACCCGCGCTCACGCCGCCCGCCTAGCTGTTCTGTCCACGAACGGCCCGCCCGGCCCGTTCTCACGCCTGCTGGTGCAGTCCGCGGCCCGCCAGGGTGAGGAAGGCCTCGCCGACCGCTTCCGAGAGCGTCGGGTGGGGGTGCACGTGGTGGGCGACGTCGGACGGCTCCGCGTCCCAGCCGACGATCAGCTGGCTCTCGGCGATCATCTCCGAGACGTGCGGCCCGACGAGATGGACGCCCAGGACCCGGCCGTCCCGCTCCGCGACCACCTTCACCATGCCGCCCTGCCCGTGCACCATGCCCTTGGCGACCGCCGTCAGTGGCATCGTGTTGACCACGACGTCGTGCCCGGCGTCACGGGCCTGTGCCTCGGAGAGCCCCACCGACGCGGTCTGCGGGGCGGAGTACGTCACCCGGGGCACCGCGGCGTAGTCCACCGGCGCCGGACGCAGTCCGGCCAGCGTCTCGGCCACCAACAGCCCCTCGGCGAAGGACGCGTGGGCCAGCCCCGGGGACGGCGGCGGCAGCAGGTCGCCCACCACGTGAATGCCCGGCACGGCGGTCTCCAGCCGGGCCCAGTCCCGAGGGACCACATGCCCGCGCCCGTCGGTGCCCAGCCCGGCCGCGCCGAGCCCCAGACCGTCCGTCACCGGGGCCCGGCCCACCGCGACGAGCAGCCGCTCCGCCTCCACCGTGCGGCTCTCACCGCGCGGGGTGCGGACGGTGGCCCCCACCCCGTCGTCGAGGACGGCCGCCTCCAGCAGCCGCGCACCCGTCCGCACATCGATCCCGCGCTTCTTCAGACCACGGGTCAGATGCCGGGACACATCGGCGTCCTCCAGGGGCACGAGCCGGTCCGCGGCCTCCACCAGGGTGACCCGGGCCCCCATCGACCGGTGCAGGGAGGCGTACTCGACGCCGATCGCCCCGCCGCCCAGCACCAGCACCGATTCCGGCAGACCGGGGGCGAACAGCGCGTCGTCGCTGGTCACCACCCGCCGCCCGTCGGCCACGAGCCCCGGCAGCATGCGCGGCCGCGACCCGGTGGCGAGCACGACACCGCGCCGGGCGGTGACCTCCCCGTACCCGCCGATGCGGGCGCTGCGCGGGCCCGTCAACTCCGCGCTGCCGTGCACCACTTCCACCGCCGCGCGCGCGAGGTGGCCGGCCACGCCGCGGTGGTTGCGGTCCACGATGTCGTCACGGGTCGCGACGAGCGCCGGCCAGTCCACCGACTCCAGGGTCGCCTTCACCCCCCACCGCTCACGGGCCTCCGCGATCCCGTCGACCAGCTCGGCCGCGTGCAGCATCGCCTTGCTGGGGACGCAGCCCCGGTGCAGACAGGTGCCGCCCACCTTGTCGCGCTCCACGAGAACCACGCCCAGGCCGAGCGCCGCGGCCCGCAGCGCGGTCGAGTAGCCGCCCGTCCCCCCGCCGATCACCAGCACATCGGTCCCGGTCACCTTCTCCGTCTGTGTCATGGCTCCCACCCTCCGCCCGGCCCTTGCCATGAGTCCAAGGCAATGTTTGTGTGGGTCCGATGCACAACGTTCATGGCTGAGGGCGGGGAGCGGCGCGATGAGTCTGCGTCAGATGGAGTACTTCCTCACCGTCGTCGAGGAGTCCTCCTTCACCCGGGCCGCCGAACTGCTCCACGTCACCCAGCCCGCGCTGTCCCACCAGATCAAGGCCCTGGAGCGGACCGTCGGCGGCGCCCTGCTCGAACGGCTGCCGCGCGGGGTGCGCCTGACCCCGATGGGCCGCGCCTTCCTGCCGCACGCCGAGCGGTCCGTGCGCAGCGCCGCCCAGGCCCGGCGCGCGGCGCGGGCGGCGGCGGGTGCGGAGGGCGGCGAACTCCACATCGCCACCGTGCACGCGATCGCCGTCGGCATCCTTCCCGAGGTCTTCGCCCGCTGGCGCGGCGCGCACCCCGGCGTCGGTCTGGTGCTCCATGAGTACGCCACCACGGAGGCGCTGGAGGAGCAGATCGAGCGCGGCACCGCCGACCTCGCCGTCGGCCCGCCGCCCGCCGACTGGCCCGGCCCCGTCGTCCCGATCGGCGAGGAGGAGATCGTCCTGGTCGTCCCGTTCGACGACCGGCTCGCCGGACGCGCCTCCGTCCGCCTCCAGGAGCTCGCCGAGCGCGCCTGGGTGCGCTGTGCGATGGAGGCCGTCGTGCACGGCCGGCCGTTCCTGGACTGGGTCTGCGCCGAGGCCGGATTCGTCCCGCGTACGGCGGTGCGGACCGAGCACACCTCGACCGCGGTACGCATGGCGGCCGCCGGGGTCGGCATCGCGACCGCACCCGCGCACGTCGTCCGGGGAGCGGTCGGCGAGGACTGCGCGGTGCTCGCCGTCGACCCGCCGTGGGCCCGCCCGCTCGCGGTGTTCTCCCGCGTCGAACTGACCGGCGCCGCCGCCGCGTTCACCGAACTGCTGGACGCGTCCTGGCCGCCGGACCCGAGGACCGCCCCGGCACCGGGCGGGCGGTGAGCGCGGGACGCCGCCGGGCCGGGCGGCGGGCGCCCCGTCACCCGGACGGCCGCGCGCCGACTGCGGCGGGCCCGGCCCGGTGATCCCCTGAGGGGGACCGCGCCGCACACCGGCGCACCGACCGCCCGGGGGTACGGATGCAGGCCGACGCCCCCGGAGACATACCCGCCCCGACGCCCTCGCCCGACCACCGCGCCGCCAGGCCGGCGCGGAACCGCCGGACGGCCCGCCCCGCCGGACCGAGCCTCCTCGCCCCCGGCGCCGCCCGCGACCCGTACCGGCTCTACCGGGTGCTGCGCGAGGAGTACCCGCTCAGCTACGACGCCCCCCTGGGGGCCTGGCTGATCAGCCGGTACGACGACGTGGTCGCCGCGCTCACCGGCCCGGGGTTCACCGGCTTCCCGCACGACGGGGCACCGCGCGGCGGCCCCGCACCGCTGGGCCTCTGCCACGGCAGTGCCCGTTGCCTGCCCCGCGACCGGTACACGGTGGTGACCGGCACCGCGCCCCGGCACCTGGCCGAACGCGTCGAGCGGACCGCGTACGTGCTGGCCCGGCGCATCGCCGGACGCCGGCAGGCCGATCTCGTCGAGGAGTTCTGCCACTGGCTGCCCGCCGGTGCCGGGCCCTTCCGGGCCCCGCCGCGCACCGCCGGCGGCGCCGCCGCCGACGAAGGGCCCTGTACCCGGCACACCGGGCTGCGCGAGACCGCGCTCGCCTCGTTGCTGGCCAACCTGCTGGACGACCCCGACCTGCTGGCCGCGCTGCGCGTCGAACCGGCACTCGCCGGGCGGGCCTGGACGGAGTCGATGCGCCGCGACCCGCCCGTCCAGGTCGTGCTGCGGCGCACCCTCACCGAGGTCACCCTCAGCGGCGGCACCCTCCCGGCACGGACCCCCGTCGCCTGCCTGATCGGCGCGGCGGGACGCGATCCGGAACGGTTCGCCGCACCGGACCTGTTCGACCCCTTCCGCCGCGACCAGGGCCGTACCACCACCACCGGCCCCGCGGGCTGCCCGGCCGTGGTGCTCGGACGGCTGGAGGCCGAACAGGGCCTGCGCGCCCTGCTGGACGCCATGCCCCGGCTCCGCTGGGCGGACGGATTCAGGCCGGCCGCCACCGGCCTGCTCACCCGGGGCCCGCGGTCCCTTCTGGTACGGCCCGGCTGAGCAGCGCCACCGGCCGCCCGGCGAACAGCTCGGACACCGCGGCCGTGCCGCCGGAGAACTCCTGGCCCGGCGTCAGCAGATCCCGCCACACCCCGTCGTCCGGCAGCGTCAGCTCCGTCCCACGCCAGCCGCCCGACTCCGCCAGCCGGAGCGACAGCCGGGTCACCGCGGTGACGACCTCGCCCGAGCGGCAGAACGCCAGGCAGTGCCCGGCCGCCGGACCCGAGGCCGCCAGCGGGGCGTACGTCCCCGACTCGCCGAACACTCCGGGCCGCGCGCGCCGGAGCCGCAGCGCCGCCACCGTGAGCGCCTCCTTCTCCTCCGAGAGCGCCCCGGAAGGCAGGTCAGGGGAGGGGCGCAGAAACGGCCGCCGGTTGTCCGGGTCGACCAGCGCCAGATACGCGCGCTCGGTGCCCTGGTAGAGATCCGGCACCCCCGGCATCGTCAGCTGCACCAGCGCCGCGCCGAGCACATTGGCCCGCACCTGCGGGGCGAGCGTGTCCGCGAACCGGTTCAGCAGTGCCCGCACCGGACCGGTCCCCGCGGCCGGACCGGCGGCGACAAAGTCGGACATCGCCCGCTCGTACCCCGGATCGGGTTCGGTCCAGCTGGTGAAGAGACCCGACTCGCGCACCGCCTTCAGCAGCGCGGGCTCCAGCCGTGCCGCCTGCTCAGCGGCCGGGAACCCCACACAGCCGAACGCGGTCTGCCACGCCTGCCAGGCCAGCTGCGGATCGGGGGCGGCCGCCGGGGCCGTCCGGGCCAGTTCCGCCACCAGCCGCGCCCACGGCCCCGGACACTCCGAGAGCACCGCGACGGTGGCCCGGACGTCGGCGCTGCGCTTGGTGTCGTGCGTGGTCAGCGCCGTGCCGGTGGCGGGCCAGTCCCGCGCGAGCCGGGTGCAGAAGGCGTGGAAGTCCTCCGGAGCCACCGCCGGCTGCCCCGGATCACCGCCCACCTCGTTGGCCGAGACCAGCGGCACGTACCGGTAGTACGCGGTGTCCTCGACCGACTTGGCCCGCAGCGCGGACGCCGTCTGCGCGAACCGGTCGCAGAACGCCGCCCGGTCACCCCCCGGACCGAGCCGCCCCAGCGCCAGCTCCCGCACCACGTCGACGGCCGACGCCTCCTCCCGCACGGCGAACACCGCCTTGGCGTCGCTCACCGCCGTCGCGTCGAGCGCCGCCCCGGCCGACTCCGTGCAGGGCCCGCCGGCCGTCACGTACGGCCGGTAGACCGGCACCCGGACCAGCAGTTCACGCACCGCGGTGTGCAGCGCCCACGGGGCGTGGTCGCGCAGCGCGGGGTCCTCGGCGCAGACGCGCGACGCCAGCCGGGTCAGCAGGGCGGTCTCCGCGGCCAGCTCATGGGTGACGACGCGGTACGCGGCCCGGCGCACGGTTGCGTTCCAGTAGCCTCCCCGGTCGCCGGCCGGGGAGGCGGACTCCCGGTAGTGGCCGAGCAGTTCCGCGGCGCCCACCGGGTCGACGAAGAGACCGTCGATCCGGTGCAGCGCGTCGTACCCGGTCGTCCCGGCCACCGCCCAGCCGGCCGGCAGCGGCTCGGGACCGGTGAGGATCTTCTCCACCACCGTCCACACCCCGCCGCTCGCCCCGGAGAGCCGTTCCAGATAGGCGGCCGGGTCGGCGAGCCCGTCCGGGTGGTCGATCCGCAGCCCCTCGACGGTCCCGTCCCGGACCAGTTCGAGGATCTTGGCGTGGGTGGCGGCGAAGACCTCCGGGTCCTCCACCCGCACCCCGATCAGCTCCGAGATCGTGAAGAACCGCCGGTAGTTCAGCTCGGTCCGGGCCAGCCGCCACCAGCCGAGCCGGTAGTGCTGGGCGTCCAGCAGCTCGGGCAGGTCGAGACCGGCGGTGCCGGCCCGGAGCGGGAACTCCTGCTCGCCGTAGCGCAGCACCTCCCCGTCGACCCGGAGCGCGCCGATCTCCTCGCCGAGCCGGCCGCCGAGCACGGGCAGCAGGACCCGCCCGTCGCCCGCCGCCCAGTCGATGTCGAACCAGCGGGCGTACGGGGAGCCGGGCCCCTCGCGCAGGACCTCCCGCAGCGCGTGATTGTGCCGGGGATCGGCCGCCATGTGGTTGGGCACGATGTCCAGGACCAGCCCGAGCCCGTGCTCCCGGGCGGTGCGTGCGAGCCGCCGCAGCCCTTCCTCGCCGCCCAGCTCGGCGCGCACCCGGCCGTGGTCGACGACGTCGTAGCCGTGCCGGGAGCCGGGCACGGCCTCCAGGACCGGGGACAGATGCAGATGGGAGACGCCGAGCGTGGCGAGGTACGGCACGGCGTCCTCGGCGGCCGAGAACGGGAAGTCCGGCTGGAGCTGGAGCCGGTACGTGGCGGAAGGCGTCATGGGGACGTTCGTACCCAGATCCGGGCGCTCTGTGTCACCCCATTGCGCACAAGGGCCCGACCGGCGGCCCCGTACCCGGCGTTCTCCCTACGCGGGCCGCTGGAGCACCGCCATGCTCCGCCCCACCAGCGTCACCCGATCGCCCGCCGCCACCTTCGGCCCCGCGCCGGTCAGCACACCGGCCGGGCGCGCCGTGTCGACGACCACATGCCACTGCCGCCCGTGATTGACCGGGACGGCGAACTCCAGCGTCTCGGCGCTCGCGTTGAACATCAGCAGGAAGGAGTCGTCGGAGATCCGCTCGCCGCGCGGCCCCGGCTCCGAGATGGCGTGCCCGTTCAGAAAGACCGTCAGGGCCTTGGCGTGCGCGGCCTGCCAGTCCCGCTGGGTCATCTCCTCGCCCTCCGGCGTGAACCAGGCGATGTCCGAGAGCTCGTCGTGCGTGCCCTCCACCGGCCGCCCGTGGAAGAACCGGCGGCGCCGGAAGACCGGATGGTCCCGGCGCAGCCACACCATGGCCCGGGTGAACTCCAGCAGGCTGCTGCCGAGCCCGTCGCCGCTCTGCGGCTCCGTCTCCTCGCCGTCGTCGTCCGCCGCCCCGGCCGGGTCGGGCCAGTGCACCCAGGACAGCTCGCTGTCCTGGCAGTACCCGTTGTTGTTGCCCAGCTGGGTGCGGCCGAACTCGTCGCCGTGACTGAGCATCGGCACACCCTGCGACAGCATGAGGGTGGCGATGAAGTTCCGCATCTGCCGCTCGCGCAGCTCCAGCACCTCGGGCCGGTCCGTGTCGCCCTCCACACCGCAGTTCCAGGACCGGTTGTGGCTCTCGCCGTCCCGGTTGCCCTCGCCGTTGGCGTCGTTGTGCTTGTCGTTGTACGAGACCAGGTCGTGCAGGGTGAATCCGTCGTGGCAGGTGGTGAAGTTGATCGAGGCGAGCGGCCGCCGGCCGTCGTCCTGGTACAGGTCGGAGGAGCCGGTCAGCCGCCCGGCGAACTCGGCCAGGGTCCGGGGCTCACCGCGCCACAGGTCCCGGACCGTGTCCCGGTACTTCCCGTTCCACTCGGTCCACAGCGGCGGGAAGTTCCCCACCTGGTAGCCGCCCTCGCCCACGTCCCACGGCTCCGCGATCAGCTTCACCTGGCTGACCACCGGGTCCTGCTGCACCAGGTCGAAGAACGACGACAGCCGGTCCACCTCGTGGAACTGACGGGCCAGAGTGGCCGCCAGGTCGAAGCGGAACCCGTCCACGTGCATCTCGGTCACCCAGTACCGCAGCGAGTCCATGATCAGCTGGAGCACGTGCGGGGAGCGCATCAGCAGGGAGTTCCCGGTCCCCGTGGTGTCCATGTAGTAGCGCTGGTCCTCGGCGAGCCGGTAGTACGAGGCGTTGTCCAGGCCCCGGAAGGAGAGCGTCGGCCCCAGGTGGTTGCCCTCGGCCGTGTGGTTGTAGACCACGTCGAGGATCACCTCGATGCCCGCCTGGTGCAGCGCCCGTACGGCCTGTTTGAATTCGAGGACCTGTTCGCCGCGGTCGCCCCAGGAGGCGTAGGCGTTGTGCGGGGCGAAGAAGCCGATGGTGTTGTAGCCCCAGTAGTTGGCGAGCCCCGCGTCCGCCAGCCGGTGGTCCTGGACGAACTGGTGCACCGGCATCAGTTCGATCGCCGTGACCCCGAGCTCCGTCAGATGCGCGATGACCTCCGGATGGGCCAGTCCCGCGTAGGTGCCGCGCAGCTCCTTCGGCAGCCCCGGGTGAAGCATCGTCAGGCCCTTCACATGGGCCTCGTAGATCACCGTGCGGTGGTAGTCCGTACGGGGCCGCCGGTCGTCGCCCCAGTCGAAGTACGGATTGACCACGACGGACGTCATGGTGTGCGGCGCCGAGTCGAGGTCGTTGCGCGCGTCGGGCCGGCCGAAGGGGTAGCCGTACACCGCCTCGCCCCACTGGATCTGTCCGGCGACCGCCCGCGCGTACGGGTCGAGGAGCAGCTTGGCGGAGTTGCAGCGGGCGCCGCGCTGCGGCTCGTACGGCCCGTGGACCCTGAATCCGTACCGCTGACCGGGCATCACCCCGGGCAGATAGGCGTGGCGGACGAAGGCGTCGGTCTCCCGCAGCTCCACCGCCGTCTCTGAACCGTCGTCGTGCAGCAGGCACAACTCGATTCGGTGGGCGGCCTCCGAGAAGACCGCGAAGTTGGTCCCGGCGCCGTCGTACGTGGCACCGAGGGGGTACGCCTGTCCCGGCCAGACCTGCATAGATTCGACTCTTCCACTCTGATGCGGTTGCCTGGGGAATGCGGGCTCCCTGGGGCAGATCTTCCCCGAAAGAGCGCCCCTTACCTAGGACGTCGCCCGGTCCGGTCAACATCGGGCCCCTCCATGTCGCCCGGAACCGGAATCCGGTGGACGCATCCGGCCGGCTGCCCGGTATGCGGCTTGCCGTGGGGTGTTTAATCACTATGAATCCGCTCACTACGGCAGATCTTGTCCCAGGGAACAAGCTTGACCCGCTGGGGAGTTGAGAAAGGAGCCTGCGCATCCGGCTGCACCGGCTCCCGCTCCCGGAGTACCCTTCCTTGATCGTTGGTGGGGGAGTGGAAGGCGGTGTGCGGGTGAGCTCGGGAGGTTTCGAGCTGCCCCCAGGTGACGCTGGTCACGAGGGGGACGCCACCGTTGTGCCGCCCGGGGCGGTCTCGCTCGCCCGGCCCATGGAGATCGGCGCGGAGCTGGACTGGGGAGCGGACGCGTGGAGCGAGGTGCGCACGCGTGCCCAGCGGGCCGGGCGCGCCTACATCTGGCTGAATCTCGTGGAGCAGCGGCTGCGCGCCGTGGTCGCCGCGGTGCTCCGGCCCATCTACGAACCGGTCCACGGCGAGGACTGGGTGGTGGCCGCGGCGGGTCCCGCCGGGCAGGAGTGGGTGCAGCGCGCCGTCGCCGTGCGCGAGGTCTCCCGGCGCAAGGGATATCTGCTCGACCCGGCCGACGACAACGTCCTGAGCTTCCTCACGCTGCCCCAGCTGCGTGAGCTGATGGTCCAGCACTGGCCCTGTTTCGAGCCCTACTTCGACGACCGCCGCGATGTGGAGCTGGCCCTCGACGAGCTGGAGGTCGCCCGCAACGTGGTCTCCCGCAACCGCGCGCTCAACGAGGCGGTGCTCGCCCAGGCGGAGCGCGCCTCCGCGCGGCTGCTGGAGATCCTTGGCAGCGGCGCCGCGGTCCCGTCCGCCGACCGGCTCCCGGTCGACGCCGTCGAGGAGCTGGTGGGTGACCGGTACGCGGACGTGGTCTCCGTCCACTCCGACCGGGTGCGGCTCCAGCGCCAGCTGCCCGCGGAGGACCTCTTCGGGGGAGCGCGCCGGCTGGACGCGATCGGCATAGGGCTCAATCTGCTGGTGCAGAACTTCTCCGGCCGCCGGCTGATCCGGCTCGCCGAGTCGGGCTGCCGGGTCCGGCTGCTCTTCATCAACCCGGCCAGCAGCGCGGTCAAGCGCCGGGAGCGGGAGCTGGGCCTCAAGAAGGGCGAGCTGAGCCGGACGGTGGAGATGAACATCCTCCACATGCGCCGGGTCCGCTCCAAGCTCCGCGACCCGGGCGCCTTCGAGATCCACGTCTTCGACGAGACCCCGCGCTTCACCGCCTACCTGGTGGACGGCGACGGGTCCGACGCGGTGGGGGTCGTCCAGACCTATCTGCGCCGGGCCCGCGGCATGGAGGCGCCCGTGCTGGTGCTCCGGGGCGGCGGGCGGGCGGTGGTCCGGGCCGGGCAGGACAGCGAGCACGGACTGTTCGAGACGTACCGCGAGGAGTTCGAGTCCGTGTGGACGGACTCCCGTCCGGTCTCCTGAGGGACCGTCCCCCAAAGGGTGCTGTCAGTGGCCCGTGCGAGGGTGGTCGTCACCTGGGGGAAGCACCACGAAGGAGGTACGGGATGAGCTGGCACCGGCATGCGCTGGTCGGCTTCGACCTGGAGACGACGGGTACGGAACCGCTGGAGGCCAGGATCGTGACGGCCGCGGTCGTCGCCGTCGACGGCAGTGAGGGCGAACCGGCGGACCGGCACACCTGGCTGGCCGATCCGGGGATCCGGATCCCCGCACAGGCCTCGGCGATCCACGGCATCAGCAGCGAGCGGGCGGCGGCCGAGGGCCGGCCGGCGCGCGAGGTGGCCGACGAGATCGCCGACACCCTGACGGGCTACTGGCGACAGGGCGTGCCGGTCGTCGCGTACAACGCCGCCTTCGACCTGACGCTGCTGACGGCGGAGTTGCACCGGCACGGACTGCCCTCGCTGAGCGAGCGCCTCGGCGGCGCGGGGATCGGGCCGGTCGTCGACCCGTACACGATCGACCGCGCGGTGGACCGCTACCGCAAGGGCAAGCGCAACCTGGAGGCGGTCTGCGTCGAGTACGGCGTGGTCCACGGCGGCGCGCACGACGCGGCGGCGGACGCGCTGGCCGCGGTGCGGGTGGCGTACGCGATAGCCGCGCGCCACGGCTCGGTGGCCGCGCTGTCGGCGGCGGAGCTCCACGAGCGCCAGATCACCTGGTACGCGGAGTGGGCCGCCGACTTCCAGAAGTTCCTGCGCCGCAAGGGCGAGGCGGACGCGGTCATCGACGGCCGGTGGCCGGTCCGGGAGCCGGTGCCGGTCTCGGGCTGAGGGGGGGTGCTGCCCGGCCTTCGGCCGCGCCGTGTCCCCGGGCTCAGAACGGGTACCAGCGCACCCCGGTGTCGCCGTCGCGCAGCGACGCCACACGCCTGCGGAATTCCGCGAGTGCCTTCGGGTTGGCCGGTGCGTGCTGTGCGACCCACGCGCAGCTCGCGGTCTCCCGCGCGCCGCGCAGCACCGCGCAGCCGTCCCACTCCCGGACGTCCCAGCCGTACGCGGAGGTGAACGCGTCATAGGCGTCGGCCGCCAGCGCGTACCGGTCCCGGGACAGGGCCAGCACCACCAGGTCGTGCTCGCGCAGATCCGTGGAGAAGGTCTCCAGGTCCACCAGGACCGGTCCGTCCGGACCGACATGGACATTGCGGGGGAGCGCGTCGCCGTGGATCGGGCCCGGGGCCAGATGCGGCACCAGCGCGGCGGCGGCCGTCGCGAAGCCGTCGCGGCGCTCGCGCAGATACGCGGCGTCGGCCGGGTCGATCGCGTCGCCCGCCAGGCCCAGCCAGCGTTCGACGCCGCCCAGCAGCTCCCGGCGGGGCAGGACGAGACCTTCCGGGGCCGGCAGCGCGTGCACCGCGGTGAGCAGTGGCGCCAGATCCCGCGGCACGGCGGGCCGCACCGCGTCGGGCAGCCGGTGCCACAGGGCCACCGGGTGGCCCTCGACCAGCCGGGCCGAGGGCTCGGCGGCCCGGACCGCGGGGACACCGGACGCGGCGAGCCACTGTGCGACGGCCACCTCGCGTTCGGCCCGGAGCCGCAGCTCCGGACTCCGTACGGCGTCCCGCCCGATCTTGACCACCAGGTCGCCCACGGCGAACACCGCGTTCTCGCCCAGCGCGAGCAGCTCCGCGTCGCCGGGGTGTCCGGCAGCGGTCAGTACGTCGCGCGCTCGCATCTCGTTCATGGATCCGATTTTCGCATCTGTGCAGGTTGCCTTGACGAACAAGCCTGCCCTCAGCACGATGACGGGGGCCACCTGAGCGGCCAGAACGGTATCAAGCCGGTCGAATGACGCAAGGGGGTCGTATCCGTGACATTGGCGAGTGCAACCGTGCAGTCCGGGCGGCACGGTCCGCCGGGCGGCCCGCCCGGCAAGGGGTCCGCCCGGATCAACCGGAACGCCGGTACCTGGTTCCTGGTGCTGCCGGCCCTCATCCCGATCCTGGTCCTCAGCGTCGGCCCGCTGCTCTACGGCGTCGCGCTGGCCTTCACCGACGCCCAGTCGGGCCGTACCCGGACCACCCAGTGGGTCGGCGCGCTGAACTTCCAGGACCTGTTCCACGACGGACTGTTCTGGGACTCGTTCCGGATCGGCCTGGTGTGGGCGGTCGGCGTCACCGTCCCGCAGTTCGTGCTGGCCCTCGGCCTGGCGCTGCTGCTCAACCAGAACCTGCGGATGCGGTGGCTGGCGCGGGCGCTGGCGATCATCCCGTGGGCGATGCCGGAGGTGGTCGTCGGCATCATGTGGCGGCTCGTCTACAACCCGGACGCCGGGATCCTCAACGAGACCATCCGCGACCTGGGGCTCGGGGACGGCCGGGACTGGCTGACCGGTCTCGCCACCGCGCTGCCGGCGGTGATCGTGGTCGGGGTCTGGGCCGGGATGCCGCAGACCACGGTCGCCCTGCTGGCGGGCCTGCAGAACACCCCGCACGAGCTGCACGAGGCGGCCGCCCTGGACGGTGCGGGCGCCTGGCGCCGCTTCCGTACCGTCACCTGGCCCGCGCTCAGACCCGTCGCCCTCTCCATCACCGCCCTCAACTTCATCTGGAACTTCAACTCCTTCGCCCTGGTCTACGTGCTGACCAACGGGGGTCCGGGCGGCCGGACCCGGCTGCCGATGCTCTTCGCGTACGAAGAGGCCTTCCGGTACGGGCAGTTCGGCTACGCCGCGGCGATGGGCTGTGTGATGGTCGCGGTGATCTCCGTGCTCCTGGCCGTGTACCTCGTGGGACGGCTCGGCGGAGGTGAGGACCGATGAGTTTGCGTACCCGCGGAGCCGCGCGCGCCGGACAGTACGCCGCGCTCCTGTGCTACCTGGTCTTCCTGGCGTTCCCGTTCGTGTGGCTGATCTCCACCGCCTTCAAGCCGGCACCCGAACTGGGATCCCTGCACCCCACCTGGATCCCCGAGCACCCGACGCTCGACAACTTCCGGGCCGCCTTCGACGAACAGCCGCTGCTCCGGGCCGCCGCCAACTCGCTGATCGCCGCGCTCTCCGCCGGGGCCATCGCCGTCGTCATCGCCACCCCGATGGCGTACGTGATGGCCCGCCACCGTTCGCGGCTCTCCGCCGCGGCCACCGGCTGGGTCGTGGTCAGCCAGGCGTTCCCGTTCGTCCTGCTGATCATTCCGCTCTTCCTGGTCCTCAAGTATCTGCATCTGATCAACACGCTGTGGGGGCTGATCATGGTGTACGTCGTCTGGTCGCTGCCGTTCGCGCTGTGGATGCTGGTCGGGTACGTACGGGCGGTCCCGCCCGAGCTGGAGGAGGCGGCGGCGGTCGACGGCGCGAGCCGGCTGCGGACGCTCGTCTCGGTCACCGCGCCGCTGCTGGCCCCCGGGATCGTCGCGACCGCACTCTTCGCCTTCATCACCGCGTGGAACGAGTTCTTCTTCGCGCTCGTCCTGCTCAAGACACCGGAGAAGCAGACCTTGCCGGTCGTGCTGACCCACTTCCTCGGCGCGGAGGGTGCGAGCGACCTGGGGCCGCTCGCCGCCGCCGCGTTCCTCGCCACCCTTCCCTCGCTCGTCCTCTTCGCGGTCATCCAGCGGCGGATCACCGGCGGCATGCTGGCCGGGGCGGTGAAGAGCTGATGCGCGCACTCGTACGGACCGCAGCCGCGGCGGCCACCGCACTGGCCCTGCTCCTGACCGGGTGCGGCGGGGGCGGCGACGGCCGGGCGGACGGGCGGATCACGATCCGCTTCCAGTCGCTGGCCTGGCAGAAGGAGTCCGTAGACGCCAACAAGCGGCTGGTGAAGGAGTGGAACGCGAGCCATCCCGACGTCCGGGTCCAGTACGTCCAGGGCAGCTGGGACAGCGTCCACGACCAGCTCCTCACCTCGTTCGAGGGGGACGAGGCTCCCGACGTCATCCATGACGCGTCCGACGACCTCGCGGACTTCGCCTACGGCGGCTACCTCGCCGATCTGCGCACCCTGCTGCCGGACCGGCTCACCGCCGACATCCCGCAGCGGAGCTGGCGGACCAGCACCTTCGACGGCGGCGTCTACGGGGTGCCCTTCCTCCAGGAGCCGCGCGTCCTGATCGCCAACACCAGGCTCCTCAAGGCCTCGGGCGTCCGCATCCCCACCCCGGCGCACCCCTGGAGCTGGACGGAGTTCCGCCGGGTCGCCAAGAAGCTGACGGGCAAGGGCCGTTACGGGGTGGCCTGGCCGCTCAAGGAACCGGTCTCCCTCACCCTCAACCTCGGCCTCTCGGCCGGCGGCGAGCTGTTCCACCGCGGTGCCGACGGAAAGGTCACGCTCGCCATGGACGCGGGTGATCTCGTCGTCCCCGGGACCATCCACGACCAGGTCAACACCGACCACAGCGCCGCCCGCACGGCGCTCGGCATGGGGGGCGGCGACGCCCTCCCCGGTCTCTTCGGCGGCAAGTACGCCATGGTGCCGCTCGGGTTCTCCTACCGCCAGCAGGTGGTCGAGCAGGCCCCGAAGGGCTTCGAGTGGACGGTGCTGCCCGCCCCGGCCGGCCGTGCGGGACTGGCCCAGGGGGTGAGCCCGCAGACCCTGTCCGTCGCCGAGGACAGCCCGCACAAGAAGGAGGCCGCGGCGTTCATCGGCTTCCTGCTGCGGCCGGCGAACATGGTGCGGCTCGCCAAGGGGGACTGGATGCTGCCGACCGGCAGGGCGGCCCTGGCGGACCCCTCGCTGCACACCGCGGACCGGGGCTGGGCGACCGGCGCCGCCCTCGCGGGCGCGCTGCGCTCTGCGCCCGCCCAGTCCGTGCGCGGCTATCCCGAGTGGAAGGACAAGGTCGCCACCCCCGCGTTCCAGGAGTACTACAGCGGTGCGATCGACGCGGCCGAGCTGAGGAAGCGTCTGGTCGAGGACGGGAACCGGGTGCTGGCCCGCTACCAGCGCTGAACCCGCGCGCAGCCGGTCGTTCCCCCGGGACGGAGGGTGTACGCCCCTCACATGTAAAGGGTATTGGGGGGTCGTGCACCCGACTTGCGACGGCCGGCCGGTTCCTTGTTACGAAACCTTGTTGAGTAAGCCATAGGCCTATGTAGGTCTTGATCTGAGCGCGTCAATGGGTGAGGGTTTCGAGGCAGCCCCCGGAGATTTTCCGGCCGAGGGCCAATCCCCCCACAAAGAATGACGAGGAGACCCCTCTTCATGGCGATTCACAAGCGCACTCACCGGATCAAGCTCACCGCAGCGATCACCGCGGTCGCCGCCGCAGCCGGAATCACCCTGCTGGGCAGCCCCATGGCCGGAGCGGCACCCGCCCCCGCGATGGGCAAGATCTACGGTGCCGACGCGGCAACCGCCGTGTCCGGCAGCTACATAGTGATGCTCGACCACAAGGCGGACAAGGCGAAGCTCGCCAAGGAGTACGGCGGCAAGCTCAAGCGCAACTACAGTTCCGCCATCAACGGCTTCTCCGCCAGCGGCCTTTCGCGGACCGAGGCCAAGCGGCTCGCCGCCGACCCGGCCGTCTCCAAGGTCGTCCAGAACAAGAAGTTCCACGTCGACGCCACCCAGAACAACCCGCCGTCCTGGGGCCTGGACCGCATCGACCAGACCGAGACCGCCGGCGACAACGCGTACACCTACCCGGACAGCGCGGGTGAGGGCGTGACCGCGTACGTCATCGACACCGGTGTCCGCATCACCCACGAGGAGTTCGAGGGCCGGGCCAGCTACGGCTACGACGCTGTGGACGACGACAACGACGCCGCCGACGGCTACGGCCACGGAACCCACGTGGCCGGCACCATCGCCGGTGCGACGTACGGCGTCGCCAAGAAGGCCAAGATCGTGGCCGTCCGGGTCCTCGATGACTCCGGCTCGGGCACCACCGAGCAGGTCGTCGCCGGCATCGACTGGGTCACCGCGAACCACACGGGCCCCTCCGTCGCCAACATGAGCCTCGGCGGCGGCGCGGACGAGGCACTCGACGCGGCGGTCCAGAAGTCCATCGCCTCCGGAGTCACCTACGCGGTGGCCGCCGGCAACGAGTCGGGCGACGCGAGCGAGAGCTCCCCGGCGCGCGTCCCGGAGGCCATCACGGTCGCCTCGTCCACGGTGGACGACGAGCAGTCGTATTTCTCCAACTACGGCTCACTCGTGGACATCTACGCCCCGGGCTCGGACATCACCTCGGCGTGGAACGACAGCGACACCGGCTCCGACACCATCTCCGGTACGTCCATGGCGACCCCGCACGTCGTCGGTGCCGCCGCCGTCTACCTGGCGGGACACCCGGACGCCACCCCGGCGGAGGTCTCCACGGCGCTGACCGACGGAGCCACCCCGGACGCCATCAGCAACGCCACCGCAGGCACGGCGAACAAGCTGCTGAAGGTCGTTGAGTAACAGCGCCACCCCCCCCGACCGGTGGCCGCCGCGCTCTCCCCCACGGGGCGCGGCGGCCGCACGGCTCGGGCTGATCGTCCTATGGTGTGCCCATGACGATGTATGCGGCGCTGCTGCGCGGGATCAACGTCGGCGGCCACCGCAAGGTCCCGATGGCCGAACTCCGCACCCTGCTCACCGGGCTGGGCCACGGCGACGTCCGTACCTATCTGCAGAGCGGCAACGCGGTCTTCAGCAGCGACTCGGGCGACGAGAACACGCTCGCGGCGGAGCTGGAGCAGGCCATCGAGGAGCAGTTCGGCTTCGGGGTGGAGTGCCTGGTCAGGGACGCGGCCTATCTCGCCGCAGTGGCCGGTGCCTGCCCGTTCCCGGCCGCCGAGCTCCTGCCCAAGGAGCTCCACATCACCTTCTTCGACCAGCCGGTCGACGCGGCCCGGTTCGCCCCGCTGGACGCCGAGGCCTTCCGCCCAGAGGAGTTCCGGCTCGGCGAGCGCGCCCTCTACCTCCACGCCCCCGGCGGGCTGGGCGGCTCCAAGCTCGCCGCCGCGCTCTCCCGCCCCTCCCTCAACAAGGGCCTCGTCGCCACCTCACGCAACTGGAACACCGTCATCAAACTGGTGGAGATGACCGGAGGCGACGCGTGAGCGAGCCGTCCCCCGGTGTGGCCGCGGCGGTCGAGGGCGAACTCCGCCTCCTCGACCCGCTGGTCCGGGCCTCCACCGCACTCCTCGTCCAGGTCCTGCACCCCGACTTCCACGAGGTCGACACCACCGGCCGCCACTGGGACCGCGACATGGTCATCGCCTCGCTGATCACGGGCACCGCCGCGGGCCCAGGACAGCTCACCGCCTCACGGATGCGCGGGATCCAGCTCGCCGACGAGCTCGTCCACGTCACCTTCGACACCGAGGCCAAGGGCAAGCGCGCCCACCGCAGTTCACTGTGGCGGCTCACCGCGACGGGGTGGCTGCTCTACTACCACCAGGCCACCCCCTTCGTCACCGGACCGACGACCGAGGACTGAGCGGCCCGGATCAACGGCGGCCCGGATCAGCATCCGCCGGATCAGCGGCGGGCGGCCCGCTGGGCCCGCGCCGTCCACCTGCCGTCGGTGCGGGAGATCCGTACGGGATGGCCGAAGCAGTCGCTGACCTGATCCGTGGTCAGCACCTCGTCCGCCGGCCCCGAGGCCACACACCGTCCGCCGCGCAGCAGCATCGCATGGGTGGTGGAGGCGGGCAGCTCCTCAAGATGGTGGGTGACCAGCACCGTCGCCAGCTCCGGGTGCTCCTCGCGCAGCGCGTCCAGGCTGTCGAGCAACTGCTCCCGGGCGGCCAGGTCAAGACCGGTGGCCGGCTCGTCCAGCAGCAGCAGCCGGGGCTGCGGCATCAGCGCGCGGGCGATGAGCGTACGGCCCCGCTCGCCCTGCGACAGCGCGGGCCAGCGCGCCCCCTCCTTGCCGCCCATGCCCAGCATGTTCAGCAGCCGCGCCGCCCGCTCCCGCTGCTCCGGGCTCGCCGACCAGCGCGGCACCGGCTCGACCGAGTTCGTCAGTCCCGTCAGCACCACCTCGTTCACCGACAGCGGCGAACGCAGCGGATGGCGCGGATCGACATGCCCCAGCAGCGTCCGCAGCTCCCGCAGATCGACCCGTCCGATGGTGCGGCCCAGCACCTCCACCGCGCCCCGGGTGGGATGCCTGATCGCGCCGAGCAGCCCCAGCAGGGTGCTCTTGCCCGCACCGTTCGCGCCGAGCAGCGCCCAGTGCTCCCCGCCCCGCACGGTCAGTGACACCGAGTCGAGCAGGACCTTGCCGTCCCGGACGAGCGTGACGCCGTCGGCCCTGATCACCGGAACCGGGACGGTGGGAGAGGACGGGGCGACCGTGGCGGTGGTGGTCACGTGCAGTACTCCTTCATACGGATGCGAGCGCCTCCAGGAGGCTCATGTCGTCGGCCGACAGCCGGATGTCCCGGGCCGCGAGGTTCTCCGCGAGATGGACGGACGAACCGGTGCCCGGAGTCGGGCAGAGCACGGGGGAGTGGTGCAGCAGCCAGGCGAGGGCGATCTGCCCGCGGGTGGCACCGTGGCGTTCCGCGACTCCGGTGAGTGCCGCTGCGCCCGCGCCGGTCAGTGCGCCGTTCGCCAGCGGGAACCAGGGCAGGAAGGCCAGGCCGTGGGCCTCGCACACCTTCAGCACCGCGTCCGACGAACGGTCGAGGAGATTGAACCGGTTCTGCACCGAGACGATCCCGGTCAGGGAGAGCGCCTGCTCCAGCTGGTCGGCGGTAAGGCTGTCCAGACCGATGTACCGGATCTTACCCTCCTGCCGCAGTGCGTCCAGAGCGCCCAGCTGCTCGGCCATCGGCACCTGCGGATCCAGCCGGTGCAGCTGGTAGAGGTCGATCCGGTCGGTCCGCAGCCGGCGCAGGCTGGCCTCGCAGCTCGTCCGCAGCTCCTGCGGCCGCCCCGCGATGTGCCAGGTGCTGTCGCTGGTGCGCACGACACCGCCCTTGGTCGCGATCACCAGATCGTCGCGGTACGGGTGCAGCGCCTCCGCGACCAGTTCCTCGGCCACCCCGGGGCCGTAGTTCTCGGCGGTGTCGATCAGGGTCACGCCCCGGTCGACGGCTGCCCTGAGCACGGCCAGTGACTTCTGCCGGTCGCCGGGAGGACCCCAGTACCCGGGGCCGGTCAGCTGGGCGGTGCCGTAGCCGAGACGGCGCACGGGCAGCTCGCCGCCGAGGAGGAAGGAGTCGTCGGGGGATCGCAGCACGGAGGACATGGGGGAAACAGTAGTCCGGATGGCGGATACAACTTCTGGCCCGGGGTGTGACCTCGCGGTGGCCGCGAGCGCCGGGAGCCCGGCCCGATGTCCGTCGCCGAGCCGACCGCACTGGTCGCGACGCGGCCGTCTGACCGCCGCTGTCGCCTTTCTTCAATACCCGGGGCGGGCGCCGGTCCTAGCCTGTTCCGTATGAAGACCGAGCACGCACATATGACCGAATGCGCCGCAGAGGCAGCCCGAGTGGCCCGCGGCGTCCGCGCCGCGCGACTCGACGACTCCGCCACTCCCTGCGAAGGCTGGGACGTCCGCGGGCTCGTCAACCACTGGGTGCTCTACACCTCGCACGGCATGGAGCACCGCGCCCTGCGCACGGAGATCCCCGAGGAGCTCACCGCCCGCGACTTCACGGCGGACGCCGACTGGGCCGCGCGGTACGCGGCGCAACTGGACCGTGCCGTCGCCGCCTGGTCGGACCCTGCCGTCTGGGAGGGCACCATCGGCCAGGGCGACGCGGCCTCACCGGCCGCCGACACCGCCGAGATGCTCGTCATGGAGACGGCGCTGCACGGCTGGGACGTGGCACGGGCCACCGGCCAGGAGTTCCGGCTCTCCGACGGGGCGGCCGGCTACGTCCTGGAGGTCGTGGAGAAGACCGCCGCGCTCTACCGGCAGTACGAAGGCTTCGCCGCCGAGATCACCGTCGGGAACCGGGCCTCCGGATTCGAGCGGGCCCTCGCCCTGAGCGGGCGCGATCCGCGGTGGGGCGCCGCCTGAAAGTGGCCCAGCCGAACGGCCGCTGAATGGCCCGCGGGGGTGTGCCACCGGCTGGCTACGCTCATGTCATGACCACTCACCGCAGCCCGGACCCGGGCAGGCCCGCCGTCGACTTCTGGTTCGACCCCGCCTGCCCGTTCGCCTGGATCACCTCGCGCTGGATGCTGGAGGTGGAGCAGCAGCGCGACATCGAGCTCCGCTTCCACGTGATGAGCCTGTATCTGCACAACACCGGCAACGAACTCCCCGACTGGTACCGCACCCTGGTCGACAAGTCGATCGGTCCGGTGCGCGTCGCCGCGGCGGCGGCCGAGCAGCACGGCGAGGGCGTCCTGCGCGACCTGTACACGGCGTTCGGCACCCGGATACACCAGCGGAAGAACGAGGACTTCGACGAGGTGGTCGCCCAGTCCCTCGACGAGCTGGGGCTGCCCGCCGGGCTGGCGGCCGCCGCGCACACGGACACGTACGACGCGGCACTGCGGCGCAGCCATGACGCGGGCAAGGACCCGGAGGCGGACGGATACGTGGGTACGCCCACCATTCATGTCGACGGGAGCGTCTGGTTCGGCCCGGTGCTGCGGGCGGTGCCGCGCGGCGAGAAGGCGGCGCTGCTGTTCGACAGCTTCCGGGTGCTCGCCGGCCACGAGGACTTCTTCGAGCTCAAGCGCACCCGCACGGGCGGCCTCGACGTCGGCTGAGCGGGGGCTACGCGCCGATCGACGCCGGCCGGGCGGCGGGCACCAGGGACTCGTCGTACCGGTCCAGCAGCAGCCGCGCCAGCTCCGGCGACGGGCCCAGCACCCCGGCCAGCACTTCGGCGCCGGCCTCGGCCGCCCCCGCCGCGATACGGTCCGGGAGGCGGCCGGGCGCGATCACGTACGGGGCGACCGCCACCCGGCGTACCCCCTCGGCGCGCAGGGCCCGTACCGCGTCACCGGTGCGGGGGAGAGATGCGGAGGCGAACGCAGGCCGCACGGAACACCAACCGGTGTGCCGCAGCTCCCGCGCGATTTCAGCGATCACTGCGATCGCCTCCGGGTCGGTGGAGCCCGCCGAGGCCAGGACGAGCCCGGTCGAGCCTCTGTCGCCGGGGCGGACCCCGGCCTCGTGCAGCCGCCGTTCCAGGGCGGCGTTCAGCAGCGGCGACGGGCCGAGCACCTCGGCCTGCCGCACCCGCAGCCGCGGGAGCCCGGCGCGGGCCTCCCGCAGTACCGCAGGGATGTCGGACTTGGCGTGGAAGGCCCGGGTGAGCAGCAGCGGCAGCGCCACCACCTCGTCCGTTCCCTCCGCGGCCAGCCGCTCCAGGACCCGCGGCACCGACGGCGCGTTGAAGTCCAGGAATCCGGTCTCCACCCGCAGCCCCGGCCGCAGCGCCCGTACCCGCGCGGTGAGCGCGTGCACGGTCGCGGCGTGCCGGGGATCGCGGCTGCCGTGGGCGATGACGAGGAGGACCGGGGACGTCATGCCGGGGCCTCTCAGCTCTTGACCAGGAGACCGCGGCTGCGGAGCACCCACCGCTCCAGCGGACTGAAGATGAGCAGATCGATGGCGATGCCGACGATCAGGATCAGGAAGATGGCGAGGAAGACCATCGACATGCTGCTGGTCTCACGGCCCTGCTCCAGCAACTGTCCCAGCCCCACGCCCAGATCGGGCGAGGAGGCGATGATCTCGGCGGCCATCAGCGAGCGCCAGGAGAACGCCCAGCCCTGCTTCAGCCCCGCGAGATAGCCGGGCAGGGAAGCCGGGAGCACGATGTGCCAGGTACCGCGCAGCCCGGTGGCGCCCAGCGTCTGCCCGGCCCGCAGATGCAGCGGTGGGATCTGGTCGACACCGGCGACGAGCCCGTTGGCGATCGACGGGACGGCGCCCAGCAGGATCACCGCGTACATCATCCTGTCGTCCAGCCCCAGCCAGATGACCGCGGGCGGCACCCACGCCACCGACGGCAGCGACTGGAGACCCGAGAGCACCGGGCCGATCGCCGCGCGCACCACCTTGACCCGCGAGACCAGCAGCCCCAGCGGGGTGCCGATGACGAGCGCGAGGAGGAAGCCGAGCAGACCGCGCGAGACGCTGGTCCAGATGTAGCCGAGCAGGGTGCCCTGGGCCCAGGCGCTGGACACCTCGTCCCAGACGTGGGCCGGCGACGGCAGCTTGTAGTCGTCGGTGACCTTCGCCCAGATCAGGATCTGCCAGATGATCAGCACCAGTGCGACGGCCACCACCGGGGGCAGCACCTTCTGCACCAGCACCTGGCGCACCGGGGTCCGGGTCACCCGCACCGCGTCGAGAGCGTCGAGCCCCGCTTCGAGGCCGGCCATGTCCCGGGCGGCGTCCCCGGGAGCACCGTCCTCGGCGGCGCTGTCCTTGGCGGTGGTCTCAGTGCTGGCCATGTCGGCGGATCTCCCCACGCAGTTGTTCGGTGATCTCGACGGAGAGCTCCGCCACGGCGGTGTCCTCGATGCGGCGCGGCTGCTCGATGTCGACCGTCCACTCCCGGGCGATCCGGCCCGGCCGCGAGGAGAGCAGGACGACCCGCTCGGCGAGCCGGACGGCCTCCCGCACGTTGTGCGTGACGAAGAGGACCGAGACGTTCGTCTCGCGCCAGATCCGGGTCAGCTCGTCGTGCAGCACATCCCGGGTGATGGCGTCGAGCGCGGCGAACGGCTCGTCCATCAGCAGCAGTTGGCTGTCCTGGGCGAGCGCGCGGGCCATCGCCACCCGCTGGCGCATACCGCCCGAGAGCTCGTGCACCCGCTTGCCGTACGCCCCGCCCAGCCGGACGAGTTCGAGCAGCCGCTCCGCCTCTGGGCGGCGCTCGTGCTTCGGTACGCCGCGCAGCCGCAGCGCCAGTTCGATGTTCTTGCCCGCGGTCAGCCACGGGAAGAGCGCGTGCTCCTGGAACATCAGGGCCGGCCGCCCGCCGGGGGTCTCGATGGACCCCGCGGACGGGCGGTCGAGTCCGGCCACCAGATTGAGCAGCGTCGACTTGCCGCACCCGGAGGCTCCCAGGAGGGTGACGAACTCGCCGGGAGCGACATCGAGGGTGATGTCGTCCAGGACGAGCTGCTGTCCCTCCGGACCGCCGAAGGACTTCGAGACGTGGTCGATACGGGCCGCGTGCCCGACCGCCGTACGGTCCTCGGCCTTGGTGAGCGTGGTCGTGGCCATGGTCGTCACCTCCTGGGAGATCCTGGAACGGGGTTGGGTGCTTACTTGACGCCGAGACCGGCGTCGGCGACCTCGGGCTTGCCCGCGGCCTTGAGGATCTTGTTCAGCGGCTTCAGGTCGTAGATGCCCGTCAGATCCGGCTCGTCCAGCAGACCGGCCTTCACCGCGTGCTGGGCCTCCGCGTCGAGCGTGGCGGCCAGCGGGTCGTCGGTGAACTGGATCGACTTCCACGCCGGGTCGATGACGTCCGCCGGCAGTTCCTTGCCGGACAGCGTCTTGAGCGCGGCGTTGGCGGAGGCCTTCGCCTCGTCCGGGTTGGCGTTGATCCACTTGTTCGTGTTGACCGAACCGCGCAGCACCGCCTCGACGACGTCCGGGTGCTGGTCGAGGAACTTCTGCGACACGATGATGTTCGTGATGACGAACTTGTTGTCCGGCCACAGCGTCGACTCGTCCAGGAGCACCTTCGCGCCCTGTGCGACCAGCTTGGAGGCGGTCGGCTCGGGGGCCCAGGCGCCGTCGATGGAGCCGGACTTGTAGGCGTCCGGGGTCACCTTGTTGTCCGTGCGGACCACGGAGACGTCGCCCTTGCCGCTCTGGGCGTCGACCTTCCAGCCCTTCTCGGAGACCCAGTTGAGGAAGGCCACGTCCTGGGTGTTGCCGAGCTGCGGGGTGGCGATCTTCTTGCCCTTGAGGTCGTCCAGGGTCTTGATCTTCTCCGGGTTGACGACCAGCTTCACCCCGCCGGAGGCCGAACCGCCGATGATGCGCAGGCTCTTGCCCTTGGACTTCGTGAAGCCGTTGATGGAGGGCGAGGGGCCGATGAAGCCGATGTCGATCGAACCGGCGTTGAGCGCCTCTATCTCGGACGGCCCCGCGTTGAACGTCGAGGGCTTGACCTCGGTGGCGCCGAGCTCCTTGGCGATGATGCCTTCCTGGATGCCGACCAGGGCGGTGGCGTGCGTGAGGTTCGGGAAGTAACCGATCTTCACGGTGTCCGCGGAGAGCTTCTTGCCGCCCGCGGAGACGTTCGCCTTCTTGGCGTCGTCGTCCTTCGAGTCGGAGCCGTAGCCGCAGGCGGTGAGTGCCACGGCGAGCAGCGGCAGGGCGGCGGCAGCGGCGATGCTGCGGCGCAGCGTGGTACGGGGGGCAGACACGGGAGGATTCCTCTCGGAGGCCCGGTGCTCACGTCCCTCGGAAATCCGGGGAGGCGGCCGGGAGGTCGGCAGGTCTTCGTCTGAACGGGCGTTGCGGGCGGTGCGGTTGGTGCATCCGGGCGCGCAGGCAGTGCGCGTACGTCATCGCGCACATCGCGCAACCCCGCCCTGGCCGCTGCCGAGGGCGCCGCTGCCGACGCGGCCGCCCTCCTTCGCGAAGGTCGAGAAGATGTCGGTGCTCATCAGAAGTCCCATTCGGCGTCGTCGCCCGCCGGGGCCGGTGCCCGGGTCACGGCGGCGAACGAGGCGCCCGCCATGCCGGCCGACAGGGTGGTGCCGTCCGCCGGGTCGATCAGCAGGAAGGAGCCGGTGCGGCGCGAGTCGGCGTAGGCGTCGAGCGCGAGCGGCTCCGCGGTACGCACCACGACCCGGCCGATGTCGTTGGCGACGAGCTGCCCCGGGGCCGGGTGCTGCGAGAGGTCGTCCAGGGTGAGGCGGGACGGGATGTCCTTGACGATCGCCTTGACCGTGCGGGTGGTGTGCTTGATCAGCACCCGCTGGCCCACGGTGAGCGGCTGGTCCGCGACGTGGCAGACGGTCGCCTCGACGTCCTGGGTGACCGCCGGGGCGTCGTCCGACGGTGCGATCAGGTCGCCGCGCGAGACGTCGATGTCGTCGGCGAGCCGTACGGTCACCGACTGCGGGGCCCAGGCGATGTCGACGCTGTCGCCGAGCAGGTCGATCCCGGCGACCGTCGACGTACGGCCGGAGGGCAGTACGGTGACGGGCTCGCCGACCCGGAACACGCCGGCGGCGATCTGGCCCGCGTAGCCCCGGTAGTCGGGGTGCTCGGCGGTCTGCGGCCGGATGACGTACTGGACCGGGAAGCGGGCGTGGCAGGCGGTGAGGTCGTGGCTGACCGGGACCGTCTCCAGGTGCTCCAGGACGGTCGGGCCGCCGTACCAGTCCATGTGGGCGGACGGCTCCACGACGTTGTCGCCGGCCAGGGCGGAGATCGGGATCGCGGTGATCTCCGGGACGCCCAGGGAGGCCGCGTAGGCGGTGAACTCCTCGGCTATGGCGGCGAACACCGGCTCCGCGTAGTCGACCAGGTCCATCTTGTTCACGGCCAGCACCACGTGCGGGACGCGGAGCAGGGCGGCGACGGCGGCGTGCCGGCGGGTCTGCTCGACGACCCCGTTGCGGGCGTCGACCAGGACCACGGCCAGCTCGGCGGTGGAGGCGCCCGTCACCATGTTGCGGGTGTACTGCACATGGCCCGGGGTGTCGGCGAGGATGAACCGGCGCCGGGGGGTGGCGAAGTAGCGGTAGGCGACATCGATGGTGATGCCCTGCTCGCGCTCGGCCCGCAGCCCGTCGGTCAGCAGCGCCAGGTCGGGCGCCTCCTGGCCACGCTTGCGGGACGCGTCCTCGACCGCCTCCAGCTGGTCGGTGAGGACCGACTTGGAGTCGTGCAGCAGCCGTCCCACGAGGGTGGACTTGCCGTCGTCCACGGACCCCGCGGTGGCGAACCGCAGGAGGGTCGTGGTCGACAGCCGCTCGGTCGGCTGGATGGGTGTGGTCATGTTAGAAGTACCCCTCGCGCTTGCGGTCTTCCATCGCGGCCTCTGACACCTTGTCGTCGGCGCGGGTCGCGCCCCGCTCGGTGAGCCGGGAGGCGGCGATCTCGGTGATCACGGCGTCCAGCGTGGTGGCGTCGGAGTCGACGGCGCCGGTGCAGGACATGTCGCCGACCGTGCGGTAGCGGACCTGCCGGGTCTCCGTCCTCTCGTGCTCCTTGGGGCCGCCCCAGGCGCCCGCGGTCAGCCACATCCCGGAGCGGCTGAAGACCTCGCGCTCATGGGCGAAGTAGATCTGCGGGAGCTCGATGCCCTCGCGCTCGATGTACTGCCACACGTCGAGCTCGGTCCAGTTGGAGATCGGGAACACCCGGACGTGCTCACCGGCGGCGTGCCGGCCGTTGTACAGCTGCCACAGCTCGGGGCGCTGGCGGCGCGGGTCCCACTGGGAGAACTCGTCGCGCAGCGAGAAGACCCGCTCCTTGGCGCGCGCCTTCTCCTCGTCGCGGCGGCCGCCGCCGAACACCGCGTCGAAGCGGTGCTGCTGGATCGCCTCGGTCAGCGGCACGGTCTGCAACGGGTTGCGGGTGCCGTCGGGGCGCTCGCGGAGCTTCCCGGCGTCGATGTACTCCTGCACGGACGCCACGTGCAGACGCAGCCCGTGCTCGGCGACCGTGCGGTCCCGGTACTCCAGGACCTCGGGGAAGTTGTGCCCGGTGTCCACGTGCAGCAGCGTGAACGGCACCGGCGCGGGCGCGAACGCCTTGAGCGCCAGGTGCAGCATCAGGATCGAGTCCTTGCCGCCGGAGAACAGGATCACCGGCCGCTCGAACTCCCCCGCCACCTCGCGGAAGATGTGCACCGCCTCGGACTCCAGGGAGTCCAGGTGGCTGAGTGCGTACGGATTGCCGGTGCCTTCCGACACAGTCGCGACGGTCGTCACGCTGCACCCCTCTCGCTCAGCAGCGCGTACAGCTCCGCCGCGGACTCCTGCACGGTCTGCTGGTGCGACTCGATCCGCAGATCCGGCGACTCGGGAGCCTCGTAGGGGTCGTCCACCCCGGTCAGCCCGCTGATCTCGCCCGCCGCCTGCTTGGCGTAAAGCCCCTTCACGTCGCGCACCGAGCACACCTCGACCGGAGTGGCGACATGCACCTCCAGATACGCGGTGCCCTCGGCCTGGTGCCGCTTGCGGACCGCGTCCCGGCTGTCCGCGTACGGCGCGATGACCGGGACCAGGACCTTCACGCCGTTCGCCGCCAGCAGTCCGGCGACGAAGCCGATCCGCTGGACGTTGGTGTGCCGGTCCTCGCGGGAGAAGCCGAGGCCCGCGGAGAGGAACTCCCGGATCTCGTCGCCGTCCAGCACCTCCACCCGGTGGCCCTCGCCGCGCAGCCGCCCGGCGAGTTCGTAGGCGATGGTGGTCTTGCCCGCGCTCGGCAGACCGGTCAGCCAGATGGTGGCTCCCGTCTCCGTCACGCTCATCGAAGTCTCCTGATCAGTCGTCATCAGCCGTGCAGCCCGCACTCGGTCTTCCCGCGCCCGGCCCAGCGGCCGGCGCGTGCGTCCTCGCCCTCCAGCACCCGGCGGGTGCAGGGCGCGCAGCCCACGGAGGCGTAACCGTCCATCAGCAGCGGGTTGGTGAGCACACCGTGCTCCGCGACGTACGCGTCCACGTCGTCCTGGGTCCAGCGGGCGATCGGCGAGACCTTGACCTTCTGCCGCTTCTCGTCCCAGCCGACCACCGGTGTGTTCGCCCGGGTGGGGGACTCGTCGCGGCGCAGCCCGGTCGCCCAGGCCGTGTACGAGGTCAGGCCCTCCTCCAGCGGCTTGACCTTGCGCAGCTTGCAGCAGAGGTCGGGGTCGCGGTCGTGCAGCCGCGGACCGTACTCGGCGTCCTGCTCGGCCACGCTCTGCCGCGGGGTCAGCGTGATGACGTGGACGTCCATCACCGCCTCCACCGCGTCGCGGGTGCCGATCGTCTCGGGGAAGTGGTAGCCGGTGTCGAGGAAGACCACGTCCACGCCGGGCAGGGCCCGGGAGGCGAGGTGGGCGACGACCGCGTCCTCCATCGAGGAGGTGACGCAGAAGCGCGGCCCGAAGGTCCGGGTGGCCCACTGCAGGATCTCCGGTGCGGAGGCGTCCTCCAGCTCGCGGCCGGCCCGCTCCGCCAGCTCCCTGAGGTCCTGCGACGTGAGCTCTTCGATCTTCAGGGTGTCCGTCATATCCCGTCCCCTTCACCGTCGTTGCGCGCCAGCCCCCGGGTCAGCAGGCCCAGGAACTTCAGCTGGAACGCCCGGTTGCAGGAGGCGCATTCCCAGGCCCCGTGCCCCGTCTCGTGCGGGCGCAGGTCCTCGTCACCGCAGTAGGGGCAGTGGAACGGTGCGGCGCGCTCGCTCATGCCAGCGACTCCGCACTGGCGCGTGCGGCCCAGGTCGCGAAGCGCTCGTCGCCCTCGCGCTCCTTCTGGAAGTTCCCCAGGACCCGCTCGACGTAGTCGGGCAGTTCGTCCGAAGTGACCTTCAGGCCGCGGACCTTGCGCCCGAATCCGGCCTCCAGGCCGAGCGCGCCGCCCAGGTGCACCTGGTAGCCCTCCACCTGGTTGCCCTCGGCGTCCAGCATGAGCTGGCCCTTGAGACCGATGTCCGCGGTCTGGATGCGGGCGCAGGCGTTGGGGCAGCCGTTGATGTTGATGGTGAGCGGCTCGTCGAACTCCGGGAGGCGGCGCTCCAGTTCGTCGATGAGCGAGGCACCGCGCGCCTTGGTCTCGACGATCGCCAGCTTGCAGTACTCGATGCCGGTGCAGGCCATCGTGCCGCGGCGGAACGGGGACGGCTTCACCTGGAAGCCGAGCTCCTCGAGTCCGGCGGACAGCGAGTCGATCCGGTCCGGTTCCACGTCGAGGATCAGCATCTTCTGCTCGACGGTGGTGCGCAGCCGGTCGGAGCCGTGCGCGGCGGCCAGCTCGGCGATCTTGATCAGGGTGGGACCGTCGACCCGGCCGACCCGGGGCGCGAACCCGACGTAGAAGCGGCCGTCCTGCTGCTGGTGGACGCCCACGTGGTCGCGCCAGCGGCTGCTGGGCTGCTCGGGGGCGGGGCCGTCGAGCAGCGGCCGCTTGAGGTACTCGTCCTCCAGCACCTGGCGGAACTTGACGGGGCCCCAGTCGGCCATCAGGAACTTCAGCCGGGCACGGGTGCGCAGCCGCCGGTATCCGTAGTCCCGGAAGATCCCGACCACGCCGGCCCAGACATCGGCGACCTCGTCCAACGGCACCCAGGCGCCCAGGCGTTCGGCGAGCCGGGGGTTGGTCGAGAGGCCGCCGCCGACCCAGAGGTCGAAGCCGGGGCCGTGCTCGGGGTGAACGACGCCGACGAAGGCGATGTCGTTGATCTCGTGGACCACGTCCTGCACGGGCGAGCCGGAGATCGCGGTCTTGAACTTGCGCGGCAGGTTGGAGAATTCCTTGCTGCCGATGTAGCGGTCGTGGATCTCGTCGACCGCCGGGGTCCCGTCGATGATCTCGTCGGCGGCGATCCCCGCCACCGGGGAGCCGATGATCACCCGGGGGCAGTCGCCGCAGGCCTCCGTGGTGGACAGGCCGACGGCCTCCAGCTTCTGCCAGATGGCCGGGACGTCCTCGATGCGGATCCAGTGCAGCTGGATGTTCTGCCGGTCGGTGACGTCGGCGGTGCCCCGCGCGTAGTCCCGCGAGACCTCACCGATGGCCCGCAGCTGCGCCGCCGTCAGCCGGCCGCCGTCGATGCGGACCCGGAGCATGAAGTAGCGGTCGTCCAGCTCCTCCGGCTCCAGGATCGCGGTCTTGCCGCCGTCGATGCCGGGCTTGCGCTGCGTGTACAGGCCCCACCAACGCATGCGTCCGCGAAGGTCGTTGGGGTCGATCGAGTCGAACCCACGCTTGGAGTAGATCGTCTCAATGCGTGTCCGCACGTTGAGACTGTCGTCGTCCTTCTTGAACTGCTCATTGCCGTTGAGGGGGGTGTAGTGCCCCAGGGCCCACTGACCTTCGCCACGGTGGCGTCCTGCCTTGCGGCGAGGGGTGGCGGGCGCAGGCTGTTCCGGGGTAGCGGCCATGACAGTACGTCCTTCGGGACTGCAGGAGGGCGGCTCTGAACTGCACACTCGCGTCTGGGCGCGGCGGTGCGCAGGGTTTGCAGAGAAAAGGGGATCGCGGCGGTGCTGGAGACTCTCAGCTCGCCGGACAGATGGCGCTGGACATGCGGCCGAGGTCGACGTGGCGTCGACTCACCAAGGCAATTCCAGTTCCAGACATGACGGAAGCGTGTCACGCGAATCTCGGACCAGTCCACCACTATCCATGATGTGGACGAGACTGTCCCGACAGGTGAGATCATGTGGCGCCCGTCACTGAGGTGCCGGGCGCCGGACCGTCCGGATAACCGGACAACCATGCGTATTTCCTCCGAGTGAACGGTTACGGATGCAGCTCCCGGCCTGAACCGGGCCACGGCCCCGGAGTGGCGACCTCGGGCTCCAGCTCGGTCCTGGTGTCGAAGAGCCGGAAGCCGCGCCGCAGATAGTTGTCCATGGCGTGGGGCCCGTCCTTGGAGCAGGTGTGCAGCCACACCCGCTTCGTCGCCGGCCGCTGCGGCCACCGCTCCGCCAGGTCCCAGGCGCGGGCCGCCCCGTACGCGAGCAGATGGCCGCCGATCCGGCGCCCCCGGAACGCCGGTATGAGACCGAAGTACATGATCTCGACCACGCCGTCGTCCTGCGGGTCCAGCTCGATGTACCCGGCCGGTGTGCCGTCCGCGTACGCCACCCAGGTCTCCGCGCCGGGCCGGTCCAGCGCCTCCTGCCACTGCGCGTAGGTCATCGTCAGCCGGTCCGTCCACCGGATGTCGCCGCCGACCGCCGTGTAGAGGAAGCGGCTGAACTCGGGCAGCGGTGTCCCGGACCGGACGATCCGGATGTCCCCCTCCGGTACGGCGGAGGGCCGCAGATCATCGGGGGAGGTCTGCTCCAGGGACCAGACGGTCACCTCGGCGGTCGGTTCGGCGGGGCGCGCGGGGTTGCTCATGACTGCCAGAAAACCATGCCCCGCGGCCCCGGCCCAAGCCGGTCCCGGCAGACGGACGCCCAGGACCTGCGAGAACACCGTTCAGCGGGCGCTGCGCGCCGCCGTCACCACCGGGGCCTTCGAGCGCGGCAGCAGATCCGCCGGGTGCTCCGGGTGGATCACCTCCACCTCGACCCCGTCGCCGAAGCGGTACGGGCGGTGCGCCAGCACCTCCGCGAGATGACGCCGCAGCCGGGAGATCTCGGCCCGTACCGTCACCGTCCGGGTCGGATCTCCGAAGATGTCCTCCGCCAGCTCGGACGCGGTACGCCCCTCCCGGTGCAGCGCCAGCGCGAACAGCAGCTCGGCATGGCGCGGGGAGAGCCGCTGGGCCCAGGCGCCCACCGGGCTCACCACGTTCACCGCGAGTCCGCGCGGCCGGCTCAGATCGAGCACGACCCGGCGCGGCGGGCTGTCCGTCGCTCCGTCCGCCACCTGCACCAGCCAGCCGCCCGGCAGCGGCTCCACCCGGCACATCCCGAGCGAGGGCAGCCACACCCGGCCCTGCTGGAGGGACTTCGGCAGCGGCAGCCGGTCCACCGGCGGCATCCCGGTGACCGCCGCCAGCCAGCCGTGGGGGTCCACGGCCATCGCCCGGCCGCCCAGCCGGCAGAGCATCGGCGCCGCCACCGAGCGCAGCCGGTCGATGGACTCCAGATGCCGGGTCCTGATCTCGCTCTCGGCCAGCCGGGCCACCGAGCCGACCAGGGCGAGCGTCGTCGGATGGAAGGTGGACGCGGGCCCGCTGATGTCGACGATCCCCATCAGCCGGCCGTCCCGCGGATCGCGCACCGGGGCCGCCGCACACGTCCACCCGTGCAGACTGCGCACGAAGTGCTCCGCGGAGTGGACCTGCACCGGGGTGCGCACGGCGATCGCCGTGCCGATCGCGTTGGTGCCGGTGCTCTCCTCCGACCAGGCGGCGCCCTCGGCCAGACAGATGTCGTCGGCCCGGCGCAGCACCCCCGTGTTGCCCTGGCGCCACAGCACCCGGCCCTCCACATCGGTGACCACCATGATTTGCTGCGAGGCGTCCGCGATCGCCGTCAGGGCGTCGCCGAGCAGCGGCATCACCTCACCCAGCGCGGAGCTGCGGCGCCGGTGCTCGATCTCGTCCGGCTCCAGCAGGACGCTGTGGGTGGACTTCTCCGGATCGACCCCGCTGCGCAGCACCCGGTCCCACGAGGCCCCGATCTCGGCCCGCGGCGCGACCGGCATGCGCTCGCCCGCCAGCCGGGCCTCACGGGCCCGGTGGACCAGGCGCACGGCCCGGTCCGACTCCCGGACAGCCAGCCGCATCACATCGACAGGACGTGCCTCCATGCCGGATCCCCCCTGGAGCCTCTTGTTTCCCGTGTCAAGGCCGCGGGCCCCATCCTGCCGCTGCCGGGGTCCCCGTACCGCAACTCCACATAATGGTTGCAACCCTCTGCAACTCTGGCGACGCTCCCCGGTCCGTACAAGAGTGGCGGTACACCGGACGGCGCGGCCTCGGCCTCGCAGCCCGGTGTGTACAGCATGGAGGGTGGTGCCGTGTCGGCGCAGCACCACCCTCTGTTGCTGCCCCGGCGGACCGTCCCCCTCCGCTCAACGCTCCACGGGCCGCGCCCGTTCCACGACCGACGCCAGATCCAGGGTGTGCGGCAGCGTCCCGAACGCCGCGCCCCAGTCCCCGCCCAGCCGTGACGCGCAGAACGCGTCGGCGACCTCCGGCGGCGCCCAGCGCACCAGCAGCGAACCCTGGAGCACCAGCGCCATCCGCTCCACCAGCCGCCGCGCCCGCGCCTCGATGCCCTCCAGGTCCGCGAGCTCGGTCAGCAGGTTCCTGATCGCCCGGTCCAGCCGGTGATCGGCGCCGCGCGCCCGGCCGACCTCAGAGAGGAACGCGTTCAGCGCCATCGGCTCGCGCCGGAGCGCCCGCAGCACATCCAGCGCCTGTACGTTCCCCGAGCCCTCCCAGATCGAGTTGAGCGGCGCCTCGCGCAGCAGCCTGGGCATCCCCGACTCCTCCACGTATCCGTTGCCGCCCAGGCATTCGAGCGCCTCGCCCACCATCGGCGTGGACCGCTTCGTCACCCAGTACTTGGCCGCCGGCACCGCGATCCGCAGGAACGCCAGCTCGCTCTCCGTCCCGGCGTCGTACGCGGCCGCCAGCCGCATCGCCAGCACCGTCGCCGCCTCCGACTCCAGCGCCAGATCGGCCAGCACGTTGCGCATCAGCGGTTTGTCGACGAGCACCCCGCCGAACGCGCTGCGGTACGTGGCGTGGTGGACCGCCTGCGCCACCGCCTGCCGCATCAGCGCGGCCGAACCGATCACACAGTCCAGCCGGGTCGCCGCCACCATGTCGATGATCGTGCGGACCCCGCGCCCCTCCTCACCGACCCGGCGCGCCCACGTACCGTCGAACTCCACCTCCGCGGAGGCGTTGGACCGGTTGCCCAGCTTGTCCTTGAGCCGCTGGATCGCGAAGGCGTTGCGGGTGCCGTCCGGCAGCACCCGGGGCAGCAGGAAACAGGTCAGACCGGCCGGGGCCTGCGCCAGCACCAGGAAGCCGTCGGACATCGGCGCCGAGCAGAACCACTTGTGCCCGGTGAGCAGATACCCGTCGTCACCGGACAGGGGTTCGGCGCGCGTCGTGTTGGACCGCACGTCCGTGCCGCCCTGCTTCTCCGTCATGCCCATCCCGAGGAGCACACCGGCCTTGTCCCCGGCCGGCCGCAGCCCCTCCTCGTACACGTGCGAGGTCAGCAGCGGCTCCCACGCGGCGGCCGTCGCCGGATCGGTGCGCAGCGCGGGCACCGCCGCGTGGGTCATCGAGAGCGGACAGCCGTGGCCCGCCTCGGCCTGCGTCCAGACCAGGAAACCGGCCGCCCGGCGCACATGACCGCCCGGCCGGTCCCAGGCGTCGGTCAGACCCGCGGAGACGGCATGGCCGAGCAGCCGGTGCCAGGACGGATGGAACTCCACCTCGTCGACCCGGTTTCCGTAGCGGTCGTGGGTGCGCAGCCGGGGCGGGTTCTCGTTCGCCTGCGCACCCCACCGCTGCGCCTGCGCGGAACCGGCGGACCGGCCGAGCCGGACGAGCCCGGCCCGCGCCTCGTCGAGCAGTCCGGGTGGGAGGTGCCGGTCCACGGCTTCGGTGAGTGCCCGGTCCGCGGAGAAGACGTCGTAGCCGGACAGGGGAGGGGCCTGGTTGGACACTGTGTGGGTGGTGGCTGCCATGTCGATACGGTAAGGACGTGCAGGCAGCAAATGAAACACCCGAGCGGCCACCGGGCCGGCTCCACCGGGCCCGAGTCCTCTACCGCAACGTCTCCAAGCGGCAGATGGCGTGGCAATTGCTCAAGGACACCGTCAACTCGTGCATGGAGTACCGCATTCTGGGACTCGCCGCGGAGGCGGCGTTCTTCACCCTGCTGTCCCTGCCGCCGCTGCTGCTGGGACTGATCGGCCTGCTCGGCTACGTCGACGAGTGGACCAGCACCACCACGGTCGCCTCCATCGAGAACAACATCCTCAGCGCGGCGCAGACCGTGCTCTCCCAGCGGGGCGTCAACGACTTCGCCAAACCGCTCCTGGCGGATGTCACCACCGGGGCCCGGCCCGACGTCATCTCGATCGGTTTCGCGATCGCGCTCTGGTCCGGCTCCCGCGCGGTCAACGTCTTCATCGACACCATCACCGTGATGTACGGCCTGGACGGCCAGCGCGGCATCGTCAAGACCCGGATGCTCGCCTTCTCGCTGTACGTGGTGGCGCTGCTGCTCGGCGCGATCGTGCTGCCGCTCCTGGTGGTCGGCCCGGACCGGGTCGTGGAGTACATCCCCTGGGGCACCGAGCTGATAAGCGTCATGTACTGGCCCCTGGTGATACTCCTGTCCATCGCCTTCCTGACGACGCTCTACCACGTGTCCGTCCCCGTCCGCTCGCCCTGGATCGAGGACACACCGGGCGCGCTGATGGCGCTCGCGATCTGGGTGCTGGGCAGCTTCCTGCTGCGGATCTACCTCACCAGTACGGTCGAGGGACCGACGATTTACGGCTCCCTGGCCGCGCCGATCGCCGTACTGCTGTGGATCGGCGTCTCCGCGTTCGCGGTGCTGGTGGGCGCCGCCGTCAACGCGGCCATCGACCGGGTGTGGCCCTCGGTGGCGACGGCCGCGGCACGTGCGGCCAACGACCGGGTGCGCGCGGTCCAGGCGGCGGAGTTCGTGGCCCGCACCCAGGCGGAGAGCTGGAACGACGACATGGACGACGAGGAGGACGGGGACGAGGGGGACAGCCCCTACATGCCGTCCGAGTTCCCGGAGCGGTGGTCCCGGTTCCTGCCGCCCGACGACGTGAAGTCCAGGCTTCAGCCGGGCCGCGAGAAGGAAGCGGACAAGCCGTACCAGCCCGGCGAGTGAGACCGGCCGTCAGGGGGCGGCAGGCGCGGCCGGCGGTACCTCCGGGGCGGGTGCGGTCTGCTGCGCCGGTACGGGCGGTGGCGCCGGCACGGTCCCGGGCGTCGAACCGGGCGACCACGACAGCTTGACCGACAGATGGCCCTCCACCGCGCTCTTCGCGATCACGGCCCCGGCCTCGGTGGTGATCTTCACCCCGAACTCGATCTCCACCCCGTCCGGCTTCAGCGAGCCGTCCCGGAACACCGCCAGCGCCGATTCGGCCGCCGCCCGGATCCCCTGGAGCGCACTGTCGAAGGTGCGCCCCGACCGGGCCAGGGCGTTCCCGTCGCGTGAGACCAGCTGCGCACCCGGGGCGTGCCGGTCGACCTCGACCGTCACCGTCGCGCCGCTGTCGGTGGTGAACTCCATCAGTGCCGCCATGGCCGCCCCCGGGATGCCGATTCCGCCCGTTCTCCGTCGGTCGACGACAATAGTGCCCATGGGCGACAGGTACGAGGAGCGCGCGTCGCGGGTGGACGGTGCGCGGGTGTGGACCCTGACCGTGCCGCGGGGTTCGGTCCATCCGGTGCTGCCCGACGGCTGCATGGACCTGCTCTGGATCGGCGGCCGGCTGCTCGTCGCGGGCCCGGACACCCACGCGGAACCCGCGTCCGTGACCGGCGGTGGCGGTGTCGCGGGCATCCGCTTCGCCCCGGGCACGGCGCCCGCCCTGCTCGGCGTGCCCGCGCACGAACTGCGCGACCGCAGGATCGCGCTGGCCGGGCTGTGGCCGGACGCGGAGGTCCGGGAACTTACCGAGCGGGTCGCGGAGGCCGTCGACCCGGCCGCGGCCCTGGAGGAGATCGCCCTGCGCAGGGCGGCCGGTACCGCACCGCCGGACCCGGCGATGCGCTTCGTCGCCGGGTACCTGGACAGCGGCCGGTCCGTCGCGGACACGGCACAGGCGGTCGGCCTCGGCGCGCGCCAGTTGCACCGCCGCTCGCTGGCGGCCTTCGGATACGGCCCCAAGACGCTCGCCCGGATCCTGCGGCTCCAGCGCGCACTGGCTCTCGTACGCTCCGGAATGCCGTACGCCGAGTCCGCGCTCGCCGCGGGCTGCGCCGACCAGGCGCATCTCGCCCGGGAGATGCGGGAACTGGCCGGGACCACCCTGACCGGATACTTCGCCTGAGACCACCCGGGGGAGCGGACCGCCGGTCCGGCCGGGGGCCTCTGGGCCGCGTCGCCTCAGGAGGGTGTCGCGGCGAACAGCGACACCGCGCAGCCGTCCGGGTCGAGCACCACCGCGTACCGCTGCCCCCATACGGCGTCCCACGGCTTCAGATGACCGCGGTACCCGGCGCCGGTCAGTTCCTCGTAGACGGAGTCGACCTCCGCCGGACCGTCGCAGAGGAAGGCGAGCCCGAGCCGTTCCCCGCCGTCCGCCGCCGCCCATTCCGGGTCGAAGGAGCGCACGACGTCCTCGGTGTCCCACAACAGGCGCTGCCCGCCCGGGAGGGTCACCTCGACATGCGGTGCGGATTCCGCGTCGGCGGGGATGTCGAGGCCGAGCCGGCGGTAGAAGGCGAGCGAGGCGGCCAGATCCGCCGTGGTGATGGAGAGCGCGTCGAGTCGTGGAGTCATGGTCCGACCGTAGGCCGGGCACCGGCCCGCGGTCTTGTACGAATCGGTCACGCACCCCGTCCGGTCACGCACCCGTCCGGCCGCGCTCAGCCCGTGCTGTCGCGCTCCGCGCCGTCCAGGCAGTCCGCCGGGGACGTGCCCGGGTCCGTCAGGGCCAGGCCCAGTGCGGCGCGTTCGGTGACCCAGCGGCTCGGGCGGTGGCGCGGGTCGCCGGTCGTCGCGTACAGGGCCCGGTGCAGCTCCAGCATCCGGGCCGCGCCGATCCGGTCGCCCCAGGCCAGCGGTCCGACCGGGTAGCCGAGACCGGTCGTGACGGCCAGATCGATATCGGCCGGGGTCGCCAGGGCGCGTTCCGCGATGGACGCGGAGACCGACACGATCGAGGCCAGCAGCCTCTGGGCGACCGAGCCCGCCGTGTCCCGTACCACGGAGACCGCGAACGGCTCGCCGCCGTCCGATGCCCGCGCCAGTACCGCGCGGGCGTCCCGCGCGGCGGCCGGTTCCGCGGCCGGTGTCACGGCCAGCACCCGGCGGCGCCCGGCCGCCGGCAGCGGGTCCACCCCGAAGGTGCGCCCGGGGGGCAGCCGGTGCGCGGCCACCGCGGAGGCGACCGTGGTGCCCCAGACCGGGACCAGCACCAGGGCCCCGGCCGAGGGCTCCTGGCCGGACCCGACCGTGGCGCCCGCGGCGGTCAGCGCCTCGCGCAGGGCGGTGGCGTCCCGCGCGTGCGCCGCGTCGGCGAAGACGTGCACCGGACGGTCCGCGTCCCCCGTGACCGGCGCCTCCGCGGCCGGGGCGGGCGCCTCGGAGCCGTACACGAACCAGCCGCGTCCGGTCTTGCGGCCGTGCAGAGAGGCCGCCACCCGGTTCGGGGTCAGGTAGGAGGGGCGCAGCCGGTCCTCGTGGCGGAAGCCCTCCCAGATCGAGTCGATCACCGCCGCGGTCACATCGAGCCCGGTGAGGTCCATCAGCTCGAACGGGCCCATCCGCAGGCCGAGTACGTCCTGTGCGATCCGGTCGATGTCCGCCGGGTCGCCGACCGCCTCCTCCAGCAGCGCGAGTGCCTCCGTGACCAGGCCGCGCCCGGCGTGGTTGATGAGGAAGCCGGGGGTGTCGGCGACCGTGACCGCGCGGTGCCCGCAGCTCTCCACGAGCGCCGTCAGCAGGGGCGGGATGCCGGGGCGGGTGGCCGCGCCCGGCACGACCTCGACGATCCGCATCAGGGGGACCGGGTTGAAGAAGTGCAGCCCGGCCAGGCGCGCCGGGTCCTCCAGCGCGGCGGCGATCCGGGTCACGGACAGCGAGGAGGTGTTGGTCGCGAACACGGCGGAGGCGGGCAGCACCCGCTCCAGCCTGCCGAAGACCTCCGTCTTGGTGGCGAGGTCCTCCCGCACGGCCTCGATGACCAGCTCGACCTGCGGGCCCTCGGCCCACGGGTCCGCCAGCGGGATCAGCCGGTCCACGGCGGCCGCCGCGTCCCCGGCGGACATCCGGCCCTTCCGCACGGCCCGCTCCAGCATGGAGCGTACGAAGCCGGCCGCCTCGGTCACCGCCTCCGGCCGTACGTCGCACAGCTCGACGGTGTGTCCGGCGGCGGCCGCCCACTGGGCGATGCCGCGGCCCATGGCTCCGGCTCCGACGATCCTGATACGCATGGCGGTTGAGGCCTCTCGGGGTGGTGGACGGGTGGATCGGACGGGCCGTGGGGTTCAGCGGAGGTACACCCGGTCCGGGTCGACATCCTCGCGCAGCAGCCGCAGCTCGTCCCGCGTCGGGGGTGGTACCTCCTCGACGGTGCCGGCGACCCGGAGGTCCCAGCCGGTGGCCGCCCTCACCTGCTCGACGGTGACGCCGGGGTGGACGGCGACCAGCCGCAGTTCCTCGCCCACCCCCGCACGGGCCAGGATGCCCAGTTCGGTGATGACGCGGGTGACCCCGGCCCCCAGCGGCCGGATGCCCTCGGCCAGCGCGCGGTCCGGTCCGGGCGTGGTGCAGAAGTCCAGCTCCGCGGGGAAGGAGCGCGGATCGTGACGGCGCATCACCACGAAGACCTCGCGGGAGTTGGCCATCACCTCGACCCCGCCCCCGGAACCCGGCAGACGCACCGACGGGCTCTCCCAGTCACCGATCACCGAGGTGTTGAGGCTGCCCCAGCGGTCGATCTGCGCGGCACCGAGGAACCCGACATCGATGTGGCCGCCCTGGAGCACACAGCCGAAGAGCATCGGCATCGAGATCACCGCCTCCGCCCCCGTGATCAGGACGGCGTCGGCGATGGTCTCCGGCAGTCGCGAGGGGTGGGCGCCGCAGACCCCGGACTCGTACACCACCTCGATGTCCGGGGCGACCGTCAGATGGGCCAGTTCGGTGGCGAGGGTCGGCAGTCCGATCCCGGCGAACACCGTGCGGCGCCCGGCCAGTTCGCGGGAGGCGACGACGGAGAGCAGCTCGGACGAGGTGATGGTGCCCGGTGCGGTGGTGGTCATGACCCGTTCCCTCTCGTGTCCCGTGTGCGGATCCGCGCGGAGCCGGTGGGTGCTCACAGCCGGCGCCCGTAGTTCACCGGCTCGCTCAGCGCCTCGCCGACCGCGAGCCCGGCCCAGTACTCCTCGCCGAGCTTCTCGACGTACTCCGCGTGGTCCGCCGTGCCGCGCACCCACTCGTCCAGCCAGTCCTGGAGCCGCCGCGGATCCTTGCTGATGTGTGACCAGGCCCGGTAGAAGGCGTTGTCCCGGTCGTAGTACCCCTGCGCGAAGGACGGATGCGCGCCGCGCGGGCAGCGGACGACCGCGTCGACCGCGTGGGCGGGAACCAGGGTGCGGTTCGGGTCGGAGCGGATCACCTCGTCGTCCACGATCTCCTCCACGACGACGACCGCCTTCCCCGCCGCGTACACCGCCTCGGCCTGAATGCCCGTCAGGCCCCATATCTGGGTGTTGCCGCCGCGGTCGGCGCGCTGCGCGTGGATGATCGTCACGTCCGGGTTGACGGGCGGTACGACGTAGATCTGCTCGGGTTCGCCGTCCGGGCCAGGATAGGGCGAGGTGACCTTGCGCAGATCGCTGTTGACGGACGGCAGATCGCTGCCCCCGTAGGAGCGCAGCGGATAGAACGGCAGCCGCTGGGAACCTGCGAGATAGCGGCAGATCATCCCGTAGTGGCTGTACTCCTCGAAGGCGAGCGGTGCCGGGTCGGCGCTCTCCACGCGGCGGCGGAGCTCACCGAGCGAACCGGCCGAGGAGTTGCCCACGAAGGAGGAGACCAGGCGCGTCACGCACCCCGCGGCGAGCATCTGGTCCACCACGATGTCCGCGGTCATCCGGACGACCGTCAGGTCCCGGCGGCCCTGGCGGATGATCTCGTGGCCCGCGGCGGTCGGGACGAGGTGGGTGAAGCCTTCGAGGCAGACGGTGTCACCGTCGTGGACGAAGCCGGCGATCGCCGCCCTCATCGACATCGTCTTGTCCTTCCGGTCCGTCCTGTCTTTCCGGTCCGTACCGGCCACGGTGCTCCTCCGCTGCGTGTGCGTCGTCGCGCCCCGCGGTGCGTGCGCGTCGCCCTACCGTGCCACCGGCCATTGATTGCTGTCCAATACCAAATTAAGGTCGGATCAAGACTGCTGATTAATCAATCATCGCTGAGGCGAGGGGTGGGTATGGAACTGCGTCATCTGTCCGCGTTTGTCGCTGTGGCCGAGGAGTTGCACTTCGGCCGGGCCGCCAAGCGGCTCCAGATGGCCCAGCCGCCGCTGAGCCAGCAGATCCGGCAACTGGAGAAGGAGCTCGGCGTCCAGCTCTTCGAGCGCAACACCCGCTCGGTGCGGCTCACCAGCGCGGGGGAGTCGTTCCTCCAGCCGGTACGGACCGTGCTCGACGACCTCGACATCGCGGTACGGGCCGCGAAGGCCGCGGGTCGCGGCGAGTACGGGCGGGTCAGCATCGGCTTCGCGGGCGCCTCCAGCCACGAGACGCTGCCCCGGCTGACCCGGGCGGTGCGCGCGGCCCACCCCGGCATCGAGCTGGTGATGACGGGCCAGACCTACGCCAACGTCGCGCTGGCGCGGGTCGCGGACGGCTCGCTGGACCTGGGGTTCGTCCGGCTGCCGGTGACCCAGCCGGGCGTGGCCCACCGGGTGATCGACGAGGAGGAGCTGGTCTGCGCGCTCCCCTCCGACCACCCGCTCGCCGCCCGGGACAGTGTCCCCATCGGGGTCCTGGCCGAGGAGCCGTTCGTCTCGTTCCCCGCCAACACCGGCTCGACCGTGCGCGACGCGATGGTCGGGGCCTGCGAGGCCGCCGGGTTCAACCCGCGCGTGGTGCAGGAGGCCCCCGACTCGTACACGATTCTGGCGCTGGTCGCCGCGGGCGTCGGGGTGACCCTCACCGTCACCTCCGTCCAGCACATCCAGCAGAACGGCCTCGTCTACCGCCCGCTCGCCGGCCCGCCCATCCGGCGCCAGGCGGCTCTGGCCTGGCGGGCCGACAACCCGTCCGCCGCCCTGCGCGCGGTGCTCGCCGTCGCGGAGAACGCCCTGCCCACACCGTCCTCGTGACCGCTCGCCCCGATTGAGACGCGCTCCGTCTCGAATCAGGGGTAACTGGATATTGGACCGGCTCGGTCGCCGGGTGCGAGGGTCACCCCACACCCTTGCCGCCTCCTCCCCGCGCCGATCGCGCCCTCCAGCCCGTCCCGTCCTCCGCTCCGTACCCGTCCTCCGCTCCGTACCCGTCCTCCGCTCCGTACCCGCTCCCGGAAAGGTCCCGCCGTGCCCGACCAGAACGATGTCGTGATCTGCGAACCGCTGCGCACCCCCATCGGCCGCTTCGGCGGAGCGCTCGCGGGGCAGGCGCCGGCCTCCCTCGCCGCGCTCGTCATCGCCGAGGTCGTCGCCCGCACCGGAATCGACCCGGACCGGGTCGACGAGGTGATCCTCGGCAGCGCCTACCCGTCCGCCGACGCCCCCGCCATCGGCCGGGTCGCCGCGCTCGACGCCGGGCTCCCGCAGTCCGTCACCGGCACGCAGATCGACCGCCGCTGCGGCTCCGGGCTGCAGGCCGTCCTCGACGCGGCGATGCAGATCAGGGCCGGCTTCAGCGAGGTGGTGATCGCGGGCGGTGTCGACGTGATGAGCGCCGCCCCCTACTACACGCACGACGGCCGCTGGGGCATCAAGGGCCCCGGCCTCCAGCTCCACGACAGCCTCGCCCGGGGCCGGGTCACCGCGGGCGGCGTGAACCACCCCGTGCCCGGCGGCATGATCGAGACCGCCGAGAACCTGCGACGGGAGTACGGCATCAGCCGTGCCGACCAGGACGCCCTCGCCCTGCGTTCGCAGCAGCGCGCCGGCCGGGCCGCGGCCGAGGGCCGGTACGGCGCGGAGACCGTCCCCGTCACCGTACGCACCCGCAAGGGCGAGACGGTGGTCACCGCCGACGAGCACCCGCGCCCGGACACCACCGCCGAACAACTCGCCGCCCTGCGCCCGATCATGGGCAAGGCCGACCCGGCGGCCACCGTCACCGCGGGCAACGCCAGCGGCCAGAACGACGCGGCCGCCGCCTGCCTGGTCACCAGCGCCGCCACCGCGCAGCGGCTCGGCCTCACCCCGCTCGTCCGGCTGGTCTCCTTCGCCCGTGCCGGGGTGCCCGCCGCCACCATGGGCATCGGCCCCGTCCCCGCCACCCGCACGGCGCTCGCCCGCGCCGGGCTCACCCTCGCCGACCTGGACCTGATCGAGCTCAACGAGGCCTTCGCCGCGCAGGTGCTGGCCTGCACCCGCGCACTGGGACTCGGCGAGAAGGACCACGAGGAGCGGATCAACGTGAACGGCTCCGGAGTCTCCCTCGGCCACCCGGTCGGTGCCACCGGCGCCCGCATCCTGGCCACGCTGACCAGGGAACTGCACCGCCGCGAGGCCCGCTACGGCCTGGAGACCATGTGCATCGGCGGCGGCCAGGGCCTCGCCGCGGTCTTCGAGCGCATCGCGGTCTGAGAACCGCCACCGTCCCGCACTGCCTCGGCCACGCGGCCCTCGCCGGCGTGCTCGCCGGCCGGTTCGTGAAAGGACCCGGCGCAGCCGCACGGCTGCGCCGGGTCGGGTGGCCTACCGCGCCACAGGCACGGGTTTCTCCGCCGTCGCCACCGCGAGGTGGTCCGGCGTGGCGTCCGGGTCCGTCAGCCGGTTCAGCCGCGCCGGTACGTCGAATCCGACCAGCACCACCACGATCACCGTGCCCGCGAACGTCAGCACCGCCAGCGCCTGCCCCAGGTCCATGCCGGAGGCGAGGTGCGCGCCGAGGACCGGGGCGACGGCCCCGCCGAGAGCGCCCACGTTGTACGTGAAGCCGAGCGCCGCACCCCGGCTCGCCGTCGGGAAGTGCCCGCCGATGTAGCGCGGCAGCAGCCCGGAGATGCCGAAGCTCGTCGCCTGGAGCAGGAAGAGCAGGATGCCGAGCACCAGCAGGTTGTCCTGCACGGCGAACACCGGATAGACGAAGGCGAGCGAGGCCAGCAGGGTCAGCGCGTACGCCTTCTTCGCCCCGATCCGGTCACCCAGGAAGCCCGCGACCCAGCAGCCGACCATGGTGCCGAAACCGGCGAAGTACAGGACGTCGGTGACCTGGTCCGTGCTGTAGCCCAGCTCGGTCTTCAGATACGTCGGCAGCAGCGCCTGGATCGGCCACGAGTACAGGAACGCGAAGAACAGCGTCACGATCATCGACAGATACAGCACCCAGCTCCGCCTGCCGCCCAGTTGCACGGCGAACGCGGCGAGCGAGAGACCGGCGATCACCGAGAGCACCGGCACCATCCCGGCGCCGCCGGGCGTGAAGACGAGGAACAGCGAGACCGTCGCGACGACGACCAGCACCGTGTTGGCCGTGGCCCGGCCGCGGGTGACGAACAGCGGCCCGAACGGATTGGGCCTGGCGCCCTTCTCCGCGACGGACTCCGTCCACTCCTCGGCCTCCGGCAGCGCGCGTCGCATCCACAGCGCGACGGCTATCGGGACGAGGCCCAGATAGAACATCCAGCGCCAGCCGAGCGAGGGGACCACCCAGTCGTAGACCTGGGCGGCGAGCACAGAACCGACCGAGAAGCCGGAGATCAGGAAGCCGCTGGCCCGGCCGCGCATCCCGGCGGGCCAGCTCTCCATGACGTACGTGGAGCTGGCGCTGTACTCACCGGCCATTCCCATGCCGATGGCCAGCCGGGCGGCGAACAGGCTGTGGTAGTTCCAGGCGAACCCGCAGGCGAAGGTGCCCACCGAGTACAGCAGGATGCTCAGCACCATGGAGAGCTTGCGGCCGTACCGGTCACCGATGGCGCCGAGCACCGCCCCGCCCAGCCAGCGGGTGATGAACGCGCCGGAGATCAGACTGGCCGCCTGCACCGTGCTCAGGCCGAACTCGTCACTGATCTCCGTCAGCACGAGGGTGATCAGCACGAAGTCGAAGCCGTCGAGGACATAGCCGATCCAGGCGGCGAAGAACGACTTCCACTGGGTGCGGCTGACCTGGCGGTACCAGGGGAGCGTGGGGGGTGATGTGGTCTGCACGGTGACTCCAGGATGCGGGACGGCGCTCTCCCTTGAACAGCCGCCCCGCGTGGTGGGGGAGGGTCAGGGCCGGGCGATGCCCGCGACGAAGCGGGCGGTCAGGGCCGTGGGAGCGGTGATGGCGGTGCCGACGACGACGCTGTGCGCCCCGCGGCGCAGGGCCTCGGCCGCCTCCTCTGGGGTGTTGATACGGCCTTCGGCGACGACCGGGACGTCGATCGCGGCGGACAGCGCGGCGACCAGATCGAGGTCGGGGCCGGTCTGCTTCGGGGTACCGGGAACGTAGCCGGACAGTGTCGTGGAGACGAAGTCCGCGCCCAGCCGGGCCGCCGCCACGCCCTCTTCGAGGGTGGAGACATCGGCCATGACCAGGGCGCCGGCCGCGTGGACGGCCTCGACGAGCTCGGCGAACGTCGAGCCGTCGGGGCGCGGCCGGTCGGTGGCGTCGGCGGCGACGACGGCCGCACCCGCCTCGGCGACCGCCAGGGCGTGCCGGACGGTCGGCGTGATGTAGACGCCGATGTCGCCGTCCTTCCACAGGCCGATGACCGGCAGGTCGACGGTCTCGACGATCGCGGCGACGACCGCCGGCTCGTTGGCCCGGATCGCGGCGCCGCCACCGGCGACCGCCGACTGCGCGAGGCGCACCAGGGTGGCGGTCTCCCGCATGGGGTCACCGGGCGGGGCCTGGCAGGACACGATCAGCTTGCCCTCGAGGAGGGCGGCCAGTTTCTGTGCGGTCATCGGAGAGCTCCCGGGTGGTGGAGGGGAAGGGTGGTGGTCAGGGCGGCCGCTCCGAGCACGGCCGCGTCGTGGCCGAGGAGCGGAGCCCGCGGTACGAGTCCGCGCAGCGGCTCCATCAGTTCCGAGGCGAAGGCTGTCCGCAGGGCGTCCTCGTACAGGGCGCCGATGCGCGGGACCCCGCCGCCGACGACGACCCGGTCGGGGCCGAAGGCGTTGGCGAGTCCGCCGAGCACATGGCCGGCGGCGGCCGCCCCGGTGGTGATGGCGGACACGGCGTCGGTGTCGCCGCGCGCGGCCCGCGCGGCAACGGTCTCCAGCCGGTCCACCGGGGCGCCGGTGAGCCGCTCGTAGTGGGCGGCGATACCGGGCCCGGAGGCGATGACCTCCAGGTGGCCGGTGGCGCCGCAGGTGCAGGGCAGCCCGGCCGCCTCTGGGCTGGGCAGATGGCCGAGGTGCCCGGCGATGCCGGACGCGCCGTGCAGCATCCGCCCGTCGACGGCGATGGCGCCGCCGACCCCGGTGCCGATGGCGGCGAAGAGCAGTGAGCCGTGTCCCGTACCGTCCGCGGCCAGCGCCGCGAGTTCCGGCCCGGCCGTGGCGCGTACGTCGTTGTCGCAGGCCACCGGGTACCCGGTACGGTCCGCGAGACCGGCGCCCAGAGCGGTACCGGCCCAGCCGCGGATGGAGTCGGTGGCGCTGGTGACCATGCCGGTGCGGGGATCGATCACCCCGGCCGCCGCGATGCCGAGCACCGCGGCGGTCTTGCCGGGGTCGACCTCGGCCGCGGCGGCGGCGAGTGCGTCGAGCACCGCCGCCGCACCGTCACGGGCCGGGGTGGGACGGCTGTGGCGGGCCAGGACCGTGCCGTCCGCGGCGAGGAGCGCGGCGGCGATCTTCGTACCGCCGAGATCGAGGCCGACGACCGGCCGTCCGGCCCGCGCTGTCCGAGCTGGCGAGGTCATCGGACCGGCGGCAGACCGGCGGCGCGCAGCAGTCCGGAGACCAGCGCGACGGATTCGGCGGACAGCTGGATCTGCGGGAACGCCGTGTCGCCGCAGTCGATGATGCCCAGCAGCCGGAGCGCCGACTTGAACGAGCCGAGCGCCGAGGAGCTGCGCCCCATGTCCGCCTCTGGGCCGACGTCGACCATGGCGAACAGCTTGATGAGCCGCTCCTGCTCCTTCGCGGCCAGCGTCCAGTCCCCGGCCCGCGCGGCCTCGTAGAGCCGCACATAGCCGGAGGGGTCCACGTTGCCGATACCCGGGACGACACCGTCGGCCCCGGCCAGCAGGGCCGCGTCCACGGTCAGTTCGGAGCCGGTGAGGATGCTGAACTCCGGCACCGGACCCCGCGCGCGCCCCTCGCGGCCACCGAGCTCGACGACGAGCCTGCGCAGCCCGCCCTCGTCGCCGCTGCTGTCCTTGAGCCCGGCCAGGGTGCCGTCCTCCGCGAGCTCACGGACCAGTGCGGCGGACAGCTTGCTGTGCACGGCGACCGGGATGTCGTACGCGAACAGCGGCAGGTCCACCTCGGCGCGCAGCCGGCGGAAGTGCCCGGCGATCTCCTTGCCGTGGGTGCGGGTGTAGAACGGCGCGGTCGCGACCAGTGCGTCAGCGCCCAGCTGGGCGGCGGACCTGGCATGCTCGACGACCCGGGCCGTGGTGGTGTCGATGACCCCGGCCAGCACCGGGACCCGGCCGTCGGTCGCGTTGACCACGGTCTCCAGGACCGTCGCGCGCTGTTCGTCGGTGAGGTAGGCGACCTCGCTGGTGGACCCGAGCGCGAAGAGTCCGTGCACGCCCCCGGCGATGAGGTGCTCGACGAGCCGGGCGAGGGACGTGGTGTCGACCTCCCCGCGGGGGTCGAGCGGGGTGCAGACCGGCGGGACTACGCCGTGCAGCGGTGCGGTCAGAGGCATGGTGGAGGCTCCAGCTGATCGGGATACCGATCCGGGGCCTGTACGGCTACTCGGATCGAGACGTGAGACGTAAGATGTCCTATGTCTTGCTTCACCTTAAACAGATGCTCCTGTGACCGGTCAAGGGGCAACGGCACCTCAGGAGGACGTTGTGGCGCGGCCCACCATGGCTCAGGACATCGAGCGCAGGATCAAGGAACTGATCCTGGAGCGCAGGCTCGCGCCCGGCGACGCACTGCCCACGGAGGCCGAGCTGATGGAGCTCTTCGGCGCCGGGCGGGTATCGGTGCGCGAGGCGCTCAAGTCGCTCCAGGCGGTCAACGTCGTCGAGATCCGGCGCGGATTCGGCACCTTCGTCGGCTCGCTCTCCCTGTCGCCGTTCGCCGAGGGACTCGCCTTCCGCGCGGCGGTCCGCCACCGCCAGGGCGAACCGGGCCTCGCCGAGCTGATGAAGGTGCGCGAGGCCCTGGAAGCGGGACTGGTGGGCTCCGTCGCGGCCGGGGTCCCGGACGAGGACATCGAAGTGCTGCGCGCGCTGGTGGCGCAGATGGAACAGGAGGCCGGCACCGGCCGGGTCGCCCGCGCCACCGACCGGGCCTTCCACCTCGCGCTGTACGCCTCGCTCGAAAACCACCTGCTCAGCGAGGTGCTCGACGCCTTCTGGGCGGCGATGGACCGGGTGCGCGAGGACCTCGACGACGGCCACCAGGACCCATGGGTCACCTGCGCCCAGCACCGCGAGATCGTCGCGGCGGTGGCGGCGGCCGACGGCCTGCGCGCGGTAAGCGCGATGCGCACCCACTTCGACGGCATCCGCACCAGGCTCAGCCCGGCCTGATCCGTGCTCCCGCCGACGGAGCGACCGAACCCGTCGATCAGGCCAAATGCTTTATTCGGCAAGGAATTTGATAGATCGTCACTGCTATATTGAAGGCGAGGCAGCGGAAGGGCGACACCATGAGCAGGCCATGGGAAGCGGACCCGGCAACGGACTTCAAGCGGCGCCTGGGCAAGTCGGCCCTGGAACTGGGTGCGACCAATTCCGGCCCTGAATGCCCGGACATCTGGGAGCTGGAGAACGGCGACGTCGCGGTGATCGGACGCGACCTCACCACCTCCCTCGGCACCCGCCTGCCGGACGGAGTCTCGATCGGCGCGGACGAACGCCTCGTGGTCATCCCCCGCAGCATGCTCGTCGCGGCTAAGGGGGACATCCCCGGTGTTTGAGTGCTTCCGCGGCAACGGCGGCGAGGTCCTCGCGCGGCCCGACTACTTGGCCGACTTCAGCCGGTTCCACGAGGGCGGCATCCGCCTCCTTGCCAAGATCGAACGCGGCCAGACGTTCAAGGAGCAGGGCTCACCGAGCTGGGACGCTTTCGCCGCCGGGGACTGGGCGGCCGCCTTGCGGCTGATCGAGGCCGAAAGGGATTCCGTTGCCGCGTACTTCCAGGAATCCGCCGGACGCGGCCTGGCGTTCCGGAGGCTTCGTATCGTCGAATTCCCGGTGACTCCGTACCTCCAGTGGGAAATGAACTCCTTCCGGCTCCGGTCGGAGCTGGGCGAGGAGATTCGCGTGCTGGACGCACGGGAGATCGCGGACCTGGAGCGCGACGCACCGCTCCCCGAGGTCGTCGTCCTGGGTGATTCGGTGATGTACGCCGTGATCTACGACGAGGAATTGAAGGGTGCGGGAGCGCGCCGTTTCACCGAACCCGGACAGATCGCGACGACCGTCACCGAATTCGAAACGCTGTGCCGCAAGGGCGAGGAGTTCTCGGAGTTCTTCGAGAGGGAGATCGCCCCGCTCGGACCACCCACGGCCAACTGATATGACAACCATTAAGCGGCAGCGCGAGGAGCATGCGCCATGGACCCGGAGCTGACCACGCTCGCACAGAGTGCGAGCCTGACCCTCGTCACACTGATGGCGACCGACTCCTGGGAGCGCACCAGGGACGGCATCGTCGCCCTCTGGCGGCGGGCCCGGCCGGAACGGGCCGATGCGGTGGCCGCCGAGCTGGACAGCACCCGCGAGGACCTGGCGGTGCACCCGGGCTCCGAGGCCGAGCTGGCAGCCGAGTGGCAGGGCCGGATCCGGCGGCTGCTGGTCGACCGGCCCGAGGTGGTGGTGGAGCTGCGGAGCCTCCTGGACGAACTCGCCCCCGGCCCGGCACCCGGACCGGCTGTCTCACAGCGCGCCACCGCCTCCGGCGACTCCCGGGTCTACCAGGCCGGCCGCGATCTGCGCATCACCGAGCGGTGAGCGGGTCGACCGAGGGCCGTGCGGAGGGCAACGGCCGGGTCTACCAGGCCACCGGGGACCAGTACATCACCGAGCACCACCACCACGGTGACCCCCGGACGGCCGTGCCGGGGGCTGCGCCGGACTCCGTGAGGCGGCCGGCCGTGGGGCGCCCTCCGGTCGTCCTGCGCGACCGGTCGGAACTGATGGCGCGACTGCGTACCTCCCTTGCGGACGGCGGAGCCGATCAGGTCTACGTGCTGCACGGTCTGGGCGGCTGTGGCAAGACCGCCGTCGCCTCCGAGATCTTCCGGACCGCGACCTCCGACGGCAGCCGGACCGGACTGTGGGTCAACGCCTCCGACCTGACGTCACTACGCGCCGGGATGCTCGCCGTCGCCGCCGACCGCGGGGCGAGTGAAGGCGAGCTCACCGCCGCGCGCAGCGGGCTGCGGGCAGCCGCGGACCTGGTGTGGGACCGGCTGGACGGGTCCGACCAGCCATGGCTGCTGGTGATCGACAACGCCGACGACCCGGCCGTCCTGCGCGACGGCAACTGGTTGCGCACCAGCCCGCGCGGCACCACCCTGGTCACCACGCGGCAGGTCGCAGCGCACTGGTGGCCCGGCGCCGAGCTGCACCACGTGGGCGTCCTTCCGCGGCAGGACGCGGCGCGGGTGCTGTGTGATCTGGCGCCGGAGAGCGGGACGGTGGAGGAAGCGGCCGAGATCGCTGACCGGCTCGGGCGGCTGCCGCTGGCGCTCACCCTGGCGGGCGGCTACCTGGCGCACCAGGTGATCAGTCCGTGGAGCATGGCGGAGTACGGACGGGCTCTCGACCGGGGGCCGGAGGCAGACGCCATCGAGCTGCTGGACCAAGGGGCCGAGTACGGCAGCGGCCACGACTCGCGCCATCTTGCCAGCAGCACCTGGGAGCTGTCCCTGGCCGCACTGCGCGCCCATGGGCTGCCCGAGGCCACGACCTTGATCCAACTGCTCGCGTGCTGGTCCCACGACCCGCTGCCGCTCCCTCTGCTGGCCGGTACGGGCATCGGCGCGGTGCTGCCCCGGGCGCGGGTGGAGATGGCACTCCGTGGCCTCCTCGATCACTCGCTCACCCGCCTCGTACCGGGGTCGCCGCGCTGCGTGCGCACCCACGGGGTACTGCTCGACAGCATCGCCCGGGGTGTCCCGGCAGATCGGCGTGACCCGCTTGTCGGTGCTGCCGCCGAGCTGCTCGGCGCGCTGCTGCCCGACGTGACGCGGCCGTGGACACGGGAGGACCCGCCGCTCGCTCCATTCGCACCGCACACCCGGGCGTTGCTGCGTCGGGCGAGCCGGTGGGCCGAGGTCGGCCCGACGACCGTGGCGCGGGTGCTGGACTGCGCGTTGCGGCTCGTGGTGGCCCTGCACCGGGCGGGCGACTACGCGTCCGCGCTGTCGGTGGCGCAGGACGCGGTCGAGCGCGGTACGGGCTTACTGGACGCGGACCATCCTGCGCTGATCGCGATCCGTCAACGGGTCGGGCGGGCCCTCTACCGGATCGGACGGTACGAGGAGGCGGAGGAGGCCCACCGTCTCGCCCTCGCGGACTGCACCGCCACGTTCGGCGCGGATGCCGTCGAAACACTGGAGAGCTGCGTCGGGCTGTCCCCGGTACTGTTCTGGGCACTCGACCGGAAGGACGAGGCGGTGTCGCTGATGCGACGGGTCGTCGAGGGCCGGACCGCCGGGCCGGGCGCGGCTCATCCGTCGACGCTCATCGCGCGAACCTACCTGCTGGAGTTCACGGCCGGCCCGGAGCTGGACCCGACCACCGGGCCCGAACTGCTGGCGGACTGCCGCAGTGCGGTCGGCCCCGGGCACCCGATCACCCTGGCCGCCGAGCTCAACCACGCCTTCGGCCTGATCGCTACCGGCCGGCAGTCACGGGCCCTGCCCCTCGTCCGTGACGTGGTCACAGCCTTCGAGCACGCCTGCGGGCCGGACCACCCCAAGACCCTCGCCGCCCGCTCCTTGCTCAGCCGAGCCCTCGGCGAGCTCGGTCTGATCGAAGAAGCGGTGGCGCAGGCCGAGCTGGTGGCGGACGCGCGGGTGCGGGTGCTCGGGCCCGAACACCCTTGGACCCTATGGTCGCTGGAGCGGCTCGCGGAGCGGCGGCGGGCCCTCGGCATGACGGAATCCTGACGTCAGCCCCTGAGACCCGTAGCCGAAGCCTGCGGGACGGCCGAAAGCCGCGCGCCCAGCCCGCGTGCCCAGCCCCCCCGTCAGCCCTCCTCCGCCCCGTACAGATAGCTGTCGGCGCCGTCCAGCGTCGCGCGGGACCACGTCGCCACCTCCGACGGGCCCATCGACGCCCAGTCCGGGGTCCGTTCGACCATCGCGTGTCCCAGTCTGCGGCCGAGGGCGACCAGTCGGGCTCCCTCGGGCGAGCGCTCGGCCGCGTACGCGCGCAGTGCGTCGGCCGGGGAGGACGCTCCGCGCAGGACGCGTTCCAGGCAGAGGGCGTCCTGCAGCGCCTTGGTCGCGCCGCTGGCGGTGTGGGGCCTGGTGATGCTCGCCGCGTCGCCCGCCAGCAGGAACGGGGGATCGGCCACCTGCGGGGCGTGGAAGTCGGTGACCGGGTGGTACGCCGTTGACGTGTGCTCGCCCCGGCCGACGAGACCGGCCCAGTCCGCCGGGAAGTGCTCCTCGGCGATGCGCCGCACGTACGCCTCGCGCCCGGCGGTCCACGAGGCCGGGGGAGGGGAGCCGTAGACGGCGTAGGCCAGCAGCCGGGAGTCCGGTGCGGCGCCGGGGATCAGGTAGAAGACCCCGTGCCCGCCCCGGTATCCCAGCGTGATCCATGCGCTGCGCAGCAGTTCGAGCAGGTGCGGATGACCGGCGAGCGCGGTCAGCGGCAGGGTGCCCCGCCACACGGCGTACCCCGCCGGAACCGGCCGCACCCCCGGGGCGACGGCCTCCCGGGTGACGGACCGGGGGCCGTCCGCCCCGACGACGATGTCGTACACCTGCTCGGTGTCCGCCGTCCGGATCACGGCGCCGCCCGAGGGGTGGCGCCGTACCTCGGTGACGGGCCGGCCCCGGTGGTACCGCACCGCGCCGCCGGTGTTCGCGTGCAGGGTGCGCCACAGGAGGCCCCAGTGGCAGGCCGTCACCGCAGCCTCCTGGCGGGCCAGTTCGCGCGCCGTCGAGCGCCCGCTCTGCCGGGTGAGCCAGACCCGGGAGGCCACCGGCGCCGTCGGCATCGCGGCGTCCAGGTAGCCGGCCGCGACCAGTTCCCCGTGCAGCGCCGGCGGAATGACGATGCCGAACCCCCGGTCCTCCAGGGCCGCGTCGCTGCGCTCGTGGACCGTCACCTCCGCGCCGGCCCTGGCCCCGGCGATCGCCATGGCACACCCGGCGACGCTCCCGCCGACCACCCCGATGCGTAAAACCGCTCCCGCCATGTCCGCCACCACTTCCCGGTTGCTTCGCCTGCCGCGCGTCGCACCCATTCAACGGTCGCCGGGCGGGGCACGTCCAACCGCCGTGCGGCGGCCGGACGTACGGGACCCGCCCGGGTTACGGAGTGACCGTCACCGTCGTACTGCCCTGGGCCTGCTTGCCGTTCGCCCGGTACGTCGCGGTGAGCGCGGCGCTGCCCGAGGCGCCGGCCGCGACGGTGACCGGGATCTTGATGTTGGCGCCCTGGCCGGGGTTCAGCGCGGGGATCGAGGTCCGCGCGGTGGTCCAGCCGCTCGGCACGGTCAGGTCGATCGTGCCCGCGTCCCGGCGTACGTCCATCCGGTTGACGACCCGGACCGTGACCTGGGCACTGGTCCCCGCCTTGAGCGAGGCGGGCGGGGTGATCGTGACATCGGCACAGGTGCCGCCCAGCCAGTTCAGGTCGAACGAGTCGTACGTGATGTGCTCGTAGTCGCCGCGCTCGTACAGCAGTCCGACCCGGCCGTCCGGCAGCCGCGTGAGGGTCGAGTAGGCCGCGGCGCCGGGGTCGACGACCTTCCTGATCGGCCAGGTCTTCCCGTTGTCGCAGGACATCTTGACGGTGAGGTTGCGCCGTGACCCGGTGTCCTCCGTGTTGCTGAACAGCAGCCAGGACGACTGCGGGTCCGAGGCCGCGGCGTCGGGTGCGTACCGCATGACCGAGGCGTTGTTCGCCGGGTCGGGGAGCGCGGTGTCCTGGGCGAACGGGGTGTAGGTGACCCCGCCGTCCGTGGAGTACGCGATCGTCCGGTACGGCCTCGACCGGTTGTTGAGCATGACCGTGCCGTCGTTCAGCTCGACGGTCTTGTTCTCGTCACCACCGGGACCGACCGGCTTGCCCATCTTCCAGGTGGCGCCGTGGTCGTCGCTGTACGCGCTCGCCGCGTAGTTGGCGCCGTTGATACGGACGGCGTACTGCTGGATCAGCCGGCCCTTGTGCGCTCCGTTGCGCAGCTGGATGCCCTCGCCGGACGCGGCGAACATCCCGGCCCAGGCCGGGTCCTTGATCTGCTGGGTGATCCGGCGATGGGTCCAGGTCAGCCCGTCGTCGTCCGAGTAGCTGTAGTCGGCCTGGAGGACGTTGGGGTCGCTCTCGTCGTTGCCGGTGGCCGAGCCCGCGAAGCCCTGGTTCACACCGGCCGCGTAGAACAGGAAGACACGGCCGGTGGTCCGGTCGACCAGCAGGCTCGGGTCTCCGTAGCCCTTGGGCGCGGCGTCCTTGCGGACCACCTGCTGCGCCTGCCAGGTCGTACCGCCGTCGGTGCTGCGGCGCAGCACGATGCCGATGTTGGAGGGCAGGTCCGCGAGGGTGGGACGGGCGTCGTACGCCGCCAGCACGGTGCCCTTGACCGAGGTGGTCAGGGCCGGGATGCGGTAGTGGGGGGAGCCCACGCCGTCGACGGTCAGGTCCTGGGACGTGAGCGTGCCGGGGGCGGGCGCCGCGGCCTGCGCGGTGCCGGTCACGGTGACCACCAGCATGGCGGCGCTGAGCAGGGCGACAGGGACGGTTCGCTGCATGGACGATCTCTCTTCTCGGAAGGGGTGGTGCTTCTCGAAGGGTGGGAGATTGGGGGGTTCGCCGGGATTACGGGATGTGCAGGGAGCAGACCCGGCTGCTCCCGTCGAAGATCCGCAGATCCTTGATCATTTTCAGTACGACGCGGTGGTGGCCCCGTTCGTTGGGGTGGAGCCCGTCGCTGAGCAGGGACAGTGGAACCTGGCCGCCGTTGCCGTCCAGCCAGTCGTTGTAGTGGTCGACGAAGACCGCGTTCTGCTGCGCCGCGACCTCGCCCATGACCCGGGCGTACTGCGAAAGTCCCACCCGGCCCGGCCACTTCGCCGGATCGACCGGGTTGGGTGCCTGGAGGACCGGCACCGGTGAGCCGGGCAGTGCGCGCACCGAGCGCACCAGGGAGACGAGATTGGCCCGGTAGGTCTCGGGGCCGAGACCGGACGTCGCGATGTCGTTCGTCCCGATCATGATCGAGACGACCTGCGGCGAGAAGGCGGTGACCCGCTCGCCGAACTGTGCGACGAGTTCGGCGCTGGTGGCGCCGCTCACCCCGGAATCGATCACGAAGTCGCGGTTCTTGGGCTTGCCCAGCTCCCAGCGGACGCGCTCCGTCCAGTGTTCCGGGTAGCTGCGCCAGCCGTTGGTGTGCAGGGCGCCGTGCGTGATGCTGTCACCGGTGACGACCCAGGTGGCCGGGGTGTCGCTGTTCAGGACCGTGGAGATCCGGCCCAGGTCCGCGAGGTCGGGGCGCGGGCACTGCGCGACCAGTTCGCTCTCGTTCAGCACCCGGTCCCAGACAGCGGCCCGTTCGATGGTGCCGGTGCAGAACCACTCGCCGCCCGGGTGGTCGCTGTCGGTGTTGCGGCCCAGGGCGAGTGCGGTGAGCTTGGAGACGCTGCCGAAGAAGGCGTGCTGCGCGGTCCGGAACACCACGCGTCCGCCGGCGTGCAGCGTGGTGCCGGAGGCGTTGACGGTGACGGCGACGGTGTGGCGCAGCCCGTCGTCGTACCGTGTCCGGGTCATGACATTGATGAGCACCGATCCCTTCTCGCGTACGGAGAACTGGAGTGCGCCGCCACTCAGATTCAGGGTGATGTTGGAGGACGGGGCGGTGGGGTCCGAGGCGCTGAACAGCGTCATCGCCTCGTTGTGACTGGTGGTGCGGAAGGTGACCACGATGGTTCCCGTGGTGAGCGGGGCGAGTACGCCGACCTGGTTCGACAGGTCGACGTACTCGCTGCCGTCCAGGTCCACGGGGGTGTCGTGGTCCAGGACCGGGCCGCTGCCCGCGGCGGCGAAGGCGCGGCCGCCGAGCTGGGTGCTCAGGGCCGCCGCGCCTGCGGCAAGAAGCATGGATCGTCTGCGCACGGAAGGTGCCTCCGGTCAGGAGTGTCCGGCCTGCCCCGACGGCAGGCCGGCGAACAGGGTGCGCACCCAGGCCAGTTGCTCCCGCTGCTGGTACTCCGCGCCGCCCTCGTGCCCGTTGAACGCGTAGATCGTCACGTCCTTGGGCCCGGCGTAGTTGTTGTAGGCGGCGAAGCAGGTGGAGGGCGGGCAGATCTCGTCCATCATGGCGATCGAGAACAGGGCGGGAGCCGTGGCCCGGGTGGCGAGCAGCGCCGCGTCGAAGTACGACAGGGTGGTGAAGACGGCTTCGGTGCGGTCGCGGTGGAGCTTCAGGTACTCGGCGATCTCGGTGAACGGCGGACGCCCCGAAATCCGCGTCGCGCGGGGGAAGTCGCAGAGGAACGGCACGTCCGGCATCACCCCGGCCAGTCCCGGCACCAGCCCTGACACGGCCAGCGCGATACCGCCGCCCTGGCTCACCCCGGTGACGACGATCCGGTCCGGATCGACCTCGGGGTGGCCGCGCATCGCCTCGACGCAGCGCACCGCGTCGGTGAACAGCCGCCGGTAGTAGTACGTTTCGGGGCTCTCGACGCCACGGGTGAGGAAGCCGGGTACGGCTCCGGCCGCCCCGGCGTCCGGATCCGCGGTGTCGCCGCCCGCCGCCGACCAGCCCTGGCCGCGGGTGTCCATGACCAGATGCGCGTAACCGGCCGACGCCCACAGCAGGTTCTCGTGCGCGAGGCCCCGGCCCCGGCCGTAGCCCAGGAACTCCACGACGCAGCCGAGCGGTTCGCGCGCCCCGGCGGGCATCCGCAGCCAGCCGCGCACCGGTTGGCCGGCGAAGCCGGGAACCGTCACGTCGTAGGTGCGGATCTGGGTGAGCCCCGTGTCCGTCTCGGTGAACAGCGGCTTCTGCCGGTCGCCGTCCCCGGCTCCGTCCAGGGTCCGGGTCCAGAAGTCGTCGAAGTCCGCCGGGACGGGCAACGACGGCCGGTAGTCGCGGCAGTCCGCGAGCGAGAGATCCGTCAACGGCATGGAGGTGCCCTCCTGGGGGCGCGGCGGGAAGTGCCGGGTGCGAGATGAAGCACAGGTCATCAGACGGATGACGTCAGATGTCCTGTCGGCACACGGACCCTAGGCAGCCCCCGCGGCGCCCGTCAAGGGTGCGCCGGGCCGGGTCCGGGACGGACGGGGCCCGGCGCGACCAGCGCGCCGGAGGCGTCGGCGCGCGGTTCAGCCCTTGGCGCCGTCGCGGCTCCGGGCCTCGGAGATCCTGCGCCTGACCGGGGCGTAGTGCTCGCCGAGCGCCTGCATGAAGCCGGCGGTGTCCCCGGCCCGCGCGGCGTCCACGATGTTCTGGTGTGCCGCGACCGTCGCCGTCTCGTCGGCCTGGGTGAATCCGTCGAGATGCGGCGCGACGATCGTGTACACGTCCCAGAAGGCCATCGAGAGCTGGCCGATCAGCTCGTTGCCCAGCGGGGCGACGAGCAGTGCGTGGAACGCCCGGTCGGCGTCCACGAAACCGTGCCCCTCCTGCGCCCCGGTCTCGCGCATCGTGGCCACCAGGCCGTCCAGCGCGTCGAGCTGCTCCGGCGTGAGCAGCGTGACGATCCGGTCGGCCATCCCGCGCTCGAAGAGCTCGCGCACGTCGACCAGGTCGGACATCACCTGGAAGTCGTCGTCGGGGGAGAGCAGCCCGCGGAAGGTCAGGCTCTCCACCAGCGCCGACAGGCTCAGCCTGCCGACGTACGTGCCGTGCCCGTGGCGGACCTCGACGATGTCCAGCGCGTTGAGGATCTTGACGGCCTCGCGGACGCTGGAGCGGCTGGCGCCGAGGGCCTCGCACAGGGCGGGCTCGGTGGGCAGCGGGTCCCCGGGGCGGAGCCGTTCCTCGAGGATGTACCGCTTGATGCCGTCGACGACTTCCTGCCGGAGCAACTGCCGGCCGGGCCTCGTTCCGGACATATGTGAACTCCCCACCTCTTGACCCCTCTCGATTGTCAAGCTACGTTCCCACGCTATCAAGGCATCAGACATCTGACGTCTGATGCTTCAGGTTCCGCGGTCCCCGTGAACCACCGATCCACCCCCCGTCTCCACCTCCGATGCCCCACCTCAAAGTCCCTGGAGGACCCGTGCCCGAGCTGAGAGCAGCCGGTGTCGAGCGCCGCACCTTCCTGCGTTACACCAGTGCTGTCGGTGCTGCGGCCGCCATCACGGCCGGCCTCGCCGCCTGTGGCGGACCGTCCTCGACCGCCGACGGATCGACGGACAAGGGCAGCGGCAGCGACCTCATCGAGGCCGGTCTGTCCTACCCGCTGTCGACCGGCTTCGACCCGATGATCACCTCGGGCGCGACCCCGTACGCCGCCAATATGCACATCTTCGAGGGTCTGGTTGATCTCGATCCGGCAACACTCGTGGCACGCCCCGCGCTCGCCACCGAGATGCCGAAGAAGATCAACGCCACCACCTACCGGGCGACGCTGCGCAAGGGGGCGACCTTCCACGACGGATCGGCCGTCACCGCCGACGACGTGGTCTTCAGCTTCGAACGCATCCTGGACCCGAAGAACGCCTCGCTGATGGCGCAGTTCGTGCCCTTCATCGACACGGTCAAGGCCGTCGACGCCGGCACGGTCGAGTTCAAGCTCAAGTACCCCTTCGCGCTCTTCCCGTCCCGCATAGCCGTGGCCCGGATCGTCCCGAAGAAGATCGTCGCGCCCGACCCCAAGGCCTTCGACGCCAAGCCGGTCGGCTCCGGCCCGTACAAGTTCGTCTCCGCCACCCGCGAGGACAAGATCGTCTTCGAGGCGTACGACAAGTACAACGGCGCCCACCCCGCCAAGGCCAAGAAGATGGTCTGGCGCCTGATGTCCGACCAGTCGGCGCGCGTCAGCGCGATGGAGTCGGGCCGCGTCCAGGCCATCGAGGACGTTCCGTACATCGACGTCAAGCGGCTCTCGGGCACCGCCAGGACCGAGTCCGTGCAGTCCTTCGGGCTGCTCTTCCTGATGTTCAACACCGCCGACAAGCGGTTCGCCGACAAGCGGGTGCGCCAGGCGCTGCACTACGCCCTGGACACCGAGAAGATCATCTCCACCGCGATGGTCGGCAACGCCGCGGCCGCCACCGGCTACGTGCCCTCGACCCACCCCGACTACCACAAGGCCGCCACGGTCTACACGCACGACGTGGCCAAGGCGAAGCAACTGCTCGCCGACGCGGGCGTGAAGAACCTGTCCTTCACCGTCCTCACCACCGACACCGGCTGGGTCAAGGACATCGCCCCGCTGCTGAAGGAGAGCTGGGAGCAGGCGGGCGTCAAGGTCACCCTGAGCATCGCCCAGTCCCCGGCCCAGTACGCCAAGATCGACAAGGGCGACTTCGAGGTCCTCGTCGCCCCCGGCGACCCGTCCGTCTTCGGCAACGACGCCGACCTGCTGCTGCGCTGGTTCTACTACGGCTTCTGGCCCGAGAGCCGCTACGGCTGGGGCAAGTCCGCCGCGTACAAGAAGGTCAAGCAGACCCTCGACAAGGCCGCCCAGGCGGGCGACGAGGCGACGCGCAAGGAGCTGTGGGGCCAGGTCACCGACCTCGTCGCCGACGAGGCCGCGCTCTACCCGATCCTGCACCGCAAGCTCCCCACGGCCTGGACCGAGAAGGCACTGCCCGGCTTCAAGCCGCTGCCCACCACCGGACTGTCGTTCCTGGACGTCAGCCGCGCCTGACCGCCCCCCAGCCCGGCGCCGGCCCACCGGCGCCAGATCGCCCGGTCCGGGACAACAGACCCCGCTGTCCCGGACCGGCCCGCCCAACCGCAAGGAACCCGACGATGGTTGCTTTTCTCCGGCTCGCGCTGCGCCGCGTCGCGATGATGCCGGTGATGATCCTCGGTATCGCGCTGCTCGTCTTCGTGGTGCTGCAGTTCTCGCCGGTCGACCCGGCCTTCAACGCGCTCGGGGAGAGCTCCACTCCCGAAGCCCGTGCGGCCTTCGCCGAGGCCAACGGCCTGAACGACCCCCTGCCCGTCCGCTACTTCCACTTCCTCGGCCAACTGCTCCACTTCGACCTCGGGATGACCGTCCCGCCGAGCCAGCCCGTCGTCGACCGGATCACCGCCGCCTTCCCGCTCACCCTCCAGCTGACCGTCCTCGGCCTGATCCTCGCGATCGTCCTGGCCGTCGTCTTCGGCGTCGTCGGCGCGATGTACCGCGACCGCTGGCCCGACCAGCTGTTCCGGGTGCTCTCCATGGCCGGGGTCGCCGTCCCCTCGTTCTGGCTCGGTGTCCTGCTCATCCAGCAGTTCGCACTCAACACCCGGATCTTCCCGACCGGCGGCTACACCAACCCGGCCGACTCCCTCGGCGGCTGGCTCAGCACCATGGCCCTGCCCGCCTTCTCGCTCGCCGTGCCCGTCGCGGCGTCGCTCGCCCGTCTCGTCCGGACCTCGATGGTCGCCGAACTCGACCGCGACTACGTCCGGACCGCACGCGGCAACGGCCTGCCGGTGTTCCTGGTGATCCGCTCGGTGCTGCGCAACGCGCTCGTCACCCCGCTCACCGTGCTCGGCGTCAAGGTCGGCTACCTGCTCAGCGGCGCCGTCGTCATCGAAGCGATCTTCGACCTGCCCGGCATGGGCAAGCTCATCCTCGAAGGTGTCACCGGCGGCGATGTCGCGCTGGTCCAGGGCACCGTACTGACCATCGCCATCGCGTTCCTGGTGGTCAACGTCATCGTCGACCTGCTCTATCTGCTGGTCAACCCGCGCATCAGGACGGTGTGACATGTTCACCACGGGCCGTCTGGCCAACAAGCTGTCCCGACCGGGCATCGCGTTCCGCGCCCTCCCGGTCACCTCCCGCGTCGCGCTCTGCGTGCTGCTCGTCGTCATCCTCGGCGCGGTGTTCGCCCCGCTGCTGACCCAGGACCCGCTCACCACCGGCACCCCGGTCCAGGCCCCGGGCGCCGACCACTGGTTCGGCACCGACCGGGCCGGCCGCGACGTCTTCGCCCGCGTCGTGCACGGCTCGCGCTACTCGCTGATCATCGGACTCGGCTCCACCGCCCTGGCCCTGATCGCCGGCGCCCTGCTCGGCGCACTCGCCGCCACCTCGCGCAAGCTCGGCGACGAGTCCGTGATGCGCACCCTCGACGTGGTGATGTCGTTCCCGCCGATCGCCCTGGCCGCCGTTCTCGTCGCGGTCTTCGGCACCAGCATCCCGGTCATCATCTTCACCATCGCCTTCGTCTACACCCCGTCGCTGGCCCGGGTGGTCCGCGCCAACGTCCTCTCCCAGTACGGCGAGGACTACGTCGCGGCCGAGAAGGTCATCGGCGCCCGGCGCGGGTACATCGTGCTGCGCCACGTCGCCGTCAACTGCATGGCCCCGGTCATGGTGTTCGCCACCGTGATGGTCGCGGAGGCGATCATCTTCGAGGCGAGCCTCTCCTTCATCGGCGCCGGTGTGCAGGACCCCGACCCCAGCTGGGGCAGCGTCCTGGCCTACGGCCGGCAGATCCTCCTCGCGGGCGGCTGGTGGGCCACGTTCTTCCCGGGCCTCGCCCTGCTGGTCACCGTGCTCGCGCTGAACATCCTCTCCGAGGGCCTCACCGACGCCTCGGCGGCCCCGAAGAAGGCCCGTGCCGGCGCGGACCCCTCCCACACCACCACGGCACCGGACCCGGTGGAGGCGAGCTCCACCGTGGACATCGACGCCGCCCTCACCAAGCTCGCGGAGCGCATCCACGCCAACGGACCGGCCATCACCCCGGTACCGGAGGACGCCGCCGAACTCCTGGTCGTACGGGACCTCGCCATCCGCTTCCCCGACCGGTACGGCACCGTCCCGGTCGTCGACTCCCTGGACTTCACCGTCCACGAGGGCGAGACCCTCGGCCTGGTCGGCGAGTCCGGCTGCGGCAAGTCCATCACCAGCCTCGCCGTGATGGGCCTCCTCGCCCGCAACGCCGAGGTCAGCGGCGAGATCCTCTACCGCGGCCGGGACCTGCTGAAGCTCCCGCCGAAGGAACGCCGCGCCCTGATGGGCCCCGAGATCGCGATGGTCTACCAGGACGCGCTCTCCTCCCTCAACCCGTCCGTGCTCGTGGGCACCCAGCTCAAGCAGCTCACCTCGCGCGGCGGCACGAAGACCCCGGCCGAACTCCTCGACCTGGTCGGCCTCGCACCCGAACGCACCCTGCGCAGCTACCCGCACGAGCTCTCCGGCGGCCAGCGCCAGCGCGTCCTGATCGCCATGGCGCTGTCCCGCAGCCCCCGCCTGCTCATCGCGGACGAGCCGACCACCGCCCTCGACGTCACCGTCCAGGCCCAGGTCGTCGAACTCCTCGTCCGGCTGCGCGAGGAACTCGGCTTCGCGATGGTGCTCGTCAGCCACGACCTCGCCCTCGTCGGCGACCTGTCGCACCGCGTCGCGGTGATGTACGCGGGCCGGCTGGCCGAGATCGGCGACACCCGCTCCGTACTCACCGCCCCCACCCACCACTACAGCCGCGGCCTGCTCGGCTCGGTCGTCTCCCTGGAGGCGGGCGCCGAACGGCTCCACCAGATCCGCGGCGTCGTCCCCGCACCCCAGGGCTTCGGCGAGGGCTGCCGGTTCGCCTCGCGCTGCGGCGCCGCCACCGAACTGTGCCGCACCACCACCCCCGCACTCACCGCACGCGGCAGCGCGCACGACCACGGCTTCGCCTGCCACCACCCGGCGAAGGCCGTACAGCTGGAAGGGAGCGCCCTGTGATCAGGCTCGACGGCGTCCACGTACGCCACAAGGCACGCAGCGGAGGCGTGTTCCGCCGCGACGCCGTGCACGCCCTCACCGACACGAGCCTGGAGGTCAAGCGCGGCGAGATCGTCGGCCTGGTCGGCGAGTCCGGCTGCGGCAAGTCGACGATGGCCCGGGTGCTGACCGGTCTGCAGAAGCCCACAGAGGGCACGGTCACCTTCCACGGCAAGAACCTGTGGGAGATGTCCGGGACCCAGCGGCGCGACGACTTCGGCTCCGCCGTCGGCGTCGTCTTCCAGGACCCCTCCACCGCCCTCAACCCCCGGCTCACGGTCCGCCAGATCCTGCGCGACCCGCTCGATGTGCACCGCCGCGGCACCCGCGAGGAGCGGGAGGCACGCGTCGAGGAACTCCTCGACCTGGTCGGCCTCCCCGGCCACACCCTGGCCGCACTGCCCGGACAGCTCTCCGGCGGCCAGCGCCAGCGCGTCGCCATCGCCCGCGCCCTGGCGCTCGAACCGGAACTGATCGTCGCCGACGAACCGACGTCCGCGCTCGACGTCTCGGTCCGCGCCCAGGTCCTGAACCTCCTGGTGGACCTGCGCGAACGGCTCGGCCTCGGCATGGTGTTCATCTCGCACGACATCCAGACCGTGCGCTACCTCGCCGACCGCATCGCCGTCCTCTACCTCGGCCGCATCGTCGAGGAGGGGCGCGCGGCGGACGTCGCGGGCGCCCCCTCGCACCCGTACACCGAGGCACTGCTCTCCGCGACCCCCAGCCTGCTGGAGACCACCGAGCGCATCGTGCTCACCGGCCCGGTCCCCTCGGCGACCAACCCGCCGACCGGCTGCCCGTTCCGCACCCGCTGCTGGAAGGCGGACGACGCGTGCGCCACGGTCTTCCCGGTCCGTACCGACGGCACCGACGGACACCGCTGGCACTGCGTCCACCCCCAGACCCCCGCGTCCCCCTCCGGGGACCCGATCCCCGTACCGTCCGCAAGGAGCACCGCATGACCGCCCGAACCCCCCGCTATTCGGGAGTGATCCCGCCCGTCGTCACCCCGCTCACCGCGGACGGCGAGCTCGACCGCCCCTCCCTGGAGCGGGTCGTGGGGCATCTTCTCGACGGTGGTGTCAGCGGGCTCTTCGCCCTCGGCAGCTCCGGCGAGACCGCCTATCTGACGCCGGGACAGCAGGACCAGGTCATCGAGGTCATCACGGCGGCAGCCGCGGGCCAGGTGCCGGTCCTCGTCGGAGCGATCGAGACCACCACCAACCGTGCCATCGAGCGCGCCAACCGCGCCGCCGAGCTCGGCGCGGACGCCGTCGTCGTCACCGCGCCGTTCTACACCCGCACCCACGACATCGAGATCGACCGCCACTTCAGGGACGTGGCGGCCGCCGTCGACCTGCCGCTCCTCGCGTACGACGTGCCGGTCTGCGTCCACAGCAAGCTCGACCCGGAACTGCTGCTTCCGCTGGCGGCCGACGGGGTCCTGGCCGGAGTGAAGGACTCCAGCGGCGACGACGGCTCGTTCCGCCGGCTCGTCATCGGCGCCCGGGAACTGCCCGGGTTCTCCGTGCTCACCGGCCATGAGCTGGTCGTCGACTCGATGATGCTCGGCGGCGCCGACGGCTCGGTCCCCGGGCTCGGCAACGTCGACCCGCACGGGTACGTACGCCTGCACGAAGCCGCGGTACGCGGTGACTGGGCCGCGGCTACGGCCGAACAGGACCGCCTCGTCGCGCTCTTCGACATCATCCGCGCCGCCCGCCCGGGAACCGCCTCCGCCACCGCCGCCGGACTCGGCGCGTTCAAGACCGCGCTCATGCTGCGCGGGATCATCGCCACCAATGTGATGAGCCCGCCGATGCGCCCGCTGGACGCGGCGGAGACGGCGACGATCGCCGCGTGCCTGGACCGCGCGGGGCTCTCCAGGGCCTGACGGCCCCGCCCCGTCGTACGGACGGGGACGATGAAGGGTCCGGCCGGACAGCTTGGGCTGTCCGGCCGGACCTTTTCAGCGTGCGGGGTGTGTCAGCTCTGCGACTTGCGGCTGCGGCGCATCAGCAGGCCGCCACCGAGCACCATCGCGGCGCTGGCGCCACCGGCGATGCCCAGGTTGCTGTTCGCACCGGTGTGCGCCATCTGCGGCGGCTTGTGGTGGTGCGCCGGCTTGTGGGGGTGCCAGGCGTGCGTCGGCGGGTTGTGGGTGGGCGGGTTGTGGGTGGGCGGGTTGTGGGTCGGCGGGGTGTGCGTGGGCGGGTTGTGGTGCGGGGGGTTGTGGGTCGGCGGGTTGTGCTTCGGGGGGGTGTGGGTCGGCGGGTTGTGGTGGTGGCCGGGAGGGCAGTCACCGTGGTGATGATGGTGGCCCGTCTTCGGCGGCGTCGGGGGCTGGTGGTGGGTCGGCGGCTTGTGGTGCGTCGGCGGCTTGTGGTGCGTGGGGGGCTTCGGGGTCTCGGTCCCGCCCTCGCCGTTCTCGCACTCGTTGCCGAACGCCGGGTTCAGCAGGCCGACGACGTCGACCGTGTTGCCGCAGGCGTTGACCGGGATGTCCACCGGGGCCTGGATCAGGTTGCCGGAGAGCACGCCGGGGGAGTTGGCCGCGACGCCGTTGGCGCTCGCGCCCTGGGCGTCGCCGGTGCCCGATCCGCCGTCGGTGTTCTCGCACTCGTTGCCGAACGCCGGGTTCAGCAGGCCGACCACGTTGACCGTGTTGCCGCAGAGGTTGACGGGCACGTGCACCGGCACCTGCACGGCGTTGCCCGAAACGACTCCGGGTGACCCGACGGCGGCGCCGTCGGCCGAGGCGTCCGCGAAGGCGTAGCCGCCGGAGGCGGTCAGGATGCCTGACGCCGCCGCCATGACGAGCACGCTTTTACTCAAGGCTTTTCGCATTGGTTGCCCTTCCTTAGGACATTTCGCGCGGGCGCATTGCCCGCAGTTCATTCATCAGCCGGCAGCAACCGTCGGGCATGCCACTACTGCTGGGTGAGCGTCCCGTCGGGCGGGCTTGACTCCACCCATAACGACGCACGTGTGGCCGGGAAACGCGGAATCCGTGAAAAGAATGTGACCACTCGGACGGACTACGCATGGGTGTTCGTTTTCGGGATTCGGTACATGTGGCCGCATGTGGCCGCACATGACGCCGGATGGAGGCATGGCTGTTGATTCTTGAATCAGGATGCGCGTCTACCGAATGCGCTGTGGATTACCCGGCCTCTTTCGCACGGGTGTCCGTGAAGTCTCAGCATTCGGGTGAATGGACATAACCAAACGTCCGGAAGCGAGTTGGTCAGTGCGCTCCGGTACGGGGCATCCAGTACGAGAAGGGTTCATCGTGATCAAGAAGGTCCTGGCTACGGGTGCCGTTGCCGCCTCCATCCTCGGTCTCGGCGCCGCGCAGGCGATGGCCATCGGCAACGACGGCGGCACCACGTCGGTCAACGGAAACGGCGCCTCGCAGTCGTTCGGCAACGCCGAGACCCACGGCGACGGCAGCCCCCAGTTCGGCCTGGTCCAGGGCTCGCTGAACAAGCCCTGCGTCGGCCTGCCGCTCAAGGCCAACGTCGGTTCGCTGATCGGCCTCATCCCGATCGCGGTCCAGGACGTCAACGTCCTGTCGTCGCCGCAGAACCAGCAGTGCACCGAGAACTCCACCCAGGCCAAGGGCGACGAGGCGCTGTCGCACATCCTGGACGACATCCCGGTCCTCTCCGGCAACGGTGCCGGCAACAGCTGATCCAGCTGTGCTCAGGCCCGAGCCGCGGGCGTTCCTCCTCCTCCGAGCGGCTCGGGCCTGCTGCTGTCCTCCGAAAGGCCCGCCCGCGCGTGGTCCGTCGATCGCGACGGTGACGTCGTGCGATCGGAACTGCGTCATTCGGGCGGACCTTGAGGAATCTTCGCCTCGAAGAGTTTCGCTTACCGTCTTAAATCGTTACGAATTACAGCAGCGGAGTTACGAGTGTTCAGGACCCGCGCTCGTGCGGCACGAAATTCGTTGCCGCTGCGGACTCCGTCAAAGAAAGGGTTGAACGTGAAGTACACCAAGATTGCCGCCGTCGCCGCCGGAACCCTCATGGCGATGGGTGCCGCCACCCCGGCGTTCGCCGACTCCGGCGCCGAGGGTGCGGCCGTGGGCTCCCCGGGCGTCCTGTCCGGCAACGTCATCCAGGTCCCGATCCACGTTCCGATCAACCTGTGCGGCAACACCGTGAACGTCATCGGTCTGCTGAACCCGTCCTTCGGCAACACCTGCGTCAACGCCTGATCTCTGTACCGCCGGGGCCCTTCCCGGCACCGGTCTGCCCCGGATCGCATCTCCTGCGATCCGGGGCTTTCCTCTTTCCTGCGTTCTCCGTCCCGGGAGTTCGCTGCCCTGCCCGGACGCGATGGAAAGGCCTGCGCCATTTCCATCGGCCCGGGGCGCGGTGCGCCGGCGGCTGGGGGCTGACATCCGGGCGGGCGCGCGGGGCGGAGTACCGACAGTCCACCACCGATGTGCGTCCGCTGTCCCGCAGTCACACCCGATTCAGTGATTAGTCATGCAATCGATCGAGTGTCCTGCGAGTCGTTCCGAGAAAAGCCGAAAGCTCCAGTTGCCCGTCCGCGGTCGGGTCGTTAGTCATGGGGAAAGCGGCAGAAGTCACAGCTAAAGAAGGCTGGTGCGGCGCGGGGACGCGACCGAAACGGCTGCCGCTGCAGAAGGGAACCTGAAAGTGAAGTACGCGAAGACCGCCGCGTTCGTTGCCGGCTCCGTAGTCGCTCTCGGAACGGCTGCTCCCGCCTTCGCCGTTTCCACCGCGACGGCCCCGAACTTCAGCCTCGACGGCGGTGTCAACCAGGTGGTTGCCGCGGCCCCGCAGGCCGTCGACCCGATCGTCGACACCGTCGGCGGCGCCGCCCAGCAGCTGCAGAAGGACGGCACCATCACCAAGCTCGCGGGCCAGGCCACCGGTGCGGCCAAGGGTGCTGCCCCGCTCGTGGGCGGCCTCCCGCTCGGTGGCTGACCCGCCCCAGGGCGGCAGTTCCCGATCCAAAAGCGTTCCGCGTCGCTCCGGTGCCGTGCCTCCCGTGAACAGACGGACGACAGACGCACCGTTCGAGTGAAGCGCCACAACCATTCCCGCCGCCGCGAGTTGATCAAAGCGCTCAGGACAGCGGGCAACAGAAAACCCCAGAAGGGCTATTCAATGATCAAGAAGATTATGGCGTCGGCAGCCGTCGCCGCTTCCATCGTCGGCGTCTCCGCCGCGGTGGCCCCCTCGGCCATGGCGATCGGCAACGACCAGGGCACCACCTCGGTCAACGGCAACGGCGCCATGCAGTCGTACGGCAACTCCGCCACCCACGGCGACTGGAGCCCGCAGTTCGCGCTCATCCAGGGTTCGCTCAACAAGCCCTGCATCGCCCTGCCCGCCAAGGTCAACGCCGGTTCGCTGCTCGGCGTCGTGCCGATCTCGGTCCAGGACCTTAACGTCCTGTCGTCGCCGCAGAACCAGCAGTGCACCGAGAACTCCACCCAGGCCAAGGGTGACGAGGCGCTGTCGCACATCCTGGACAGCATCCCGATCCTGTCCGGCAACGGTGCCGCCAACGACTAGTCCCTTCTGCCGTACCCGTGGGGCCGACCCGTTCACGTGGCTGCCGATCCAAGGCCGCCCGGGACGCGTCGGCCCTCTCGTGTGTGCCGGTGCAGGTCCCGTCTCCCTCGAAAGGGCTGCCCGCTGGGCCGGTTGCCGCAGTGGTGCCGGGCCGTTTCCGCCGTACCGGGTAGGGCCCTCTCATGGACCAGTACGACAGCAGGAGCCCGCACGACCGCCGCGGCGCGGAAGGCCTCACGCCGATCTACGACCGCCTCCTCGCCGAATGGCAGGCGACCCGCGGCGATCCGGAGCCCGACCCGCCCCGCGCGGGCGGCCTCGTGCCGGCGGCGCGCACCTCGGGCGAGGCTCTGCGGGGTTGACGGAAAAGTGTCGAACTTACGCGGGATCGAACCCATTTGAGTGGTACTGCGCAACTGTCTGGGCTGTACGCGGTTGATCAGTACGTCCCTGAACGGGACGTTCCGAAAGGTGAAGTGTGATGAAGAAGATGATGGCCGGCGCGGCCGTAGCCGTGTCCATGGTCGGCCTGTCCGCCGCGGTGGCCCCCGCGGCCATGGCGATCGGCAACGACCAGGGCACGACGTCGGTCAACGGCAACGGTGCCCAGTCCTCGTACGGCAACAGTGTGACCCGGGGCGACGGCAGCCCGCAGGCCCAGCTCATCCAGGGCACGCTGAACGACCTCTGCCTCGGCGTGCCGGTCAAGGCCAACGTCGGTTCGCTGATCGGCCTCGTCCCGATCGCGGTTCAGGACGTCCAGGTCCTGTCCAACCCGCAGAACCAGCAGTGCGCCGACAACTCCGTCCAGGCCAAGGGCGACGAGCCCCTGTCGCACCTGGTGGACGGCATCCCGGTCCTCTCCGGGAACGGCGTCGCCAACAACTGACGCGGGACACACGTGCCGCGGGCGGTCCGGGAAGTCCAGGGCCGCCCGTCGCGCGTCGGCGGGGCACCTGAGTACGCACGATGCCCACCGCTCCACGGGGGCGGTGGGCATCGCGCGTGTCCGGGCGGTCAGCCCAGGCTGCGTACCGGCAGCACGCAGTGCGCCGAGGTGGCGATGACCTCCGGGTCGCCGGCGAAGGACCGCAGCGTCTCCTCGGTCACCGGACTGCCCGGCGCCCCCTGCGGCCAGGGGCGGGTGGCGAACATCGCCTGTACCTCGCCCTGTTCGCCGGCGGCCGCCAGCCACTCCGACCGGGCCGGGTACTGGGCGGTGAAGTGAGGAAGTGTCAGAACGGCCTGACCGGCCTGGACGAGGAGCTTCACCGGGAGCCCGGGGGTCTCGTCGGCGCGCACCGGGGCGCCGCCGATGTGCAGCCCGCTGCGCTCCAGTGCGACGCGCATGGCGGCCTCACCGGCCGCCGGGCCGTCCGATCCGTCGCCGAGTGAGTACACGAGCAGGAAGGCGACGTCCTGCCCGTTGTGGGGATGTTCGCCGCTCCAGCCGATCAGGGTGAGGGTGCCCAACTGGGCCTGGGTGAACGTGCCATTGGCTGTCTGGGGGGAGGTCATGTCCGGCACCCTAACCGGCTGTGACCGGTCGATCTGCATGCGTATCACCCGATCGAGGGAGAGTTACCGATATCGGTGGTGCGCACACCGGGAACGGCCCGTTCCCGAGTACCGGTACGGACGACGCGTTAATTCGCTTGACGCTCCCCGGCCGCCACGGGCTATCTTTTGCGACGTGACGGACGGCGGGCGAGACCGCTGTTCCAGGACCGTGCGTGAACCAGGAGGTGAGGACATTGATGACTGTCGTTGCGGTGGGCGCTGCCCACAAGCCGAAGTGCATCGTTCCCACCCCCGTGGCCGCCGGCTGACCTTCTTCGAGACTTCTGCGCCGCCGTGCGCAGTGCCGGGGCCACCCTGTGAAGGGTTTCCCTTGTCTTTCCCGTCCTCATCCTCTCTTTCCTCCCTCTCCTCCTCCGCTCCGCAGGGTTTCTCGCCGTCGCACCCGCTGGCCGCGTACGGCTGGGACGACGACTGGGCGGCCGAGTTCGCCCCGTACGCCGCACAGGGGCTGCTGCCCGGCCGCGTGGTGCGGGTGGACCGCGGGCAGTGCGACATCGTCACCCCGCGGGGCACCCTGCGCGCCGACACCGCGTTCGTCGTGCCCCGCGACCCGATGCGCATCGTCTGCACGGGCGACTGGGCCGCCGTCGACCCCGAGGGCGACCCGCAGTTCGTCCGTACGCTGCTCCCCCGGCGCACGGCGTTCGTCCGCTCCACCTCGTCCAAGCGCTCCGAGGGCCAGGTGCTCGCCACCAACGTCGACCACATCGCCATCTGCGTCTCGCTGGCGGTGGAACTCGACCTGGGCCGGGTCGAACGGTTCCTGGCCCTCGCCATGTCCAGCACCGGCGGTGACGCACTGCTGCGTGACGGGGCGTCCGCCGGCGACGGGGCGGCCGAGACGATCGTCGTCCTGACCAAGGCCGACCTGGTCCCGGACGCCGCCACGCTGTCCCACCTCGTCCAGGACGTCGAGCGCCTCGCGCCCGGGGTGCAGGTGCTGCCCGTCAGCTCCGCGAGCGGTGAGGGCGTCGACGTGTTCGCCGCGATCGTCTCCGGCGGTACGAGTGTGCTCCTCGGGGCCTCCGGTGCGGGCAAGTCCACCCTCGCCAACACCCTGCTCGGACACGACGAGATGGAGGTGCGGGCCACCCGTGACATGGACGGCAAGGGCCGGCACACCACCACGACCCGCAACCTGCTGGTGCTGCCCTCCGGCGGGGTCCTGATCGACACCCCGGGGCTGCGCGGGGTCGGCCTGTGGGACGCGGAGACCGGCGTCGGCCAGGTCTTCTCCGAGATCGAGGCGCTGGCAGAGCGATGCCGGTTCCAGGACTGCGCCCACGAGTCCGAGCCGGGCTGCGCGGTGCTGGCGGCGCTCCGGGACGGATCGCTGCCCGAACGGCGCATGGACAGCTACCGCAAGCTGCTCCGCGAGAACCAGCGCATCGTCGCCAAGACCGATGCCCGGGTCCGTAACGAGCTCCGGCGCGACTGGAAGCGCAAGGGCGCCGAGGGCCGGGCCGCCATGGAGGCGAAGCGCGGCCGGGTCCGGTAGCCGGGGCACCCTGGTCGGCGTCCGAAAACCGCGAGTGCGGTGGTGCGCGATGTCGCACACTGGACGGTGTGATGGACGAAGAGACCAGGTACGAGGCGGTGAGCAGCCGCGACGCGCGTTTCGACGGGGAGTTCTTCTTCGCCGTCGAGACGACCGGTATCTACTGCCGGCCGAGCTGCCCCGCCGTCACCCCCAAGCGGAAGAACGTCCGCTTCTACCCGACCGCGGCCGCCGCTCAGGGCAACGGCTTCCGGGCGTGCAGGCGCTGCCGCCCGGACGCCGTCCCCGGCTCCGCGGAGTGGAACGTCCGGGCCGATGTGGTCGGCCGTGCCATGCGGATGATCGGCGACGGTGTGGTGGACCGGGAGGGCGTCCCCGGTCTCGCCGGCCGGCTCGGTTACAGCTCACGGCAGGTGCAGCGGCAGCTCAACGCGGAGCTGGGCGCCGGTCCCGTCGCCCTGGCGCGCGCCCAGCGCGCGCACACCGCACGGGTGCTGCTCCAGACCACGGCGCTGCCCGTCACCGAGATCGCCTTCGCCGCCGGCTTCGCGAGCGTGCGCCAGTTCAACGACACGATCCGGCAGATCTACGCCCGCACCCCGAGCGAGCTGCGGACCGAGGCGGGCACCGGACTCGGTGCGGCGGTCAAGGAGGCGCGCACCACCGGAATCCCGCTCCGGCTCGCGCACCGGGGACCGTACGCCGCCCGTGAGGTCTTCGACCTGCTCGCCGCCGGGACGGTCGCCCGGGTCGAGGAGGTCAGCGGCGGACCCGGCAGCCGCACCTACCGGCGCACCCTGCGCCTTCCGTACGGCACCGCCCTCGCCGCCGTGGACGAGCGGTCCGCCGGGAACTGGCTGGAGGCCCGGATCCACCTCACCGACCTGCGCGACCTGACCACGGCGGTGCAGCGGCTGCGCCGGCTCTTCGACCTGGACGCCGATCCGTACGCCGTCGGTGAACTGCTCGCCGCCGATCCGCAGCTCGCCCCACGGGTGGCCGCCCGCCCCGGGCTGCGCTCGCCGGGTGCGGCGGACCCCGAGGAGTTCGCCGTGCGGGCCCTGGTCGGTCCGGCGGCGGCCGAGGAGCTCGTGGAGGCGTACGGGAAGCGCCTGGACGTGCCCTGCGGCGGGCTCACCCATGTGTTTCCCGAACCGGGCGTGCTGGCAGGCTCGGCGGCCGACCCACGGCTGCGCGCGCTGGCGGCGGCGCTCGCCGACGGGCGTGTACGGCTCGACGCGGGCGCCGACCGGGACGAGGCGGAACAGGCGCTGCTGCGGCTGCCGGGGATCGGCCCGGCGACCGCGGCGCTGATCCGGATGCGCGCGCTGGGTGACCCCGATGTCGACCCGTACGGGACGCCCGGCTCGCACCGGTGGCGGCCGTGGCGTTCCTACGGCGTACGCCACGCGGAGGGCGCGGACCGGGCGTCCGGTTAGCGGCGGTCAGGCCGGCAGGCCCCAGCTGGGTGCCGGCTCGTTCGCGGTGACCGGGCGGACGGTCAGGTCCGGGCGGTCGCCCGCCGCGGTGATCAGGGCCGAGTCGCCCTTGCGGAGCGGGACGCGGACCGAACCGTCGGCCAGTTCCTCATGGCCCAGGGGGCGGCCGTGCCGGTCGCGGACCTCGATCGCGCCCTCGATGCCGTGCCGCACGACGCAGGGCGCGCCCGCCTCGCTCGTCAGACGCACCCAGCGGGTCCGGCCCCCTTCCCGTACCGCGCTGAGCAGGAAGGCGCCCTGTGTGCGGAAGTCATGGACGGTCAGCTCGCGCCAGGCGGCCGGCAGCGCGGGGAAGACCCTGATGGTGCCGCCCCAGGACTGGCAGACCATGTCGTGCAGCGACTGGGCCGCCGACAGCGGGGTCTCGATGACCGGGCCGGACTCCTTGTACATGGTGTTGGCCTGGATGAACCGGCTCATCAGCTGGCCGAGGTACTTGAGCGCGTCCTCGCCCTTGCCGAGCAGCGCCGACATGGAGGCCGCGCCGGTGAAGGTGTAGCCCTGGAGCGCGCCCTCGAAGCCGACCCAGTGGGCGAGGGACTTCTCGATCAGGGCGCGCTCGGCGTCGGTGGAGCCGTTGATCTCGTACAGCGGGTAGACCGCGAGCATGTGCGAGTAGTGGCGGTGGGACATCGCGAACGGCACCCCGGCGCCGATCATGAAGCCGTTCTCGTTCACCGGGTACGGGGCGAGCCTGGCCAGGACCTCTTCCCAGCGGGCGGTCAGCGGGTCGCGGACGCCCAGTTCCCGGGCCGAGTCGAGCAGGGTGCGGCAGCCCCAGCGCAGCAGCATCAGGTCGTAGTTGCAGTCGGGGGCGTTGACGCCGTACTCAGGGGAGAAGGTCGCCGGGAGGTGCAGCTTGCCGTCCGCGCCCGGGGCGAGGAAGTGCAGGTAGTAGTTGACGGCCTTGCGCAGCAGCGGGAACAGCGTGTCGCGCAGGATCGACCGGTCCATGGTGTGCCGGTAGGAGAGCCAGACGTTGTGCAGGGCCCAGGTCAGGTTGCCGACCTCGGGCGTGGGCGGGTCCTGGCCGGGGATGCCGACCCCGTATCCGCCGTCGGCGACGGCCGCGCCGTTGACCAGCTGCGGGTCGGTGGTCCGGGGGATGCCCGCCGAGTCCGCCCGGTAGGGGGCGGCGACCTCGCGGGAGAGCTGGTCGCGGAACTCGCTCAGGGCCCGGGTGACGGCGTCCAGCTCCAGGTGGTTGGAGCCGTGGATCAGCCAGTACTCCAGCTGGACGTTGAGGTTCCACCAGGTGTTGGGCCAGGGTGTGGGCTCCAGCCAGGGGCCCGAGGTGGCCATCACGGGTGCGTCCTTGCGCGCGGCCGACGCCGTTTTGTAGAGCTGGATCCAGTAGAACCGCTGGAGCCGGGCATCGGGCAGGGACAGGAAGCTCTTCCGGTAGAAGCGGTCCCACCAGAGGCGGTGCGGGGCGGCCAGCAGCGTGTACGGGAGGGCCGAGGCGACCGTGACGGTCCGCAGGGCGCGGTCGCGGGCGGTGTTCCTCGGGTGGGAGTGCGCGACGGTCGCGTACAGGGTGCGGCCGGCGCCGCGCGCCCGCTCGCGCCAGGCGGTGACGTGCTGTCCGCCGCCGAGCAGCGACTGCACGGCCGCGGAGGTGCCGCCGTGCTGCTCGACGACGGCCGGGGGATGGCCGGTGTAGCCGTCGGGCAGCGGCTTGAAGGCGGCCCGGGGGCTGATCGCCTCGGCCGGGTGGAAGACCCAGCGGAAGCCCTTCTCACCCGCGCTCGGGGTCACCTCGACGGCCAGGACGTCGCCGGTGGACTGGATGAAGGCGCGGAGCGTGAGGGTGCCGGCGGAGGTGGTGACCGTGCCCTGGAGTTCGGCCGTGCGCAGCCGCATCCGCCAGTCGATGCCCGTGATGGTGCCGGCCGGCTCCAGGGTGAAGTGGCCGATCGGGAGGCGGGCGAGGCCGAAGAGCGAGCCGTACTCGGGGCGGTGGTCCTGGACCTCGGAGTGCTGGACGTTGAACCGGATCGCCGTGGTCTCGGCGCCGGGCTCCGCGTAGATGCCGGAGCCGAGCCGGCCGTTGCCCAGGTACGGGCCCTCGTACCAGGTCTTCGGCAGCTTCTGCCAGTGCAGATCGGCGTCGTCGAGGACGGTGTTCCAGCTGTCGGCGGGGGAGTGCACCGCGACCGGGGCCGTCGCGGCCGCTGCCGGGGCGGCCGCCTGGGCGGGGACGGCCGCGCCGCCCACCACGAGGGCGCCGCCGAGCGCGGTCCCGGTGGCGAGGACGGTTCTGCGGGAGGGGGCGGGCGAGGGGGGATCGGTCCGGGGGGAGGAGGCGGGGTCCGGTGCTGTGGGCAAGGCATCTCCTGGCGGCTCGTACGCAGTCGGGCGCAGCAATTCATCCGAGCTATGTCCTCACGGAAGGTAGACTTGCGTTATCCGAGCGTCAATAGGGTGCGAGAGATCCGATGTGTTTCTCTCCATGTGATCGGACTCCGTCTACGTGAAGTCACGTGCCGGAGCGGTGCGCCCCGCGTCAGCGCAGGAGCAGCACGCCCAGCCATGCCCCTGTCACGAGCAGGCAGGCGAACAGTTCGACCAGCACGGAGTAGCCGGTGGCCCGCATCACCGAGCGGACCGAGGCCCACCCCGCCCCCCGGCTGCCCAGCCGCAGCCGCTCCGCCCCGTAGATCACGCCCACGTACCCGGCGATCGCGCCGACCACCGGGACGACGAAGAAGCCGGCGATCGCACCGAGCCCGCCGAGCGTCAGCGTCCTGCGCGGCACGCCCGACTCACGCGGGCGGCGCGGTGCGAGGAGCGGCTTCAGCGCCTGGTTCAGCAGCAGGAGGGCCGTGGCGCCGATCAGCACGGCCCAGGCGGCCGGGGTGTTGTCCGCCAGCGCCCACCACAGCACGGCGGCCCACACGATCGCCTGACCCGGCACACCGGGCACCAGCACACCGATCAGGCCGAGCAGGATGACCAGGCCGACGGCGACGAGCTGCCACACACTCATCTGACCAGCGTGCCGGAATCCCGCCGGTCCCGCCCGTCGTCGACACCCGGACACCGATACCGGAGCCGCGCCCGTCGGCGCAGCTCAGAGGGCGTACCGCCGGGGAATCCTCAGGCGCGCGGCTCGCGGGACACCCAGCCCCGCTCGTAGGCGTGCCACCCCAGCTGCAGCCGGGTCGACACCCCGGTCAGCTCCATCAGGCCCTTGACCCGGCGCTGCACGGTCCGCAGCCCCAGTTCCAGCTGTTTCGCCACACTGGCATCGGTCAGCCCGGCCAGCAGCAGCGAAAGAACCTCCAGATCCGTCGGATCGGGACCGCTCACGTCCTCCCGCAGCAGCCCGCTCTCGCCGAGCCGCAGCGGCATCGCCTCGCGCCACACCGCCTCGAAGAGCCCCATCAGCGACTCCAGCAGCCCGGACGCGTGCACGACCAGAGCCGCCGGCTCCGCGCCGCGGCCCGTCAGCGGAACCATCGCCAGCGACGCATCGGCGACGACCAGCTTCGTCGGCACCCGGTCCACGACCCGGCACCGCTCGTCACGGCTCAGCGCCGCCGACAGCTCCAGGATCCCCGACGGCAGCGCGAGCACCTCGCGCTCGACCACCACCCGGAACGTCACCCCACGCGTGGCGGCCTGCTCCTCGGACTCGTTGTCGAGACCGCTGACCGCGATCGGCTTCCCGGTGACCAGGGCGCACACCTCGCTCGTCGCGCCGAGCTGGAGCTGATGGAACCGGTGCGCCACCGCGCTCGCGCCGGTGACCACCTCGACCAGGTCGTGGACGGCGGGTTCCGCGGCGTCCACCCGGTACTCCTCGGCCAGCAGTACCGCCGCCAGCTCCGCCTGCTCCAGCTCATGGCGCTGCTGCGTCAGCAGCGCACCCAGCGCGACCCCCGGCGGCGCCGCCACCCACCGCCCCGTACGGGCCGACGACTGGGCGGCCAGACCGTGCTGCTCCAGCCGCCGCAGCGCCCGCTCGGTCTCCGGCTCAGGAAGCGCCAGCCGGTGCGCGAGATCGGAGAGCTCCGCGGCCCCCAGCGCCACGAGCGCGCGATAGGCCGATTCCTGTCTCTCGTCGAGACCTATGGCTCCCAGCATCCCCGGACCCCTCCCGGACGCAGTGCTTCCGTGTCATGTCGTGCTTCTCGGCCGACCAGCCGTGGCGGAAAGCGGCCACGGCGTAAACCCGCCTCGGCACATCATCGCTGCACTGCCCGCCCCTCTGCCAATGTGGCGCCACCGCAGCACCGACAACCTCCGGAACGTGGTGCTTTGTGCTGCCCGTTCCGGTTTCACTTGGGGAGAGCGATGCGTCCGATATCGCGTACGGCACTGGGAGCGGCCACCGCCGCCGTCCTGGCCGTCACGGTGATCGCGCCGTCCGTGGCAGCGCCACAGGGCGACACGGCCACGAAGAGACCGCTGACCGGCAGTGCGACGGCTGCCGCCGCACAGGGAAAGCCGGTCACCGTGACACTGGTCACGGGTGACAAGGTGCTGGTGAACACGGACAGTTCGGGGAACCCCTCGGCCACCGCGCTGGCCCGCGAGGACGGCACCCTCCCGCTCGTGCAGACCCGCCGCTCCGGCAAGGAGCTCTACGTCTACCCGGACTCCGCGGCCAAGGCGCTCGCCGCCGGCACCGTGGACGAGGAACTCTTCAACGTCACCGGGCTGATCCGGCAGGGCTACGACGACGCGCACACGGACTCCGTACCGCTCATCGCCACCTACGCCAAGGACACCTCCCGGTCCACGCCCGCCACCCCGCGCGGTGCCGAGCGCGGACTCGCCCTCCCGGTCATCGACGGGGTGGCGCTCAAGGCGGACAAGGAGAAGGCCGCCGGTTTCTGGGCGGACGTCACCAGCAGCCGTTCGCGCTCCGCCGCCGGGATGAAGAAGCTCTGGCTGGACCGCAAGGTCGAGGCGAGCCTCGACCGGTCCACCAAGCAGATCCGCGCCGACCTCGCCTGGGCGGCCGGCTACGACGGCAAGGGCACCAAGGTCGCCGTCCTGGACACCGGCGCCGACGCCGAACACCCCGACCTCAAGGGCCGGATCACCGCGTCGGAGAACTTCACCGACTCCGGCAGCACCGACGACCGCCAGGGCCACGGCACCCACACCCTGTCCACCGTGGGCGGCTCCGGCGCGGCCAGCGACGGCAAGCAGAAGGGCGTCGCCCCCGGCGCCGACCTGCTCGTCGGCAAGGTGCTCAACGACAGCGGCTCCGGCGACTCCTCCTGGATCATCGCGGGCATGCAGTGGGCCGTCGACCAGAAGGCCGACGTCGTCTCCATGAGCCTGGGCAGCTCCGCCCCGACCGACTGCACCGACCCGATGAGCCTGGCCGCCGAGGAGTTCGGCAAGAGCGAGGACACCCTGTTCGTCATCGCGGCGGGCAACGCGGGCCCCACCCTCAACACCGTCTCCTCGCCCGGCTGCGCGCCCAGCGTCCTGACCGTCGGCGCGGTCGACCGGGACGACTCCACCGCCCAGTTCTCCAGCCGCGGGCCGACGATCGGCTCGCACACCCTCAAGCCCGAGATCACCGCCCCGGGCGTCGGTATCTCCGCGGCCGCCGCGGGCGGACGCGGTGTCTACGCGTACCAGACGATGTCCGGTACCTCGATGGCCACCCCGCATGTCGCGGGCGCCGCCGCCATCGTCAAGGAACGCCACCCGGAGTGGACCGCACAGCAGGTCAAGGCGGCCCTCGTGTCGTCCGCGAAGAGCGACATCCCCGGTGACGTACGCGAGACCGGCGGCGGCCGGCTCGACGTCAAGGCGGCCATCGACACGACCGTGACCGGCGCGCCCGCCGTCCAGGGCGGCACCTTCAACTGGCCCCAGGACAAGAGCGACCGCACCACCGTCCAGGTGCCGTACACCAACACGGGCACCAAGCCGGTGAAGCTGGCGCTCACGGTGCGGGGCGTCACGGGCAACAACGGCTCGGCCGTCCGCTCGTCCGTCGCCGAACTCGGCTCGAAGAGCGTCACCGTGCCCGCCGGCGGGACCGTCCAGGTGCCGCTGAAGCTCGATCCGGCCGCGAAGCTCCAGGCCGCGCAGTACGGCGACGTCACCGGCCGGGTGCTGGCCACCGCGCCCGGCGGGGTGAAGGTCTCCACCCCGTTCTCGCTGTACGTCCAGGCCGAGACCGTCACCCTGCGCGTCAAGCTGATCGACGCGAACGGCGAGCCCGCCGCCGGTTCCTCGTCGCTCGATGTGGTCGGCACCGACACCTCCACCGGCACCCGACGGTTCAACAACGGCTCGGCCGACCAGGTGTACCAGGTGCGCCCCGGCGCCTACTTCGTCTCCAGCTTCGTCGTCTCGGCCGACCCCGAGGACGCCACCGGCACCCTCGCCAAGTCGGTCGGCTACCTCGCCAGGCCGCAGCTGAACGTCACCAAGGACACCACGCTGGTGCTCGACGCCCGCAAGGCGCACCGGCTCAAGCTGAAGACCGAGGACCGGGCCACGGAGACCCGCAGCGCGACCCTGGCCTTCGGCCGCACCTGGGAGGGCGACTGGCTGCACTCCGGCTCCATCTCCGGCGGCCGGATCATCCAGGACTACCTGGTCGACGTCCAGGGCAAGGCCAAGGACGGCACCTTCGAGTTCGACAGCTTCTGGCGGGCGTACGCCCCGCTCATCGAGAAGCTCTCGGTGACCGGTGGCGGAGTGCTCCACCCGGTGTCCGCCTCCACCGGCTCCGTCAACCTCGATGGCACGGGCCGGGCCGAGGTCGTCGACGCGGGCACCGGAACGCCCGCCGAGCTGGCGGCCGCCGGGGTGTCCGGCAAGATCGCCCTCGTCCGGGTGCCCGACACCGGCGCCGTCCTCACGCAGGCACGGAACGCCAAGGCGGCCGGAGCCGTGGCGCTCGTCGCCCACCGGCCGTCCGCCGGTTCCTGGCTGCCGTCCGTCGGCTACGGCACGGCCCCGCTGCCCACGCTCGGCCTGCGGGCCGACGAGGCGGCCTCCCTCGCCGCCCGGATCGCCTCGGGCCCGGTGAAGCTGGACTGGAAGGCCACCGCGGTCAGCCCGTTCATCTACACCCTCTCCTTCCCGGAGACCACCCTCACATCGGACCGCACCTACAAGGTCAAGGACTCGAAGCTCGGCAGGACCGACGCCACATACGAATCGATGGGCGTCCGGGCCGACTACCTCGACTCGATGGTCGCCTCCAGGCCGTACGGCGCCGCGTACCTGCTCGGGGGCGTCGACACCGTTCTCTCTCCCGGGAAGCGCACCGAGTACTACTCGGCAGGTGACACCGCCTGGCAGCACTCGCTTTCCTCCAGTTTCCCGTGGGGCGAGACGATGATGGACAAGCTCCGTACCTACAAGGCCGGTTCGAAGCGCACGGAGGACTGGTACCGGGGCGTCCTCGTCCCGTCCGCGCCCCGCGACGACCAGGGCGTGGAGCAGCTCGCCGCCGAACGCCAGGACAACCGGATCGGGGTGGCCCCGGGCTTCTGGAGCGACAGTGAGCACCTCGGCCTCCAGGGCTCCTTCGGTGACCTGGGCGGCATACGGCTGACCAGTGGCTCCACGGTGATCGGCCAGTCCGCCTGGCCGTACGGGGTGTTCACCGTCCCGGCGCAGGACGCCGCGTACGAGCTCACCATGACGACCTTGAAATCGGGCTCGCCCGCCGCCGTGTGGAAGCGTTCCACCGCCACCGAGACCACCTGGAAGTTCCGTTCGCACCGGGACGAGAACGTCTACTCGCAGGGCATCCCGCTGCTCTTCCCCGGCTACGACCTGCCGTCGGACGGCATGAAGACCCTGGCCGCCGAGGACGGTCAGCAGATCGGGCTCAGCGTCACGGGCCACGCCGGTTACAGGCCCGGCAAGCTCACGGCCGCCGAGGTGTCGTACTCGTACGACGCCGGGAAGACCTGGATCTCGGCCACCACCGCCCAGCGGGGCGGCAGTTGGACCGCGACCGTGAACCACGCGGACGCGGCCGGAAAGCCGGTCACCCTGCGGACCGAACTGACGGACGCCAACGGCAACTCCGTCGTCCAGACCGTGACCAACGCGTACGCCGTGCGCTGACGCACGGTCACCCGACCGGTCCGCCGGGCGTCCTTCCCGTGGGGGGTGGGGCCGCCCGGCGGACCCTTTTCCGTGGGGTGCTCTCACCACATTTTCGGGATGATCCGTTTTGCGACGGCCCCCGCGGTGGACAATATGGGCATGAGTCAGCAGGGGGAGAGGCCCGCCGCCCACGAGGACGACTGGTGGCGCAGGCTGTACGACGAATCCGCCCCGGACACCGGGGCGAGCCAGGCGGCCGACAGTCTCGACGACCGCTTCGACTCGGCGTCGGACGCCGTGGGGCCCGACGGCCGTGACGCGCACCGGGCCGCCGCGCCGGTGCCCGAGCCACGGGCCGCGCCACCGGAGGCCGGCCGGACAGCGCAGGCCCCACCCGTGCCGCCTCCGACGCCACCGCCCTCGCCGCCACCGTCGCGCGAGGAGCCCGTACGCGCTCCCTGGGAGCCCCCGGCCGGCCCACCCGGGCCCCGCACCTTCGCCGCGCCGGTGCCCGTGCCGGCCCCGGCACCCATACCCGTCCCGGCGCCCGAGGCCGTGGCGCCCGAGCCCCCTGCCGCACCCGAACCCCCACCCGCCGATCCCCGCATCGCCCCGCCGCTGCCCACACGGCCGGTCGTCGAGCGGAACGGGATCGAGCGGCCGGACGAGAACGAGCGGCCGGACGCGGAGCTCCCCGCGCCCACCGCCCCGGACCACACCGCCCCCGCCGCCGGGACCCCGGCATCGCGCCCCGCGTCCTACGTGGGTGCCAGGCCGCCCACGTACGACGCGGAGCCCACCGCGCTGCCCGCCACCGACCCGCGCGAGATCCACGCACTCGTCGCCGACACCGTGCTCGACGGCGCCACCTACGGGACGTACACCCTGCGGGCCGCCTCCGTGCGCGGCGACTCCGCACGGTTCCGCGGCGAGCCCCGGCGCGACGCGCTGCTCACCGTGCGCTTCGGCACCGCAGAGAGCGCCCTCGTCCTGGTCGCCGTCGCGGGCGGCGCCCGCACCGCCGAAGGTGTGCACCCGGCCGCCGCCGATGCGTGCCGCTGGATCGGCGAGGCCGTCGGACGCAGCCATCTCCGGCTCTCCGAGGACATACGGGCGGGCCGCCGCGGCGAACTCAAATCGGGTCTGCACCGGCTCGCCGACCGCAGCTACGGCAAGCTCCGCGCCCGCGCCGCCGAACTCGGGCTCGAACCCCACGAGTACACCTCGGGTCTGCGCTGCCTCCTGCTGTCCGCCGACCCCGACTGCCGCACCCGGGTCTTCTTCGGCGTCGGCGGCGGAGGGCTCTTCCGGCTGCGGGACGGCAGCTGGCAGGACCTCGAACCCGAGGTTCCGCACCCCGGCGAACTCACCGGGGAGGGCGTGGTCGGCTTCGGCTCCGCGTCCCCCGAGAGCGGGCCCGACGGCGAGCGGCTGACCATGGACCTGGGGATCACCACCGCCCCGCCCCCGTACATCGAGAGCCCGGTCCCGCCGCCCGCCGAACCGTTCCGGTTCCGGGCCTCCGTCGCCCGGCCGGGCGACACCCTGCTGCTGTGCAGCAACGGTCTGGCGGACCCGCTGCGCGACGAACCGGCGCTGGCCGACGAGCTCGCCGACCGCTGGTCACCCGGCCCGGCACCGGGCCTCACGGAGTTCCTCGCGGACACCCGGCTCAGGGTCAAGGGGTACGCCGACGACCGGACGGCGGTCGGCGTCTGGGAGGCGTAACCGCGCGCGCCGTGGGTTGATGGACTCCGGAGAACCGGTCCGGCCGAGGTTTCGTGCCCCGGAGTCCGGACAGCCGAACGTGCACGGAGCCCAGGCAGAGGGAGTACGCACCCATGGCCAAGCAGAACGTGTCGGAGCAGTTCGTCGACATCCTCGCCCGCGCGGGCGTCAAGCGCCTGTACGGGGTCGTCGGCGACAGCCTCAACCCGGTCGTCGACGCCATCCGCCGGCACTCGGGCATGGACTGGATCCAGGTCAGACACGAGGAGACGGCAGCCTTCGCCGCCGGTGCGGAGGCGCAGATCACCGGCACGCTGGCGGCCTGCGCCGGATCGTGCGGACCCGGCAATCTCCACCTCATCAACGGCCTCTACGACGCACACCGCTCCATGGCACCCGTGCTCGCGCTCGCCTCGCACATCCCGTCGAGCGAGATCGGCCTCGGGTACTTCCAGGAGACCCATCCGGAGCTGCTCTTCCAGGAGTGCAGCCACTACAACGAGATGATCTCCAACCCGCAGCAGATGCCGAGGCTCCTCCAGACGGCCATCCAGCACGCGATCGGCCGGGGCGGCGTCAGCGTCGTCTCGATGCCGGGCGACATCGCCTCGCAGGCCGCACCCGAGAAGTCGATCGAACACGCCATGGTCACCTCACGGCCCACCGTGCGGCCGGGCGACGCCGAGATCGAGAAGCTCTGCCGGATGGTCGACGAGGCCAAACGGGTGACGCTGTTCTGCGGCAGCGGGACGGCGGGCGCACACGCCGAGGTGATGGAGTTCGCCGAGCGGGTGAAGTCCCCCGTCGGGCACGCGCTGCGCGGCAAGGAGTGGATCCAGTACGACAACCCGTACGACGTCGGCATGAGCGGCCTGCTCGGCTACGGCGCCGCCTACGAGGCCACCAACGAGTGCGATCTGCTGATCCTGCTCGGCACGGACTTCCCGTACAACGCCTTCCTCCCCACCGATGTGAAGATCGTCCAGGTCGATGTGCGGCCCGAGCACCTGGGCCGCCGCTCCAAGCTCGATCTGGCGGTCTGGGGCGACGTCCGCGAGACGCTGCGCTGTCTGACCCCGCGGGTGAAGGCGAAGACCGACCGCAAGTTCCTCGACCGGATGCTCAAGAAGCACGCCGACGCCCTGGAGGGCGTGATCAAGGCGTACACCCGCAAGGTCGACAAGCACGTGCCGATCCACCCGGAGTACGTGGCCTCGGTGCTGGACGAACTCGCCGACGAGGACGCGGTGTTCACCGTCGACACCGGCATGTGCAACGTCTGGGCGGCCCGCTACCTGTCACCCAACGGGAAACGCCGGGTCATTGGATCCTTCACCCACGGCTCGATGGCCAACGCGCTGCCGCAGGCCATCGGCGCGCAGTTCACGGACCGGAACCGGCAGGTCGTCTCGATGTCCGGGGACGGCGGATTCACCATGCTGATGGGGGACTTCCTGACCCTCGTCCAGTACGACCTGCCGGTGAAGGTCGTACTGTTCAACAACTCCGCGCTGGGCATGGTCGAACTGGAGATGCTGGTGGCGGGACTCCCGTCGTTCGGGACGACCAACAAGAACCCGGACTTCGCGGCCATCGCCCGAGCCTCGGGCGCGTACGGCGTACGTGTCGAGAAGCCCAAGCAGCTCGAAAGCGCCCTCAAGGACGCCTTCAGGCACAAGGGCCCGGCCCTCGTCGACGTCGTCACCGACCCCAACGCGCTCTCCATCCCGCCGAAGATCAGCGCGGACATGGTGACCGGATTCGCACTCTCCGCCAGCAAGATCGTGCTGGACGGCGGAGTGGGCCGGATGGTCCAGATGGCCCGCTCCAACCTCCGGAACGTGCCCCGTCCCTGAGGCACCACGACCGCAGCGGCCGGGCCCGCGAGACCCCGGCCGCTGTGGTGGAGTCCTACGCGTCCACCTCGAACCGGCCGTACTCCAGGAAGTACCGCAGCTCCTCCGGGGTGCCGTCGATCGCGCGCTCGGCCGCCGCCCGGAGCGCGCCGCTGATGCCCGGATCGGCGAGGATACGGGCGACGGCGACCCGGTCGTCCTCGGCCTGGGCGAGGCGGTAGCCGGTTTCCAGGAAGGTGCGGAGTTCTTCCGGGGTGCCGCTGTCGAGAAGCGCGCTGACCTCGCGGATGACGCGTTTGCCGCTGTCCGGGTCGGCGAGGAGACGGGTGATGGCTACCCGGTCGTCCTCGGCCTGGGCCAGGCGGTACCCGGTCTCCAGGAACGCGCGCATGTCCTCCACCGTGCCGTCGAGGGCCTCGTTCGCCTCCCGGATGACCCGCTTGCCGCTGTCCTCGTCCGCCAGGATGCGGAGGATCGCGACACGGAGGTCGTCCTCCGACATGTCGCCCGCCGGTGTACCGGAGCCGTCCGGGCCCGTCGGCGCCGCCACGGTGGTGGACGCGGAGGGGGCACCGGCGGCGAACGCCGGCGTGGTCAGCAGAAGGGCCGGGGCCAGGGCGCCGGCGGCGACGGCAAGAGCGGCACGGGTCAGTCTCATACGGGTGGACCTGCCTTCGGGACGCGGTGATGATCGGGGCGCCGGTGGACGCGCACGCCCACCGGCGCCCCGATCATGACCCGTGACGGCGCCCCGGATCACTGCCTTGTTCCGGCAGTTGTCGTACTCCTGACGCTTCCATGCGCATGCCTCGCGTCGCGTCGCCCCGTACGGTCCGGGGCCGCCGCTCAGGCCGGGGTCAGCCGCACCGTCAGGATCTGGAACGGCCGCAGCGCCAGCGAGAGGCCGTGCGCGTCGGTCGTCGCCGCGTGCAGCGGCCGTTCCAGCAGGTCGGTGATCTGCGCCGCGAGGACGGGGAACGAGACCCGCAGCGTCGCGTCCGCCCGGCCCCCGGCCGACTCGTAGAGCCGGACGACGACATCGCCGCTGCGGTCCTCGGCGAGCTTCACCGACTCCACGGTCACCGCCGGATGGCCGGTCCAGAGCACCGACGGCACCGCCGGGGCGACCGCGGCGCGCAGCGGCAGATTGAGCGCCAGCCCCTCCCGTACCGCGTCGGTGATCTCCACACCGGGCGCCAGCGCGTACCGGAACCGGTGCGTGCCGAGGTCGGTCTCCGGGTCGGGGCTGTGCGGGGCGCGCAGCAGCGTCAGCCGCACGGTCGTGCCGAGGCCCGCCGCGTGCGGGGTGCGGGTCACCTCGTGCCCGTACGTGGAGTCGTTGAGCAGCGCGATGCCGTACCCCGGCTCGGCGACCCGCAGCCAGCGATGGGCGCAGATCTCGAAACGGGCCGCGTCCCAGCCGGTGTTGGCGTGCGTGGGCCGGTGGACATGACCGAACTGGATCTCGGCCGCGGACCGTTCGGCGTGCACATCGAGCGGGAACGCGGCCTTGAGGACCTTCTCCGACTCCTGCCAGTCCACCTCGGTCTCGATGTCGACCTGCCGGCTCCCCGCCGCGAGCCGGATCTCCTGCACGATCCGGGAGGCGCCGAACGCGCGCACCACCCGCACGGCCGCCCGCAGCGGCCCCTCCTCCACCAGCTCGACCAGCTCGGCGTCGGTGAGATCGGTGCGTGAGCGGCGGTAGTGGGCGTCGATGTCCCAGGCGTCCCAGTTGTTCGGGTGGTCCGGGTGCAACTGGAGGAGGTTGGCCCGGTGGCCGGGGGCCAGGACCTCGCGGCCCGCCGTCAGGTCGAGGACGGAGGTGATCAGCCCGTCCCGGTCGACGGTGACGCGCAGCAGCCCGTTGTCCAGGACGGTCCCGTCATCCGCGTGGACACCGGCCGAGACCGCCTGCTCCGGGACCGCCGCGCCGTCCAGCAGCGCCGAGCCGAGGCCCGGCACCTCCGCGAGCACCGCGGTGCGCCCGTCGCCCAGCGACTGCACATGAGCCCCGGACGGCAGCACCGCACTCGCCTCTGCGTCCAGCTCGACGACCTGACCGCGCGGGTACGGGGAGGAGTTGAGCGCCACCAGCCCCTGCGCCGTACCGAGCGCCGTCACCGCCTCCGCCACCAGGTCCGCCAGCTCCACGCGCACCTGCTCATAGGTGGCACGGGCCTCGCGGTGGACCCAGGCGATCGAAGAGCCCGGCAGGATGTCGTGGAACTGATGGAGCAGGACCGTCTTCCAGATCCGGTCCAGTGCCTCGTACGGGTAGGCGTACGCGGGTGCCCGCAGGGCCGCCGCGGTCGCCCACAACTCAGCCTCGCGCAACAGGTGTTCGCTGCGGCGGTTGCCCTGCTTGGTCTTCGCCTGAGTGGTGTACGTCGCCCGGTGCAGCTCCAGGTACAGCTCACCCGACCAGACCGGCGCCTGCGCCCCGTACTCCTCCTCGGCCGCGGCGAAGAACGCCGAGGGCTTCTCGATCTCGACCCGGGGAGAGCCCTCCAGATCGCTGAGCCTGCGGGCCTTCTCCATCATCTCCCGGGTGGGGCCGCCGCCGCCGTCACCCCAGCCGAACGGCATGAGGGAGCGGGTGGCCCGTCCCTTGTCCGTGAAGTTCTTCTCGGCGTGGGCGAGTTCGAGGCCGTGGAAGTGGGCGTTGTAGGTGTCGACGGGCGGGAAGTGCGTGAAGACCCTGGTGCCGTCGATGCCCTCCCACCAGAAGGTGTGGTGCGGCATCTTGTTGGTCTGGTTCCACGACAGCTTCTGCGTCAGGAACCAACGGATTCCGGCGAGTCGGGCCAGTTGCGGGAACGCGCCGGTGCAGCCGAAGGAGTCCGGCAGCCAGATCTCCTCGGTCTCCACCCCCAGCTCCTGCTCGAAGAACCGCTTCCCGTGCACGATCTGCCGGGCCAGCGCCTCGCCGCCGGGCAGATTGGCGTCGGACTCCACCCACATCGAACCGACGGGCTCCCACTGCCCGTCCGCCACCGCCCGGACGATCCGCTCCCAGATGTGCGGCTGGTGCTCCTTGACCCAGGCGTACTGCTGGGCCTGCGAGCAGGAGAAGACCAGCTCCGGGTAGTCCTTGGCGAGCGCGGTGACGTTGGCGAAGGTACGGGAGGCCTTCCGTACCGTCTCGCGCAGCGGCCACAGCCATGCCGAGTCGATGTGCGCGTGCCCGGTGGCCGAGATCCGGTGCGCGCTCGCCGACGCGGGCCTGGACAGGACCTCGGCGAGCTCGGCCCGTCCTGCCGCCGCGGTGGCGGACACGTCGTGCAGATCGAGCGCGTCGAGCATCCGCTCCAGCGCCCGCAGGATCTCGTGCCGCCGCGACCGCTCGGTGGACAGCTCCCGCATCAGCTCGGACAGCACCTCGATGTCCAGTACGAGGTGCCAGACGTCCTCGTCCAGCACGGCGAGGTCCGCCGACGCGAACCGGTAGAGCGGATCGTCGCCCGCCGTGAGTACGTCCCCGAGCGGCGTCGGCTCGAAGCCGTGTTCCAGCACCGCCGGGTTGGCCGCCGCCTCCAGCAGCAGGGAGACCCGCTCACCACCGTCGGCGGGTGCGCCGACGGTCAGATGCCGGTTGCGCGGGTGGACACCCTTCAGCGGGACGCCCTCGGTGTCGTAGAGCATTCCCTCGGCCTGGAAGCCGGGGGCCTGGCCGGAGAATCCCGGATCGACCACCACCTCGACCCGGCGGCCGGCCCACTCCTGCGGCACCGCACCATCCAGCCGGAACCAGCTGGTGGTCCACGGGCTGCCCCACACCGTCCCGGCCGTGAACGGTTCGTAGCGCGCCGTGAGAGCCTCCGCCACCGGAACCGGCTCGCCCGGCGTATGCCACACCGCCAGCGTGAGCGGGGTCCGCGCCGCGTACTCGGCGGGGCGGATGAACTGGCGCAGAGCCCGCTCCAGCCGACCCTCCACCAGTGTGCTGTCGTCGTGCATGCTGCTCCTCGTTGTCGGCACCCGCGCGTGGTCGAGGCTTGCATTCCCCGGTGGCGGACATCCACCCCTCACCGGCGGACGGCCACCGGTACCGATGGTCGTGAAGTGGGCGCGCATGAGCTGACTGGGTGTCATGCGGAGTGCGATGACGCCCTCTTGGCACCCCCTGAGCAATGTGACATATTACTGACGTGTTCACGAGACAGCCTTTGGACGTCGTCGTTGTCGGGGCCGGAGTGGTCGGCGCCGCCTGCGCCTACTACGCGGCCCGGTCCGGACTCGCGGTCGCGGTGGTGGACCGCGGACCGGTCGCCGGTGGCACCACCGGGGCCGGCGAGGGGAATCTCCTGGTTTCCGACAAGCCGCCGGGCCCGGAGCTGGACCTCGCGCTGCTCTCCGCGTCCCTCTGGCACGAACTCTCCCAAGTGCTGCCACCGGCCATCGAGTTCGAGCACAAGGGGGGTCTCGTGGTCGCGGCCGACGCGTCGTCGCTGGCCACCCTGACCGCGACGGCGTCCGGACAGGCCGAGGCGGGAGTGCGGACCTCCGTGATCGCCCCGCACGAGCTGCCGGAACTGGAACCGCACCTCGCGCCCGGCCTCGCGGGCGGAGTCCTCTACCCGCAGGACGCACAGGTGCAACCCGCTCTGACGGCAGCTCACTTGATACGGGCGGCACGCGACGCCGGGGCCGACGTGCACCTGGGAGAAGCGGTCACAGCCGTGCTGACCGGGCCGACCGGTGCGGTACGCGGTGTACGGACCGGCCGCGGCGACCTGCTCGCTCCCGCGGTGGTCAACGCCACGGGCGTCCGGGGCGGCGAGCTGGCCGCACTGGCGGGGGTGGAACTGCCCGTACTGCCCCGGCGCGGCTTCGTCCTGGTCACCGAGCCACTGCCCCGCCTGATCAGGCACAAGGTGTACGCGGCGGAGTACGTGGCCGACGTGTCCAGCGGGTCGGCCGCACTCCAGACGTCACCCGTCGTGGAGGGCACGCCGTCGGGGCCGGTCCTGATCGGCGCCAGCCGCGAACGCGTCGGCTTCGACCGCACGTTGTCCGTTCCGGTCATCAGCCGGCTGGCCGCGGCGGCGGCCGCGCTCTTCCCCGTACTGGGGACGGCCCGCGTGCTCCGCGCCTACCACGGGTTCCGCCCGTACCTGCCCGACCACCTCCCGGCGATCGGACCCGACCGCCGGGTCCCGGGCCTCTTCCACGCCTGCGGCCACGAGGGCGCGGGCATCGGCCTGGCCCCGGCGACGGCGGCGCTCGTCATCGCGGCGATCCGGGGAGAGGAACCCGCCCTGGACCCCGAGCCGTTCCGGCCCGACCGGTTCGACGTGACGCCCGGACCCAGGCAGTGAACCGCCGACCCGTGACCCCGTACACCCCCCGACAAGCCCGCTGCCGGCCCGGTCACGGCCACGCGGGTCCCGTCAACTCCCGCTGCCGGACCGACCGCCCGGTCACCGAGACAGGAGCCCTGGTGATACGTATCCGCAAGCGCACCGCAGCCCGCACCCCGGCCGGCGTGGCCGGTGCCGAGTCCGGGCCGGGGTTCGAGATCACCTTCGACGGCCGCCCGGTCCGTGCCCAGCCGGGCCAGAGCGTCGCGGCAGCCCTCTGGGCGGCCTCCGTCCTCACCTGGCGCACCACCAGGGTGAACGGACGGCCACGGGGTGCCTTCTGCGGGATCGGCTCCTGCTTCGACTGCCTGGTCACCGTCAACGGCATCCCCGGCCGGCGGGCCTGCCTGCTGCCCGCCCGCCCCGGCGACGCGGTCACGACCCAGGAAGGAGACGGACATGCCGGTCTCCTCCGCTGAAACCCCCGGCTCCGCGGCCGCCCCGCCCCACACCGAACTCGCGGTGGTGGGCGCCGGACCGGCCGGACTGGCAGCGGCGGTCACCGCGGCCGACGGCGGACTCGACGTGGTCCTGCTCGACGCGGCGGACGCACCCGGCGGCCAGTACTACCGCGCCCCGGCCCCCGGGCTCGGAGCCACCCGGCCCGAGGCACTGCACCACGGCTGGGCACGGTTCGCCGCACTGAGGTCCCGCTTCGACCGGCACCGCGAGGCGGGGCGGATCCGCCACCTCGCCGGGCATCAGGTGTGGGCCGTCGAGAGAACCGGGGCGGACTGGACCCTGCACGCGGTCACCGGCCCCGACAGCGAGGGCTCGGCCACGCTGCGCGCCCGCCGGCTGCTCATCGCGACCGGCTCCCACGAGCGCCAACTCCCCTTCCCCGGCTGGACCCTGCCGGGTGTGGTGGGCGCGGCCGGGGCGCAGGCCATGCTCAAGTCTGGGCTGGTGCTGCCGGGGCGGCGCATCGTCGTCGCGGGCAGCGGGCCGCTGCTGCAGGCCGTCGCGGTGTCCCTGACGCGGGCGGGCGCCCGAGTGCCCGCACTGGTGGAGGCCGCCGGATACGTGGAGTACGGACGCGCACCCCGCGTGCTGGCCGCCGACCCCGGCCGGCTCCGGGAGGCGGTACGGCACGGCGCGGCACTGGCCCGCGACCGGGTACGGGTGCTGACGCACCGTGCGGTCACCGCCGTGCACGGCACCGACCGGGTGGAAGGGGTCACCGTCAGCCGCCTGGACCGCGACTGGCGTCCGCTGCCCGGGACCGGGCGGCGCATCGACTGCGACACCCTGGCCGTGGGCCACGGCCTCGTACCGCAACTGGACCTCGCCGTCGGGCTGGGGTGCGCGACCCGGTGCGGTGCGGACGGGGCGGCCGCCCTGGCGCTCGACGACGACCTCCGCACCACCGTGCCCGGCGTCTGGGCCGCGGGGGAGACCGGCGGCATCGGAGGGGTCCACCTCGCGCTGGCCGAAGGTGAGTTGGCCGCACTCTCCCTGATCGGGGACGCACGGGAGGGGACACGGGGCCGGGACGCGTACCGGATGGCGGCGCTGCGCCGGGCCCGGCGGCGGATGCGCGCCTTCGCCGATCTGATGGGCGCCGTGCACCGCCCCGGCCCCGGCTGGACCGAGTGGCTCGCCGCCGACACGGAGGTCTGCCGCTGCGAGGAGGTCACCGCCGGCGCGATCCGCACGGCGGTCGACGACCTCGGTGCCGGGGACAGCCGTACGGTCAAACTCCTCACCCGGGCCGGGATGGGCTGGTGCCAGGGCCGGATGTGCGGATTCGCGGTCCGGGGAATGGCCGGCTGCGCCACGGAGGCCGGAGCGCCCGACCGCCGACCGCTCGCCTGCCCCGTCCCGCTCTCCGTGCTCGCCCGCGCGGCCCGCCCCGAGGACAGGTGAAGCCCCGCGGCGGGCCCGTCTCCCGGGCCCCGCCCCGGGCCAGGACCTCTCTTCCCCCTCGCCGGTTCATGTCATGCCACCCTTTGAAGGAGCCCAGATGTCGACGAACTCCGCTGCACGCAACAGTCCCTGGCGAGGCGTCATGGTCGCCACCCCGCTCACCCTGCGCGAGGACCGGTCGATCGACTTCGACGCGTACGCGGCCCACGTCCGCGACCTCGTGGACGCCGGCTGCGACGGGGTGGTGCCCAACGGTTCGCTGGGGGAGTACCAGACCCTCACGGACCAGGAGCGCGACCAGGTGGTGCGCGTCGCGGTCGAGGCGGCCGGGGACGGTGCCAGGGTCATGCCCGGGGTCTCCGCCTACGACAGCGCCCAGTCGCGCCGCAGGGCCGACCAGGCCGCGGAGGCGGGTGCCGGTTCCGTCCTGCTGCTGCCGCCCAACGGCTACCCGTGCGAGGACGCCGCGGTCCGCGCTCACTACGCCGAGGTCGCGGCGGCGGGCGTGCCGGTCGTCGCGTACAACAACCCGTACGACACCAAGGTCGATCTGACCCCGAGGCTGCTCGCACAGCTCCACGCGGACGGGTCCATCGTGGCCGTCAAGGAGTTCAGCGGGGATGTCCGCAGGGCCTACGAGATCGCCGAGGAGGCTCCCGGTCTCGATCTGCTGGTCGGCGCCGACGACGTCCTGCTGGAACTCGCCCTGGCCGGTGCCGTCGGCTGGATCGCGGGGTGCCCCAACATGCTGCCCGCCGGCTGCGTCGCGCTGTACCGCGCCGCCGTCTCCGGTGACCTGGAGACGGCCCTGCCGCTCTACCGGCGGCTCCATCCGCTGCTGCGGTGGGACTCGAAGCCGGAGTTCGTCCAGGCGATCAAGGCGTCGATGGACATCGTCGGGCGGCACGGCGGTCCCACCCGGCCGCCGAGGCTGCCGCTGGACGCCGAGTCCGTGGCCGCCGTACGCGCCGCCACCGAGAAGGCGCTCGCCGAGGGGCTGGACTGACCGCGCCCCGGAACCCGGAACGAGCGAAGAACGCACACCGCACACCGCACACCGCACACCGCGGACGGCACACCGCACACCGCGAACGGACCGGCAGGACGACCGAGGGGGAGACTTGCGCACGCGTCACATATTCCACGCCGTCGACTCGCACACCGAGGGCATGCCCACCCGCGTCATCACCGGCGGGATCGGCACCATCCCCGGCGCCACCATGGCCGAACGACGCAATCACTTCATGGCGCACCGCGACGCGGTGCGCACCCTGCTGATGTACGAGCCGCGCGGCCACGCCGCCATGAGCGGTGCCGTGCTCCAGCCGCCGACCCGCCCCGACGCCGACTTCGGGGTCCTGTTCATGGAGGTCTCCGGCTGTCTGCCGATGTGCGGACACGGCACCATCGGGGTGGCCACCGTGCTGGTGGAGACCGGCATGGTGGAGGTCACGGAACCGGTCACCACCGTCCGGCTGGACACCCCCGCCGGACTGGTCTCCGTCGACGTGCACGTCGAGGACGGAGCCGCCACCTCCGTCACGCTCACCAACGTCCCCGCCTTCTCCGCCGGACTGGGGCTCACGGCGAAGGTGCCCGGCCTCGGCACCGTCTCCTACGACCTCGCCTACGGCGGCAACTTCTACGCGATGGTGCAACTGGCCGACATCGGGCTGCCCTTCGACCGCTCACGCAAGGACGAACTGCTGGAGGCAGGGCTCGCCCTGATGGACGCGGTCAACGACACCGACCGACCCGTCCACCCGCTCGACCCCGACATCCACGGGCTCAAGCACGTCCAGTTGATCGCGCCGGGCTCCGACGCCGCCCACTCCCGGCACGCCATGGCCATCCACCCCGGATGGTTCGACCGCTCACCGTGCGGCACCGGAACCTCCGCACGGATGGCCCAGCTCCACGCGCGGGGCGAACTCCCCCTGGACACCGACTTCGTCAACGAGTCCTTCATCGGTACGTCGTTCACCGGCCGGCTGGTCGCGGAGACCACCGTCGGAACGCTCCCCGCCGTGGTCCCCACCGTCACGGGCCGGGCCTGGATCACCGGAACCGCGCAGTACTTCCTCGATCCGGCCGACCCCTTCCCCGAAGGGTTCCTGCTGTGAATCCGTGACCCCGCGGACGCCCGTTGCCCCGGCCCCGTACTCCCCGCACCACGGGGCCGGGTGGCAAGACAACGTGACATTGTATTCTGGTGCTCCGCACGGTGCTGGAGGACAGACATGGCCCGCCTCACGTCGCTCAACGTGATCTCGGCGCAGGAACATCTGCGCGACCAGGTGGCGCACGCGCTGCGGGCGGCGCTGATCTCCGGGGAGCTGAGGCCGGGGACGATCTACTCCGCGCCCGCGCTCGCCTCGGAGTTCGGCGTCTCCGCGACGCCCGTCCGCGAGGCGATGCTCGATCTGGCCCGGGAGGGACTCGTCGAGGCCGTCCGCAACAAGGGCTTCCGGATCACCGAGCTGACCGACCAGGACCTCGACGACTTCACCGAACTCCGCGCCATGATCGAGGTCCCCACCGTCGGCCGGATCGCGCGCATGGGCCTGACGCGGGAGCTGGAGGAACTGCGCCCCGTCGCGCGGGAGATCGTCGAGGCCGCACGCCGGCACGACATCCTGGGCTACCTGGAGGCGGACCGCCGCTTCCACCTCGCCCTGCTCGGGCTGGCGGGGAACCGCCGGCTCGTCGAGGAGGTCGGCGAACTGCGCAAGCGCTCCCGCCTCTACGGGCTGAACCGGCTCGCCGAATCAGGGCAGTTGACGGCCTCGGCCGAGGAACACGTACAGCTGCTGGATCTGGTGGTCGCCGGTGACGCCCCGGGCGCCGAGGCCTGCATGCTCGCCCATATGTCCCACGTCCGGTCCCTGTGGGCGGACGGCAGGCGCGCGGACCAGGAGCGGGCGGACGGGGAGCCCGAGGGCGTACCGGCCGCCAAGGCCTGAGACCGCCGCACCGGCCGTCACCGCGGAGCCGAACGGGGCGATGCGGGCCGTTCAGCCCCGGTCCGGCTTCTCGTGGGTTCTCCCCTGCCCCCCCTTGCCCCCCTGCCCCTGCCTCCCCGGCCGGGCAGCCCCGCAGCGGTGGCGTGCTCAGCTCTCCAGCAGCCCCGCCATCCAGGCCTCGATGCCGTCCGGCGTCCTCGGCAGCGCGGACGACATCAGCCGGGCGCCGTCCGCGGTGATCACGAGATCGTCCTCGATCCGGATGCCGATGCCCCGGAGCTCCCGGGGGAGCGTCTCGTCGTCCGGCTGGAGGTACAGGCCCGGCTCCACGGTGAGGACCTGCCCCGGCTCCAGGACCCCGTCCAGGTAAGCCCCGGCGCGTGCCTGCGCGCAGTCGTGCACGTCCATGCCGAGCATGTGGCCGCTGCTGCACAGGGTGTAGCGGCGGTGGAATCCGTTCTCGGGGGCCAGCGCCTCGTCGGCCGGCATCGGCAGCACGCCCCAGTCGTGCAGGCCGTCGGCGATGACCCGCATCGCGGCCCGGTGGAAGTCGCGGAACCGGGCGCCGGGACGCAGGGCCGCGATGCCCGCGTCCTGGGCGGCCAGCACCAAGTCGTACGCGGTGCGCTGGAGGGGGGTGAAGGTGCCGGACAGCGGGAGGGTGCGGGTGAGGTCGGCCGTGTAGAGCGAATCGGTCTCCACGCCCGCGTCCAGCAGCATCAACTGCCCGCGCTCCAAGGGGCCGTCGTTGCGGGTCCAGTGCAGCACGCAGGCGTGCGCCCCGGCAGCGGCGATGGTCGCGTAGCCGGGACCGTTGCCGTCGAGCCGGGCCCTGAGCCCGAACACGCCCTCGACCACGCGTTCGCCGCGCGGATGGACCAGGGCCTGCGGCAATGACCGTACGACGTCCTCGAAGCCGGCGGTCGTCGCATCGACAGCGCGCTGCAACTCGCGCTGCTCCCAAGGGTCCTTGACGAGCCTCAGCTCGCTCAGGACGGTACCGAGGCCGGCCGGGGCGGGCCGTGGCGCGGGGAACCGGCGCGCGTCAGCCAGCCAGGCGTCTACCGCCGGGTCGACGCCTGCGACGACCCGGGTCGGGGGCTGGGCACCGGTCATCAGCTTCTCCCACGCGTCCAGGTGCTCGCAGCGGATGCCGGTGAGCCCGGCGGCCTCCGCGAGCCCGGGTCTGCGGCCGACCCAGAACTCCCCGTACCTGCGGTCCCGGTAGAACTCGCCGCCGCTGCGCGACGACCGGGGTCTCAGGTAGAGCACCGCCTCGTGGCGGGCGTCCCCGTCGGGCTCCAGGACCAGCACATGGCCGGCCTGGTCCTCCCCGGTGAGACCGGTGAGCCAGGCGTAACCGGTGTGCGGTCTGAAGCGGTGGTCGGTGTCGTTGGACCGGACGGCGAGGGCGCCCGCCGGGATGACCAGCCGCTCGCCCGGAAAACGGGCGGCCACCCGAGCACGGCGGGCCGGTGTCAGGTCGTGGGCCGGGACGCGGTCACCCGCCGGGAGCGGGGTGTCGGCCCAGGCGGCGCGCATGAAGGTGTCCAGGGCCGGCGACACCGGCAGGTCGTGGCCGCTGGTGTGCAGGGGGAGTCGGGGCTCGGTCACGGGGCGGAACTCCTCGGGCTGTGTCGACACCGCCAGCAAGCAGGTTGCTGCGGGCGGGAGTTGGCGCGCCGATGAATGTGCGCGCAACGCCTTCCAAAGAACATGTGACATGTGCCATTGTACAGTCGGTCGCGATTGAGGTCGTGCTCATGTCAGACATTCATCCCCGTCCGGCCTCGACCGCGCACCATCCCCCACGGCCGCGCACCGTCGCGCGGCCACCACTCCGCTGGGAGGCGGCACGTGAAGAACCGAACGGTTCGTCAGAGATTCACCGGGCTATCCACCGTGGCCCTGGCGGCCTGCCTGGGCGTCGGCATGCTCGCGGCACCGAGCCGGGCCGCCGAGGTCCGTCCCTCCACCCCGGCCGCCGCAAGCGCGACGGCCGCCGCGCACAAGGCCGCCGACCCGGCCGCACCCGACCCGGGCGGCCCCGCCGCGCAGTCCCTCACCGCACCCCTCCAGGACGCCGCTCACATAGGTGACAAGGCGCTGAAGCCCGCGGACCGGGCGCCGCAGACCGCTTCCAAGGACGCGCTGCGACGCGACTACGACGACCAGGGCGCCTCCACGCCGAGCCACCCCGCCCCCTCGATGAAGGCGAAGGCCCGCTCCGCCGCCAAGTCGGCCGGAACCGGCGCGGCCGCCGCCTGTTCGGTCGCCGACTTCACCAGCCGCACCGGGAGCGCCCTGGTCCAGCAGGTCAAGTCATCGACGACCGACTGTGTCAACACCCTGTTCGGCGTCAAGGGCAACGACGGCTACCTCGCCTTCCGCGAGGCCCAGATGGTCAGCGTCGCCAACGCGATGCGCGACGCGTCCGCCGCCTACCCGGGTAACAGCAGCACCGGCATGCCGCAGCTGGTGCTCTTCCTCCGGGCCGGCTACTACGTGCAGTACTACGACCCCGGCACCGTCGGCAGCTACGGCGCCCCGCTGCGCACCGCCATCCAGGGCGGCCTGGACGGCTTCTTCGCCTCCTCGCACTCCCGCGACGTCACGGACGCCAACGGCGAGACCCTGGCCGAGGCCGTCACCCTCATCGACAGCGCGGAGCAGAACGCCCGCTACCTGTACGTCGTCAAGCGGCTGCTCGCCGACTACAACTCCTCGTACAACAGCTCCTGGTACATGCTCAACGCGGTCAACAACGTCTACACCGTGACCTTCCGCGGCCACCAGGTACCGGAGTTCGTCAGCGCCGTCGTGGCCGACCCGAGCCTGCTCGACTCGCTCGCCGGCTTCGCCCGTGACCACCTGAGCCTGCTGGGCACGGACCAGTCGTACCTGACGTCCAACGCGGGACGCGAGCTGGCCCGCTTCCTCCAGGAGGCGCCGCTGCTGCCCAAGGTCCGCCCGCTCGTCACCGACCTGCTCGGCCGGAGCTCCCTGACCGGACCCACCGCGCCACTCTGGGTCGGACTCGCGGAGATGACCGACTACTACGACGCGGCCAACTGCTCCGCCTACAACACCTGCGACCTCTCGGCACGCCTCAAGAGCGCCGTGCTCCCGGTCAACTACACGTGCAGCACCAGCATTCGCATCCTGGCCCAGCAGATGTCCTCGACCGATCTCGCGACCGCCTGCACCAGTCTGCGCAACCAGGACGCCTACTTCCACGACGTGGTGCGCGACAACGGCCCCGTCGCCAATGACCGCAACAGCACCATCGAGGTGGTGGTCTTCGATTCGAGCACCGACTACCAGACCTACGCCGGCGCCATCTACGGCATCGACACCAACAACGGCGGCATGTACCTGGAGGGCGACCCGGCCGCGGCCGGCAACCAGCCGCGGTTCATCGCCTACGAGGCCGAGTGGGTCCGGCCCGAGTTCCAGATCTGGAACCTCAACCACGAGTACACGCACTACCTCGACGGCCGGTTCGACATGGCCGGCGACTTCGACGCCGGCATCACGACGCCGACCATCTGGTGGATCGAGGGCTTCGCGGAGTACGTCTCCTACAGCTACCGCGACGTCGTCTACGACGACGCCGTCACCCAGGCCGCCGCGCACACCTACACCCTGCGCAGCCTGTTCGACACCACGTACGACAACGCCGACCAGACCCGCATCTACAACTGGGGCTACCTGGCCGTCCGTTACATGCTCCAGTCGCACCGCGCCGATGTGGACAAGCTGCTGGGCCTCTACCGCAGCGGTGACTGGAACGGCGCCCGCACCCTGCTCACCTCCACCATCGGCAGCCGCTACGACGCCGACTGGAACACCTGGCTGACGTCCTGCGCGGCCGGCAGCTGCGGCACCACCACCAATCCGCCCACCGAGCCCGGCAACGAGTGCGCCACCGCCGACAGCCGTGAACTCGGCCAGAACTGCGCCCGCAGCGGGCAGCAGGCCACCAAGGGCAACTACTCCTACCTCTACGTCTACGTGCCCGCCGGCACCGCCCGGCTGAAGATCACCACGAGCGGCGGCACGGGTGACGCCGATCTCTACTACAACGCCAACGGCTGGGCCACCACGGGTGCCTACACCTCCCGGGCGACCGGCAGCGGGAACGCCCACACGCTGACCGTCGACCACCCGGCGGAAGGCGCCCACTACATCAGCCTCTACGCCGTGCAGGACTTCGGCGGAGTGAAGGTCTCCACGCAGTACTGATCCAACCCGGGGTCACGGGTGCGGCCCACCGCACCCGTGACCCCTCAGCGCAGTCGCAGGGCGCCCGGAGCCGTCTCGTCCCGGATGATCTCCAGCAGCAGGTCGAAGAGCGTCGGTCCCCGGCCCTCTTCGGCCAGCGCCAGCTCCCGCCGCAGCCGCGGCAGATTGCTCGGATGGGCGCGGCCGAGCAGGCCGCGCAGATGGCGTGCGGTCTCCTCGTGTCCCAGAGCGCGTGCCGAGAGCGCGTGGTCCCGCCACTCGATGACGAAGTCGCCGTCGTCCGGCGTGCCCATCCCGCCTCTCAGACAGTCCGCGAAGGCGTCGAGACCGGTGCCGAAGTAGCCGCCGGGCCCGTTCACCGCCTCGCCGATCAGCTGCCAGAAGCGCTCCAGGCCGGTGACCTCGGAGCCGTTGATCACATAGGTCACGGTCATGGGGGGAGCGTACAAGTCCGGTTCACCGGTGATCCGCGCCGCAGGTGGGGGACTGCGGCGCGGATCCTCCCGGGGAGGTTTCAGCAGGTGAAGTCGACGAGGTCGAACGTCGCGTAGTGATCGGAGGTGTAGTAGTCCTCCTGGGTCTCCTCACCGGTGACGATCCGGCGCGCGCCGCGGGTCGGGGCGCCAGGGGTGATCACGGTGTACTCGTGGTAGTAGCCGGTGCTCTGTCCGGGCAGGACGCCTTCGCGGTTCTGGAAGACGACGCCGTCCTGGTCGTACGGGAAGGGGCCGCCCGCATCGATGAGATCGAGGGTGTCGTGAGCCTGGGAGGGGAGGGCGGAGGAGCAGATGCTGCCTACCGAGGTGGTACCGGCTGTCGCTGCGGTCGCGACCGGGCCGCCGACGAAGAGGACGGACAGGAGGGCGGCGACGCCGCCGAGCGTGGTGATCCGTGGGGGGATTCGCATACCCACCATGATGACGCGCGTAGATGCGTTCCCGTCAACGCCAACTCCGGTGAATTTTTCGGAAGTTAACCCGAACAGCGGAAAACTCCACGTCCGGACTGCCCGATCCGTACCGGATGGCGTGGTTCCGCACGCCGTGACACGTCGGCAAGCGTGACAGCCCGTGGGCGGGGCATGCATTGCGTGAGGCACGTTCGATACGAGAAGGGGGCGATTCACTGTGCGGGCGGGGGAGACGATGGAGCGTCAGGAACTGGGCCGGCTGCATCGCAGACTGGGCAGCGAGGATCTGGCCGCGATTTCCGAAGTGCGGTGTGCGGTAAGGGAATTATTGAGGTATCGCTGGAAGGAGGAGCCCGCGCAGGTGGCTGAGCTGCTGCTCAGCGAGCTGGTGACCAACGCGCTGGTCCACACGGACGACGGCGCGGTCGTCGCCGTCAGCGTGGCGCCGCGGAAGCTGCGGGTGGAGGTGAGGGATTTCGTCCCCGGGATGCCCGTGTCGCACGTACCGAACGCCGACGACGGTACGCACGGCAGAGGGCTGGTCCTGGTGGACAGCCTCGCGGACGCCTGGGGGATCAGTCCGCAGGCGCTGGGGAAGATGGTCTGGTTCGAGCTGGACGGCGAACGGCCCTGACCGTCCGACGGACTGTCAGAGCCGTTCATCGCCAACTGTGTCGCACACCTGCTCGCCGACCGGTACGGGTCAGCCGAACTGCTGCTCCAGGTCCTTCAGCTTCTGCTCCAGCGAGTCGAGCCGGGGCAGGGCCTGGGTGTCGTCCTCGGCAGTGAGGTCGACCGCTCTCGGGTCAGTCGTGCTCAGGTCCGAGGCGTTCTTGGAGCTGGAGCCGTTGACGGCTTGCAGGGATGGCCGGGGTCGCAGAGGCAGCTGACCCGGCTCGGATATGGCGGGCTCCGCGACGGACTGCGCGGAGCCCGTCGCGGCGGTGAGGGCCTGGACATCCACCTGGGTGCCGCCCCGGCCCGCCCGGCCCCAGGCCCGGTTCTGCCGGTTCAGGGCCTTGATCTGCGCCCGGTCCAGCTTCTCCTGGTCCTTCCTGCGGAGACGGTTCTGCTCCTTCTCCCTGCGGTCCTCGCGTACCTCGTCGACCGCCTCGTCCAGCGTGCGTACGCCTTCGAGGAGCATCAGCGACCAGGCGCCGAAGGTCTCCCGGGGCGCGCGCAGCCACCGAACGATCCGGATCTGCGGCAGCGGGCGGGGCACCAGGCCCTGCTCGCGCAGCGCGGCGACGCGGGTCTGCTTCAGCGCCCGGTCGAAGAGCACGGCCGCCGAGAGCGACATCCCCGCGAAGAAGTGCGGGGCGCCCGCGTGGTCCAGGCCGCGCGGTGCGTGCACCCAGTTGAACCAGGCGGCGGCGCCGGCGAAGGTCCACACCAGCAGCCGGGAGCCGAGAGCCGCGTCGCCGTGGCTGGCCTCCCGGACGGCGAGCACGGAGCAGAACATCGCCGCCCCGTCGAGGCCGAACGGCACCAGGTACTCCCAGCCTCCGGAGAGACTGAGGTTTTGCCGGCCGAAGCCGACGAGCCCGTGGAAGGAGAGCGCGGCGGCGACCGCCGCGCAGCAGAACAGCAGAACGTACGAAGCCGTGGCGTAGAGCGCTTCCTTGCGCCTGCGCCGGTCCTCGCTGCGTTCCCAGGTGTCGTCGGCCGCGGACGTGTCAGCGGCGCGCTTGCCGCGTGCGACCACCGCCACCGCCGCCATGACCCCCGCGAGCAGCACGGCGCCCGGAAGCAGCCAGTCGAGCGATATGTCGGTCAGTCTCATGCGCGGTCCCTTGCGTCGCGTAGGGCGTGTCGGGCGCAATCGTGGCGGACATTCCCTCAAGTCCAGACGGTTTCGGGGCAAGTGAACGCCAATGGGTTGGCAGAGACACCTGATTTCCGCGATCTGGTCGAACGCCCCTCAGTGGCGCGCCAGTTGTGTTCGATTCACCTCACCCCTGCGGGTGGTGTGGATCAGGGGGCGGGCGTCAGCTTCCGCAGCCGGTCGGCATCGCAGGTGCGCGGGCAGGTGACACAGGTGTCCTCGGGCCGCAGCGTGTAGAAGAGGCAGCAGCTCGCCCGGTCGCGGGTGGGCAGCGACTCGCCGTTGGGTCCGGTCAGTTCGCGGAAGCCCGCCGTGCCGACGTACGGCTTCGTGGTGCCCGGCAGGAGCGCCTCCAGCTCGGTCATCGCGCGCCGCTCCTCGCCCAGGAGGTGGGCGATGTACCAGAGGCCCTCGACGATCTCGTCCGTCGCCATGCCCCACAGGGCCCGCTTGCCGCGCCGCATCCGCGGTCCGAAGCCGTCGAGCACCGGTCCGAGGTGCTCGGCCACGGACGAGAGGACCTCGGCGCGCAGCGCGGCCTCGTCGGCCACCACCCGGGCGCCCGGCAGCGCCGCCGCGGGATCGTCGGGCAGGCAGGCGAACTCCCGTACCCGGAGGGTCAGATGGCCCAGTGCCCGCTGGAACGCGACATCCTGGACCGGGATCCGCGGCACCCGCCGGTGCAGGAACCACGGCACCGTCACGAGCAGGCAGGCCGGCCAGGCATAGCGGTGCAGGCCGAAGCTGGCGACGACATCGGGGCGGGCCTGCTGCCCGTAGTCCCGGAGCACCTGCGCGTTGTCCCAGGCGAGGAAGGTGTCCAGGGCGCCCCCGCCGGCCGCGAGCTCGTGCGCGCCGACCCAGCCGACGCCGTCCGGGGCGGACTCGTCGTCCGCGAGCACCTCGGCGCGCAGGCCGGGGAAGACCTCGGCCAGGCGCGCGTACGCCTCGGTCACGGCCGAGGCTGTCGCTGCGGGGAGCAGGGCGGGGAAGGTCATGCGGGGACCACCGTATCGCGATCGTTTAGAGGTAAGCCTTACCTTACCCGACCTGATCGATGTGTGAACTGCGGCCTCCTCCGCCTATCGTGCACACGGGGCACGGCGCACGCGAGCCGTGCCCGCGCCGGCCGAGGAGGGACCCGTGGAGCAGGGCAGAGCGTGCGAGGAGGTGCGGCCGCCGCACGCGTCCGTCGCGTCCGTGACCGCCCACTCGTCCGTCCGGGTGCCCGAACAGGTCCGCGGCGAGCACACCCACAGCGAGCCGTTCCCGCCCCGGGCCGTGGTGCAGCGGCACTCCGTGCGCGGCCAGATCCTGGAGGCCCTGCGCGCCGCCCTCGTCGACGGCGAGCTGACCCCCGGGCAGGTCTACTCCGCCCCCGCCCTCGGCGCCCGCTTCGGGGTCTCCGCCACCCCGGTGCGCGAGGCGATGCAGCAGCTGGCCGTCGAGGGGGCCGTCGAGGTCGTGCCGAACCGCGGCTTCCGGGTCGCCGAGCGCGGCCCGCGCGAGCTGGCCGAGCTGGCCGAGGTGCGGGCGCTGATCGAGGTCCCCGTCATGCTGCGGCTCGCCCGCACCGTGCCGTCGGCGGGCTGGTGCGCCCTGCGCCCGCTGGCCGACGCCACCGTGGCGGCGGCAGCCGTCGGCGACCGGGCCAGTTACGCCGAGGCCGACCGTGCCTTCCACGGAGCGGTGCTCGCGCTCTCGGGCAACGCGCAGCTCGTGGCGGTGGCCGACGAACTGCACCGCCGCTCCCAGTGGCCCCTGGAGACCAACCCCGTCACCCGCCGCGCCGACCTGCTGGCGGACGCCTCCGAGCACACCGCGCTCCTGGACGCGCTGATGGCCCAGGACGTGGTGGTCGTGCAGTCACTCGTGCGGGAGCACTTCGCCGGCTCCGGGGGCTGACTCCGACAGGTGCGGCAGGGCCCCCGGGCGCGGCCTCAGTTCGCCTCGGCCGTCCCAGGGACCGGCGGGTCGATGTGCGGGGCCAGCCAGGTCGGTACGCCGCCGAGCAGCCGGAAGAGCCTGCCCGCCTCCGCGCGCAGCCGGGTCGCCGCCTCGGGCTCCGGTTCGGTGTCCGCCATGGCGATGAGCGCCGGGGCCGTGCCGACCAGGTAACCCAGCTCCTCCCTTATCCGCAGGGACTCCGCGAAACCGTGCCGGGCCTCGGCGAGTTCCCCCTCGCGCAGGGCGATCAGGGCGAGATGGCGCCAGGTGGAGGAGAGCAGCAGTTCGTCGCCCTGGGCGGTGGCACCCGCATGGGCCCTGCGGTAGGCGGCGCGTGCGGCCTGCGGCGAGTCCGCGATGTTCTGGGCGATGAGGCCGCGCCGGAAGTCGAGCAGCGGCCGGCCCGCGGCGGCCGGGGCGAGCAGTGCGGCGGCCCGGCTCAGCGCCACCCGGGCCTCGTCGGCCCGGTCGCGCACCCCGAGCAGCGTCGAGGCGTACGCGAGATGTCCGCGCTCGCAGGCGGCGGCCCCGCGCTCGGCGTCGTCGTGGGCCAGGGCCTCCGCGGTGCGCAGCGCGTCCTCGGCATCGGTCCAGCCCTGTCCCGTGTACAGGCACCGCTCGGTCAGCAGGGCCGTCCGCTGGAGCGCCGCGGCCGGATCGGTGGCGGCGTCGTGTTCCAGCAGTGCCGCGGCGTCCGTCCAACAGGCGCGTGACCGCAACCGCCATACCGCTGTCTGGAGCGGCGGATCGTCATCTGCTGTCGTTCCGGAACCAGACATGGCGGTATACGCCACATTGCCCTCCCCGAGCGCACCATTGAGCTGTGGAGAGTGTCCGGCCATCGGGGGCGGCGTCGCGGGGCCGGTCACGCGCGTCTGCGGCGTTGTCGTCACTCACCATGGCTGCGCCATGGCTCACTCCTCCGCCTTGCAACTGCGCGCACCCGGCTCCGGTCCTTCACCCACCCCCATGGCCGGACGCTCTGAGTCTGGCCGCATCACAGCACGGAATGGCACGCCGGGCCAAGGGGTGGAGACAATGTCAGGTGAAAGTTTTCACAATCGCCGGAAACCGCCGGGGGCCGCGCGGCCCCCGGGAATCAGCTCATACGCAGGGCGAGGAAGAAATCGAGCTTGTCCTCCAGCCGCGAAAGATCACGCCCCGTCAACTGCTCGATTCGCCCGATCCGGTAGCGCAGCGTGTTGACGTGCAGATGCAGCCGGGCCGCGCAGCGGGTCCATGAACCGTCGCAGTCCAGGAACGACTCCAGGGTCGGGATCAGCTCCGCGCGGTGCCGCCGGTCGTAGTCCCGCAACGGGTCGAGCAGACGTGCGGTGAACGCGCGGCGCACATCGTCCGGGACGAACGGCAGCAGCAGCACGTGCGAGGCCAGCTCGTGATGGCCGGCCGCGCAGACCCGCCCCGGACGGGCCGCCGCCACCCGGCGGGCGTGCCGGGCCTCCTCCAGCGCGCCGCGCAGCCCCTCGGGCGAGTGCACGGAGGCGCTGACGCCCAGAGTCAGGCGGCCGTCGTCGGCCAGACCCGCGGAGAGCGGGGCGCGCACGGCGGCCAGCAGGACATCGGCGTGCAGCGCGGGATCCTCCCCGGACGGGTCCGCGCCGTCCGGGTCCGCGGCGTCGTCCGTGTCCCCGGCCGGTGCGGCGGCGGGCAGCGGCACCAGCGCGACGGCCTCGTCGCCGGAGTGCGCGACCGCGATCCGGTCCGCGGAGTCGGGGCCGGTGACGGCCGGGTCGACCAGGATCTCCTCCAGCAGCGCCTGGGCGGCCGGGCCGCCCGCGACACCGGATCCGGTGGAGCCGGGCGCGCCCTGCTCGTCCCAGTCGACCCGGGCCACCACCACCTGCCAGTGCGGCGCGGTCCCGAGGCCGGGCAGCAGCACCGGCGCGGCCACTCGCAGCCTGGCCGCGATCTCGGCGGGCGGGGCGCCCGCCTGGACCAGTTCGAGAACCTCCTGGGCGAGCCTGCGGCGCACCGTACGGGCCGCGTCCCGGCGGTCCCGTTCGACCGCGATCAGCTGGGTGACGCCCTGGAGCAGGTCGAGCCGGGCGGCCGGCCAGTCGCTCGCGTCGGCCTCGACGGCGAGCAGCCAGTCCGAGAGCACCGACTCGCGCACATCACGGGAGGCCGGCCCGGCGACCCGGCCGTTGTTCCGGATCGGGAAGAGCGAATACGCCACCCCGCCGATCGTCGCCCGGTACGGGGCACGGCGGCCGGAGCGGACCGCGGCCAGATGCAGACCGGCCAGCTCGGCGCCGACCGGTCCGGGCAGCGCCGCACCGGCGCCCGCGATCTGCCGGCCGGTGGGCGAGAGCACCCAGGCCTGGAGGTCCAGGTCGGAGCCGAGGAGATCGAGGACCACCTCCGGCCCGCCGCCCGCCGGCCCCGAGGTCATCAGCCGGCGGTGCCGGTCGACGACCGCCGCCAGATCGCCGGCGCGCTCACCGGACACCTGGCGGACCACATGCTCGGTGATCGTTGCGAACGCGACGGTCTCGTTGACGGCGAAGAGCGGCAGCCGGTGCCGGTGGCACGCCTCGACCAGATCGGCCGGGATGTCGCCGAGCTCCGCCTCGCCCGCCGCGAGGCCGGCGACGCCGGCCCCCGCGAGGATCCGTACGAAGGGTTCGGAGTCCTTCTCGTCCCGGCGCCAGGCCAGTCCGGTCAGGACCAGCTCGCCGCCCGTCAGATAGCGGCTGGGGTCCCGCAGGTCGGTGGTCATCACGCCGCGGACCGACCGGTCCAGCTCGTCGTCGCCGCCGAGCAGCCGCAGGCCCAGCGCGTCGGTCTCCAGCAGTGCGCGCAGCCGCATCTCGTCGCCGCCGATCTCTTTCGTTGGTGCGGGTGAAAACTGGGTGTTGCGGTGAGGTCACAGGGACCCGTCATTCGTTCGAATCTACAAGACGAGGCCGAAGAGCAGCCAACTCCTTCATGGTTTCGGTGACTGCACCAGGTGGAGCAGGGCTTGTGTACTGGGCCACACAACGCGTTAACAACGTATGAACGACCCTTCCCGGGCCGGCCGTCCCCAGCCCCAGCGAACGACCCGATTTGAGAAGAAGAGAGCCACTCATGGACTTCCTTCGCCCCGCCAGCTGGGAGGAGGCGCTCGCCGCCAAGGCCGAGCACCCCACGGCTGTTCCCATCGCGGGCGGCACCGATGTGATGGTCGAGATCAACTTCGATCACCGGCGGCCCGAGTACCTCCTGGACCTGAACCGCATCGGCGAGCTGTCCGAGTGGGAGGTGGGCCAGGAGAGCGTACGGCTCGGCGCCTCGGTCCCGTACAGCGCCATCATGGAGCACCTGCGGGCCGAGCTGCCCGGTCTGGCGCTCGCCTCGCACACCGTCGCCTCGCCGCAGATCCGCAACCGCGGCGGCGTCGGCGGCAACCTGGGCACCGCCTCGCCCGCCGGGGACGCGCACCCGGCGCTGCTCGCCGCGGGCGCGGAGGTGGAGGCCGAGTCCGTCCGCGGAACGCGGCTGATCCCCATCGACGCCTTCTACACCGGCGTCAAGCGCAACGCACTCGCACCGGACGAACTGATCCGGGCCGTGCACATCAACAAGGCCGACGGGCCGCAGCAGTACTCCAAGGTCGGCACCCGCAACGCGATGGTCATCGCCGTCTGCGCCTTCGGCCTGGCCCTGCACCCCGAGACCCGCACGGTCCGCACCGGCATCGGATCCGCCGCCCCGACACCCGTACGGGCCAAGGAGGCCGAGGCGTTCCTGAACGCGGCCCTCGAAGAGGGCGGGTTCTGGGAAAGCCGCACGATCATCACACCGTCCGTCGCCAAGCAGTTCGCCACGCTCGCCGCGGCCGCCTGCAACCCGATCGACGACGTGCGCGGCACCGCGAGCTATCGCAGGCACGCGGTCGGGATCATGGCCCGCCGGACCCTCGGCTGGACCTGGGAGTCGTACCGCGGCAACGGCCGCGGCACCGAAGGAGCTGCCTGATCATGCGCGTCAATTTCACGGTCAACGGCCGCAGGCACGAGGCCGACGACGTCTGGGAGGGCGAGTCCCTCCTCTACGTGCTGCGTGAGCGGATGGGCCTGCCCGGTTCCAAGAACGCCTGCGAGCAGGGCGAGTGCGGTTCCTGCACGGTCCGCCTCGACGGCGTTCCCGTCTGCTCCTGTCTGGTCGCCGCCGGCCAGGTCGAGGGCCGCGAGGTCGTCACCGTAGAAGGCCTCGCCGACTTCGCCGCCCACCGCTCAGAGGCCCACCCCGGCACCGGCTGCGCCTCCGGCGCCTGCGGCACCACGGTCGACAAGGCCCGCCGCTGGGAGGCCAAGCCGTCCGGCGAGGAGACCCGCGACACCGGCGAACTCTCGCCGATCCAGCAGGCGTTCATCGACGCCGGAGCCGTCCAGTGCGGCTTCTGCACCCCCGGCCTGCTGGTCGCGGCCGACGAACTCCTGGAGCGCACCCCGGACCCGTCCGACGCGGACATCCGCGAGGCGCTCTCCGGCAACCTCTGCCGCTGCACCGGCTACGAGAAGATCCTCGACGCGGTCCGCCTGGCGGCCGCCCGAGCGGAAGAGACGGTCTAGACGATGGGCGTTACCGGTTCCCCCTCCAGCATCAACCAGGCCACCCGCACCAAGGGCGGCATCGGCGAGTCCACGCTGCGCCCCGACGGGATCCTGAAGGTCACCGGCGAGTTCGCGTACTCCTCCGACATGTGGCACGAGGACATGCTCTGGGGCCACACGCTGCGCTCCACCGTCGCGCACGCCGAGATCGTCTCCATCGACACCTCGGAGGCCCTCGCCACCTCGGGCGTCTACGCCGTGCTCACCTACGACGACCTGCCGACCGACGTCAAGAACTACGGCCTGGAGTTCCAGGACACCCCCGTTCTCGCCCACGGCAGGGTGCGCCACCACGGTGAACCCGTCGCGCTCGTCGCCGCCGACCACCCCGAGACGGCCCGCCGCGCCGCCGCGAAAATCAGGATCGACTACCGCGAGCTCCCGGTCATCACCGACGAGGCCTCCGCGACCGCCCCCGACGCGATCCTCATCCACGAGGGCCGCGACGACCACCACGCCGGGCACGTACCGCACCCCAACATCGTCCACCGGCAGCCGATCGTCCGCGGCGACGCGGAGGCGGCCAGGGCCCGCGCCGACGTGGTGGTCAGCGGCGAGTACGTCTTCGGCATGCAGGACCAGGCCTTCCTCGGCCCCGAGTCCGGCCTGGCCGTACCGTCGGAGGACGGCGGTGTCGACCTCTACGTCGCCACCCAGTGGCTGCACTCCGACCTCCGCCAGATCGCCCCCGTCCTCGGCCTGCCCGAGGACAAGGTCCGCATGACGCTCTCCGGTGTCGGCGGCGCCTTCGGCGGCCGCGAGGACCTGTCGATGCAGATCCACGCCTGCCTGCTGGCGCTGCGCACCGGCAAGCCGGTGAAGATCGTCTACAACCGCTTCGAGTCCTTCTTCGGACACGTCCACCGCCACCCCGCCAAGCTCTGGTACGAGCACGGCGCGACCCGTGACGGCAAGCTCACCCACATGAAGTGCCGCATCGTGCTGGACGGCGGCGCCTACGCCTCCGCCTCCCCGGCCGTCGTCGGCAACGCCTCCTCGCTGGCCGTCGGCCCGTACGTCATCGAGGACGTCGACATCGAGGCGCTGGCCCTCTACACCAACAACCCGCCGTGCGGCGCGATGCGCGGCTTCGGTGCCGTCCAGGCCTGCTTCGCCTACGAGGCACAGATGGACAAGGTCGCCGCCGAACTCGGCATGGACCCGGTCGAGTTCAGGCAGCTGAACGCCATGGAGCAGGGCACCCTGCTGCCCACCGGGCAGCGGGTCGACTCGCCCGCGCCCGTCGCCGAGCTGCTGCGCCGGGTCAAGGCCAGGCCGCTGCCGCCCGAGCGGCAGTGGGAGAGCGCCGGCGAGCACCCGGACGTACGGGCGCTGCCCGGCGGACTGTCCAACACCACCCACGGCGAAGGCGTCGTACGCGGCATCGGCTACGCGGTCGGGCTGAAGAACGTCGGCTTCTCCGAGGGCTTCGACGACTACTCCACCGCGAGGGTGCGCATGGAGGTCGTCGGCGGCGTACCCGTCGCGACCGTGCACACCGCCATGGCGGAGGTCGGCCAGGGCGGCGTCACCGTGCACGCCCAGATCGCCCGGACCGAACTGGGCGTCTCGCAGGTCACCATCCACCCGGCCGACACCCGGGTCGGTTCGGCCGGCTCCACCTCCGCGTCCCGCCAGACCTACGTCACCGGCGGCGCCGTGAAGAACTCCTGCGAGGCCGTCCGGGAACAGGTCCTGGAGATCGGCCGCCGCAAGTTCGGCACGTACCACCCCGCCTGGGCCACCGCCGAACTCCTCCTGGAGGGCGGCAAGGTCGTCACCGACGGCGGCGAGGTGCTGGCCGAGCTGGCCGATGTGCTGGAGGACGAGGCGGTCGACGTCGAGCTGGAGTGGCGCCACCGGCCCACCGAGGCCTTCGACCTGCGCACCGGACAGGGCAACGGCCACGTCCAGTACTCCTTCGCCGCCCACCGCGCGGTCGTCGAGGTCGACACCGAACTCGGCCTGGTCAAGGTCATCGAACTGGCCTGCGCCCAGGACGTCGGCAAGGCGCTCAACCCGCTGTCGGTCCTCGGGCAGATCCAGGGCGGCACCCTCCAGGGCATGGGCATCGCCGTCATGGAGGAGATCATCGTCGACCCGAAGACCGCGAAGGTGCGCAACCCGTCCTTCACGGACTACCTCCTGCCCACCATCCTCGACACGCCGACCATCCCGGTCGACGTGCTCGAACTCGCCGACGACCACGCCCCGTACGGGCTGCGCGGCATCGGCGAGGCCCCCACCCTCTCGTCCACCCCGGCCGTCCTCGCGGCGATCCGGAACGCGACGGGACTGGAGCTCAACCGGACGCCGGTGCGACCCGAACACCTCACCGGCTGCTGATCCGGGCTCCTCCACAGCTCTCCGGGCGGCGCGCGCCTCCAGGGAACGTCACACTTCCTCCGCCCGCACCGCCCGGAGAAACCGGGCTCCGCACCGCTCGCGGCTCTTGACCGGAACCACAGAAGAACCGGACACAGAAGCACCGGAACACAGAAGAACCGGAACCACAGAAGAAGCAGTACCCGTACATCCACTCTGCATGAACAGTTCGCCTCGGGCCGTCCCCCGGGTCGTGCCGCCCGCGCAGTCATCCCAAATCCCGCATCTCGATTCTCCATCGCGGGTGCCCCTGTGAACCTTGGGAGTCAGGCATCATGACCCAGCAGTCAGTGGAGCCCACGACCACCGCGGAGGAAGCGGGCCCCGGCTCGCGCGTCCCCGCCGGCAGATCGTGGCTCGACCGGTACTTTCACATATCCGAGCGCGGATCGACCGTCGCACGCGAAGTGCGCGGCGGTGTCACGACCTTCATGGCCATGGCCTACATCCTGCTGCTCAATCCACTCATCCTCGGCGGCAAGGATGTGGACGGCAACCTCCTCAGCCAGCCGGGCCTGATCACCGCCACCGCGTTCGCGGCGGCGGCGACCACCCTGCTGATGGGGTTCGTCGGCAAGGTTCCCCTCGCGCTCGCCGCGGGGCTCAGCGTCTCCGGCGTCCTGTCCTCGCAGGTCGCCCCCGAAATGACCTGGCCGCAGGCCATGGGCATGTGCGTGATGTACGGCCTGGTGATCTGCCTCCTGGTGGTCACCGGTCTCCGTGAGCTGATCATGAACGCGATCCCGCTCGCGCTGAAGCACGGCATCACCATGGGCATCGGGCTGTTCATCGCGCTCATCGGCCTCTACAAGGCCGGATTCGTGGGCAAGGGCACCGGAACCCCGGTGACCCTCGGCCCGGCCGGTGAACTCGCCGGCTGGCCCGTCCTCATCTTCGCGGTGACGCTGCTGCTCATCTTCATGCTCCAGGCCCGCAACATCCCCGGCGCGATCCTGATCGGCATCGTCGTCGGCACCGTGGTCGCCATCGTGATCAACAAGCTCGCCGATGTCGACCCGAAGACCTGGAGCAGCGGCCCGCCCGAGCTCAAGGGTTCCGCGGTCTCCTCGCCGGACTTCTCGCTCTTCGGGGACGTCCAGTTCGGCGGCTGGGGCGACGTCGGCGCGATGACCGTCGGCTTCATCGTCTTCACCCTCGTGCTGGCCGGCTTCTTCGACGCGATGGCCACCATCATCGGTGTCGGTACGGAGGCCAAGCTCGCCGACGACAAGGGGCGGATGCCCGGCCTGTCCAAGGCACTGTTCATCGACGGCGCCGGCGGTGCGATCGGCGGCGTCGCCGGCGGCTCCGGGCAGACGGTCTTCGTGGAGTCGGCGACCGGGGTCGGTGAGGGAGCCCGTACCGGACTCGCCTCCGTCGTCACCGGCCTCTTCTTCGCGGCCTGTCTCTTCTTCACCCCGCTCACGGCGATCGTGCCGGCCGAGGTGGCGTCCGCCGCCCTGGTCGTCATCGGCGCCATGATGATGCAGAACGCCCGCCACGTGGACTGGAGCGACCGTGCCGTCGCCATCCCGGTCTTCCTCACCGTGGTCCTGATGCCGTTCACGTACACCATCACCACCGGTGTGGCGGCGGGTGTCATCTCCTGGGTCGCGATCAAGGTCGCCCAGGGCCGGGCCCGCGAGGTCGGGGCCTTCATGTGGGGGCTGACGGTGATCTTCGTCGTCTACTTCGCGCTCCACCCGCTGGAGAGCTGGCTGGGCGTCAGCTGACGCCCTCCCCTCCACACATCCGTCAAGGAGACCGAGATGCTGGACATCGCCGAGGAGCTCGACCGATGGGTCGGGCAGGGACGCGAATTCGCGGTGGCCACGGTGGTGGCCGTCGGGGGAAGCGCCCCCCGGCAGCCGGGCGCCGCACTGGCCGTCGACCGCGACGGCACGGTGATCGGATCGGTCTCCGGCGGGTGTGTGGAGGGCGCGGTGTACGCCCTGTGCCAACAGGCCCTCGATGACGGAATCACCGTACGGGAGCGGTTCGGCTACAGCGACGAGGACGCCTTCGCGGTCGGTCTGACCTGCGGCGGCGTCATCGACATCCTGGTGACACCGGTCCGGGCGGACGACCCCGCCCGCACGGTGTACGCCGCCGCGCTCGCCGTCGCCGCCCGGGGGGAGGCGGCGGCGGTCGCCCGGATCACCGACGGGCCCGCCGAACTCCTCGGCCGGCCCCTGCTGGTCCGGCCGGACGGCGGTCACGAGGGCGGGCTCGGGGGACACCCGGAGCTCGACCGCACCGCCGCCGCCGAGGCCCGCGCGATGCTGGACGCGGGCCGCACCGGCACCCTCACCATCGGCGCGGAGGGCTCGCTCTGCGGGCAGCCCCTCACCCTGCTCGTCGAGTCCAGCGTCCCGCCGCCCCGGATGATCGTGTTCGGGGCCATCGACTTCGCCGCCGCGCTGGTGCGGGCCGGGAAGTTCCTCGGCTACCACGTCACGGTGTGCGACGCCCGCCCGGTCTTCGCCACGAAGGCCAGGTTCCCTGACGCGGACGAACTGGTCGTCGACTGGCCGCACCGCTATCTGGCCGGGACCAGTGTCGACGCCCGCACCGTTCTGTGCGTGCTCACCCATGACGCCAAGTTCGATGTCCCGCTGCTGGAGACCGCGTTGAGGCTGCCGGTCGCGTACGTCGGCGCGATGGGCTCGCGCCGCACACATCTCCAGCGCAACGACCGGCTGCGCGAGGCCGGGGTCTCCGAACGCGAACTGGCCCGGCTCCGCTCGCCGATCGGCCTCGACCTGGGCGCCCGTACGCCCGAGGAGACGGCCCTGTCGATAGCCGCCGAGATCGTCGCGGACCGGCGCGGCGGCAGCGGTGCTCCGCTGACCGGCGCGCACACCCCGATCCACCACAGCGCCGCCGTGCCGCCCGCCGGGCGCATGATCTCCGTGGCCTGAACAGGCCCCTCGCCCGGACCCGCGCCGATCGGCGGGTTGCCGCCACGGCGCATTCACGCCAGGGGTGAACCTCACCGCAGCCGCTGATTTACCGGTAGATCAGCTGCATGACATTCACCGCCTCCACTGTCTCCGGCCGGGCGAGACCCGCTCGCGCGGGGCGCAGGGCCCTCCTCATAGCGACCTCGGTCGCCCTGGTGAGCGGCGCACTGCTCCCCGCCGCGGGCTCCGCCTCCGCGGCCACCGGTCAACTCCCGCCCACCGGCCCCCAGGCCGCCCCCGTCAAGCAGTACGACATCACCCTGCTCACCGGTGACGTCGTCCACTACGCCGACGGGGCCGGAAAGCAGGACACCGTCACCGTGGACCGCCCCGACGGCGCGGCCGGCGGAGTGCACGTCCAGCAGGCGGGTGCCGACATCTACGTCCTGCCCGACGAGGCGGCGGGCCTGATCGCCGCCGGCAAGCTGGACCGCCGGCTCTTCAACGTCACCGCGCTCGCGAAGATGGGGTACGACGACAAGAAGTCCGGCGGCATCCCGCTGATCGCCACCTACCCGCCGAGCAAGGCCCGTTCGCTGCCCGCCGCACCCCGGGGCAGCAAGACGGTCCGCAGGCTGGAGAGCATCCACGGCGCGGCGCTGAAGGCGGCGAAGGCCACCACCCGCGCCTTCTGGGACGACATCGCCGCCACGCCCAAGGCCCGATCGCTGGACAACGGCATCGCGAAGCTCTGGCTCGACGGCCGGGCCGAGGCCGCGCTGAAGGACTCCGTCCCGCAGGTCAACGCCCCGCAGGCCTGGGCCGCCGGCTACGACGGCAAGGGCTCCAAGGTCGCCGTCCTGGACACCGGTATCGACGCCGACCACCCGGACGTCAAGGACCGCGTCCTGGAGTCCAAGAGCTTCGTGCCCGGTGAGGAGGTCGACGACAGGAACGGCCACGGTACGCACGTCGCCTCCACGATCGCGGGTTCCGGCGCCGCGTCCGACGGCGTCAACAAGGGCGTCGCGCCCGCCGCGGACCTGATCATCGGCAAGGTGCTGAGCAACGAGGGCTCCGGAGCGGACTCCGGCATCATCGAGGCGATGGAGTGGGCCAAGGCGGAGGGCGCCGACGTCGTCTCCATGAGCCTGGGCTCCAGCATCCCGGACGACGGTTCCGACCCGATGTCGCAGGCCGTCGACTCCCTCTCGGCCGACGGCGGTCCGCTCTTCGTGATCGCGGCGGGCAACTCCTACGGCGCGGGCACCATCGGCTCGCCCGGCTCGGCGGACAAGGCGCTCACCATCGCCGCCGTCGACAAGCAGGACAACCGCGCGGACTTCTCCTCCATGGGCCCGCTGACCCGCAGCTACGGTCTGAAGCCCGACCTCTCCGCGCCGGGCGTCGACATCAACGCCGCCGCCTCCCAGTCGGTCCCCGGCATCGAGGGCATGTACCAGTCGCTGTCCGGTACGTCGATGGCGACGCCGCATGTCGCGGGCGCGGCCGCCATCGTGAAGCAGCGTCACCCCGACTGGTCCGGTCAGCGCATCAAGGACGCGCTGATGACCTCGTCGAAGGAGCTGCCGGACTACACGCCGTACGAGCAGGGCACCGGCCGGCTCGACGTGAAGGCGGCGATCGACACCACGATCGAGGCCACCGGCTCCGTCGCGGTCGCGTCCTACAACTGGCCGCACTCCGACTCCGAACCGGTCTCCGAGCGCACCATCACCTACCGCAACACCGGGAAGGCGGACGTCACGCTGGACCTGGCGACCGACACGGACGCCGACGCCTACACGCTGTCGGCGAAGCAGCTCACCGTGCCCGCCGGTTCGACCGCCGAGGCCGTGCTCTCGCTCGACCCGTCGAAGGTCGAGAACAACACCACCTTCTCCGGACAGGTGATCGCGAAGGACGCCACGGGCGCCACCGTCGCGCACACCGGCTTCGCGCTCAACAAGGAGCAGGAGCTCTACGACCTGAAGATCGAGCTGCGCGACCGCGCGGGCAAGCCTATGGACGGGCAGGTCGTCTTCGCCGCCCTCGGTGACGAGAACATCGGCGTCGTCGGGGTGGCGGGTGACACCACGCTCCGACTGCCGCCGGGCAACTACACCGCCTGGACCGCCGCCGACATCAAGGGCGACACCGCCGACTCGCAGGCCCTCGCCTTCCTGGCGGCCCCCGAGATCATTCTCGACAAGTCGAGGACGGTCTCCCTCGACGCCTCGAAGGCCCACAAGATCGCCGTGAAGACGCCGAAGGAGAGCGAGACCCGCCAGCTGCGCTACGACATGGCGCGCACCGCACCGGACGGCACCGTCCAGCGCGACGCGTACCAGATCCCGCTGACGTACGACCAGCTGTGGGCGAGCCCGACCAAGAAGGTCACCAAGGGCAGCTTCTCCTTCCTGACCCGCTGGCGGCAGGGCGAGAAGCTGATCGACCTGACGGCCGACGGCCGTGATGTGCCGGTGGCCGTGCAGGGCGGATCGCCCGTCGCGGAGGACAGCGACAAGAAGCTCAGCAGTGTCTTCGCGGGCGACGGCGCCGCCGCCGACTACCGGGGGATCGACGCCAGGGGCAAGGCCGTCGTGATCCGCAGCAGCACCACGGTGGCCCCTGCCGACCGGCTCGCGGCCGCGGAAGCAGCCGGGGCCAAGGCGCTCTTCGTCGTCAACCAGGGCGACGGCGTGCTGATGGAGGCGTACACCGGCTACGGCACCACGGCGGCCATCCCGGTCGCCTCGGTGCAGCGCCTGGCCGGTGACCGACTGATCAAGGCCGCCCAGCGCGGCAAGAAGGTGACCGTCGAACAGCGCAGGTTCGCGCGCTACGTCTACGACCTGGTCGACCGCCACGACGGCACCGTCCCGGACCGCTCGCTGGCCTTCGCCCCGACCACCCGTCAGCTGGCCAAGGTGGAGAACACCTTCTACGGCAACCGCGACGTCGTCGGCGGCGGTTTCCGCTACGACATCCCGGACTACGGCCCCGGCGTCGGCTTCCAGGAGTACGAGAAGTTCCCCGGCACCCGCACGGAGTGGGTCACCCCGCTGCCCGGCGACTCGTTCTGGTACGAGGACCACGCGGTCTTCAACGACGAGGGCACGGACACCGCGCTGGAGGAGCGCAGCGGCACCATGGACTACCGGAGCGGCCGCAGCTACCGGGACTCGTGGTTCGCACCGGTCAGCCACCCGAGGCTCGGCACCGGCTACTGGGGCCCCTTCCGCTCCTCGTACAACGACATCCAGTTCAACATCACGCCGTGGACGGACTCCGGCGCCGGCCACTCCGGCTCCATGCCCGACAAGGAGTACGACAGCGGCACCATCGCCTTCTTCCAGGGCGACAAGCAGCTCACCAAGTCGGCCGGCCGTGCGGGCTACGCCTGGGACCTCTCGCCCGAGAAGCTTCCGTACCGGCTGGCGCTCGACGCCTCGCGCGACGAGGGGGTCTGGAAGACCTCGGTCCGCACGCACACCGAGTGGAACTTCCTCTCGGGCGCGCTCGACCCGTCCGGACCGAGCCAGGCCGACATCCCGCTGCTCCAGCTGGACTACGACATCGCGACCGACCTGGCCGGTGAGGTGAAGGCCGGGAAGACGACCGAGATCGGTCTCTCGTCCACCACGCAGGAGTGGCTGGACGGCGCCGTCAAGGCGACGAAGGCCTCGCTGTCGGTCAGCTACGACGACGGCGAGACCTGGAGCGCGGTGCAGCTGAAGAAGGACTCGGCCGGTTCCTGGACCGCCCGGTTCAAGACCCCGAAGAAGGGCGCCACCGCGGTTTCGCTCAAGGCGCACGCCGAGGCCGGCAGCGGTTTCAGCGTGGACCAGGAGATCATCCGGGCCTTCGGCCTGAAGTGACCTGCTGAGCTCCTCTCTTGAGGCGGCCGCGCACCCTCGGCGGGGGGGGCGCGGCCGCCTCTCGCATGGTCAGACGATGACCAAAATTTGTCTGCTTTGCCCGTATATAGTGGGTCATGATGCAAGAAAGGGACTTTTTGCGGTGTGGCGCAAGTTGCCACGGCCCCGCCCGGAGGCTTATAAGAGGAAGGTGGCCAAGGCGATTCCGGGAATTCCGGGAACTGCCGCCATGGAGGTTTCCCATGTTTCTCACTCCGTCCGACACGGAGAAATTGCTGCTGAGTGTTGCCGGAATGGTCGCCCGTGACCGGCGTGAGCGGGGCGTACTCCTCAACTACCCGGAGGCCGTTGCCCTGCTCGCCTGCTGGGCGATGGAACGAGCCCGGGAAGGGGCCGGGGTCGCCGACCTCATGACCCTGGGGCGGTCCGTGCTCACCCGCGCTGACGTGCTCGAAGGTGTTCCGGAGATGCTGCACGACGTCCAGGTCGAGGCGACCTTCCCCGACGGGCGCAAGCTCGTCACGATCACCTCGCCGATCCCGTGATCCCCGGCGAGATCCGTACCGGGGCCGGCGTGGTCCACGTAAATTCCGACCGCCGTAAATTGCGGCTCACCGTGGTGAACGACGGCGACCGCCCCATTCAGGTCGGATCGCATTTCCATTTCTTCGACGTGAATCCCGCGCTTTCCTTCGACCGGTCGCAGGCCGAGGGATTCCGGCTCGATATCCCGTCCGGCACCTCGCTGCGCTTCGAGCCCGGCGTCGGCGCGGAGACCACCCTCGTCGAGCTCGGCGGACGCGGAACGGTGCCCGGCATCGTCGTCCGCACCGCGCCCTGGTCCAGGGGCGCGCAAGACACCGCAACGGAGGGCGTGTGACATGGCACAGCTGACCCGCGCCGCCTACGCGGCGTTCTACGGCCCCACCACCGGCGACCGCATCCGGCTCGCCGACACCGACCTCTGGATCGAGGTCGAGGAGGACCGCTGCTTCGGCGGCGACGAGGCGGTCTTCGGCGGCGGCAAGTCCATCCGCGAATCGATGGGCCAGGCCACCACGTCACGCGCCGACGGCGCCCTCGACCTCGTCATCACCAACGTCGTGGTCCTGGACCACTGGGGCATCGTCAAGACCGACATCGGCATCCGGGCCGGCCGGATCGTCGCCCTCGGCCGCTCCGGCAACCCCGACATCGGCGACGGCATCCACCCCGAGCTGGTGATCGGCCCCGGCACCGACGTGGTCTCCGGCGAGGGGCGCATCCTGACCGCCGGAGCCGTCGACACCCACGTCCACTTCCTGATGCCGGAGACCCTCCACGAGGCTCTCGCCACCGGCACCACGACCGTCATCGGCGGCGGCACCGGAGCCACCGAGGGGTCCAAGGCCACCACGGTCACCCCCGGCGCCTGGAACCTCGCGATGATGCACCGCTCCCTGGACCGCGTCCCGCTCAACATCATGCTGTTCGGCAAGGGATCCACCGTCGGCGAGGAGGCCCTGCGCGAGGCCGCGCTCGGCGGCGCGGGCGGCTACAAGGTCCATGAGGACTGGGGCGCCACCCCCGCGGCCATCGACGCCGCCCTCAAGGCCGCCGACGCCTACGGCCTCCAGGTCGCCCTGCACGGAGACAGCCTCAACGAGGCCGGCTACGTCGAGGGGACACTCGACGCCATCGCGGGGCGCGGCATCCACGTCTTCCACGCCGAGGGCGCCGGCGGCGGCCACGCGCCCGACATCATCACGGTCGCCTCGCACCCCAACATCCTCCCGGCGTCCACCAACCCGACGCTCCCGCACACCGTCAACACCGTCGACGAACACCTCGACATGCTGATGGTCTGCCACCACCTCAACCCGCGCGTCCCCGAGGACCTCGCCTTCGCCGAGTCCCGCATCCGCGCCTCCACCATCGCGGCGGAGGACATCCTGCACGACATAGGCGCCCTCTCCATCACCTCCTCCGACGCCCAGGCCATGGGCCGCATCGGTGAGGTCATCTGCCGCACCTGGCAGGTCGCCCACGTGATGAAGCAGCGCTTCGGCGACCGGGGCAGCGAGCTGCCCGCCGACAACGAACGGGCCCGCCGCTACGTCGCCAAGTACACGATCTGCCCGGCCGTCGCCCACGGCATCGACCACGTCATCGGCTCCGTCGAACCCGGCAAGCTCGCCGACCTGGTGCTCTGGGACCCCGCGTTCTTCGGCATCCGCCCCGCCGCCGTGATCAAGGGCGGCATGGTGGTCTACGCCCCCCTCGGCGACGCCAACGCGGCGATCCCCACCACCCAGCCGGTCCTGCTGCGCCCCACCGCCGCCGCCGGGGCCGCCCCGCACCTCTCGGTCAGCTTCGTCGCCCCGGCCGCCCTGGCCGACGGCCTCGCCGAACGCCTCGGACTCGAACGCGAACTCGTCGCCGTACGCCCCACCCGCCACCTCACCAAGGCGGACCTGCCGAACAACACCGCGCTCCCGGACATCGAGGTGGACCCGGAGACCTTCGCCATCCATATCGACGGGGAGCTGGTCGAACCGTCACCCGCCACCGAACTGCCGCTGGCCCAGCGGTACTCCATGTTCTGATGGGCGCACTGGCACCCCTCCTGCTCGGCGACGGACGGCTCCCCGTCGGCGCGTACACCTACAGCGCCGGGCTCGAACCGGCCGTCGTCGCGGGCCTCACCCGGGACCGGATCCCCGCCCTGCTGAAGGCCCGGCTGCACACCACCGCCCTCACGGAGGCGGCCGCGGCCGTCCTCGCGCTGCGCGCCGCGGGGCGCGACCCGGTCGACTACGGACCCGTACAGCAGGCCCTCGCGGCACGGACCCCGGCCGCACCCCAGCGCGAGACGTCGGCGGCGCTCGGCCGGGGCGTGCACCGGCTGGCCCGGCGCCTCGCCCCGGACCACCCGGCCGTCACCGCGCTGGCCGCCATGCGCCCCCGGCCCCTGCGGCCCGTCGCGTTCGGCGCGCTGGGAGCCGTACTGAACGTCTCCGAGGAGGAGCTGGCGCACGCCGTCGTCTACGACGAGTTGCAGACCGTCGCGTCCGCCGCGCTGAAACTCCTGCCCGGCGACCCGCTCGACTCGGTCGCCTGGATCCTCGCCGCCGAACCCGACGCGGCGGCGGCGGTGGCCTCCGCCCTCGCCGTACGGACCCCGGACGGGCTGCCCGCCCGTACCGCCGCGCTCACCGAACAGTGGGCGCTCGAACACGCACGACGCGAACGGAGACTCTTCCTTGCCTGACAACGACACCACCCCCGAGCAGCAGCCCAACCCCCACTTCCACGAGCCGCTGAACCAGCCCCGGGCCCTGCGCCTGGGCGTCGCGGGACCGGTCGGCACCGGAAAGAGCTCGATCCTGGCCACCCTGTGCCGTGAGCTCGCCGGCGAGCTGTCCATGGCGGTGGTCACCAACGACATCTACACCGACGAGGACGCCCGCTTCCTGCGCTCGGCGGGCGTGCTGCCCACCGAACGCATCCGCGCGGTCGAGACCGGCGCCTGCCCGCACACCGCGATCCGCGACGACGTCAGCGCCAACCTCGACGCCGTCGAGGACCTGGAGGAGGCGTACGGCCCGCTGGACCTGGTGCTCATCGAGAGCGGCGGCGACAACCTCACCGCCACCTTCAGCCCGGCCCTCGCCGACGCACAGCTCTTCTGCATCGACGTGGCGGGCGGCGGCGACGTCGCCCGCAAGGGCGGCCCCGGCATCACCGGCGCCGACCTCCTGATCGTCAACAAGACCGATCTGGCCCCCTACGTGGAGGTCGACGTGCCCGCGATGGTCGCGGACGCGGAGGAGGCCCGCGGCGGACTCCCCGTCCTCGCCCTCTCCAAGCAGGACCCGGACTCCATCGCCGCGCTCGCGGACTGGGTACGGTCCCTGCTGGTGCGCCACCGCTCGGGCACCCACATCCCCACCGACCCCGGCCCGATGGCGCCGCACAGCCACACCCACCCGTGACCGATCCGACCGTCGTCGCCGCGGAGCGCGACGGCTCGGGCCGCCATCTCGTCCGCGAACTGCGCCCCGGCGCCTTTCTCGCCCCCCGCCCGCTGCTGCCGTGCCCCGGCCGGACCCGGGTCGCCCTGGTCGGCACCCGGGCCGGACTGCTCGCCGGTGACGAGCTGAACCTGAGGATCTCGGTCGGTCCGGGCGCACATCTGGAACTGGTCGAGCCGGCCGGACTCGTCGCCTACGACCACCGGGGCGGCTCGGCCCGCTGGCGGGCCCGCGTCGATATCGCCGAGGGCGGCGAACTCACCTGGCACGGCCTGCCGTTCGTGGTGTCCACCGGGGCGGACGTCGAACGCGTCATGGACGCCCGGCTCGGGTCCGGGGGCCGGATGCTGTGGCGCGACACCCTGGTCCTCGGCCGCTCCGGGGAGCGCGGCGGACGGGTCCGTGCCATGACCCGGGTGACGTACGAGGGCCGGGACCTCCTGGTCGAGGACCTCGACCTCACCGATCCGGACCTGCGCGAGCTGCCCGGCATCCTGGGCCCGAACCGCGTCATCGGCTCGGTCGCCGCATTCGGCGCGGCGCCGCCGGGACCACCGCACCCCTACCGCATGGACCTGGCCGGGCCGGGGGCGCAGGTACGGCTGCTGGACACGGTGGCACCGGCCGTGGACGCCGAGCTGACCGCGGTCTGGGAGTCCTGGCTCACCCGTTGATATGCACTATACATACGAGATGTATGGTGCATATATAGGGTACGGGGCGGGGGCGCCGTGCCGGGCACAGCGAGTGGGAGGAACAGCGCAATGACACTGGAGAACAAGGTCGCCGTCGTCACCGGAGGAGCCTCGGGCATCGGCGAGGCCGTCACCCGGGTCTTCGTCGAGCGGGGCGCGCGGGTCGTGGTCGTCGACCTCCAGCAGGAGGCCGGGGACGCCCTCGTCGCCGACCTCGGGGACGCGGTGGTGTTCATCCGCGGCGACGTCTCCGACCGCGCGGTCGCCGACCTGGCGGTGGCCACGGCCGTCGAGCGCTTCGGCGCCCTGGACACCCTGGTGAACAACGCCAGCGCCTCACGGGTGCGCCCCTTCACCGAACAGACCGAGGACGACTGGAAGCTCGCCCTGGACACCGGCCTCTTCGCCACCCGCAACTTCATGCTCGCCGCGTACCCCGAGCTCCGCAGGAGCCAGGGCGCGGTGATCAACTTCGCCTCGGGCGCGGGCATCGACGGCCAGCCGAACCAGGCGTCGTACGCCGCGGGCAAGGAGGCCATCCGCGGACTGAGCCGGGTCGTCGCCAACGAGTGGGCCGCCGACCAGATCCGGGTCAACGTCGTCGCGCCGATGGCGAGGACCGCGGGCGTCGCCGCCTGGGCCGAGGCCAACCCCGAGCAGTACGCCCTCTCCGCCGCCAAGGTCCCGCTCGGCCGCTTCGGCGACCCGCGCACGGACGTCGCCCCCGTCATCGCGTTCCTGGCGAGCGACGACGCCCGTTACATCACCGGTCAGACCCTGATGGCCGACGGCGGCGCGATCAAGCTCCGCTGACCCGGCCCTCCGCCTCCGCCCCCGCTCCCGTGCGCCGGGAGCGGGGGCGCGCCAACGCCGCCGCGCACAGCAGCGCGGGCGCTGCCGCCAGGGCGAAGCACAGGGCGAGCGGCAGCCGCCCGACGAGCAGCCCGACCGCCGCGGTGCCGCCCGAGGCCCCGGCGTTGAACGCGGTGTTGACCCAGGCGCCCGCCTGGGTCCGCCGGGCGGCGTCCACGGACTCGTCCGCGATCAGATACGCGGTCGTGAGGACCGGGGCGACGAACAGCCCGGCGACCGCGACGACGGCGACCAGCACGTACAGCCGCGGCGAGAGCCCGGCCGCCACCAGAGCCGCACCCATCCCCGCTGCCGCGGCCACCAGCCGCACCCGGCTCGACAGCTTCCACCGGACCGCCCCGTACGCCAGACCGCCGACGGCGCTCCCGGCGGAGAGGGCGGCCAGCACCCAGGACACCGCGGCCGCCTGGCCGCGCTGCTCGGTGAACGCCACGACCAGCAGTTCGAGAGCCCCGAGGCAGAGCCCCACGGCGGCCGTCACCAGCACGGTATGACGCAGCGCGGGGATGCCGTGCAGCCGAAGCCGGGGAGCGTCGGGGGAGCCGGCGGCGGGCGGTCCGGGGCTCGCGTGCTCACGGGGCACCGCCGGTGACGACACCAGCGCCAGCGCCCCCACGAACACCAGCAGGGCGCCGGCCAGCACACCGGCCGCGGGCCGGCCGGCCCGCACGATCAGGCCCACCAGCAACGGGCCGGACACGTAGAGCAGTTCCTCGGCGACACCGTCCAGGCTGTACGCGCGCTGCAACAGCTCCCGGTCCGGGACGAGCGCGCTCCACAGGGTCCGCATGACCGGACCCAGCGGCGGAGTGCAGACACCCGCCGCCACGGCGAGCGCCCCCAGGGCGAGGGGTGGGGCGCCCGGCCGCCAGGTGGCCAGGGCGAGTGCCCCGAGCACCGCCGCGTACAGCCCCGCCATCGGCGGCAGGACGCGGCGCGGCCCGTACCGGTCGATCAGCGCGGCACGGGCGGGGGAGAGGAAGACACTGGCGGCCCCGAACAGGGCCATGGCGCCGCCCGCGACGGAGTACGAACCGGTGGCGTCCTTGATCGCCAGCAGCAGGGCGAGCGGGACCACCCCGTACGAGAGCCGCCCGAGCAGCGCGGCGCCGAAGGTGCGTACGGCATGGGGGGTGCGCAGGACAGTGGCGTACGAAGGCGCGCGCGAGGGCGCGGAAGAAGAGGTGAGCACGGTGACATTCCTCGTGAGGGCGGCGCGGGGACAGGGCGCCGCGGGCGTGCGGGGACACCGGAGTGCCGCACCCGGGGTGACGGGTGCGGTCAGTGCGGGGTCCTACGCACGAGGAGGAGTCATACGGGCAAATTAGCAGAGCGGGCGGCGCTCCGGCAGAGGGCCGCCGGACTTCCCGCCGGTGTCCGGGCCGGCCGCCATGATGTCTTCGGCGGCCGCCCACAGCCGGGGCAGGAACCGGGTGACCTCCTCCCGGCGGGCCAGGATGTCCGTGGTGCCGGTGATCCCGGTCAGCTCGGCGACGGCCGCCTCGAACGCGGGCAGCCGTGCGGCGTGCAGCGCGGGGGCGTCCACGGTCAGCACCGCGTGGCAGCGGGCGAGCGTCGCGACGATCCAGAAGACCGCCTCGCGGTGGTCGCCCCGGCCCAGAAGCTCCAGACTGCCGTCGACGGCGATGGGACGCGCCTGTGCGGTGAGGTCGCTGCTGAAGAAGAACGGTGTGCGCGCGACCGGGACCGTGGCGTCGAACGTCCGGGTCAGCTCGGCCACATGGTGCCGCACCCGCCGCTCGGAGACGTCCGCGCAGCCGAGGAGCCCCAGCAGTTCCGGGTAGAGCTCCGGCCGCCCGTACGCGGTCAGGACGTCGCGCGCGGCCGGATAGCGCAGCCGGACCGTGGGGTTGCGCAGGGCGGCGACCAGCAGGACATGCGTGGTGACCCCGGTGGGGAACATCCAGGCCGGCACCTGCTCGTGGAAGGGCGCGGAGGCGTCGAACGCGGCGAGGCGGCTCTCGACCCGGTGCCGGGCGTCCAGACACCGGCGGCGCACCCAGCTCCGCTCGGCGAAGCGGGGCGAGACCTCCGCGTGCAGGGCGCGCAGCCGGCCGGTGGGATCGTCGATGACCGTGTCCGTGCGGAAGCTGCCCGCCAAGTGGTAGGAGGACAGTACCGAAGCGGGGTCGCGCAGCTCGGCCCACGGGACGTACGTGATCTCCAACAGGGCGTCTTCGTAAAGGAGTTTGCCGGGCTTGGCGGGTGGGTCGTCCTCCTCCGTGACGACCACGACGTCGACGTCGGACGAGGGCGCCAACTCGGCGTCGTCCGCCCGGCCCACGGTCGACCCGCTGAAGTACGCCCCGCCGTAGCCGGGGGCGGGGCGGGCGTGTGCGGCCACCCAGCGGACCGCGGCGGCGCGTGCCGCTCCGACTCTCACGTGCGCGACTCCTCGGGGGCGGGGGCGGGTGCCGTATCCTCCCCCGACTCCTACGGGGTGTGCCCACCGTGCGTCAAGTGGTGCCTCCGGGGCCGGTCCGCGTGCCGCCGAGTCCGGCGGCGGCCTTGAGGACGAGCCGGCCGGACTCCGGGAGTGCGGCCGGCTCGTGCCTCGCCCGCGCGGAGATCAAGGGCACGCTCACCCTGACCGATCCCAGGACCTTCGTCACCGCACTCACCCAGGGAGTCGGCCACGCGCGGGCGTACAGCTGCGGTCTGATGCTCGTACGGTGAATACCGCTCTCAGCCGTTCGGACGGCCGGCGGCGACCGCCAGCAGCCCCGAGGTGTCCAGCACCTGACGGATCGCCCGGCCCGACGCCAGCTCCTCCATCGCGTGGTTGACCTCGTCCAGCGGGAGGGTCCCGGTGTGCATCTCCTCCACCGGCATCAGCCCGGCCCGCCACAGGCCCAGGAAGCGCGGGATGTCGCGGCGGGGGACCGCGTCACCCATGTACGAGCCCAGCAGGGACTTGCCCTCGCCCGCGAAGGCCAGGGCCGGGACCTCAAGCACCCGGTCGGGGGCGGGCAGGCCCACCGAGACGACCTTGCCGCCCCGGGCCACGGCGGCGAGGCACTCGGCCATCACCTTCGGGCTGCCCACGGCCTCCACCGCGACCTCCGCGCCGCCGGACGTCAGATCGCGGATCGCTTCGAGCGCCTCGCCCGGCGCGTACGTGTGGGTCGCGCCCAGGCGCAGCGCCAGTGCGCGCTTCTCCGCCACCGGGTCCACGGCGACGATCGGGTACGCGCCGGCCGCCCGCGCACCCAGCACCGCCGACAGGCCCACCCCGCCCAGCCCGTAGACCACCGCCGACTGGCCGGGGCGCAGGGCCGCCGTGTTGATGACCGCGCCGGCGCCCGTCAGGACCGCGCAGCCGAACATCGAGGCCACGGTGAACGGGATGTCCCGGTCGATCGGCACCACGGACTCCTGGGCCACCACCGCGTGACTGGAGAACGCGGAGACGCCCAGCTGGTGGTGGACCGTGGCGCCGGAGGCGTCCGTCAGCAGGGACGGGCCGTGCAGCAGGGCGCCCGAGCCGTTCGCGGCGGCGGCCTGCGCGCACAGGGCCGGGCGGCCCGCCGCGCAGTCGGCGCAGAACCCGCAGCTCGGCACGAAGACCAGGGCGACATGGTCGCCGGGCGCGATCCGGTGGACGCCGGGGCCGGTCTCCTCGACCACTCCCACCGCCTCGTGCCCGAGGGCCATCGGGAGCGGCCGGACCCGGTCGCCGTTGACGACAGACAGGTCCGAGTGGCACAGGGACGCGGCGGCGACCCGGACCAGCACCTCGCCCTCGCGCGGGGCGCCGAGGTCCAGTTCCTCCACCTCGGCCGGCCGGGTGTCCGCGTAGGGCCTGGCCGTCGATATCCCGCGCAGGACCACGGCCCGGGTCTTCACGCGCCCACCTCGTCACGGGGCGCGCAGCGCAGCACGTCGCGGCTCTCCAGCAGCGGGACGACCTTGCCGAGCACGATCTCCCGGAAGTGCGGGGTCGCGCAGTGCGCGGTGAAGTCGGCCTCGGTCGCGTACTCCTCGTAGAGCACGATCGCCCGCGGGTCCTCGGTGCCCTGGTGGACCCGGTAGCCGAGGTTTCCGGGCTCCCGGCGGGAGGCGGCGGCCATGGTGTCGAGGAGCGGGAGGACGGTGTCCTGCTCGCCGGGCCTGGTGCGGTACCTGGCCACTACTACGTACGTCACGGGGTTACTCCTGAGGTGGTGCGGGCCTCTTGAGGGCGGCGGGCGGGACCGGCGGCAGCTGGTCGCGGCGCAGGTGCCAGAGGCGGGGGTCGGACGTGGCGGCCGCGGCGGACCCGAGGGCCAGGGCGAGCGCCACGTCGGCGGCGGATTCCACGAAGCCCGCGGCCACCGACGGGGACATCGCGCGCTGGGCCTGCGCGGTCATCCGGGCGACGATCGGGGCGGGCATGATCTCGACCAGGTCCGGCGCCCCGCGCGAGATCGCGTCGGTGGAGCGGCGAAGATTGGACCGGTCGGTGACGAAGACCTTCATCATCGTCAGCAGGCCCAGCGGGCGGCCCTTCTCTATGAGTGAGAGCCGGGTGCTGACCACGCCGTGCGCGCCCATGTTCTTGATGAACTCCAGCGCGCCCCGGTCCTGTGCCAGACCGGGGCTGCTGTCGACGTTCACGAACACGGTCTTCCCCGCCCGGCCCAGCGCCGGTACGACCTGGGGCAGCTGCCCCACCGCGAACGAGGCGAGGATGCACACCTTGGCCGGCGCGGTGAGGAACTGCCGCAGCGGCTGGGTGCCGACGACCGACGCGACGACCGGCACCTCGGCGAACGCCGCGGTGAGCCGGGGGTCGAGCGGGGCGCCGGACCGGGACGGGGAGGGGGTCATGGCAGGGCCTGACTGGGAAGGGTTCGCGACTGCTGGGTCAGTTCAGCGGAGACGTACCGAATCGGCTGGGAAGGCCCAGTTTGCCAGGGTTGAGAATGCCGGCCGGGTCCAGGGCCGCCTTCACCGCGACGAACGTCGCGAAGCCCGCGCCCAGGGATTCCTCCAGGTAGGGGCCGCGCAGCAGTCCGCAGCCGTGGTGGTGGCTGAGGGCCGCCGCATGGCGGATGAGGACGGCGTTGGCGGCGTCCCACACCGAGCGGTACCAGTCGCGCCGCGACTCGGGAGCCACGTCACCGCGGAGCGAGAAGTAGACGCAGGCGCCGTCGGTGTAGGCGTGCGACTGGTGCGCGGAGGCGGCCAGGGTGCCGGGCACCGACTGGATCGCGGCGACCACCTCGTCGTAGATCACCGGGAGGTCGGTCCAGGAAGCGGCCATCTCCAGCGTGTCGGCGACGAAGCCCGGACCCGGCGTGAAGCCGTCCGCGGACTTGCCGACGATCATCCGCTCGTCCAGCCAGCGCTCGAAGACCGCCTTGGAGTCCAGCTCGGGCCCGTACGCGGAGCAGACCTCGGCCGCCACCTTGATCGAGGCGTCCACGATCGCCGGGTCGCCCTCGTCGGCGATCAGCAGGAGGTTGGTCTCCGGGTGGCCGAAGTGCGTACCCGACTCCAGGGTGTCGTACAGCCGCAGCACGGCCGGGGTCGCACCGCGCTGCATGATCTCGCGGCAGGCGTCCAGGCCCTCCGCGAAGGTCTTGAAGCCGAACGCGACGGCGTTCGCGAACGTAGGCAGCGGGTGGACGCGCAGCCGGGCCGAGACGATGACCCCGAGGGTGCCCTCGGAACCGATGAACAGCTGGCGCAGGTCGGGGCCGACCGCCGCGCGGGCGTAGTCGCCGTACGTGGCGCGGGTGCCGTCCGCGTGGATCACGTCCACACCGACGACCATGTCCTCGATCTTGCCGTAGCGTGTGGAGAGCTGACCGGCGCCGCGGCAGGCGATCCAGCCGCCGACCGTGGAGACGGCGAAGGCGGAGGGCCAGTGGCCGGTCGTGACGCCGTACTCCTCCTGGAGCTGCTTCTCGAAGAGGTCGCCGAACATGCCGGCCTCGACGTCCACGACGTTCGACCCGGCGTCGAAGCCGGTGATCCGGTTCAGCCCGCACACGTCCAGGACGACACCGCCGAAGACCGGCAGCGCCGCGCCCGTGACGTTCGAGCGGCCCGCGGACGGGGTGACCGGGATGCCCGCCTCGTGGCAGATCCGCAGCACGGCCGCGATCTGGTCCGCGTCGGCGGCCTCGACGACCACGGCGTCCGGCGTCGCGGGACGGCCCTCGGTCTCGCCGATCATCGAACCGGCCCACCAGTCACGGGTCCGGGTGACGACCTCGTCGCGCTCCACGTGCACGGCGTGCGCGGCCTCGCGCAGCGCCTCGATCACGGTCTCGGGAACCTGCACCGGGTCGACCTGGAGCGCGGCCTCGCCGTCCCCGACGGGGGTGTTCTGCGCCCACTTGGCGAAGCTGGGGGCGCCGATCGTGTAGTTGCCCCGGTTGAACGGGTGGGTGATGGTCTGACGGCTGATCATGCTGCTGCCCCTTCGAGGAGTACGGACTTTTCGTGACGGACGGCCGCGAGGTACTCGGAGACCGAGCGGTCCACCTCGGCCTCCGTGAGGTTCAGTTCCCGGCCGAGGATCGCGCCGACCTCGCCCGCCGCCTCGGCGGAGGCGTCCCGGGCGAAGAGCCGGGCGCGTGTCCGGCGGGAGAGGACGTCGTCGACCGAGCGGGCCAGCTCGGCACGGGCCGCGTACACGACCTCGGCCCTGGTGTACGGGAGTCCCTCGACGACCGGCCGGGCCAGCGTCGGGTCCTCCTGGATCAGGTCGCCGACGAAGCGGGCCTCGGTGCCGAAGCGCTCGCCCAGGTGGGCGGCGATACCGCCGGAGGCGGCCACGGCCTCGGCGTCGTACCCGGCGCCGCCGAGCAGCGGGAGGTCGCTGGTACGGCTCCTGCCCTTGCGGCCCAGGACCGTCATCACCTTGTCGATGACGAGCTCGCCCATGTGCCGGCTGGTGGTGAGCTTGCCGCCGGTCACGGTCACCATGCCGGTGCGGCCGATGCTGATGTGGTGGTCGCGGCGCATGTCGAGCGTCGCGCCCTCCTTGCCGCCGACCAGTGGGCGGAGCCCGCCAATGGAACCGGTCACGTCGTCCGGGGTGAGCTTCCCCTCGAAGGCGGTGTTGGCGCCCTCCAGCAGGAAGTCCATCTCCTGACGGGTGCAGTGCACGTCGTCGGGGGAGCCCTGGTAGTCCTCGTCCGTGGTGCCCAGCACGACGCTGTTGCCCCAGCGGGTGCAGGTCGCGCGGCGGGCGCGGCCCGGGATCGGCACGGTGACCGTGCAGTTGATCCGGACCTTGTCCCACGGCACCACGATGTGGACGCCCTTGGCAGGCCGTACCTGCGGCTTGTGGCCGTCGACGGCCTTCGCGTCCAGCTCGTCGGTCCACACCCCGGTGGCGTTGACGACGGCGTCCGCCCGGATGTCGACGCTGTCGCCGTCCACCTCGACCCTGGCCCCGGCGACCTTGCCGGACCGCATCAGCAGCCCCTCGGCCTTGGCACCGTTGAGGACCGTGGCCCCCAGCGCCGCCGCGGTCCGCACGATGGTGAGGACGAGGCGGGCGTCGTCGGTGCGGGCGTCGAAGTACATCAGCCCGCCCTGGAGGTTCTCCGAGCGCAGCGTCGGCGCCTGCGCGAGGACCTCCGGCACGGTGAGCCGCTGGTGGAGCTTGCCGATCCGCCAGCCGCCGACCAGGTCGTACGTCCACAGCAGTCCCTCGAAGCCCTTGGCGAGGCGGGCGTCGAAGATGCCCTCCTTCTCCAGGATCGGGAAGAGGAACGGCAGCCGGTGCACCAGGTGCGGGGCGTTCTTGCGGAAGCGGTGCCGCTCCAGCAGCGAGTGGCGTACGAGGTTGACGTTGCCCTGCTCGATGTAGCGCAGGCCGCCGTGGACCATCTTCGAGGACTTCGACGACGTGCCGGAGGCGAAGTCGTCCTTCTCGACCAGCGCCGCGCGCAGCCCGCGCGAGGCCGCGTCGAGCACGGCGTACGCGCCGGTGATACCGCCGCCGATGACGAGCACGTCGTACGTGTCGTCGGCCAGCCGGCGCTTGGCCGCCGCGCGGTCCAGCAGCAGGGGCGTCCGGCGGGTGGCCGCGGCACTGCGCCGGGGCTTCCGGGCGGGCATGGTGATCACAACATCAACTCCTGGTGTTTCGGTGCGGCGGCCGCGTGGTCGGGTACCGGCCGCCGGCTGACGGTGAGGGGCCGTCAGTGGGGGGTGAGGGGGGTGAGCGCGGGATCCTTGAGGTGGGCGATCAGCACGTCGCGCCAGGCGGCCCGCTGGGCGGTCCGTTCGTCCGCGCCGAGTGACGGCTCGAAGATCCGGCCGTGCGGCTGCGCCTCGACGACCTCTTCGAGCGAGCCCCACAGGCCCTGGGCGACGCCGGCCAGATAGGCGGTGCCGCGCAGGCTCGCGGTGGCCGAGTCGGCGACCCGCTCCAGCGGCAGGCCGGTCAGGTCGGCCTGGATGCGCAGCAGCGGGTCGCTGCCCGCGACTCCGCCGCCGACCCGGAGCCGGGTGAACGGGGCGTTCATCGTGGCGGCGACCCCGTCGACGAGGTCGCACACCGAGTGCGCGATGCCGTCCAGGACGGCGCGGGCCAGATCGGCCCGGGTGGTGGCGAGGGTGAGCCCGGTGAGGGCGGCGGTGGCCTCCGGATGCCAGACCGGCGTACGGACCCCGGCGAGTGCCGGGACGAAACGCGGGGTGCGGCCCGGCCGGGTGGGGACCCGGCCGGCCTCCTCACCGAGCTCCTTCGGCGAGGCGAACAGGCCCAGGTCGTCGCAGAGCCAGCGCAGCGCCGAACCCGCCGTGGAGGTGTAGGCCTCCAGGCTGTAGTGGCTGATGTCGCCCTGCCGCCGGCCGGGCTGGGCGAGCACCCCGGAGATGTCCGGCCGGGGCAGGGCGGGTGTGGTGCCGGTCGCCGCGTCGACGAACGCGCCGGTCCCGTACATGCACATGCCCTGCCCGGCGGCCAGGCCGCCGAGCGCGATCAGTGCGGCGTGCTGGTCGCCCATCGAGGCGGCCAGCGGGACGGCGATGCCGAGGGCGGCCGGGTCGGTGGTGCCGAATCCGGCGTCGTCCGAGCGGAGTTCCGGAAGCAGGTCGAGGGGGAAGCCCAGGTGGCTGATCCACTCCTCGTCCCAGGCGTGCCGCTCCAGCAGGTAGCCCCCGCTGGACGCGGCGTTGGTCGGGGTGGTGGCGTGCACCGCGCCACCGGTCAGCCGCCAGATCAGCCAGGTGTCGACGGTGCCGAAGAGCAGCCGGCCCTCGCGGTGGGCGGCGGCCGCCTCCGGGTGCGCGGCGATCTGCCGGGCCGCCCAGAGGAAGGGTGCGCGGGCGCCGACCGGCCGGCCCTGGCGGGCGGTGAGGGTGGCGTCCCACTCCGCCTCGTGAGCGGTGAGCTCGGTGGCGTACCGCCGGTCCTGCCACACCACGGCGGGCAGCAGCGGCCGCCCGGTGACCCGGTCCCAGAGCATCGCGGTGGCCCGCTGGGTGGAGAGCGCGACCGAGGTGATCGCGATGCCCTCCGCCCGTGCGGCGCCGATGGCCCGGCGCGCCACCTCGAGGGTGGTGGTCCAGATCTCCATCGGGTCCTGCTCGACCGAGAGGTCGTCCGGATGGCTGACCTTGATCGACCGGTAGAACACCTCGTGCGCGGCGCCGGAGTCGAGGACGACTCCGGCCCTGGTGCCGGTGGTGCCCTCGTCGATGGCCAGCACACCGCGTCGTGGGGCGGCGCCGGGGAGCGTCTGCGTCATTGCAGCCCTTTCATTGCGAGCATCGCGAGCTGTACGGAGGGGGAGAGGGACCATCGTGTGGTGCGGCAGGCGCGGCGGACGGTCAGCGCGCGGTCGAGGACTCCGCGGATTCCCGCTCGTCCGCCGCGGCGGTGCGCGGCGACGCCGCCTCGTCGGGCGACGCGGCCTTCATCGGGTCCCACTTGATGGCCAGACAGGTGATCATGCCGAGCAGCGGCACGACGGAGAGGACCAGGAAGGTGTCGGCCAGGCCGAGCGACTCCTTGATCTGCGGGAAGAGGTACAGCCCGGCGACACTGCCGAAGCTGCCGACCATTCCGGTGACACCGGTGCCGAGCGCACGCACGTCACTGCTGTACGAGAGCGCCGCGATGGACTTGCCGTTGGCGCCGGGGCCCGCGGAGTGGCACAGGATGAACAGCACCGGCAGCAGGAACGCCACCGCGGTCGGGACCTTCTCGAAGGTCAGCCCCATCGCGATCAGGGCGACGAAGACCCCGCCGAAACCGGCGGCGGAGCTGAGCCGCAGCCCGAGCCGGCGGCCGAAGTACGCGGACAGCAGCCCGCCCGCGATGCCGAAGGCGTTGAACACCATCGAGCCGATCGTGGCCTTCTCGAAGCTCTCGCCGAAGATCGTCAGGCTGATCAGCGGGAGGTACCAGCCGACCGCGAAGTACTGCATCGACTGCCCGAGCGAGATCACCGAGGAGAGGATGGTGCGCGGCAGGTACTCGCCCTTGAAGAGCAGCCCGGCCTGGCGGAAGCCGATGGCGGGACCGGCGGCCGCGGCGCGGGTCGCCTCGTCCGGCTTCCCGGCGACGGCCTTGATCCGGTAGATCCGGTCCAGGTTGAGGACGGCCTCGTCCAGCCGGCCCTTGCTGGCGAGCCAGGTCGGACTCTCCCTGAGCATCAGCCACTGGCCCACCAGCAGTGCGAGCGCCACGACCGCGGCGGACCCCACCGACCAGCGCCAGATGTCCGCGCCGACGTCCAGGTTGAAGAAGAGCAGGGCCAGCGCGAGATTGCTGGTGGTGGCCACGTACCAGACGGCCTGCCACAGGTTCAGCCGGCCGCCGAGCTTGGCGGGGGTGTACTCGGCGAGCAGGGCCATGGCGACGGCGAAGTCGATGCCGTACGCGATGCCCACCAGGACCCGGCCGAGCCAGACCACGGTGAAGTCGCCGGCGAACGCGGCGAGCAGGGCGCCCGCGATGGCGAAGACCTTGGCGATGAGCAGCGGGGGGACCCGGCCGATCCGGGTGGCGAGCCAGCCGCCGATGGGGTTGAAGATGATCGCCAGGGCCGGAGCGGTGGCCGTGAGGATCGAGACCTGCGTACTGGTCAGCTCCATCTGGGACGTCATCGGTCCCAGACCGGCGCTCAGCGCCGCGTTCGAGTAGGCGTCGAGGAACAGCCCGCCGAACACGAGAAACCAGATGACTTGCGCCCGGCCGGTGATCTTTCCCAGCCCATCGATGAGCGCAACGACGTCGGCGACGCCTTTGACGCTCGGACGTTGTGCCATGAATCCGCCTTCGAGGAAGACCCATCGGCGGCACGGGGAGCACAAAAAACAGGCATGACGAAACCACCGACAGGTGGTCTATGTCTGTGCCTGTCAAAACACTGCGGAAAGCGCCGCAGCACGTGAAGTGCGACTACACGAGGAGATTAGGAAGACGTCAGGAGAAACGTCAAGGGTTTCCGGCGGGTTACTCAAACGTGACGTTCTGGCGTTCCCGCACGTCACGGGCGGGGAGCCGCGCCCCGCCCGTGACCGGGTCCGTCAGCGGCCCGCCTGCAGCGCCGCCCAGGTGTCCGGCCCGACGACGCCGTCGGCCGTCAGGCCCCGGCTCGTCTGGTAGCCGCGCACCGCCGTCGTCGTCGCCGGGCCGAAGCTCCCGTCGATGCCGACGGCCGAGCCGAGCGTCGCGGTCAGCGCCCGCTGGAGCCGCTTCACACCGTCGCCCGTCGCGCCCTCCCGGAGCGTCGCCGTGCTGCCCGCCGACAGCAGGGCGGTCCAGGTCCTGGCTCCCACGACGCCGTCCCGGTCCAGCCCGTGCGCCGCCTGGTAGGCCGCCACCGCAGCCGTAGTGGCCGGGCCGAAGGCGCCGTCGGCCGCGCCGGCCGCCTGGCCCTGCTCGTTCAGAAGCTGCTGGACGGCCTTGACCTGGGCACCCGTCGAGCCGCTGCGCTGGGTGGCGTACGCGGTGAAGCTCAGCCCGTCGGGGGTGGTGCCGCCCCCGGTGCTGCCGCCCACCAGCTGCATGTAGCGCGTCCAGTCCCAGTTCGGGCCGGGGTCGGTGTGGTCGTTGCCCGGCGCCTCGCTGTGGCCGATGATGTGCGCCCGGTCCTTCGGGATCCCGTACCGGTCGCACAGGTACGCGGTCAGGGCCGCCGACGACCGGTACATCGCGTCCGTGAACCAGGACGGGTCGTCGACGAATCCCTCGTGCTCGATACCGAGCGCGGAGGAGTTGGCGCTGCGCGCGTGGTAGGCGGTGTCGCCGTCGCGGACCATCTGGGTGATCTGGCCGTCGGAGGAGCGCACCACGTAGTGCGAGCTCACCTCGGACGCCGGGTTCTGGAACCAGCTGATCGAGCCCGCGTACGAGCCCTGCGTGACGTGGATGATCACCTTGTCGATCGCTGCCGAGCGGCCCGTCGCGAAGTTGTTCGCGTCGGCCGGGACCCAGAGCGCGGCCGGGTAGTCGGCGCTGCGGGTGCCCGGCTCCGCGCCGGCGAGGGAGCCCTTGTGCGGGGAGACCGGGCGGCCCGTCACCGAGACGCGCTCGCCGTCCGGGGCGACGGTGTCGAGCCCGTCCGCGAGGAAGGTGTAGACCGTGTCGGCGTAGAGGACGGCGGCCGGACCCCCGGTGCCGCTGTACCGGGCGACGGCCGGGTACCAGGCGTCGATGTCCGCCCGGTCCCGGGCGTCCAGGCCCAGCTTGTCCGCGTAACCGCGCAGCACCGCAGCGCCGCCCAGGATATTGGCCCCGGTGTCGGTGCGGAGGTCGTCCGGGGACTCGCCGGTGAGGTCGGCGGCCCGCTCCAGGGTCCGGTTCTCGGGGTTGTCTGCGAGGTGCATCACGCCGTAGCCGTTGGCCTGGCTGGGTTGTCCGGAGTGGCCGTCGAGGCGGGTCTCGCCGTATCCGACGGCGGCGAGCAGATCGCGCGGCACGCCGAACCGGCTCGCCGCCCGCTCGAAGGCCCGGTTCATCGGGTGGCCGGGGTCCGGGGCGGCGAGGGCCGGGGTGCCGGTGAGGGCCAGCACGGTGGCGGTGAGGGCCGCCAGCGCGGATGCGCGGGCCTTGGTGTGGGCTGCGGGGCGGCTGGGCATACCTGCTCCTGCTCTGTGGGGGGAGAAGAACGGCCCCGGGGCCCTGGGAGGGTTGGGCCGAGGGGCCGCCGAGCCCGCTCAGGCTAGCGATCTGTCGAGTGCATGACAATCAACGTGCCGCGTGTCGAACCCTCTTTCACCCCAATGGAGTTGACGTGTGGCTCTGGGTGCACGCACCCGGTGCCGCCGGGTGACGGCCCGGACCCGGGGGATACCCGGATCCGGGCCGGTGGGCCTGCCTACCAGCGGTCGCGGTGGATGACGTCCGCCACCGGGCGGCGCCGGACCGGACCGAAGTTGCCCTGCGGCCACCCGACCGGAACGGCGGCGAAGGTCTGCATGTCCTCGGGGATGCCGAGGGCCTCCTTCCACTCCTGCTCCAGCATCAGGTGCCAGATGGTGACGTTCGCCGCGAGCCCCAGCGCGCGGGCCGCGAGCAGCAGGTTCTGCACCCCCGGGTAGACGCAGGAGCCCTCGGCGAGCGCCTGGAACCTCGTCTGCGTGCTCGTCATGTGCTCCACGCCCGCCGGGCCGAGCGCCTGCGCGTACGCGACCAGGCCCTCCTCCTCGATCCGGGGCTCCGGGAACCGGTAACAGGGCACGACCAGCACGGGCGTCTCGGCGAAGTGGTCGCGCTGGTACTCGATCGCGGCGACCATCCGGCCGTACGCCGCGTCGTCCATGCCCTTCGGCGCGTACTTCCCGGTCGTCGCCAGATACGCGTCCACACACCGCTTCCACAAAGGTGCCAGACGCGCCATCACCTCACGGTCCGTCACCACGACGTACTCGTAACACTGCATGTTGCCGCCGCTGGGACCCCAGACGGCGGCCTGTATGAGCTGCTCCAGCGTCTCGTCCGGCACGGGTTCCGGTCTCAGGCGGCGCATGGCGCGCATCGTGGACATGGTGGAGAACAGGGCGCGGGCGTCGGCGGAGAGCTCGGCGGACGGTGCCGATTCGGCCTGTACCGAGGCGGCCTGTGTGGATTCGGTGTTCATGATCGCGGAGTTTACGGGCGAACCCCCTCCAGGAGGAGCCCTGTCCGCCGGTCCCCGGTGGCGGGCGGCCCCGTTCCGCCCCCGCCGATCCGGCCCGGCCCGCGTCCCGAGGATTCGTACACCTGCCCAACCCTCCCACCGCACGGGGGAACGCGGACCTGAGCCACTGCCGACAGGGCGTATAAAGGGTGCCTCCGGACCGGCCGGCGTCCCCCGATGGCAGTGACCTCTCACGCGGCAAGGCGTCACCGCGTACGACAGCGGAGGAGTGCCCATGAGCACGGCAGACGAGATCAGCACCTTGCTGGTGGCGAACTTCGGAACCGATCCCGTGGCGATCCGCCCCGAAACGTCGCTCCGTCAGCTCAGGCTGGATTCCCTGGCCCTGGAAGAACTGCGGCTCCTCATCGAGGACCGGATGGGCGTCGACCTGGACGACGTCGAGCTCACCTCGCGCGACACCGTCGCCCAGTTGGTCGACGCCGTGCAACGCAAGGCCGCGGCATGACCGCCCGGTACCGCCCCGAGCCGTTCGCCGCCGCCGTCACCGGCATCGGCCTCGTGACCGCGGCGGGCGTCGGCACCGAGGCCACCTGGCGCGGGGTGTCCGAGGCCGCCACCGCGCCCTGTGTCCCGCACCTGCCCGAACTCCAGGGCCTGCCCTGCGACTTCATGTACACCATCACGGACCTCGACACGCGGGCCGTGCTCGGGGTGGCGACCCAGCGCCTCATGGACCGCTTCTCGCAGCTCGCCGTCATCGCCGCCCGCGAGGCCGTCGCGGACGCCGGGCTCGACCCCTCGGTCTGGGACAGCTCCCGCGTCGCCGTCGTCATCGGCTCCGCGCACGGCGGTCTGCCCTTCTACGACGCGCAGCACACCGCCCTCACCGAGCGCGGCGCCCGCCGGGTCTCGCCCAAACTCGCCCCGCTCACCGTCGTCAACGGCGCCGCCAGCAGCGTCGCCACCGACCTCGGCGCACACGGCCCCAGCCAGGCCGTCTCCACCGCCTGCTCGTCCGGCACCGTCGCCCTCGGCACCGCGCACCAGATGCTGCGCACCGGGGCGTGCGACATCGTCGTCGCCGGCGGCGCCGAGTCGGTCCGCTCCCGGCTGCTGATCGCCAGCGCCTGCCAGCTGAAGGCCGTCTCCACCCGCCGGGACGACCCCGAGTCGGCCTGCCGCCCGTTCGACACCCACCGCGACGGCTTCGTCGTCGGCGAGGGCGCCGGACTCCTCGTACTGGAACGCCCCGAACACGCCCGCGCCCGCGGCGCCACCGTCCGCGCGCACCTCGCCGGATACGGCGCGTCCAGCGACGCGTACTCCGCCGTCGCGCCGGACCCCGAGGGCCTCGGCATCGAACGGGCCCTGCGCGCCGCCCTCGCGGACGCCGGAGTCGGCGCGGCGGACATCGGACACGTCAACGCCCACGGCACCTCGACCGTGGCGAACGACCTGATCGAGACGACGATGCTGCGCCGGGTGCTCGGCGAGCACCCCCTCGTCACGTCCACGAAGGCCATGACCGGGCACACCCTCGGCGCCGCGGGCGGCATCGAGACCGCGCTGACCGTGCTCGCACTCCAGCACCAACTGGTCCCGCCCACCGTCAACCTGGACGCCCCCGACCCGGAGATCCCGCTCGAAGTGGTGAGCAAGGAGGCCAAGCCCGGAGCGTTCGACGCGGCCGTCAAGACCTCGCTCGGCTTCGGCGGGCACAACGCCGCACTTGTCCTCACCAGGGCCTGACCACGCAGCGCACCCCAACCGCCGGACCTTCTAAGGACGGTCACCATGCCCGACGAGATCATCCGGAACCTGTCGGTGCACGGGCTGCGCTACAGCTACCGGACCCTGAGACAGCCCTCGCCCCGCACCGAGCCGGTCATCGTCCTCGGCGGCGCGCTCCAGGGGATGTACGGCTGGCCGCAGATGGACGAGCACCTCGGACCGCGGGCCGACGTCGTCACCGCCGACCTGCCCGGCATGGGCGGCGCCGATCCGCTGCCGCCCGGCACCGGCGACGACATCCTGTACGCGGCCGTCACCGGCATCATCGACGACCTGGGCGCGGCCCGGGTCAACCTCTTCGGCTTCTCCTACGGCACGTCGATCGCGTTCGGCTGCGCCCGGCAGAATCCCGGCCGCATCGCCCGGCTGGCGCTCGGCGGCGTACCGGCCCACATCAGCGACGCCCAGCGGGCCCACTGGGGCCGGGCCGTCGACCGGCTGGCCACCGGCGACATGGAGGGGCTCGCCACCCTGACCGCGGAGGCCCTGATGTGCCTGGACCCGGAGCGCACCGTGCACCGCAGGGAGCTCGCCCGGCGCTACGTCCGGCGCTCGTTCCTGCACGCGCTCACCCACTCCCCGCACGCCGCGCAGTCGCTGCGCCGGGCGCTGGGCCACCGGCCGGACTACTCCGGCGGGCTGAGCGGTGTGCCCGCGCTGGTCTTCGCGGGCGAGCACGACACGGTGACCTCACCCGAACGGCAGCGGGCCTTCGCCGCGACGATCGAGGGCAGCCGGTTCCTGACCATCGGCGACTCCGACCACTGGGTGGTGCTGGAACGCCCCGATGACGTCGCGGACCTGGTCGCCCGCTTCTTCACCGACCGCCCGCTGGAGGCGGCGCCCGCCCTGGGGCCCCTCGCGATGCCGCGTCCGCGTGCGGGCTCGGCGGGAGCGGCCCTGCCGCAGGCGGGCGGCTGAGCCGCCCGCCCGCGCGGGATCAGTGGTGCCCGTGGTGTCCGTGGCCGGGTCCGTCGGCCCGTACCCGCACGATCTGCGGGTCGTGGTCGCTCGCCTGGTCCGCGAACTCCGCGTTGATGTGCACCACGTCGTAGTCGAAGCGCCGGATGCCGGGGCTCGTCAGGATGTGGTCCAGCGTCTGCGAGTTGCCCTCGTACACATAGCTGTACCGCTCGTTCGCCGGCAGCGTGCTGATCAGCGGCTTGAGCGCCTTCCCGGCGGTCAGCGCGGACATCGTCGGCGAGAACGCGAAGTCGTTCAGGTCGCCGAGCGTGATGACCCGCGCCGACTTGTCCGCCGCCAGCAGTGACTTGACGAAGGTGTTGACCTGCGCCGCCTGCTTGACCCGCTTCGTCTCCGAGCTGCGGGCCGGTGCCTGGTAGCGGCCGTGCAGCGGCTGGTCGCCGCCCTTGGAGGTGAAGTGGTTGCCGATGACGAACACCGGCTCCCCGCGGAAGCGGAACTCACCGACGAGGGGCTTGCGGCTGTCGGACCAGGACTCGTCCAGCGGGCTGATCCGGGCGGGCGAGGCCGACAGGGTGACGCCCTTCTTGGTCCGTACGGCCTTCACCGCGGTGGTCGCGTCGCCGCCGGCCCGGTCCACGAAGGAGACCCGGGCGGGGTTGAAGAGGAAGACGTTACGGATGTTGCCGCCGGGCTCGCCACCGTCCTTGCCGTCCTGCGGAGCGACATAGCGCCAGGAGTACCTGGGTCCGCCCGCCGCGACGATCGCGTCGGTGAACCGCTTCAGGGTGGCCTCGGAGCCGACCGTGCCGTCGTTGACCGCACCGTTGTCGTCCTGGATCTCCTCCAGCGACACGATGTCGGGGGAGGCCAGATTGACCGCCACGCCCTTGGCGAGGGTGTCGAACTTGCCCTGGTCGTCGAGCGCGTCGAGGTTCTCCACGTTGTACGTGGAGACGGCGAGTTCGTCGCGCTTCTGCTCCCTGGTGACCTCGCGCTTCAGGTGCCGGTCGGTGAGCGTGCCGAGCCGGGTGGCCTGGAGGCTGTAACCGCCGAAGGAGTCGTAGTCCAGCACCCCGGTGGTGGTGCCGGACAGCACGTCACCCACGTTCGCGACCGGGACGGGCCGGGTGCTGTCGAGCGACATCACCTTGATCCGGCCGGTGTTCTGGTCGGTGTACGAGGCGTACAGCGTGCCGCCGCGCCGGGTCGGGTTCTGCTTCGGCTCGACGGTCACCCACACCTCGCCGTACGAGCTCGTGGCGCCCGTGACCCGGGTGTCGGCGGTCTCGACCCGGGTGCCTTCGAGCGACTCGTAGAGGTCGAGGGCGTACTTCGCCGGTTCGAGGGGCAGCGCGTCGATCGAGCCGCCGTCCGCGGAGGGGACATAGCCGCCGGGCACCGAGGCCGCGTCGAGCACCACGGGTGCCGGGAGCGCGTTGCCCGAGGAGAGGACCGTGGTCCTGGGGGCGGTGATCTCGGTGACGGACTGCGTGGTGGCCGACGGGTAGTACTCGTCCACCGTGCCGCTGACCAGCACCGAGTCGCCCACCGAGACCGTCGGGGCGGCGGAACCGGTGTAGACGAGGACGCCCTCGGAGGTACGGGGGTCCGCGTCCGGCGAGGGGTCCTGGATCCAGAAGCCGCGCGAACCCGTGGTGCGTACCGCCGTGACGACGCCGGGGACCCCGGTCACCGCCTGGCCGTCCAGCGGGGAGACCCGGGTGGTGCCCTGGATGTCGTGCACGCGCACGGTGCCGGGCTCGGTCGGGTTGTCCGGGTCGCCGGGGCCCTCGCCGCCCGACGTCTCACCGGCCGCGTTCACCGGCGTGGGGGCGCCCGCGGACAGGTCGGCGGCGTTGTCGTCGGTGTCCGCCAGCGAGGCGGCACGCGCCACGGAGGCGGTGGCGGAGGCGCCCGTCGCCGGTCCGCTGCCCTCCCGGACGACCGCGGAGCCGTAGCCCACCAGGTCGACGACACGAGTGTCGGAGGCGCAGTCGGCCGCCGTCTTGCAGGTCAGCGGCGCGGTGCCGGAGACCAGTGCGACCGTGCCGCTCGCGGCGGCCATCGCGACGGTGCCGGTGGCATCCGGTGCGGGCAGGCCGACGGTACCGCCGGTGCCCGCGGCCTGGGCCACCAGATAGCGGCCGCCGGGCGCGACGGCGCCGGTGAGCGGGGACACCTGCCACTGCGAACCGGCGGACGGCGCCCCGGGAAGGTACTGGACGCTGAACCCGGACAGGTCGTACGCGGCGGAGCCGGCGTTGGCCAGCTCGACGAAGTCGCGGGTGAGTGTCGCTCCCGAGTTCCCGCCGCCCCCGTACACCTCGGAGATCACGGCGGTCGAGGACGGGGCCGCGAAGGCGGCGGGCAGCGCGGTCGCCGAGAGGGTCACGGCGACCGCGCCGGCCAGCAGGACGGAACGTGGTCTGGATATGCGCACGGAAACTGCCCCTCAGAGTGTGATGAGGGAGCACAAGCTATGCGCGTAGAACCGGCGATGACAAGGCATCAGAGGTTAATTCCAGAAATCGCTGCGCCATCCGGCCCAACGTGGCCGCCGTCCGCGATCCGGACCGGCCCCGCTCCTGGCCGGCGAGCCGTTCGGCGCGCGGGACGCCCTCACCCGGATCAGGATGCACGGTCTGCTGCGCGAGCTGTACGAGCGCCACCGCCCCGCGGTGCTGCTGGTCACCCATGACGTCGACGAGGCCGTCGAACTGGCCGACCGGGTACTCGTCCTGGAGGACGGCCGGATCTCCGTCGGCCTCACCGTCGATCTGCCCGCCCCGCGCGCCCGGCGCGACCCCCGGTTCCAGGTGTACCGCGACACGCTGCTCGACGCCCTCGGCGTGCCCCGGCCCCAATCCCGGAGCCCCAATCCCAGTCCCGGCCCCGGACCCGCTCCGAAGTGAAGGAATCCCATGTCCCGCACGCCTGACCGCAAGCCGCTGCACCTCAACGCCTTCCTCATGTCCACCGGCCACCACGAGGCGTCCTGGCGGCTGCCGGAGAGCCCGGCCGGGGCCAACTCCGACATCGAGCACTACAAGAACCCGGCCCGGATCGCCGAACGCGGCCGGCTGGACTCGCTGTTCCTCGCCGACAGCCCGGTCCTGATGGGCGACCCCGGCCGGCGGCCGTCCGCCGAACTGGAACCCACCGTCCCGCTGACCGCGCTCGCCGGGGCCACCCGCCACATCGGCCTCAACGCCACCGTGTCGACCAGCTACAACGAGCCCTGCAACCTGGCCCGCCGGTTCGCCTCGCTGGACCATGCCTCGGGCGGCCGGGACGGAAGATCGAACACAGGGGCGAGTTCTTCCGCGTCGAGGGCCCGCTGAACGTACAACGCCCCCCACAGGGGTATCTCTTGCTCGTACAGGCCGGGTCCAGCGAGGACGGCAAGGACTTCGCCGCCCGGTACGCGGAGGCGGTGTTCACCGCCCAGCAGACCCTGGAGGAAGGCATCGCGTTCCACAAGGATGTGAAGCAGCGCGCCGAGGCCATCGGCCGCAACCCCGACGGCATCAAGATCCTGCCCGGCATCGAGCCCGTCATCGGTGACACCGAGGCCGAGGCCCTCGCGCTGGACGCCGGACTGGAGCCGGCCAGGCGCCAGTACCTGACGGCGCGTCATCTCATCGGCCGGCTCGGCGGCGGTCGCGGCCACCGCACGTTCGCCGGCACGGCCGAGCAGGTCGCCGACACCATCGAGCACTGGTACGACAGCGGGGCCGCCGACGGCTCCGACATCATGCCCGCCGTCCTGCCCTCCGGCCCGGAGGCCTTCGTCGACCGGGTGGTGCCGATCCTCCAGGAGCGGGGCCTGTTCCGCACCCAGTACACCGCGAGGACCCTGCGCGGCCACTACGGACTGCCCCGGCCCGCCAACCGGCTGTTCGAGAGCGTCGACAGCGGTGAGGGCCACTTCGGCATCGCTCTGGCGGAGGCCCGGTGACGGACTGTCCGAACCCGGAAACCGGTACGCCCGCACAGCAGTCGCCCGGATGGGCCCGGCGCCTGCTGGGCTACTGCCTGCTCCACCGCACCGATCTGCTCCTCGCCTTCGGCGCCGCCGTGGTCGGCGCCGTCGCCACCGCCACCCTGCCGCTCGTGCTGCGGCACGTGGTGGACGGGGTGGCGGCCGGCACCACCGCCTCGCTCGCCCCCTGGACCGTCCTGCTCGCCACGCTCGGCGCGGTCCGCTTCGGCGCGAGCTTCACCCGCCGCTACCGTTCGGGCCGGCTGTCCCTCGGGGTGCAGTACGACCTCCGCAACGACGCGTTCGCCGCCCTGCTCCGGCTCGGCGGCGCCCAGCAGGACGATCTGCGCACCGGACAGGTGGTCAGCCGGTCCATCTCCGACATCACCCTCATCCAGACGCTGCTGCAGTTCCTGCCGAACCTCACCGGCAACGCGCTGATGTTCCTCTTCTCGCTGGTCTTCATGGCGGTGCTGTCACCCCTGCTGACCGTCGTGGCCCTGGTCGTCGGCCCGCTGCTCTGGCTGATCGCGCTGCGCAGCCGCCGCGACCTCTTCCCCGCCAACTGGCATGCCCAGCAGGAGGCCGCAGAGGTCGCCTCCACCGTCGAGGCGACCGTCACCGGCGTCCGGGTGGTGAAGGGCTTCGGCCAGGAGCAGCGCGAACTCGCCGGTCTCGAACAGCGCGTTCGCCGGCTCTTCGCTTCCCGGCTGCGGGTCGTACGGTTCACCAGCCGCTACAACCCGGCGCTCCAGGCGGTCCCCGCGCTCGGCCAGGTCGCCGTGCTCGCCCTGGGCGGCTGGATGGCCCTGCACGGCCGGATCTCGCTCGGGACCTTTCTCGCCTTCACCACCTACCTCGGCTCCTTCGTCACCCCGGTACGCCAGGTGGCGACGCTGCTCACCGTCTGGCAGCAGGCACGGACCGGTGCGGAACGGGTCCTGGAGGTCGTCGACGAGGCCCCGGTGATCACCGACGCACCGGGGGCCCGCGAACTCCCGGACGAACCGCCCGCCATCGCCTGGGAGCACGTCACCTTCGGCCACGGGGACGGCGAACCGCTCCTTGACGACTTCACCCTGGACATCCGCCCCGGCGAGACCCTCGCCCTGATCGGCCCGGCCGGCTCCGGGAAATCCACCGCCGCCGCCCTGCTGCCCCGGTTCTACGACGTGCCGTCCGGATCGGTACGGGTGGGCGGCAGCGACGTCCGCGACCTCACCCTGAACTCCCTGCGTTCCGGCATCGGTTACGTCTTCGAGGAGAGCCTGCTGCTGTCGGACACGGTGCGTGCCAACATCGCCTACGGGGTGCCGGACGCCACCGACGAGCGGATCCGCGCCGCGGCCCGGATCGCCCGCGCCGACGAGTTCATCGAACGCCTTCCACAGGGGTACGACACCGTGGTCGGAGAGCAGGGCCTCACGCTCTCCGGCGGCCAGCGCCAGCGGATGGCCCTGGCCCGCGCCCTGATCGGCGACCCGGCCGTGCTCGTCCTGGACGACGCCACGTCGGCCATCGACGCCCGGGTGGAGGCGGAGATCCACCACCGGCTGCGGGAGGACGACCGCCGCCGCACCACCTTGATCATCGCCCACCGCAGATCGACGCTGGAACTCGCCGACCGGGTCGCGATCCTGGACGGCGGCCGGATCACGGACACCGGGACACCGGACGAACTCCGCGACAGATCAGCCCTGTTCCGGCAGCTCCTCTCATCCGACGCGGACGCCACCGCTGCCGCCACCGTTCCCGCCCCCGGCGCACCGCCCGGCTGCCCCACCCCGCACCTCTGGCTCCGCCCCGAGGGGACGGACGGCGAACAGCGGGAGGGCACCTCTGTCCGGGCCGCCCAGGCACTTGCCGTGGCGGCGTCCGGGCCCGGACGCGCGGGCCCCGGTGCCGGGGTGCTCGGCTCCGCCCCGCCGAGCCCCGAACTCATCGCCGCCTTGTCCAGGCTCCCGCTGTCCGCGGCGGACCCCGAGGTGTCCACCCGGCAGGCGACCGCCGCCGAGGCGGACTTCGGCCTCGCGGCCCTGCTGAGACCCTTCCGGCTGCCGCTGCTCCTCGGCCTGCTGCTCGTCGCCCTGGACGCCGCCGCCCAGATCACCGTGCCGGTCCTGGTCCGGCAGGGAGTGGACCACGGGGTGGCCCACCGTTCCGGGGCCGTCCTGATGACCGCCGCAGCGGCCGCGGGCATCGTGGTGGCCGCCAACTGGCTGATCGGCGTGGCCCAGGTCCGTACCACCGGACGCACCGGCGAACGCCTCCTCTACACCCTGCGCGTGAAGACCTTCGCGCAGCTCCAGCGCCTCGGCCTCGACTACTACGAGCGTGAACTCGGCGGCCGAATCATGACCCGGATGACCACCGACGTCGACGCCCTGTCGAACTTCCTCCAGACCGGCCTGATCACCGCCGTGGTGAGCCTGCTGACGGTCCTCGGCGTCTTGGCCAGCCTGCTGGTGATCGACGCCGAGCTGGCACTGGTGCTGCTCGCCTCGCTGCCGCTGCTGATCGTGGCCACCGCCGTCTTCCGTCACTTCTCCGTGCCCGCGTACCGCGAGGCCCGGGAGCGGATCAGCGCCGTCAACGCCTGCCTCCAGGAGAACGTCACCGCGATCCGGGTCACCCAGGCCTTCCGCCGCGAGGAACGAAACGCCGCCGGCTTCGCCGTACTCGCCTGGTCCTTCCGGGACTCCAGGCTGCGCGCCCAGCGCTACATGGGCACGTTCTTCCCGTTCGTCGAGTTCCTCGGCACGCTCTCCTCGGCGGCCGTGCTCACGGTCGGCGCCGGACAGGTCCGCTCGGGGGAGCTGAGCGCGGGGACGCTCATCGCGTTCCTGCTCTACGTCGAGCTGTTCTTCTCCCCGATCCAGCAGCTCTCCCAGGTCTTCGACGGGTATCAGCAGGCCGTCGTCGGTCTCGGCAGGCTGCGCGCACTGATGCGCACCCCCGCCGGCACCCCGCCCGCGAAGGACGCCCGGCCGGTCCGCGCACTGCGCGGCGAGATCGAGTTCGACTCGGTCTCCTTCGGCTACGCGGGCGGTGGCGGGCAGGAGGTCCTGCACGGGGTCTCCCTGCGCATCGCGCCCGGAGAGACCGTCGCCCTGGTCGGTGCGACCGGGGCCGGCAAGTCGACGGTTGTGAAGCTCCTCGCCCGGTTCTACGACCCCTCCGCCGGCACGGTCCGGGTGGACGGGCACGATCTGCGCGCGCTCGATCTCCCCGGCTTCCGCCGCAGACTCGGGGTGGTCCCGCAGGAGGCCCATCTGTTCAGCGGCACCGTCCGTGACGCCATCGCCTACGGGCGCCCCGACGCCACCGACGCCGAGGTCGAGCAGGCGGCCCGCGCGGTCGGCGCGCACGACATGGTGGCCGGACTGCGGCTCGGCTACCTCCAGCAGGTGGGGGAGCGCGGCCGGAACCTCTCCGCCGGACAGCGCCAGCTCCTGGCCCTGGCCCGCGCCGAACTCGTCGACCCCGACGTCCTGTTGCTCGACGAGGCCACCGCCTCACTGGACCTGGCCACCGAACGATGGGTGGCCGCGGCGACGGAGGTGCTGTCCCGTCGCCGTACCACCGTCGTCGTCGCCCACCGGCTGACCACGGCGGTCCGGGCCGACCGGGTGGTGGTGCTCGACGCGGGAGCCGTCGTCGAGACCGGCACCCACACCGAACTGCTCGCCGCCCACGGCCCCTACCGGCGGCTGTGGGACGCCTTCCGGGAGAACGGCCCGGCGGCGCCGGTCGACCACCTGAACGCCATGGCACGCGTCGAGGGGAACGCGGGATGACGGAGACCGTGCGTCCGCCGGCCGGGTCGGCGCCCCCGGTGCCGGGAGTCAGGCGCCCGGTACCCGGTCCAGGAATCCGCTCACCGAGCTGATCCGCCCGTCGTCGGCGAGCGTGACCACGTCCGAACCGGCGACGGGCGCCGAGCCGTCCGCCGCGGCGACCAGCTCCCAGCTGAAGCGGACGAGGGCGTGGTGCCCGTCGACGGCCCCGGTCCGACGGAAGGCGAAGCCGGGGAACTGCTGCTGGGCGCCGCTGATGGCGGCCGCCAGCTCGTCGTGTCCCCGTACAGCGGCCAGTGGATCGGTGTAGGTGGCGTCCTCGGTGAACGCCGCGGCGACGGCCTTCTCCAGCTCCTCGGGGGTGGTGGCGTTCCAGGCGGCGAAGTAGCGCTGGACGGCGTCGTCGTAGGCGGTCATCGTGGGGTCCTCTCGTCGGTCCCGGCGGGTGCGCCGGGCGGGTTGTGCTCGTGAGGAACACGATGTCCGACCTCGCGGAACCGGTCGATTACCTCCGGAGTAAGCGCGGGCCGGGCGAGCGGCGAGGGCACCGGACCGGTCAGCGCCGGTGTTCGTCCAGGAAGCCCATCAGCGCGGTGTTGAGCTCCTCGGCATGGGTCCAGCCGATGTTGTGCGGACCGCCCGGGATCTCCACGAGGCGGCTGTCGTGGATGAGGTCCGGCAGCCGCCGCCCGGTGGAGTCGATGGGCAGGATGCGGTCCTCGTCGCCCTGCACGACGAGCGTGGGTACGTCGTTCTTCGGCAGGTCGTCGCGGAAGTCCGTCAGCCAGGTCGGCACGCACGCCAGCGTGGCGTGGGCCGAGGCGTCCGCCGCCACGTTCCACTGCATCCGCAGGGCCTGTTCGCTGATCCGGGTGCCCCCGAGCTTGTCGGTGTTGTTGAAGGCGTCGAGGAACTCCGTCAGATAGGCGGGCCGGTCCGCGACGGCGGCGCTCATGATGCCGTCGAAGACGCTCTGGTCGACGCCTGCGGGGTTGTCGTCCGTCTTCAGCAGGAAGGGCGGCACGGGCGCCACCAGGACGGCCAGGCCGACCCGGCGCGAGCCGTGGTTGCCGAGGTAGCGGGTGACCTCGCCGGTACCCATGGAGAACCCGGTCAGCACCGCGTCCTGGAGGTCGAGCGTCTCCAACACGGTGTTCAGGTCCTCGGCGAACGTGTCGTAGTCGTACCCGGTGACGGGCCTGCTCGACCGGCCGAAACCGCGCCGGTCGTAGGTGATGACTCGGTACCCGGCGCCGAGCAGGACCGGGAGCTGCTTCTCCCACGACGCGCCGCTCAGCGGGAACCCGTGGATCAGGACGACCGGCCTGCCCGCGCCGTGGTCCTCGTAGTACAGCTCGATGGCGGCGGAGTTCTCCCGGCCGACGGTGATGTACGGCATGTTGACTCTCCTTCGGTACGACACTGCCGCTGCGGACGGGCGGAGCGGCGGGGGAGCGGCGGGTTCCCGGGCCTCGGCCGTCGTCACACCCGGCCGTCCGGGACGACATGCATGGCGGCCTCCTCGGCCGATGCAGCCGCCCCGTCGATCCCGACGTCCTCGCCCGCCGTGGTGTCCGGGTCGTTCCGGTCCAGCTCCCTGGTGAGGCGTCCGGCGCGTACGGTTCCGACCTCGTCGTCCCAGGGCTCGCCGTCCCCGTCCGGAAGGTCACCCATGCCGTCACCGGGCTCGTCGCCGATCTCGGGCAGCTCCCGGGCCAGCCGGCCCGCCAGGGCCTCGCCGCTGTGCTGCTCGGACGCGGTGGTTCCCCGGTCCTCCACGGCCCACGGCCGCTCGGGCGGGGAGTACCCCTGGTCGAGGACGTCGGGGACGTCGTGGTGGTCCAGGGTCTCTTCCGCGTCGAGCAGATCGGCGGGGTCGGAGGCCTCCGGCTGCTGGGGCTGGTAGACCTCGTCGCCCTGGTCGGCATCCTTCATGATGAGTCCCTTCCCGATGTCGGGGATCCCGGTCATGCCCACCGTACGACGCGGGAGAAGGGGGCACAGCAGCCCAATCGCCTTCGGATTTCGCGTACCTCCTCAGGATAGGGGGCCCCGTGCCCGGCCCGCAGCCGTGCGGCCGCGAGTGGGCGGTGACGGCCGGAGTGAGGGACGATGGAAGGTGTGGGCCGAGCGCCCCAGCAGCGCGGGACCGGCGCGGAGAGCCGTGTGGAGAGGCCGTCCGCAGACGCAGCCACGGAGAGGCCGTCATGGATTACCCGGAGAGCTACCAGCTGGTGTTTCAGTCGTCCGCGGTCGAGGACGACACGGTGACCGTCCGGCGGACCGCACAGTCCGGGGCCGGCGGATACCCGGTCTACGAGGACGAGACCGGGATCGTCCGGGCGGAGATCAGTGAGCGCTCGGAGGTGCGGATGCTCGCCAGCGGCGGGCACCAGCGCCTCGGGACGCCCCTGGTGGTGCGTACACCGGCCGAATGAGCCGGAGCCGGCCCGCACGTCACCGCGGAGGCCGGCCCGGCGAGCGGATCCTGCCCGCTCCGGGGCGCACAGCGCCCCGGAGCGGGCAGGCGTGCGCCCGGGGAGTCATGGACACCGTTGACCCGTATCACGTGCCCATGTCCGATGACATCGTGCCGACGCAGGACAATCCGTTCCGAGGCGTCAAACACTTGGTCGAAATTTTGCCCCTGGTGGGCTGCGCGCGGGAGACACCAGGCACACTCAAGCTGTAGGAATCTCGCCACGAAGAGGATCACGCATGATCACGTTGAAGAAGGAAGACGGCCCCGCGGATCTGGACGGGGTGACCCACCTGTCCATCGGGGCGTCCTGGGATCCCACTGTCGGCAGCAGTGGCGGGCTGATGGGGAAGATCCGTCAGAAGAAGGGCACGGACCTCGACCTCATCGCCATCGCGATGCAGGGCGCGGAGCCGGTGCGGCTGGCCGGGCTCGACTCGCTGGACCCGCTGGGCAACGGCTCGCTGGCGCACAGCGGCGACAACCAGACCGGGCGTGGTGACGGCGACGACGAGACCGTGACCGTCGACTTCGCCAGGGTGCCGTCCAACATCACGTCCATCGTCTTCATCGCGGCGGCGTACAAGAAGCACAGCTCCTTCCAGAACGCGCGCAACATCAGCTTCAAGGTGTACGACGCGACGGGCGGCTCCACCCAGCAGGTCGCCGACATCTGGCCGAGCCTGCTCAGCAACGACAACGGCTGCGCCGTGGCCAAGGCGTTCCGCGTCGGCGGGAGCTGGAAGCTTGAGGTGATCAACGAGACCGGGAAGATCAAGCAGGGCGACGAGCAGGCCCTGATGCGCTTCGCCGTGAGCAAGTAGCCGGCAGACAGCCGGGGCGTGTTCCTGGAACACGGGGTCCCCGTTCCGCAACCGCGGTGGTGTTCAGTTCACCCGGCGCGCGCGGGACGGGGGCGTCGCGTTTCCGGAGGCCAGCGGTGACCGGGCCAGTTCGACGCAGCCCGCGGTGATCAGGCCCAGGGCCAGCAGCTCGGGGAACAGCCACCAGCCGGTGCGCAGCTCCTCGCCGAACAGGGTGACCCCGTACAGGACGCTGATGAGGGCGTCGCCCAGGGTCAGGCACGGCTGGACCGCGACCAGGGTGCCCGCCTGGAGGGCGTTCTGGAGGAGGAACAGCGCGCCGACGCCCGCCGCGGCGGTGGCGTACAGCTGCCAGGACTCGAAGAGCACCACCACCCCGTCGCCGTCGCTGAGCCGCGCCATGGCGTCCTTCATGAGGGCGGCGGTGAGCGCGTATCCGCAGGCGGCGGCCAGTCCGAGCAGGGCGGCCCGGGGGTTGCCGCGGGTGACCCGTGACCCGGCGATCAGGGCCGCCTCGAAGAGACCGGTCAGGATCAGCGCCGGAACCCACGCCGCCCCGTGCACCGAGGTGCTCCCGCCGCCCGGAGCGGCCGACGCCATGCCGAGAGCCAGACCGGCCGTCACGGCGGCCGCCCCGAACCAAACGGGCCGGGGCACCCGCACCCGCATCACGAACCCCGCCAGCAGCAGGGTCGCCGGCAGCTCGATCACGAAGATCGGCTGGACCACCGCGATCGGCCCGGTGGCCAGCGCCACGGCCTGGCAGACGGCCGCGACGATCACCAGCGAGATCCCCGCGAGCCACACCTTCTGGCGCAGCAGATGGCCGATCAGCGACACATGCATCGCCTCCCGGTCCGGGACGTTCATGGCGGCTCGGCGCTGGAGAACGGAGGCGGACCCGTTGCTGAGCGCGGTCAGGACGGCGAAGAGGACACTGATCACCGGTCCATGATGCGGGCGGAAGGCGCCGAGATCCGGGTACCGCGCCCAACGGCACGGCGGAGTACGAAGAGCCGCGCGCACCAGGACGGCAAACAGGCCCGACGGCCGCGTACCGTGCCGCCCATGGCCGTGCAGAAGAAGACCTCCGCCTCCGCCCCCGCGGTGCTCTCGCCACGGGCACTGGGGCGCGCGACCCTGGAACGCCAACTGCTGCTCCGCCGCGCCCCGATGACGGCCGCGGAGGCGATCCGGCACCTCGTCGGCCTCCAGGCGCAGAACACCCGGCCGCCGTACTTCCAGCTCCTGGCCCGCATCGAGGGCTTCGACCCGGCCGAGCTCGCCGCCCTGATGGAGTCGCGCGAGGCCGTCCGCATCGTCACCCTGCGCTCCACCATCCACACCCACACCGCCGACGACGCGCTCACCCTGCGCCCCCTCGTCCAGGAGGCCCGCGACCGGGAGCTGAGGATCTTCCGGAAGCGGCTCGTGGGCGTGGACCTGGACCGGCTCCGCGACATCAGCCGGGAGTACGTCGAGGAGGCACCCCGCACCCCGAAGGAGATCCGCGAGAGGCTGCTCACCGAGTGGCCCGACGCGGACCCGCAGGCCCTGAGCACGGCGGCCCGCTGTGTGCTGCCGCTGGTCCAGGTGACCCCGCGCGGGGTGTGGGGGAAGAGCGGCCGGGTGGCGCTGACCACCGTCGAGCACTGGCTCGCCAGGCCCTCCGGGCCGGTGCCCGCGCCCGACGCCACGGTGCTGCGCTACCTCTGCGCCTTCGGTCCGGCGTCGGTGCGGGACATGCAGACATGGGCCGGTCTGACCCGGCTGGGGGAGGTCTTCGACCGGCTCCGTCCGCGGCTCGTCACCTTCCGGGACGAGAACGGCGTCGAGCTCTTCGACCTGCCCGACGCCCCGCGCCCCGACGAGGACACCCCCGCCCCGCCGCGCTTCCTGCCCGAGTTCGACAACGTGCTGCTCGGCCACGCGGACCGCACCCGCGTCATCCCGCCACGCTTCAAGGGGCGCAACGGGGTGGGAAACCAGAGCTACGGAAGCGTCCTGGCCGACGGCTTCCTCGCGGCCCTCTGGCGGCTGGACACCGGACGGGGCGGCGCACCGGCCACCGTCACCGTGCAGGAGCTGCGACGCCTCGACGCGGCCGGGCGCGACGCCGTCACGAAGGAGGCCGTCGCCCTGCTCACCGTGATGACGGAAGCGACCAGGGACGGCAGCGGGTACGACATCAGGTTCGCCTCGTTCGTCGACTTCGACGGGTGACGGCGTGACCGTGTGAACGGGGACGGGAGCCTTGTTCCGGCCCCGCCGCCGCGGCTACGGCAGCAGCCCCGCCCGCCGGGCCGCGACGACCGCCTCCAGCCGGGTGTGCGCGCCGAGCTTCCGCATCGCGGAGCGCAGATAGCCCTTCACCGTCTCCGGGCGCAGCCCGAGCCGGTCCGCCGCCACCGCGTTCGTCGCGCCCGCCGCGACACAGGACAGGACGTCGAGCTCGCGCGGCGCCAACTGCACCTCCCGGGACCCCGGCACCCGGGTTCCGGCCGCGGAGGCGAGCCGCCCGCACACCGCGAGCAGCTCGTCGCGCAGCGCCGGATCGAGGACCTTGGGCACCAGGGCGCGCAGTTCCCGGTGCGCCTCCCGGACGCCCTCCCACGCCTCCGGGGCGGCCCTCGGGTCGGTCACCTCCTCGCGGGTCACGGCCAGCAGCAGCTGCACCTCGTCCCGTACGGCGAGCGCCTGCTCCACGTCGCGGGCCGCCGCCACCGCCGCGTCGAACGTCCGGTCCCCGAGCGTGAGGGGCTCGCGCAGCGCCCCGTACAGGACGCCCCGCACCTTGCGGCGTACGACGACGGGTACCGCGACCACCGAGCGCAGGCCCTCCGCGGCCACGGCCGTGTCGTACTCGTGGCTGATGTGGCGCGAGGAGTGGTAGTCGGTCACCGCGCACGGCCGGGACAGGGCGATCGCCTTGCCGCCCAGTCCGCTGCCGGCCGAGATCACCAGCCCGCGCAGCGCCGCGGTGTGCGCCCCGTTCAGCTCGGCGATCCTGGCATGGCGGGTGTCGGAGAGCAGCCCCCCGAACGCCACGGGCAGCCCGCTCGTCCGGCGCAGCCGCAGCAGCGCGGCCTGCATCTCCACCGCATCGACGGATTCCGGCACGATGACGCCTCTCTCCCCGGCCCCAGAGGTTCAGCCGACTGAGCGGCACCCCCGTTCGGGGGTGGTGAGACCTGGGTCACTGTTTACATCATGTTAAGAGACCGGTCCGGTCCGCAATGAGGAGGGCACATGTCGGCAACCAGTGCGACGGAGACGTTCCGGGCCGCCCGGGACTTCCTGTTGGAGCACCGCGAGGACTACAACGCGGCCTACGAGGGCTTCCGCTGGCCCCGGAGCGCCCATTTCAACTGGGCCCTGGACTGGTTCGACGTCATCGCCAGGAACAACGACCGCACCGCCCTGCACATCGTGGAGGAGGACGGCGGGCGCACCGAGACGTCCTTCGCCAGGATGTCCGCCCGCTCCAACCAGGCCGCGAACTGGCTGCGCGCCCAGGGCGTACGGGAGGGCGACCGCATCCTCGTCATGCTCGGCAACCAGGTGGAGCTGTGGGAGACCGCCCTCGCCGCGATGAAGCTGCGCGCCGTCGTCATCCCCGCGACCCCGTTGCTGGGCCCGGCCGACCTGCGCGACCGGGTGGAGCGCGGCCGGGTCCGCCATGTGCTGGTCAGGGACGCCGACACCGGCAAGTTCGCCGAGGTGCCCGGCCGCTACACCCGGATCGCCGTCGGCGCGGACACCGAGGGCTGGCTCTCCTACAGCGGGGCCGACGAGCAGCCGGAGACCTTCACCGCGGACCGGGAGACCGACGCCGACGAACCGCTGATGCTCTACTTCACCTCGGGCACCACCGCCAGCCCCAAGCTGGTCGAGCACACCCATGTCTCCTACCCCGTGGGCCACTTGTCGACGATGTACTGGATCGGGCTGAAGCCCGGCGACGTGCACCTCAACATCTCCTCGCCCGGCTGGGCGAAGCACGCCTGGTCCAACCTCTTCGCCCCGTGGAGCGCCGAGGCGACCGTCTTCATCTTCAACTACACCCGCTTCGACGCGGGCCGGCTGATGGCCGAGATGGACCGCTCGGAGATCACCAGCTTCTGCGCCCCGCCCACCGTCTGGCGGATGCTCATCCAGGCCGACCTCTCCCAGCTGAAGACCCCGCCGCGTGAGGTCGTCGCGGCCGGCGAACCGCTCAACCCCGAGGTCATCGAGACGGTCCGGCGCGCGTGGGGCGTCACCATCCGTGACGGCTTCGGCCAGACGGAGACGGCCGTCCAGGTCGCCAACACCCCCGGCCAGACGCTGAAGGCCGGCTCGATGGGCCGCCCGAGCCCCGGCTTCAAGGTGGTGCTCCTGGACCCGGTCAGCGGGGAGCCCGGCGCCGGCGAGGGCGAGATCTCCCTCGATCTGTCGACCCAGCCGGTCGGCCTGATGACCGGCTACCACGGCGACCCGGACCGCACCGCGGAGGCCATGGCCGGCGGCTACTACCGCACCGGGGACATCGGCTCCCGCGACGAGGACGGCTACATCACCTACGTGGGCCGCGCGGACGACGTCTTCAAGGCCTCCGACTACAAGATCTCCCCGTTCGAGCTGGAGAGCGCCCTGCTGGAGCACGAGGCCGTCGCGGAGGCCGCGGTCGTACCGGCCCCCGACCCGGTACGGCTCGCCGTCCCGAAGGCGTACGTCGTGCTGGCCGAGGGCTGGGAGCCCGGACCCGACACGGCCAAGGTGCTCTTCGCCCACTCCCGCGCGGTCCTCGCCCCGTACAAGCGGATCCGGCGGCTGGAGTTCGCCGAGCTGCCCAAGACCGTCTCCGGCAAGATCCGCCGGATCGAGCTGCGTGAGGCCACGGCCCGGGGCACCGGCGCCGAGTACGCCGAGGGAGACCTGACGTGACCGAGCTGTCCTACGCCCACGGCACCGGCACCACCGCCCTGCTCGGCGACACCATCGGACGCAGTCTCGACCGGGCGATCGACGCGTTCGGCGCGCGCGAGGCGCTGGTCGACGTGGTCTCCGGGCGACGCTGGACGTACACGGAGTTCGGCTCGGCCGTCGACGGCCTGGCCCGCGCGCTGATGGCGTCCGGGGTGGCCAAGGGGGACCGGGTCGGCATCTGGGCCCTCAACTGCCCCGAGTGGGTGCTCGTCCAGTACGCCACCGCCCGTATCGGCGCCGTCATGGTCAACATCAACCCCGCGTACCGGGCGCACGAGCTGGAGTACGTACTGAAGCAGGCCGGGATCACGCTCCTGGTCGCCACGCTCGCGCACCGCACCAGCGACTACCGGGCCCTGGTGGACGAGGTCCGCCCCAACTGCCCCGCGCTGCGCGCCGTGCACTACATCGGCGACCCCACCTGGGACGAGCTGCTGGCCGCCAAAGAGGCGGTGACTCCGCAACAACTCGCGGCGCGCGAGGACGGGTTGTCCTGCGACGACCCGATCAACATCCAGTACACCTCGGGCACCACGGGCTTCCCCAAGGGGGCCACCCTCTCCCACCACAACATCCTCAACAACGGCTACTTCGTGGGGGAGCTGGTCGCCTACACCGAAGCGGACCGGGTCTGTCTGCCGGTCCCCTTCTACCACTGCTTCGGCATGGTCATGGGCAACCTCGGGATCACCTCGCACGGCGCCTGCATCGTGATCCCGGCCCCCGCCTTCGAGGCCGCCGCCGTGCTGGCCGCCGTCCAGCAGGAGCGCTGCACCTCGCTGTACGGCGTCCCCACCATGTTCATCGCCGAGCTGAACCTCCCCGGCTTCGCCTCGTACGACCTCTCCTCGCTGCGGACCGGCATCATGGCCGGATCGCCCTGCCCGGTCGAGGTGATGAAGCGGGTCGTCGCCGAGATGCACATGGACGAGGTGTCCATCTGCTACGGGATGACGGAGACCTCCCCGGTCTCCACCCAGACCCGCCGTGACGACGACCTGGAGCGCCGCACCGGCACCGTCGGGCGCGTGATGCCGCACATCGAGGTCAAGGTCATCGACCCGGCGACGGGCGTGACACTGGAGCGCGGCGCCTCGGGTGAACTCTGCACCCGGGGCTACAGCGTGATGCTCGGTTACTGGGAGCAGCCCGAGCGGACCGCCGAAGTGATCGACGCGGGGCGCTGGATGCACACCGGGGACCTCGCGGTGATGCGCGAGGACGGGTACGTGCAGATCGTCGGCCGGATCAAGGACATGATCATCCGCGGTGGTGAGAACGTGTATCCGCGCGAGATCGAGGAGTTCCTCTACAGCCACCCCAAGATCGCGGATGTGCAGGTCGTGGGGGTGCCGGACGAGCGGTACGGCGAGGAGATCCTGGCCTGCGTCATTCCCGGGGACCCGGCGGACCCGCCGACCCTGGAGGAGGTGGCGGCGTTCTGCCGCGGACAGCTGGCGCATTACAAGGTGCCGCGGCTGCTGGAGATTCTCGAAACCTTCCCGATGACGGTCAGCGGGAAGGTCCGGAAGATCGAACTGCGTGAGAACTACGGCCGGTAGTGCCCCGGCGGGGTCCGTGCGAGCGGGGCCGGGGCGCTGTCAGGCGGCTTCGATGATGTCGCCCGCGGCGGCCCGGGTGGCGGCCGCCCATTCGATGAGGAGCACCTCGTACGCCGCGGACTCCACGGAGGACCAGTCCTGTCCGGCGCGTGCGTCCACAAGCGCGCGGATCGCCTCGTTCGCCTCGACAGCGGCGGGGTGGGCCGGCTGGGCGAGGTGGGCGGGCTGGGTGGCGTGCGCCGGCGCATTGGGTGGAGTGAGCCGTGGAGTTAAGACCATGCGCCCCACTGTAAGGCCCGCCACCGACAACCGACCGAACATCTGTGGCCCCTGGCTCGAACGTGACCGATAGCACTCACTGTGGCCGGTTGATTTCTGTGAGGTGCGGCACGTTCCGGCGCATACAGACCCTCGGCCACCGGTCCAGGCCGTGTTCCGCCTCCTCGGCACGGATCTTCCGCAGTCCGTCGGTGAGTTCGGACTCCGTCAGCACACGGAAGCCGAGCCGGGCGTAGTACGGCGCGTTCCACGGAACGTGGGAGAACGTGGTGAGGGTGAGCGCGGTCAGCCCCTCGGCCGCCGCCCAGCCGTCCGTATGGCCGATGAGGCCGCCGCCCAGCCCGCGCCGGGCGGCCGACGGATGGACCGAGACCTGCTCGATGTGGGCGGCGCCGTCGACCGGATCGGCGACGAGATAGCCCAGCGGCCGGTCGTCGGCGCCGACGGTCACCCAGGCGCGGCGGGCCCGGCGGTACTCGTCCAGAACGTCCAGGGACGGCGGCTCGTCGTCGGCCACGCGGGACATGCCGACGGTGCGGAAGGGCTCGCCCGCGGCACGCTCGATGTCCTGAAGCAGTGGGAGATCCGAGCGTCGGGCGGGGCGGATACGCATACCTCAGTATGGAGCGTGCCGCCCGCCGAGCGGTACGGGAACGGCGCTCAGGCGCCCGTGCTGACCAGTTCGTCCGCCGGGCCGTTCACCGGCTGCGGGCTCCCGGTGAGATCCATGACGAAGAGCGGGATGCCGAGCCCGTCCGCGCGCTCCCGGGCGTCCGGCGTGTATCCGGCGAGCGAGAAGAGCACCGCGGAGACCGAGGTGCTCAGCGCGTTGAGCCACAGGCATTCGACCTCGCGCAGCGGGGTCGCCCTGGTGGTGGAGTCGACCTGGGCGATCAGCCCGGCCGCCCGCAGGTCGATCCGGGACGCGGGGCGCTCGGCTGGCTGGAGGACATCCCGGTAGCCGAGCCACCTCAGATACAGCGCGGCGGCGCCGACCGCGTCACGAGCCGTACGGATGGTCAGCGGCCGGAACGCCGGCCTCGGGGCCGCGGCCGTACGTGGCAGCGGGATGTGCGACGGGCGCACCGGCCGCGACCCGGTCCCCGGCGGGCGGCCGGGGGACGCCACGGGGCGGACCGGGAGCCGCAGCACCGCGCCGCACGGGCAGCACAGCTCGGGCTGCGGCCACTGGTCGTGCCGCCCGCAGGCCCGACAGCGCACCGTCACCCAGTCGTCGTTCCAGGTGCGGTGGGTGATCGTCGTGACGGGGGCGCCGCGCATCAGCGGCGGGGCGGTCGGCGAGCCGCACGGGCACGGGTAGGCGGGTGTGGCGTACGTGTGGTCCCGGCGGCAGGCCGGGCACCGTACCGGCACTGACTCCACCCTGGCCTCCTTCGCCGCACGGACCGCGGGCGGCCCGGGTTCCGGGCCGACTCCGCTCCGTACCCCCATGCTCCACCAAGAGCGAGGTCCGGGGGAGGGACTTGAGCCACTTCGCGCCACCGCCTCCGCTCGGGTCCCGCACTGAGCCGCCTCCCTTGACGGCTGTCCGGGCGCACTTTAGATTTGCTTCCGTATAGCAGAATCAAGTTTCCGTAATGCGGAATTGGCGCTCTCAGGTGGCGCGACAGAGCCCGACTCCACCCAGGTCCGAGCAGGAGCACTCAATGCCTCGAATGACCGCTGCCCGAGCGGCAGTTGAGATCCTCAAGCGCGAAGGCGTCAGCAACGCGTTCGGTGTGCCGGGCGCGGCGATCAACCCCTTCTACGCGGCCCTCAAGGCCTCCGGCGGGGTTCATCACACGCTCGCCCGCCACGTCGAGGGCGCCTCCCACATGGCGGAGGGCTACACCAGGGCCCGCCCGGGGAACATCGGTGTCTGCATCGGTACGTCGGGCCCCGCCGGCACCGACATGATCACCGGCCTCTACTCCGCCATCGCCGACTCCGTCCCGATCCTGTGCATCACCGGCCAGGCCCCGACGGCGGTCCTGCACAAGGAGGACTTCCAGGCCGTCGACATCGCGTCGATCGCCAAGCCGGTCACCAAGGCGGCCACCACCGTCCTGGAGGCCGCGCAGGTCCCCGGCGTCTTCCAGCAGGCGTTCCACCTGATGCGCACCGGCCGTCCCGGCCCGGTCCTCATCGACCTGCCGATCGACGTGCAGATGACCGAGATCGAGTTCGACCCCGATCTGTACGAGCCGCTGCCGGTGCACAAGCCCGCCGCGAGCCGCAAGCAGATCGAGCGCGCGCTGGAGATGCTGAACGCGTCCGAGCGGCCGCTGCTCGTCGCGGGCGGCGGCATCATCAACGCCGACGCCTCCGAACTCCTGGTGGAGTTCGCCGAACTGACCGGCGTCCCGGTCGTCCCGACCCTGATGGGCTGGGGCATCCTCGCCGACGACCACGAGCTGAACGCCGGCATGGTCGGCCTCCAGACCTCGCACCGCTACGGCAACGCGAACTTCCTGGAGTCCGACTTCGTCCTCGGCATCGGCAACCGCTGGGCCAACCGCCACACCGGCAAGCTGGACGTCTACACGCGGGGCCGGAAGTTCGTCCACGTCGACATCGAGCCCACCCAGCTGGGCAAGATCTTCGCCCCCGACCTCGGTATCGCCTCCGACGCCGGGGCCGCGCTGGAGCTGTTCGTCGAGGTGGCGCGCGAGCTGAAGGCGGCCGGCGAACTGAAGGACCGCTCAAGGTGGGCCGCGTCCACCCAGGAGCGCAGGGCGGCCCTCCAGCGGCGCACCCACTTCGACAACGTGCCGCTGAAGCCGCAGCGGGTGTACGAGGAGATGAACCGGGCCTTCGGCCCCGAGACCCGGTACGTCACCACCATCGGCCTCTCCCAGATCGCGGGCGCGCAGATGCTGCACGTCTACCGGCCGCGCCACTGGATCAACTGCGGCCAGGCGGGGCCGCTCGGCTGGACCATCCCGGCCGCGCTGGGTGTCGCGACGGCCGACCCCGAGGCCTCCGTCGTCGCGCTCTCCGGCGACTACGACTTCCAGTTCATGCTGGAGGAGCTCGCGGTCGGCGCGCAGCACCACATCCCGTACGTGCACGTCCTGGTGAACAACTCCTACCTGGGGCTGATCCGGCAGGCGCAGCGCAATTTCGACATCGACTTCCAGGTCAACCTGGAGTTCGAGAACATCAACTCGCCGGAGCTGGGCGCCTACGGCGTGGACCACGTCAAGGTCGTCGAGGGCCTGGGCTGCAAGGCGATCCGCGTCACCGAGCCGGACCGGCTGCTGCCGGCCCTCGAGGAGGCCAAGAAGCTGGCGGCGGAGTTCCGGGTGCCGGTGGTCGTCGAGGCGATCCTGGAGCGGATCACGAACATCTCGATGAGCGGTACGGACATCGCGTCGGTCAACGAGTTCGAGGACCTGGCGACGGAGCCGGGGCACGCCCCGACGGCGATCAGGCCGTACGCGAAGGCCTGAGTTCGCCGGGCCCGCGGTCCCGTCTCGGAAGGAGCACCTACGGAGGTCCGTAGGTGCTCTTTCGGCTCGCGCCCCGCCAGGACTCGCACCTGTGGCACCCGCTTGAGGAGTTCGGCAGGGCGGCCGTGCCGAGCCCCCCTTAAGGTTTGCCCATGGGTTTGACAGCAGGTCACAACGGAGGAGCCCTGCCCGGTCCGACGGCCCCGGCGCAGGGCTGGCAGGCGCCGAGCGCGGTCGAACGGGGGCTGTACGAGGCGAAGGCGCGCGGCGACTGGCCCGCGTACTACGACCTCGTCGCCCAGGCAGACCTGTACATGATGCAGTCGCGGGAGTGGGTCGACGCGAACCCGGGCAACAACCGCTTCCACCCCTACTGGAGCCCGCAGACCCAGACCATGTGCCTGGCCGTCTACACCGGCGGCATGCTGCCACCGCCCGTCGCCGACCCCGTCCACAACTGCTATGACTTGGGCTGGTTCGCGGAGGCCTGGCGTCCAAACGACCCGCCCTACCTCGTTGTCAACCCCGGCAGCCCCTGCGAGGGCGTCCTGCCGGCCGGGCCGGAGGGCCGCGCCCTGTGGCAGCGCCACTTCGCCTCGGTGGAACGGCCGGGGCTGGCCCGGGACGCCGTCCACACCCTGGAGACGGGCGGGCCACGCACCGGCCTCGTGGCCTTCGGTCTCGCGGCCGGCGCGCACATCAACGTGCGCAACGGACACTACTGGAACTCGATGGCCTACCACGGCAGCGGCTACCGCAACGAGAAGCGCACGCTGGAACGCTGGTGGGGCGTCAGCACCCGCGAGGACTGGCAGGACACTCAGGAGCTGCTGCTGAGCGCCGGGATGGTCAGCGGCGTCTGGGAGTTCGTCCTGCGACTGCGCCGCTCCATGGCCCTGGACTTCGCGGGCCCCGTCGACGTCGACCACTGGCGCCAGGCTGCGGCGAATGTGGTGCGCCGCCGCACAGAGGCCGCCACCGAACCCCGCCTGACCGCGGACGGCGTCACCCAGGGCCGCACCGTCACCGCCGCGGAGCTGGAGGGCCAAGTGACCGGCGTGCAGCGGCTGATCGGCCGCATCGCCCGCTACGAGGCGCGGTTCCGTGCCGACGACCTGCTGCCCGAAGGGGGTTTCGTCCATAGCGTCGAGGCCTGGGACTACGGCCGGGCGTCCGGCATGGCCCGCTGGGGCCTCGCCGCGCGTCTGTGCTCCTTGCAGGAGGCGGAGGCGGCCGTGGTCGGTGCCGGCCGTCTCGTCCAGCTCAACTACCGCTCGTGGGAGAGCTTCTCGGCCGCCTACGTTCTTGGCCGCTGCCTCCACTTCGACGAAGAGGAGTTCGGCGAGTGGTACGAGACTGCCCTCGCGACCCACCGTGCCCTGACCGGGGACCCGGCCAGCCCGTGGCGCACGCTCCCCTGGACCTGAGGTGTGCGGGCGGGTCGTGGCAGGCGGGCCCGGGGTGTGCGGACGGCGCTGCCGGGGGCGGCTCTTGGCTCGAGATTTGGGAGTCATCTCATTGGGGTGAGTCTGCGGTAGCAGACGAGAGTGCAGGCGATGCTCGTGAAGGCGTGGAAGTGGTCGGCTCTGCCTCGATGGCGTCGGCGGTAGTCGGTGAGCCACGACAAGGTGCGTAGCGGTGACGGCCCGGTGTCGTTGCAAGGGCTCGACTCCCTTGCGAGCGATGCGCTGCCGGATCCCGCGCTCGCGTAGTCATCGCCGCAGGTGGGAGTAGTCGTAGCCCTTGTCGGCATGTCGCTTCCCAGGTTTACGACACTGCGGTCCGCGCCGAGAGCGGATGGGCGGTATCCCTTGCACGGGCGGAGTGAAGGCCTGGTTGTCGCGCACGTTGGCTCCGGAGTCCGATCCGGTCCTGGACCGGATACCCGGCCAGGTTGAGTGCCGGGCCTTTGGTTCCTGCGCGGCCGCCGCCACTGTGCCGGGAGCGTCAACTTCTCGGTAGCTGATTCACCCTGAGCAAGGGTGGGCGTAAGGGGTGCAACAGGGGCTTTCGGTCAAGACAGTGGTGGCACGAGAGAGATGGGAGGCGTGTGTGGCGGGAGCGGTGTGCCGATGGCGGGGGCGTCCCGGGGCCGGCTTCGCAAACTTTCCGCGCGGGGGTGGCTGACCCCATTCGAGTATCACTTTACGTGTTCACTCGAATGCGGTGCGCTTCTGGGGGTCTCGGCTCCGCCACGGTGCGCAGATGTTCGGCCGGTCGGCGGTGCACTCCAGCAGTGTCGTCTCGAAGGGAAGAACCATGACTACACCTCCTGCTGCTCCGCTCCGGGTCGCCCTGGTCAACGGCAGCTTCGAACAACCCGCCGTGACCGGTGTGGAGATCCTGCCGGACTCCTCGCAGACGCAGGCGGCCAAGCGGGTCCCGGGCTGGCTCACCACCGCCTCCGACCACATGATTGAGCTGTGGCATTCGGGTTTCAACGGTGTGCCGGCAGCTGAGGGCGCCCAGTTCGCCGAACTCAACGCGTACCAGGTCTCCACGCTCTACCAGGACCTGCCGACTACGCCCGGTACGAAGCTGTACTGGCGGCTGTATCACCGTGGCCGCCAGGGGGATGACACCATGGCGCTGGACATCGGCGCGCCGGGCTCCACGGTGCAGCAGAGGCGCTTCACCGACGGCAACACCGCATGGGGTTACTACACAGGCATCTACACCGTCCCCGCGGGCCAGACGCTGACGCGCTTCGCCTTCCGTTCCATCTCTGCCGCCGGCGGCAATCCCAGCATCGGCAACTTCCTGGACGGCATCTTCTTCGGCACCGCCCCTTACGTGGTGCTCGCCAAGACCGCTGTTCCCGCGGGGCCGCTGGAGGTGGGCGACGTCGTCACCTACCGCATCACCGCCAAGAACGAGGGAGGCGGCGGGGCCGAGAACCTCATCCTGACCGACGTCATCCCGCAGGGAACAACGTATCTGCCCGGTTCCCTGCGTATCGTCGACGGCCCGAATGCCGGGGCGAAGAGCGATACGCAAGGTGACGACCAGGCGTACTACGACGCTCAGGCGAACAGGGTCGCCTTCCACCTCGGCAACGGTGCTTCCGGCGCGGAGGGGGGCAGCCTGCCCAACACCGAGTCCCTGCCGGCAGGAACGACGGCGGAGTACCGGGTCACCATCGACCGGGCCAGCGGCGGCAAGCAGATCAGCAACACCGCAACCGCCTCCTACGAGAACAGGCTCGGCGACAAGCCAGAGCCATTGACGTCCACCTCCAACGAGCAGGTAACACAGGTCAAACCGGCCGCCGACCTGACCGTGACGAAGGCAGCCGACGCGACCACCGTCACCGTCGGCCAGACCGTGACCTACCGCATCACCGTCCACAACACCGGCCCGAACCAGGCCACCGGTGTCACCGTCACCGACCAGCTCCCCGACGGCCTCACCTTCCTGTCCGCCGACGGCACACCCGGAAGCTATGACCCGGCCACCGGGCAGTTGGCCGTGGGCGACCTGGCCGACGGCGCCACCGCCACCCTCGTACTGAGGGCCAAGGCCACCAAGGCCGGCCGGACCAGCAACACCGCGACCGCCACCAGCAACGAAAAGGACCCCGACACCACCAACAACACCGACACCGTCACCATCTGCGTCGAACCGGCCCCCTCCTGCTGCGACCCCTGCTCCACCCAGAAGTAGCCCCAGGCGTGCGTCTCGACGGTCGGGCCGTCCACATCTCCGTCCAGGCGATCCGGGCGGAGATGGCCACCCGGCCCGGCCGTATCGCCGCCGGTATCGGCCGGGCCGGGTGGCCACCTCCGCCCCGTGGAACGGCGCCTGTCTCGGAATGCCGTTGCACTTCTCCTGCGGCAACCCCACCGTGTGTCTCCCGGGCTCGGGCGCCGAAGAGAAACGCGGCCTCGCGGCGGCAGAAGCCAAGGTGGGGGCCGCCTACCACCACCTCTGCTCGACACTCAAGGAGATGTCCCTTTCGTGACTTTCGCGACCCGGATCACGACGGCCGGCAACCAATCGGTCACCGTCATCAGCCAGGCCTCGGCCATCACCGACTGGGTCAGCAGGTACCTGGTCCTGTGGTGGACGGCTGCGGACATCGACCCGGGCACCGCGACCGGCCCGGTGATCCGCGCCGACGTCGACGAGGAACAGCACGCCGCGCTTGGAGCCCGCGTGCTTGCCGGTCGTCGGAATCCTCTTCCCGGAGATCGTTCCGGGCGCCGTCCCCGCGCTGACCACGGCGGCCCAGGGCGTGGCCGATGCCGACTTCTTCGGCTCGGCCACCGAGGACCGGTACCCGGACGTCTTCGGGCTCCTGCCCGCCGAAACCTCCACCAAGGATCTCGCCGGGCGCCTGGCCCGGCTGCCCCATCAGGCGCTCACCATGAACCGCGATCCCGAGGCGAGCACCGCCGTACTGCTGGAGGCTACGAGGCACGCCCTTCCGTGAACCCGAGAAGGGCGTGGAGCACGGGACCGTAATCCGTACTCCACGCCCGGTTCGGGGAAGACAACAGGGGCCGCGGCGGGGGCGAAGGAAAGCGGGTCCGGGGCCTTCAGGTCTGGAACCCGGACCGCCACCCGCACCACCGCACTGGCGTCGCACACCCGCCGCGGCCCCGGGGATGTCTGGCGGATCCCCGCGACGCCGCGGGGATCCGCCAGACACCCCCGTCCTGCCCGCGCCCCGCGCAACCCCTCATCCGGGCGGGTGCAACGACGCGAGCAGGGTTTGGGGGCCCAACGAGAGTGCTCAGTCCTCGCGCAGGGCGCGGACGGCCTCCTCCACGCGCTTGCCGTACTCGGTGTCGGCGGCGTGGAAGTGGGCGAGGTTCTTCTCGATCACGTCGTCCCGGGTGACCTGGGACAGGCCGCCCGCGATGTTGGCGATCAGCCGGCCCTTCTCGTCGTCCGACATCAGCCGGTACAGCTCGCCCGCCTGGAAGAAGTCGTCGTCCTTGGTGTGGGCGGGCGCCTCGTGGGTGCCGGTCCAGCCCTGGACGGCCAGCGGCGCGGAGAACGCGGAGTCCGTCTGGGCCGGGCCCGCGTACGAGTTGGGCTCGTAGTTCTTGTCGTGCCGCGCTCCCTGCCGCGTGGCGTGCAGACCGTCGCGGCCGTAGTTGTCGACGACGGCCGTGCGCGGCGCGTTCACCGGGAGCTGGGTGTGGTTGACGCCCAGGCGGTAGCGGTGCGCGTCCGCGTAGGCGAACAGTCGGGCCTGGAGCATCTTGTCCGGCGAGGGGCCGATGCCGGGCACGAAGTTGTTCGGGGAGAACGCGGCCTGCTCGACCTCCGCGAAGACGTTGTCCGGGTTGCGGTCCAGTACGAGCCGGCCCACCCGCTGGAGAGGGTAATCGCTGTGCGGCCACACCTTGGTCAGGTCGAACGGGTTGAACCGGTAGTCCGCGGCGTCGGCGGCCGGCATCACCTGCACGTGCAGGGTCCAGGACGGGTTCATGCCGCGCTCGATCGCCTGGAGCAGGTCCGTCTGGTGCGAGGAGGCGTCCTTGCCGACGAGCTCCGCGGCCTGCTCTGCGGAGAGCGAGCGCACACCCTGGTTGGTCTTGAAGTGGTACTTGACGAAGAAGGCCTCGCCCGCCGCGTTCGTCCACTGGTAGGTGTGCGAGCCGTAGCCGTTCATGTGACGGTACGAGGCGGGGATGCCGCGGTCGCCCATGAGCCAGGTCACCTGGTGCGTCGCCTCGGGGGCGTGGGCCCAGAAGTCCCAGACGTTGTCGGGCTCCTGACGGCCCGTGAACGGGTCGCGCTTCTGGGAGTGGATGAAGTCGGGGAACTTGATCGGGTCCTTGATGAAGAACACCGGGGTGTTGTTGCCGACCAGGTCGTAATTGCCCTCGTCCGTATAGAACTTGAGGGCGAAGCCGCGCGGGTCGCGTACCGCGTCCGCGCCGCCGAGCGAGTCGGCGACCGTGGAGAACCGTATGAAGGTCTCGGTGCGGCGGCCCACCTCGGAGAGGAAGCCGGCGCGGGTGAAGCCGGTGACGTCGTCGGTCACCTCGAAGTAGCCGTACGCGCCGGAGCCCCGGGCGTGCACCACGCGCTCCGGGATGCGCTCCCGGTTGAAGCGGGCGAGCTTCTCCAGGAGGTGACCGTCCTGGAGGAGGATCGGGCCACCGACGCCGGCGGTGGCGGAGTTCTGGTTGTCGGCGACCGGGGCGCCTGACTCGGTCGTAAGCACACGCTGCGTCATGGTGTCGGGGCGACCTTCCGTACGGGGAGCTGCTGAACTGCGACGTCCTGGGGGCTCCAGGAGCGTAGGTACGCCCCGAACCAAACGTCAACAGTTTGTTGAAATTCCTGGTGGAGAGGTGTTCCGGACGGCGCCGGCGCCTGGGCGCGACAGGACAGGTGTCAGCGCCGATGCCGTCCGGAAGTCTGTGGGCCGGGGGGATGCGCACCCGGCGGGGTCGTGCCGGCCGGGTGCGCTCGGGGCCCGGCCGCGCGCCCGCGGGTCAGTCCTGGACGGGCTGGCCGGAGAGGCGCTCGACCGAGCGGAGCAGCGCCGAGTGGTCCAGGCCGCCGTCGCCCTGTGCGCGCAGCGAGGCGACGAGCTGGGCGACGACTCCGCCGACGGGCAGCGCGGCACCGACATTGCGGGCGGCGTCCGTGACGATGCCCATGTCCTTGTGGTGCAGGTCGATCCGGAAGCCGGGCGCGAAGTCCCGGTTCAGGAAGTTGGCCTTCTTGCGGGTCAGCACGGTCGAGCCGGCCAGTCCGCCGTTGAGGACGTCGAGCGCGGCGGCGAGGTCGACCCCGGACTTCTCCAGGAAGACGACGGCCTCGGCGCAGGCCTGGATGTTGACCGCGACGATGAGCTGGTTGGCGGCCTTCACCGTCTGGCCGGAGCCGTGCGGGCCGCAGAGCACGATGGTCTTGCCCAGCGCGTCGAGCACCGGCCGTGCGGCGTCGAAGTCCGCCTGCTCGCCGCCGACCATGATGGAGAGCACGGCCTCGATCGCACCGGCCTCGCCGCCGGAGACCGGGGCGTCCAGCACGCGGATGCCCTTCTCGGCGGCGTGCTTCGCGAGGTCCACGGAGGTCTGCGGGGTGATCGAGGACATGTCGACCAGCAGCGCGCCGCGCCTCGCGTTCTCCAGGATGCCGTCGGGGCCGTACGCGATGGCCTCGACCTGCGGGGAGGCGGGCACCATTGTGATGATCACGTCCGCGTTCCCGACCGCCTCGGCGATCGAGGAGGCGCCGGTGCCGCCGGCCGCGGCCAGCCGGTCGACCTTGTCCTGCTCCAGGGTGTAACCGGTGACGTCGTAACCGGCCTTGATCAGGTTCTCGGACATGGGCGAGCCCATGATCCCGAGGCCGATCCACGCGACCTTGGGGAGGTTGTTGCTCATGAGGGTGCCTTCCGATAAGCGTGTGTACGAGGGGGAGTCCGCCGCTATCGGCGGGCGGCCCGCGCGGTGGCCGGGAGCCACTCGACGGACTCGGCGCTCGGCCGGTCCCCGGGCTTGTACTCCAGGCCGACCCAGCCGTCGTAACCGGCCTTCGCCAGCTCGTCCAGGAGCCGCTCCAGGGGGAGCGAGCCGGTGCCGGGCGCGCCGCGCCCCGGATTGTCGGCGATCTGGACGTGACCGGTCCGGTCGGCGTACGCGGTGATGACCTGGCTGAGGTCCTCACCGTTCATCGACAGGTGGTACAGGTCCATCAGGAACTTCGCGTTGCCGAGGCCGGTCGCCGCGTTGATCCGGTCGACGACCTCGATCCCGGCCGGTGCGCTGACGAGCGGATAGCGCGGCGACTCCGGCGCGTTCAGGGTCTCGATCAGCAGGACCGCCCCGATCCGGTCCGCCGCGCGGGCGGCCAGGACCAGGTTCTCCAGGGCGAGTTCGTCCTGCACGGCGGGGTCCACGCCGTCGATCCGGTTGCCGTAGAGCGCGTTGAGCGCCTTGCAGCCGGTCGAGGCGGCGAAGTCGGCCGCCACCTCGATGTTGGCGCGGAAGCGGTCCGACTCCGTGCCGGGCACGGAGAGTGCGCCGCGGTCGGGGCCGGGCAGCTGTCCGGCGTAGAAGTTCAGCCCCACCAGTTCGGTGCCCGCGTCGTCGAGCGCCTTCCTGAGGGCGTCGAGTTCGGCCTGCGGAGGGGTGGGGGTCTCGATCCACGGCCACCACAGCTCGACCGCGGTGAAGCCCGCCGCGGCTGCTGCCGCGGGGCGCTCCAGGAGCGGGAGTTCCGTGAAGAGGATCGAAAGGTTCACATCGAAGCGCTGGTCCGGGTAGCCCATGAGGGTTTCGGCGCTCCTTCCGTATTGCGGAAGTTAGTTTCTGCTTAACGGAAGATTGCCCGGGGGGTGGGCGGGCTGTCAAGGGGGTGCCCGGAATTCGGGCCGGTCGGACCGGTCGGCGCCGACTGCCGTTGCGCCCTGCGCAATGGCCGGTGCGCCTCTTGCGGCAGCTGTCGGGGGAGGCCACTGTGGCTGACACATCCGACGCAGCCGACCCCACGAGGTGCCTCGCATGACCACCCCCACAAGCCGCCGCACCCTTCTCGGAGCACTCCTGGCGGGCGGTGCCCTCGCCGCCGCCCCCTCGCTTCCCCGCTCCGGACGTCAGGCACGGTCCCCGCGCACGGCCGGAGAGGGGGCGCGCGGGACCGCGACGCTCTTCCTCGGCACCTACACCTCGACGACCCCGGGAGGCACCGGAATCGGCGTCGCCTCCTACGACCCGGCCGCCGGCACCATCACCGGCCGCACCGTCGTCACCGGCGTCGAGAACCCGTCGTTCCTCGCGCTGCACCCCACGGGCACCACGCTCTACGCGGTCGACGAGCAGCAGCAGGGCGGCGTCACGGCGGTGGCGCTCGCCGGCGACGGGACCTTCCGGGTGCTGGGCACGCGGGACACCGGTGGCGCGGGACCCTGCCACCTCTCCGTCCACCCCGGCGGAAAGTGGCTGTTCAGCGCCAACTACACCTCCGGCAGCGTCGCCGTGCACCCCCTGGCCGCCGACGGCACGCCGGGGGAGCGCACCGACCTGGTCGCCCACACGGCACCCGCGCCCGGACCCGGCCAGGACGGGCCGCACGCCCACCAGATCATCACCGCCCCCGGCGGCCACATCCTCGCCGTCGACCTGGGCAACGACACGGTGTACACCTACCGGCTCGACGAGGAGCGGGGCACCCTGGAGCAGCTCTCGTACGCCGCGCTGCGCCCCGGCGCCGGACCGCGCTCGCTCACCTTCCACTCCGGCGGCCGCTACGCGTACCTGGCCTGCGAGGTCGACAACACGGTCGTGGTCTGCGGATACGACCCCGCGACCGGCGTGCTGACCCCGGGCGCCCCGCAGTCCACCGGAACGGGCAGCGGCACCAGCTACCCCGCCCAGCTCCTGGTCACCGGTGACGGCCGCTTCGCCTACCTCGCCAACCGCGGGCACAACAGCCTCACCAGGTACGCCGTCGAGGACGGCGGGGCCGCGCTCCGGCTGCTGGACACCGTGCCGGTGGGTGGCGACTTCCCCCGGCACATCGCCTTCTCCCCGGACGAGTCGCTGCTGCTGGCCGCCAACCAGAAGTCCGGCACGGTGACGGTGTTCCGGGTGGACGGGGGAAGCGGCGCGCTGGAGTCCGCGGGGACACCGTTCGCCGCCCCGGCGGCGGTCTGCGTGCTCCCGCTCTGAGGGCCGTGCGGGGGTGCCCGTCCGTTAGTGTCGTGCCCGAGCCGCGGGGTTCCCCGCCGCGGTGAACACGCACCATGGAGGCACCGTGCGCTTGAGAGTGGAGTTCACCACCGAGCCCTTCGATCTCGACGAGGCGCCCGCCCACGCGGTCGTCGCCCGTGAGGTCGTCCAGTCCGCCGACCTGGACGCCGTGGACGTCGGCCCCTTCGGCAACACGGCCGAGGGCGGCGCCGACGAGGTGCTCACCGCGGTGGACTCCCTCCTGCGCAAGGCCCTGGCATCAGGTGCCACCCGGGTCTCCCTTCAGGTCAACGTGATCGGGGAGGACTCCAAGTGACCGAGTCCGCGGACCACCCCCTCGTCGCCGCGGTCAAGCCGCTCGTCGACGCCATGGGGGGCGAGCTGCTCGGCCCCGAGCAGGCGCAGCCCGACGACGTCGTGCTGGCCTGGGAGGGGCTGGACGTCATAGCGGTCCGGCTGCCGCAGCTCTCGGACTCGCTGGATCACATCCTGGCCGCCATGGAGCGCCGACACGGCATGCCGCTCGCCGAGCTGGACCGCAGGACCAAGCAGACGGTCGTGCGGAGCCTGGAGGCACGCGGTGCCTTCTCCGTACGTCATGGGGTGGAGACGGTGGCGGGGGCCCTGGGGGTCAGCCGGTTCACCGTCTACAACTACCTGAACAGGGATATCGGCCCGAAGAGCGAGTAGTCGGGCCCGCGGACGGGTGCGGTCCGCGCTGCGTCACGGAAGGCCGTCGTCCGGATCATCGGGCGACGGCCTTTTACATGAACGTAATTTCAACAAAGTGTTGACGTGGTGTTGTGGAGGGCGTTAGCTATCCGCAGCCCGACCGACGCACAGCGAAAGACAGCCACGGAGGCTCCCGTGACTTCGAGCTCCACACCGGGCCCGGCCCGGTTCAACACCCTGGCGGACCACGAGGCGGCCGCCGCGCTGCACGAGGTCTGTGCCAGTGCGGCCTGGGGAAGAGCGATCCTCTCCGGGCGCCCCTACGCCACGGCCGAAGCCCTGTTCTCCGCGAGCGACGCCGCCACGGCGGCCCTCGGCGCGCAGGACCTGGCCGAGGCCATGGCCGGTCACCCGCCCATCGGCCGCCCGAAGCCGGGGGACCCGACCTCCTCCCGCGAACAGCGGGGGATGGCCGGCGCCACCGAGGAGCTCAAGGCCGAGATGCTCGAACTCAACCTGGCCTACCAGGAGCGGTTCGGACACGTCTTCCTGATCTGCGCCACCGGGGCCACCGGTGAGCAGATGCGCGACGCGGTGAAGGCCCGGTCCGGGAACTCGCCCGAGCAGGAGCGCGGACATGTGCGCACCGAACTGGGCAAGATCAACCGCATCAGGCTGACCCGTCTCGTCACAGAAGGAGAGTGAAGGCCTTGACCACCTTCGCCACCGCATCGGTGTCCACCCACATCCTGGACACCAGCACCGGCCGCCCCGCCGCGGACGTTCCCGTCTCGCTCGCGGCCCGCACGGGCAGCGACGCGCGGTGGGTGGCGCTCGGCGGCTCGGCGACCGATGCGGACGGGCGCTGCAAGGACCTGCCGGCCCTGCCGGAGGGCACCACCCACGTACGGCTCGACTTCGAGACCGAGTCGTACTTCACAGCCAAGAAGCAAGCCGAGGCGCAGCAGGACGCCCCCCGCGTAAGGGACAGCGGTGCGTTCTTCCCGGAGGTGGCGATCACTTTCGCCGTCACCCCGGGCGAGCACTATCACGTACCGCTGCTGCTCAACCCGTTCGGCTACTCCGTATACCGAGGGAGCTAGCAGACACATGCCCACGATTCTCGGCCAGAACCAGTACGGCAAAGCGGAGAACCGCGTCGTCAGGATCACGCGGGACGGCGACACCCACCACATCAAGGACCTGAACGTCTCCGTCGCCCTCTCCGGCGACATGGACGACGTCCACTACTCGGGCTCCAACGCGAACGTCCTGCCGACCGACACCACCAAGAACACGGTGTTCGCGTTCGCCAAGGAGTACGGCATCGAGTCCGCCGAGCAGTTCGGTATCCACCTGGCCCGGCACTTCGTGTCGTCGCAGGAGCCGATCCAGACCGCCCGGATCCGGATCGAGGAGTACTCCTGGGAGCGCATCGAGACCTCCGGCGGCAACTCGCGGTTCATCGGCGCCGACGAGGTGAAGCACTCCTTCGTCCGCAAGGGCCAGGAGACCCGCACCTCCCAGATCACCTACGACGGCGAGAAGTGGGAGGTCATCTCCGGCCTCAAGGAACTCTCGGTGATGAACTCGACCAACTCCGAGTTCTGGGGCTACGTCAAGGACAAGTACACGACGCTCAAGGAGGCGTACGACCGCGTCCTGGCCACCGACGTGTCCGCCCGGTGGCGTTACAACTGGACCAGCGACGAGGCCCGCATGCCGAACTGGGAGAAGTCCTTCGAGCAGGCGCGCAAGCACATGCTCGAAGCCTTCGCGGAGACGTACTCCCTCTCCCTCCAGCAGACCCTCTACCAGATGGGTTCGCGCATCATCAACAGCCGCAGCGAGATCGACGAGATCCGCTTCTCGCTGCCGAACAACCACCACTTCCTGGTGGACCTGGAGCCGTTCGGCCTCAAGAACGACAATGAGGTCTACTTCGCGGCCGACCGTCCGTACGGGCTCATCGAGGCCACCGTACTGAGGGACGGCATCGAGCCGCGGATCCCGGTCGACATGACCAACCTCTGACGCGGCACCGCGCCGGTTCCCGTCCGTCCACAGCGGGCGGGGACCGGTCGGGCCGGAGGGAACTCCCATGGCACAGCCTGCACTTGGGCCCGCGGAAGCGATAGGCCCAGGTCCCACCCAGCCGGACGGTCCGATCCATCCGGTGGACGAAAAGCCTGCTCCGTCGCGGCTCCTGCCCGCCGCGCTCCAGCACATCGCCGCCATGTACGCGGGCGTCGTCACCCCTGCGCTCGTCATCGGACAGGCCGTCGGACTCGATCCGGCCGGCATGACCCGGCTGATCGCGGCGAGCCTCCTCATCGCCGGCTGCGCCACCCTCCTGCAGACCCTCGGCATCGGGGGCTTCGCCGGCAACCGGCTCCCGTTCGTCAACGCCGCCTCGTCCGCGGGGATCGCCCCGATGCTCGCCATCGCGGAGACCAGCGCGCCGGGTCACCAACTCCCCGCGATCTACGGGGCGGTGCTCGTCGCAGGCGTGTTCTGTCTGCTCATCGGTCCGTTCTTCGGCCGGCTGCTGCGGTTCTTCCCGCCGCTCGTCACCGGCGTCGTCATCACCCTCATCGGCGTCACCCTGATGCCGGTCCCGGTCTCCTGGGCGCAGGGCGGTGACAAGACCGCGGCGGACTTCGGCGCGACGAAGTACCTCGCGCTGGCCGCCTTCACCCTGGCCGTCATTCTGGTCATCCAGCGGTTCGGACGCGGTTTCCTCAAGCAAGTGGCCCTGTTGGTGGGGCTGTTGATCGGCACTTTGGCCGCCATCCCCTTCGGCCTCGCCGACTTCTCCGCCCTGCGCTCCGCGCCGCTCGCCGCACTGCCCACCCCCTTCGCCTTCGGCGCACCGGAGTTCAGGCCCGCCGCGATCCTCTCCCTCTGCATCGTGATGCTCGTCCTGATGACCGAGTCGTCCGCCGGGATGCTGGCCCTCGGCGAGATCTGCGACCGGCGCACCGACGGCCGCACCATCACCCGCGGGCTGCGCACCGACGGCATCGCCACCCTGATCGGACCGGTCTTCGGCGGCTTCCCGACGAGCGCCTTCGCGCAGAACGTCGGCGTGGTCTCCCTCACGAAGGTACGGAGCCGCTACGTCGTCGCGGCAGCCGGCGGCGCCCTGCTGATCCTCGGCGTCTTCCCGGTGCTCGGCGCGGTCGTCTCGCTCGTCCCGATGCCCGTGCTCGGCGGCGCCGGTATCGTCCTGTTCGGCTCGATCGCGGTGAGCGGCATCCGCACGCTCTCCGAGGCCGGGCTCGACGACAGCTCGAACATCATCCTGGTCGCCGTGGCGCTCGGCGCGGGCATCATCCCGCTCGCCGCACCCGGTTTCTACGCCGGATTCCCCTCCTGGGCACAGACCGTACTGGGCTCCGGCATCAGCGCCGGAGCGCTCGTCGCGGTCCTGCTCAATCTCTTCTTCCACCATCTCGGCACCCACAGCCGCACGGCCGTGGCACTCAAATCCTCCTAGGGTCCTGCCGTGCCCACATCGCTGATGAGAGAAGGAAGCACCATGGCAGCACAGGCAGTGCCCGAGCGCGTGGAACGCATCGTCATCGAGAACTGTTCGATCGCCACCGTCGACGCCGACGACACCGAGTACGCCTCGGGCCATGTCGTCGTCGCGGGCAACCGCATCGAGTCCGTCGGCGCCGGCCGGGCACCGGACGGTCTGGAGAACGTCGTACGCCGGATCGACGGCACCGGGCATCTCGTCACGCCCGGTCTGATCAACACGCACCACCACTTCTACCAGTGGATCACCCGCGGCCTGGCCACCGACCACAACCTCTTCGACTGGCTGGTCGCGCTGTACCCGACCTGGGCGCGCATCGACGAGCCGATGGTCCGCGCCGCCGCGCAGGGCTCGCTCGCCATGATGGCCCGCGGCGGTGTCACCACCGCGATGGACCACCACTACGTGTACCCGCGGGGCTCCGGCGACCTGACCGGCGCGATCATCGGCGCCGCCCGCGAGACGGGCGTACGGTTCACCCTCGCCCGTGGCTCCATGGACCGCAGCGAGAAGGACGGCGGGCTGCCGCCGGACTTCGCCGTGGAGACCCTCGAAGGCGCCCTGGCCGGCACCGAGGCGGCCATCGACGCGCACCACGACGCCTCCTTCGACGCGATGACCCAGATCGCCGTCGCACCCTGCTCCCCGTTCTCCGTGTCCACCGAACTGATGCGGCAGGGAGCCGAGTTGGCCCGCCGCCGCGGAGTGCGGCTGCACACCCATGGCTCGGAGACCGTGGAGGAGGAGAAGTTCTGCCACGAGCTGTTCGGCATGGGCCCGACCGACTACTTCGAGTCGACCGGCTGGCTCGGGGACGACGTGTGGATGGCGCACTGCGTCCACATGAACGACTCCGACATCGCCGCCTTCGCCCGCACCGGCACCGGCGTCGCGCACTGCCCGTCCTCCAACGCCCGGCTCGCCGCGGGCATCGCCCGGGTCCCGGACATGCTCGCCGCGGGCGTCCCGGTCGGCCTCGGCGTCGACGGCACCGCGTCCAACGAGTCCGGCGAGCTCCACACCGAACTGCGCAACGCCCTCCTCGTCAACCGCCTCGGCCCGCACCGCGAAGGCGCCCTGAACGCCCGTCAGGCACTGCGCCTGGGCACGTACGGCGGCGCCCAGGTCCTCGGCCGGGCCGAGCAGATCGGCTCCCTGGAGCCCGGCAAGCTGGCCGACCTGGTCATGTGGAAGCTGGACACCCTCGCCCACGCCTCCATCGCCGACCCGGTGACCGCCCTGGTCCTCGGCGCCGCGGCCCCCGTCACGCTCTCCCTCGTCAACGGCAAGCCGGTCGTCGAGGGCAACCGCCTCATCACCGTGGACGAGGACGCCCTCGCCCGCGCCACCCGCGACGAGGCCCGCCGCCTCGCGCAGATCGCCGCCGGGGCCTGACGGCCCGGCGCCCCCGAACCGGCCGGCCGAGGGGGACGGCCCTCGACCGGCCGCCGTGGACCCGAGCGGGGCCCACGGCAACCGGTACGGGGACGCGTACCAGACGTACGCGTCCCCGTACCGCTGAACCGAGCTGCCGCACCAGCTGCACGACCTGCACCAACGCACCACCTCCCTGATACCCACGTCGCCGCAGACGTGTACCCGACCGGAGGAACCGCCGTGGCAGCTACGCCCAGGTTTCGCAATGACGCAGACGCAGCACCCGACCCCGAGGACACCTCTGAGCCGGCCCGGCCCGACCGCACTCATCCGGTCGACGAGACACTTCCCCCACTGAAGATGTTCACCAGCGGCCTCCAGCACGTGGCCGCGATGTACGCGGGTGTGGTGGCCCCGCCCATGATCGTGGGCCCCGCCGTGGGCCTCAGCCCGAAGGAGACCGCCTTCCTCATGGGGGCGAGCCTGTTCACCGCGGGCATCGCCACCCTGCTCCAGACCCTCGGCTTCTGGCGCATCGGCGCCCGGCTGCCGTTCGTCAACGGCGTCTCGTTCGCCGGGGTGACGCCCATGGTGGCGATCGGCAAGGACCGGGGACACGACGGCATCGCCGTCATCTTCGGCGCGATCATCGTCGCGAGCCTCCTCGGCTTCGTCCTCGCCCCCTACTTCTGTAAACTGGTCCGGTTCTTCCCGCCCGTCGTCACCGGCACGGTCATCACCCTGATCGGTGTCTCCCTGCTGCCGGTCGCCTTCAACTGGTCCCAGGGCGGCAACGCCACGGCCGACGACTACGGCTCCACCACCAACATCATCATGGCGGCGGTCACCCTGGTGATCGTCCTCGCGCTGAGGAAACTCCTCCGCGGCTTCCTCCAGCAGATCGCGATCCTGCTCGGACTCATCGCCGGCACACTCGTCGCGATCCCGGTCGGCATCACCGACTTCGGCGCCATCAAGGACGCCGACGCGGTCGGCTTCCCCACCCCGTTCCACTTCGGGGCACCGCAGTTCGAGATCGCCGCGATCGTCTCGATGTGCATCGTCATGCTGGTCTGCATGACCGAGTCGACCGCGGACATGCTGGCCCTCGGCAAGATCGTCGACCGGCCGGCCGACGAGCGGACCATCGAGGGAGGTCTGCGCGCCGACACCCTGGGCAGCGCCATCAGCCCGCTGTTCAACGGCTTCATGTGCAGCGCCTTCGCCCAGAACATAGGGCTGGTCGCGATGACCAAGGTCCGCAGCCGCTTCGTCGTCGCCGCGGGCGGCGGCATCCTCATCCTGCTCGGCCTGTTCCCGGTGGCCGCGTCCGTCATCGCGCTGGTACCGCTGCCGGTGCTCGGCGGCGCCGGCATCGTGCTCTTCGGGTCGGTCGCCGCGAGCGGCATCCAGACCCTGGCGAGCGCCGCTCTGGAGAAGGGCGAGAACGCCCTGATCGTGGCCGCCGCAGTCGGCATAGGCCTGATACCGATCGCCGCGCCGGAGTTCTACCACGCCTTCCCCGAGGACCTGCTCGTCGTGCTTGACTCCGGGATATCCACCGGATGCGTCGTGGCGATCGTCCTCAACCTGGCCTTCAACCACCTGGGCCGGAAGCCGGACGCCGAGGCGGATGCGGGGGTGAAGGAGCTGGAAGAGGTGAACGCGCCCTCTGTGGGCGTGCACTGACGACCCGTCACAGTGCTGTGGCGCGTACGGCCCTACCCGTGAGAGGGGCCGTACGCGCCACAGCCGTGCCCGGATCCGTCAGCCGATGTGGAAGCTGTCGCCGTACACCTTCCAGTCGAGCGGCGGGTTCAGGTTCAGATTGCCGTTCTTCAGGAACACCCGCTGGGCGGTGTCCACCCGGCTGGTGTCCGAGTGGGCCTCCTCCTGCTGCATGGCCCAGACCCGCGCGTCCAGGAAGGCGTTGAGGTAGGTGACCTCGTTGCCGCCCTGGGCCGGCGGCTTCGCCTTCGCGAGGGCCCGCTTGCGGATGCTGCTGAAGCTCGTGCTGTCGCCGCCGTCGCCGTGCATGACGATGGCGTCGTAGTAAGCGAACTGGCCGAGCGTGCCCAGTCCGTCGCTCTTGCCCCGGCTGACCGCCGGGTCGAAGTACACCCGGTCGCGCTCGTCGTTCTGCGCCTGCTGGAACGCCGAGTCGGCCGCGGCCTTCTTCCAGGCGGCCTGGAAGCCCGGGTCGAGCCCTTCGTGCGAGTCGCTGCCGTCCACCTCGCGCAGGGCGGGCAGGTACTGGGCGAGCGGGTTGCCCGGCTTGCGCTGCGTGTACAGCTCCACCAGGTCCAGCATGTCGCCGGTGCCGGAGCAGAAGCCGATGATGCCCGCGGTGTAGCCGCGGCCGTCGTCGATGTCCTCGATGTACTTGTACTGGGACTTCCAGTCCAGCGAGGAGTTCTCCGCGCTGGAGACCAGTTGCATGGCGATGTCCTTCTTCGCCGGATCGTCGAGCCCGGTCGCGGCAGCCTCCTGGTGGTGAGCGGCCGGCGGCGCGGGGGCGGTGCCGGCGAATGCGGTGGCGGGAACAGCCGTGAGCGTCAGCCCGAGTGCGACGAGCGCGACGCGCAGGGTACGGGTGTTGCGACGTGCGGTGCGCTTGTGGGGAGCGTTCACCAGTCCTCCAAAGGAGTTCGTCGTTCCGATTCTTCTGTTAGGAAGCTTTCCTATCAGAGTGGAACGACTGCCGTACACCCCTGTGACACAGATGGGTTGGGAACGGCCCCGGGACCGGGGGACGGGGAGGCCGGCCGGCTAAGGACCCTCGATCCGGTAGCTGTCGCCGTACACCTTCCACCGCAGTGGTGTCTCCAGGCCGAGTCTGCCCTCGCGCACGAACACCCGCTGGGCCGTCTCGACCCGGCTGGTGTCGTGGTGCGAGGGCTCCTCGCGCATCGCCGCGACCCGGGCGTCCAGGAACGCGTCGAGATAGGCCACCTCGGCGCCGCCCCGCGAGGGCGCGCGGGCCTTCGCGAGCGCGTGCCGGCGCATCGTACGGAAGCCGACCGTGCCGTCCGCGTCGCCGGACCCGTGCATCACATAGGCGTCGTAGTAGATGAACTGGCCCAGTGCGCCGAGCCCGTCCGCCTTGGCCTGCGCGACCGCGGGGCCGAAGTACGAGGCGTCCCGCTCGGCGTCCTGCGCCGACCGGAAGGCCGCGTCGCCGGCCGCGTCCGCCCATGCCTCGGTGAACCGGCGGCCGAGCCCGGTGTGCGCGTCGGTGCCCTCCACCGCCCGCAGCGCCGGCCGGAACCGCGCCAGCGGATTTCCGGGCCGGGCCTTCGCGTACCGCTCGACGACGCGTCGCATGTCGCCGGTGCCGGAGCAGAAGCCGATGATGCCCGCGGTGTAGCCGCGGCCGTCGTCGATGTCCTCGATGTACCCGTACTGGGACTTCCAGTCCAGCGAGGAGTTCTCCGCGCTGGAGACCAGTTGCATGGCGATGTCCTTCTTCGCCGGATCCTCCAGGCCGGTCGCCGCGGACCCCTTGCCGTAGGCGGTGCCCGGTCCCGCCGCCGAGCATCCGGAGAGCACGGCCGCGGCCATGACGAGGGCGGCGGCCGAGGCGATCAGGGAACGCGTGCTGAGCTTCACCGCACCAGCCTGCCAGGTCGCGGGAGGGATCCTCGCCCGTACACGGCGTTCTTCGTCCGCCGGTCGGACGGCCGCCCGCCCCCGCGACCGGCCCTTCAGCCGCCGGGCCGCCAGTCGGGGCGGCGGCCGCTCCGGGCGACCGCCCGGTCCAGCAGCGGCGCGTCGTCCGGCACCGGGACCGGCGGGCCGAACGGCGAGCCGGCCGGCGGGCTGTCGCCCAGGGCGGCCAGCAGCGCCAGTGTGGAGTGCAGATGCGCCTCCTCGGCCCGGAACGGCTGCCCGGTCGACCGCGCCAGGTCCCAGCCGTGCAGCACCAGCTCGTTGAGCGCGACCATGCCCGCCACCTCGCCCGGCAGGTCCACGCTGCCCGCCCGGCTCATGCCCTGCCAGGCGCCGGGGGAGCGCCAGGCGGTGGCCATGGCATCCAGCGCCCCGGGCAGCGTGCCGCGCCAGTCGTCCTCCAGCACCATCTCCGCCACCGAGGGCGCCGTGTCGGTCGTCGGCCCCAGCTCCTTGCGCGCGGCATCGCGGAAGGCCACGGCCAGCCCGCCGATGTGGGCGAGCAGGGCGCTCACCGTGACACCGGGGCACGGGGTCGGCGCGGACAGCCAGGCGTCGTCCACCGCGTCGAGCAGCCCGGTGAGCTGCCGGGCCGCGGGTTCCAGATCCTGCGGGGGAGCGGTCTCGGTCGTGTCGTCCGTCTTCGTCCTGTCGTCCATACAGTGCAGACTCCCCGCGCGCCCCGAACTCATCGCCCGGCGACGCGCCGGGTGCCCCGGACTCCTCGCTCCGGGCGCGGTGCACACCGGCACATTGCGGAACGTTCCGCTCCGTCCTCTTGTCGGCGACCCCCACGCCGTGCGATACAGGTCTGGACCATTGCTGCCGGACGGAAGGCAAGACCGTGCAACGCCCCCACGCACCCGCCGCGTTGGCCTGCTCAGCCGCCCTGCTCCTCGCCGCGCTCACCGCCTGCGGCGGCTCCGGCGCCGAGGCCGACACCAGTAGCCCCACGGTGCCGCGCGGGGTGACCGCGCAGGCCGGCAGTGCCACCTCCGCGCACGTGATGTGGGAGGCGGCCACCGACGACAAGGCCGTCACCGCGTACGAGATCTACCGCAAGGGCAAGAAGGTCAAGACCGTCCCGGCGGCCCGGGTGATGATCGACATCGACGGCCTGACCGCCTCGACCGCGTACACCTTCACCGTCCGCGCCCGCGACGCGGCCGGGAACCTCTCCGCGCCGAGCGCCGCCGCCTCCGTCACCACGCCCGCCCCGACCCCGGCCGACCACGAGGCACCGACCCGGCCGGTGAAGCTGCGCGGCAAGGCCGACGGCAGCCGGGCGGCCACGCTGTCCTGGGGCGGCTCCACGGATGACGTCGGCGTCACCTCGTACGACATCTACCAGGAGGGCTCGCGCATCCACAGCGTGCCCGGCACGCAGACCACCGCGCGGCTGACCGGGCTGCGGCCCGGCACGATATACACCTTCACCGTCCGCGCCCGTGATGCCGCCGACACCTCGTCGAAGGACAGCAACGCCTTCGACCTCACCACCGCGTCCGCCCCCGGCGCGCCCGCCGCCACCGCCCCCACGGACCTGCGGATCACCAGCACCGCCCAGGGCAAGGAGTACGCCGTCGACCTGGACTGGAAGCAGCCCGTGACCGGCGGCGAGATCCCGTCCTACCAGCTCTACCTGGACGGCCGGCTGACCACCACGATCGTCTGGGGAGGCAAGCCGCCCACGGGCCGGGCACACTACCGGCTCACCGTCAGCGACCCGCGCGGCACCCGCTACGCCATGAAGATCCGCGCCAGACTCCCGGACGGCAAGTGGGGGGACTTCTCCGCCTCGCGGACGGTGGTGCTCGGCGGCTGACCGGCCCTCAGGCGTGCGAGGGGCCGCCCCCTGTGATCCATTTGATCCCGGAACCTCATTGACGGACTCCACGAGGAACAGGGGATGGGCGATGGATCTCGGCTCCCGCGTCGACACACTGATGGACGGACTCACCGCGGACCTGGAGCGGCTGACCGCCATCCCGTCCGTCGCGTTCCCCGGCTTTCCCGCCGAGCCCGTGCGGCAGGCCCACGACCTCCTCGTGGACCTGCTGCGGGGCGCGGGCGTCGAACGCGTCGAGCGCCTCGACCTGCCGGACACCGCACCGGTCATCGTCGCGGAGGTCCCGCCACCGACACCGGACGCCCCGACCGTGCTGCTCTACGGCCACTACGACGTACAGCCCGCCGGCGACGAGAGCCTGTGGCTCTCCCCGCCCTTCGAGCCCACCCCCGTGGAGGGCGGACTGCGCGCCCGCGGCATCGCCGACGACAAGTCGAACCTGATCGTGCACCTCGGCGTGCTGAGGGCGTACGGGGGCAGGCCGCCGACCGGCCTCAGAATCGTCCTGGAGGGCCAGGAGGAGTACGGCAGCGCCTTCGACGACTACCCGCCCACCGACCCCGCCCGCTTCGCCTGCGATGCGATGGTCATCGCCGACATGGGAAACCTCCGCCCCGGCAGCCCCACCCTCACCACCGGCCTGCGCGGCGCCTCGGAGGTCGTGGTCGAGGTGCGGACCATGGACGAGCCGCGCCACAGCGGTGAGTTCGGCGGCGCGGCCCCCGACGCCCTGCTCGCCCTGCTCAAGGCGCTGGCCACCCTGCACGACGTGCACGGGGACGTCGCCGTCGAGGGCCTGCGCCGCGAGGAGTGGAGCGGCACGACGTACACGGAGGAGGAGTTCCGCACCCTGGCCGGGGTCCGTGACGGGATTCCGCTGATCGGGTCCGGCAGCCTCGGCGAGCGGCTCTGGAGCGGGCCCGCCGTCACCGTCGTCGGCATCGACGCCCCGGGCGTCGACCACGCCGCCTCCGCCGTCGTCCCGTACGCCAGGGCCAAGCTCAACCTGCGCTTCCACCCCGAGCAGGACCCCCGCGAGGCGCAGGGGCTGCTCGTCACCCACTTGGAGGCACTGCGTCCGTTCGGGATTCCGCTCACCGTCACCCCGGGCGACACCGGCCCCGGATTCGAGCCCGCGACCGGCGGCCCCGCCTACCGGGCCGCGCTGACCGCCCTGCGCGAGGGCTGGGGCGCGGAACCCGCCTTCGTCGCCAGCGGCGGCTCGATCCCGCTCGTCAACGGCCTGGCCAAGGCCGTGCCCGGCGCCGAGATCCTGCTCTTCGGTGCCCAGGACAGCATGTGTAATCTGCACGCGCCCAACGAACGCGTCCTCTTTTCGGAACTCCGCTCCGCCGTCATCGCCGAGGCCGCGTTCCTGCGGGAGTACGCGGCCGCGCACCGCGGCGGGAGCACCGCGTGAGCACGCTGGACACCGGGACCCCGCCGCAGGAGAAACCGCCGTCCGGACGGAAGTTCGTCTTCCCCAGCGCCCTGACGGTGCTGGTCGTCGTCACGCTCGCCGTCTGGGCCCTGGCCTTCCTGATCCCGTCCGGCGCGTACGACCGGACCAAGGCCGGTGCGCCGATCCAGGGCACGTACCACCGCGTCGACTCCGGCCGGAGCGTCGTCGACCGGCTGAACGACCTCTTCCTCTCCCCGGTCAACGGCCTGTACGGAGTGCAGGACGCCAGGACCGGCGAGGTCGGCCCGGACATGGCCGGTGAACTGTACGGCAGCGCGGGTGTGTTCCTCTTCGTCATCGCGATCGGCGCGTTCATCACCGTCGTCTTCGCCACCGGCGCGCTCGACCTGGGCATCGGCCGCCTCGCGCACCGGCTCCGCGACCGCGGCGCACTGCTCATCGCGGGCGTGATGCTGGTCTTCTCGCTGCTGGGCACGGTCGAGGGCTTCGCCGAGGAGACCCTCGGCTTCTACGGGCTGATCGTCCCGTTGATGCTCGCCCTCGGCTACGACCGCATGGTCGCCACCGGCACGATCATCCTCGGCGCGGGCGTCGGCGTGCTCTGCTCCACCGTCAACCCGTTCGCCACCGGCGTCGCCTCCGCCGCCGCCGACATCTCGCTCGGCGACGGGATCGTGCTGCGCGCGGTGATGTGGGTCGTGCTGACGGCGGTGACGATCGCCTACGTCATCCGGTACGCCAAGCGCGTCCGCGAGGTCCCGGGCCGCTCGCTCTCCGGCTTCCTGCCCGGCGACCGCGAACACGCCGAGGCCGACGCGGGCGAACCGCCCGAACTGACGCCGCTCCACCGCGTCGTCCTGGTCCTGGTCGGCCTGACCTTCGCCTTCATGATCTTCTCGGTGGTCCCGTGGTCCAGCGCCCTCACGGGGGACGCCGACGCCACCCCGTACGGCTTCGAACTGGGCTGGTCCTTCCCGCAGCTCGCCGCGCTCTTCCTGGTGGCGGCCGTCCTCGTCGGCATCGTGGCCCGGTTCGGGGAGCAGAAGATCAGCGCGACGGTCGTGCAGGGCGCCGCCGACTTCATCTCGCCGGCGCTGGTCATCGTGCTGGCCCGCGGGGTCACCGTCATCATGAACAACTCACGGATCACCGACACCGTCCTGCACTCCATCGAGGGCCTGGTGTCCGGCACCTCCTCCGCGGTGTTCGCCGTCGTCGTGTTCGTCGTCAACCTCCCGCTGGCCTTCCTCATCCCGTCCACCTCCGGCCACGCGACCCTGGCCATGCCGATCCTGGCCCCGCTGGCCGACTTCGCGGGCGTCTCGCGCGCGGTCGTCGTCACGGCCTGGCAGGCGGCGAGCGGCTGGATGAACCTGTGGGTGCCCACGACGGCGGTCACGATCGGCGGGGTGGCGCTGGCCAAGGTGGGATACGACAAGTACCTGCGCTTCGTCTGGCCGCTGCTCGCCGTCCTGGCCGTGCTGATCTGCGGGTTCGTCGCGCTGGGTGCGGTGTGGACGTGACCGCGGGGCCGGCGTGCGGACAGCCGTCGAACCGTAAGTGGTCTGTACCTCTTGACGGTTTGGTCCAGACCAATTAGTTTCCCGTGTGCTCCATGGAACGAAGGACACCCGCTCCCCCCTCAGGACCCCCGCACGGGTCCCTGCCACAAGGGAGAACCATGTTCGAGCACATGCCCCTCAGACGGAGAACGGCGACCGCGCTGGTCGCCGCCCTCGCCCTCCTACTCGCCCTGCTGTCCCTCCAGGCCACCCCCGCCCACGCGGCGGGCAAGCTGACGGCCACCTTCACCTCGGCCGACAACGGCCCCTGGTGGAAGGGGACATACATCCTGCACAACGACACCGACGCGGCCGTCACCGGCTGGAGCCTCGAATTCGACCTGCCGTCCGGAGTCGCGATCAGCAGCTCCTACAACGGCACCGTCACCACCCAGGGCAGCCACATCACCGCGGTCAACGCCCACTACAACGGCACGGTCGCCGCACACAGCACCACCGAGCCGTACAGCTTCTGGTTCGTCGCCACCGGACCGATCACCGCGCCCACCGGCTGCCGGATCAACGGCGACAAGTGCGACGGCTCCGCGGACGCCCCGCCGGGCGCGCCCGCCGGACTGAAGAAGACCGACGTCACCGCCCGCACCGCCTCGCTCTCCTGGACGGCCGCCACAGCGGGGGACTTCCCCGTGGCCTCCTACGACATCCTGGCCGGCGGCAAGGTGGTGGGCTCGGCCACCGCGACGACCTCCGCCACGGTCACCGGTCTGACGCCCGCCACCGCCTACTCCTTCACCGTCCGGGCCAAGGACACCCGGGGCAACACCTCCGCCGAGAGTGCCCCGCTGGCCGTCACCACCGTCGACCCGGCCACCGACACCTCCCCGCCGACGGCCCCCGGCGCACTGCACTCCACCGCGGCCGACTCCTCGTCCGTCACCCTGGCCTGGACCGCCTCCACGGACAACCAGCGGGTCGCCGCGTACGACATCTACCGGGGCACCACCCTGGCCACCACGGTCTCCGGCACCACGACCACCGCCACCATCGGCGGCCTCTCCCCGTCGACCTCGTACACCTTCACGGTCAAGGCCCGGGACCCGGCGGACAACGCCTCGGCAGCGAGCAACACGCTCACGGTCAAGACCGACGACATCGTCGGCGCCGGCAAATACGCGAAGGTCGGCTACTTCGTCCAGTGGGGCATCTACGGCCGCCAGTACTTCGTGAAGAACCTCCAGGACTCCGGGGCCGCCGGCAAGCTCGACATCGTCAACTACGCCTTCGCCAACATCGACCCCAACAACCTCACCTGCCTGAACGGCGTCACCAAGGGCACCACCGCCGACCCCGAGGACCCCGAGCAGGGCACCGGCGCCGGTGACGCCGACGCCGACTACACCCGCCCGTTCAGCGCCGCCCAGTCGGTCGACGGTGTCGCGGACGACGGCTGGGGCAAACTGCGCGGAAACTTCAACCAGTTGAAGAAGCTGAAGAAGCTCCACCCGAACCTGAAGATCGTGGTCTCGCTCGGCGGCTGGACGTACTCGAAGTACTTCTCCGACGTGGCGGCCACCGACGCGGCCCGCAAGAAGTTCGTCTCCTCCTGCATCGACATGTACATCAAGGGCAACCTGCCCGAGTACGGCGGCGCGGGCGGCCCCGGCACCGCGGCCGGCATCTTCGACGGCTTCGACATCGACTGGGAGTGGCCGGGCACCGGCACCGGACACCCCGGCAACCACTACTCGCCGAACGACAAGAACAACCTCACCCTGCTCCTCGCGGAGTTCCGCAAGCAGCTGGACGCACTCGGCGGCGGCCACCGCCTCCTCACCGCCTTCACCCCCGCCGACCCGCAGAAGATCGGTGACGGCTGGGACCTGGGCAAGGTCTTCGACTCCCTCGACGTGGCCAACGTCCAGGGCTACGACTTCCACGGCTCCGGCAGCGACAACTCCTGGGAACCGAACCGCACCGGCCACCAGGCCAACCTCTACGCCGACACCCAGGACCCGTACGACTTCCACTTCAGCGCGGACGCCGCGATCAAGGCGTACACGGACGCGGGGGTCGAACCCCGCAAACTGACCCTGGGCATCCCGTTCTACGGCCGGGGCTGGCAGAACGTCACCGACGGCGGCGCGGCGGGCGAATGGCAGTCCGCAGGCGGAGCGGCCCCGGGCCAGTTCGCCGAGGAGGCCGGCACCCGCGGCTACGCCAACCTCATCGGCGCCTACCCGACGATGACGGTCCATCACGACGAGCAGTCCGTGTCCACGTACGGCTACACGGGGAACCAGTGGTGGTCCTTCGACGACACCTGGTCCATCGGCAAGAAGACGGCCTACGTGAAGAACAAGGGCCTGCTGGGCGTCATGGTCTGGGAGATGTCGGGGGACACCCCGCAGGGCACGCTGCTGGGCGCACTCGACACCGGGCTGAAGTAGGGCCCGCCAGGACAAGGCTCCGCCCCCGGTGCCGTGCGGTACCGGGGGCGGAGGTGTACGCGGGAACCGGACTCAGCGCAGCTGCTCGTACGCCGGCAGCGTCAGGAAGTCCGCGTAGTCCTGGTCCAGGGAGACCTGGAGCAGCAGGTCGTGGGCCTGCTGCCACTTGCCGGCGGCGAAGGCCTCGTCGCCGGTCTCGGCGCGGATCGCGGCCAGTTCCTCGGCCGCGACCTTGCGGGCGAGGTCCGCCGTTGCGTGCTCGCCGTTCTCGAAGACCACGTCCGCGTTGATCCACTGCCAGATCTGCGAGCGCGAGATCTCGGCGGTGGCCGCGTCCTCCATCAGATTGAAGATGGCGACCGCGCCCATGCCGCGCAGCCAGGCCTCGATGTAGCGGATGCCGACCGCGACGGCGTTGCGCAGGCCGTCGTAGGTGGGCTTGGCGTGCAGGGTGTCGATGGCGATCAGATCGCCGGCGGCCACCGAGACGTCCTCGCGCAGGCGTTCCTTCTGGTTCGGCTTCTCGCCGAGGACCGCGTCGAAGGAGGCCATGGCGATCGGGACCAGGTCGGGGTGGGCGACCCAGGAGCCGTCGAAACCGTCGTGCGCCTCGCGGTCCTTGTCCGCCTTGACCTTCTCGAACGCGACCTTGTTGACCTCGGCGTCGCGGCGGGACGGGATGAAGGCCGCCATGCCGCCGATCGCGTGGGCGCCGCGCTTGTGGCAGGTGCGGACGAGGAGTTCGGTGTACGCCCGCATGAACGGGGCGGTCATCGTCACCGCGTTGCGGTCCGGCAGGACGAACTCGGAGCCGCCGTCACGGAAGTTCTTGACGATGGAGAAAAGGTAGTCCCAGCGGCCCGCGTTCAGCCCGGAGGCGTGGTCGCGCAGCTGGTACAGGATCTCCTCCATCTCGTACGCGGCGGTGATCGTCTCGATCAGGACCGTCGCGCGGACGGTGCCCTGCGGGATGCCGGTGTAGTCCTGGGCGAAGACGAAGATGTCGTTCCAGAGGCGGGCCTCCAGGTGCGACTCCGTCTTCGGCAGGTAGAAGTACGGGCCCTTGCCGAGGTCGATGAGGCGCTGCGCGTTGTGGAAGAAGTAGAGGCCGAAGTCGACCAGCGCGCCGGGCACCGGGGTGCCGTCGAGCTGGAGGTGGCGCTCGTTCAGGTGCCAGCCGCGGGGGCGGGTGACGACGGTCGCGAGCTCGTCGGCGGGCCTCAGGGCGTACGACTTGCCGGACTTCGGGTCCGTGAAGTCGATCGCGCGGTTATAGGCGTCGATCAGGTTGAGCTGGCCGAGGATGACGTTCTCCCACGTGGGGGCGGACGCGTCCTCGAAGTCGGCGAGCCAGACCCTGGCGCCCGAGTTCAGGGCGTTGATGGTCATCTTGCGGTCGGTCGGACCGGTGATCTCCACCCGGCGGTCGTTCAGCGCGGCGGGGGCCGGTGCGACCTTCCAGGAGTCGTCCGCGCGGACCGCCGCGGTCTCCGGCAGGAAGTCCAGCGTGGAGGTGCGGGCGATCTCGGCACGGCGCTCGCCGCGGCGGGCGAGCAGCTCGTCACGGCGCGGGGTGAACCGGCGGTGCAGCTCGGCCACGAACGCGAGAGCCGCGGGGGTGAGGACCTCGTCCTGCCGGGGCAGGGGCTCGGCATCGACGATGGCCAGCGAGGACGGCGCTGGTGCGGACATGAGCTGTCACTCCTTCAGCGGGCGGTGCGGACGGCGTCTCACGGCCGCCGGGTCGCCTGAAACGGCACGGCGTGCCAGGGCTCCGGGGTGCGGCCGTGGTCGCCGTCTGAGGTGCAGAGGGCTTCTGACCAGTGGATAGTAGTTTCCTCATGGTGGAAGTTCAATGGTTTGTTGATGTCGAGATTCTCCGGGTCGACAGAAGTCGCCTCCTGCTGGCGCAGCGTGCCAGGGTGTTCACTCAAGGTGGGACAGATCCTCCGCCGTGTCGATGTCGTACGCCTGAGCCACATCGGAACACTCGACGAGCGTGATCGCATCGCGGTGCGCCCGCAGATAGGCGCGCGCCCCCTGGTCGCCCACCGCGCCCGCCGCGATGTCCGCCCACAGATCGGCCCCGAACAGCACCGGATGGCCTCGTTCCCCCGCGTACGAGGCCGCCGCGAGGCTCGTCCGGGAGCGGTACGCCGACCGCACCCGCGCCACCGCCTCCGCGCCGATGCCGGGCTGGTCGACCAGCAGGACGACCACCGCGTCCGCCCCCGTGCCGGCGAGGGCGCCGAGGCCCGCGCGCAGCGAGGAGCCCATGCCCCCGGTCCACTCCGGGTTGACGGTCACGGTGCAGCCGGCCAGCTCCGCCCTGGCCCGCACCTCCTCGGCCGCGGCGCCGAGCACCACATGGACCGGGCCGCAGCCGCCGTCCCGCAGAGTGCGTACCGCGTGGTCGGCGAGGAGGCGGCCGCGGTGTTCGAGGAGTGCCTTGGGGTGGCCGCCCAGCCGGCGGCCGCCGCCCGCGGCGAGGAGCAGCCCGGCGACGGCCGGGGCGGCGGAGGGGGTGGCGGGAAGCGGAATGCGTGTCATGCGGACTGGATACCTCAGACGGGCGGTTCCCGCACCGGGCGGACCGTTTCTGCAACCGCCTGTGATCGCCCGGGACACACCGAGTTCCGTCCGTGGAGTGGCGCCCGGCACCTTTCATGGCGTTAACTTGCCCGCACCCCCGGACACTTGACCACGGTTCGGGACCCGGTCGATACGCCGGTACAAGGATGTGCGAGGGGGAGTGCTTTGTTGAAAAGCGTGGGGCAGGCTCGGGTGACCAGCAGCAACGAGGACCCGAGGGTGACGGAGTTGCGTACGGCCGTCTCCCGGCTCCGGAGGGAGCTGGCCGGACATCCCGCGGAGTTCCCGGACCGTGCGATCGCCGAGGACGAACTGGCGGCGCTGGACGCGATGGCGGTCAGCGGCGTGCCCGAGATCCCGCGGCTCCGCCGGTCGCTGCTGCTGATCGCGGGGGCGATCGGCTCGGTCAGCGCCCTGGCGTCGGCGCTCAGGGACGTGCGGGTCGCCGTGGACCTCTTCGGGGAGCCGCCGCGCCGCTGAACCCGGGCGGCCGGTGAGCGGCTCGGTGCGGGCCGCGGTTCAGCGGCGGATCAGCCTTCGGGCGGTCGCCGCCGCGACCGCGGCCGTACGCGAGTCGACGCCCAGCTTGGCGTAGATGTGCACCAGATGGGACTTCACCGTCGCCTGGCTCAGGAACAGCTTCTTGCTGATCTGTAGATTGGACAGGCCCTCGCCCACCAGCTGGAGAACTTCCAGCTCGCGCTTGGTGAGAGCCTCCGCGGGGGTCCTCATCCGGTCCATCAGCCGGTGTGCGACGGCCGGGGCGAGAGCGGACCGGCCGGCCGCCGCCGTACGGACCGCGGCGGCCAGTTCCTCGGGCGGGGCGTCCTTCAGCAGATAGCCGGCGGCGCCCGCCTCGACCGCGGCGAGGATGTCGGCGTCCGTGTCGTACGTGGTCAGGATCAGCACCCGGGGCGCGTCCGGCACCGCGGTGATCGCGGCGGTCGCCTCCGAACCGTGCAGACCCGCACCGAACTGCAGGTCCATCAGGACGACGTCGAACTCGCCGGTCGCGGCCAGGGCGACGGCCTGCTCGGCGGTGGCGGCCTCGGCGGCGACATGGAAGTCCGGTTCGGTGTCCAGGACGGCCCGCAGCCCCGCCCGGACCACCGGGTGGTCGTCGGCGAGCAGCAGCCTGATCGGTGAGGTCATGCGGAGTCCTGTCCGTTCGGGGTGACGGGGAGCGGCAGGGTGAGGGCGACGGCGGTGCCCTGGCCGGGTGCCGACTCGACGCTCAGCGTGCCGCCCAGGGAGCGGGCCCGCGACCGCATGGCGGGCAGCCCGAAGCCGCCGGTGCCGCTGCCGCCCGCCGGGACGGTGTCCGGTGCGAAGCCGTGGCCGTCGTCGACCACGTCCAGCGACACCGAGGTGTCCATGAAGCTCAGCGTGATCTCGGCCCGCCGCGCCTCGGCGTGCCGCACGGTGTTGGCCAGTGCCGACTGCGCGGTACGCAGCAGCGCCACCTCGTACGGTGTGGGCAGCTCGACGGGGGTGCCGCTGACGGCGAACTGCACCGTGAGGGCGGAGTCCGTGGTGCGGGCCGAGAGCCGTTCCAGGGCGGCGGCGAGGGAGCCGTTCTCCAGGTCGGGCGGGGTCAGGGCGCGGACGAAGCGACGGGCCTCCGCGAGATTGTCCTGGGCGGCCTCGCGGGCCTGGCGGACATGGGGGGCGGCGGGGGCGTCCGGCTCCAGGGTGCGTTCGGCCGCACGCAGCAGCAGCTGAATGCTGGACAGGCCCTGCGCGAGCGTGTCGTGGATCTCCCGCGCCAGCCGTTCGCGTTCTGCGAGCGTGCCGGCGGTGCGTTCGGCGGCCGCCAGCTCCGCCCGGGTCGAGACGAGCTCCTCGATGAGTTCACGGCGCCGCTCGCTCTCCCGGAACAGCGCGTCGTACCCGAGCACCGTGGCGACGGCCACCGCCGCGCCGAGCAGCGGGCCGATGAAGGTGCCGGGCGTGACCGCCTGCCCGTGCACCAGGAAACTGGTGATGGCGGCGGCCGCGGTCACCACGACGGCGGGCAGGCCCCAGCGCATCGGCAGCAGATGCAACTGGAGGAAGTACAGCGGGAAGGCCACCCACAGCCCGTCCGGCGAGAGGGCCAGCAGCACCAGCCAGAGCGCCCCGAGCACGGCGAGCCAGCCCGCCCCCGCCCGGGTACCCGGCTGCACGACAGGGGCGAGCGCACCCGCCGCGTACACCGCGGCCAGCACGCAGGAGACCACGACGACGGCGGTGGCATGCGGGTCCCCGCCGCTCACGGCCTTGACGGCCGCCAGCGCCAGCAGTCCCAGCAGCAGGGCGTGCAGACACAGCCGCAGCGCGGCGGCGACCGGGGGGTGGACACGTGTTTCCATGATTCGTCCAGCGTAGGCGCGGGGTACCCGGCGCCGGTCAATCGAAAGGTTGATGTCGGGCCCAGCCGGCGGCCGATGTTTCTCCGGCCGCGCGGACCGACGCTGGAGTCATGTTCGTTGCATGGAGAGATCTTCGGTTCGCCAAGGGCCGGTTCGCGCTCATGGGCACGGTCGTGGTGCTGATCACGCTGCTCGTGGGCCTGCTGTCCGGTCTCACGGCCGGACTGGCCCGGGAGAACACCTCGGCCGTCACGGGGCTGAGCGCCGACCACCTGGCGTTCGCCGCCCCGCCCGACGGCCAGTCGGTGTCCTTCACCAATTCCACCGTCAAGGAGACCGCCTGGCAGAGCTGGGCGCGGCAGCCCGGCGTCGAGAAGGCCCAGCCGCTCGGCATCCGCACGCTCAACGCCGCCGCGGTGGCGGGGGAGCGGACGGCGGCCGTCTCGGCGTTCGGCGTCGAGCCCGACGGCGGACTGGCGCCCTCCGGCACTCCGGTGGCACCGGGAAAGGTCGTGCTCTCCGAGCAGGCCGCCGAGGATCTCTCCGCCCGCACCGGTGACCGGCTGCGCCTCGGCGGCGGCGAGGTCACCGTCGCCGCGGTCGCCGGCGACGCCTCGTACAGCCACACGCCGGTCGTGTGGACCGCGCTGGCCGACTGGCAGCGGCTCGGGGCCGACGGCTCCGGCGGTACGGCCCACGCCACCGTGGTCGCCCTGACCACCGCCGACGGCGCCGATCTGGCGGCGGGCGACCGCGCGGCCGGCACCAGCACGCTCACCCTGGACGGCTCGCTCACCGCCATCGGCTCCTACCAGGCCGAGAACGGTTCGCTCCAGCTGATGCGCGGCTTCCTCTTCGCCATCTCCGCCCTGGTCATCGGCGCCTTCTTCACCGTCTGGACGATCCAGCGCAGCGGCGATGTCGCCGTCCTCAAGGCGCTCGGCGCCTCCACGCCCTATCTGCTCCGGGACGCACTCGGGCAGGCCGTGGTGATGCTCGCCATCGGTACGGGGATCGGCACCGCCCTCGCCTCCGGCATCGGCGCCCTGGTCAGTGGCGGGGCCGTGCCCTTCGTCCTGGAGGCGTCGACCGTCCTCGTCCCGGCCGCCGTCATGATCGTCCTCGGCGCCGTCGGGGCGGCCCTGTCCATCCGGCGGATCACCGCCGTAGACCCGCTCACCGCACTCGGGAGTGCCCGATGACCCTCACGCTCACCGATGTCACGCTCACCTACCCCGACGGCGACGGGCGGCTCACCGCCCTGGACCGGGTCTGCCTCGACGTGCCCGCGGGCACCCTCACCGCGGTCGTCGGCCCCTCGGGCTCCGGCAAGTCGAGCCTGCTGGCCGTGGCCGCCACGCTGGTCACCCCGGACGAGGGCGCCGTCACCGTCGCCGGGACGGACACCGTGGGACTCAGCCGCGCCGACAAGGCGGAGCTGCGCCGCGAGCGGATCGGCATCGTCTTCCAGCAGCCCAACCTGCTGCCGTCCCTGACCGCGGCCGAGCAGCTCCAGGTCATGGCGCATCTGTCGGGCGGCGCGGCGCGGACCGCCCGGACCCGGGCGCTGGAACTGCTCGACGCGGTCGGTCTCGCCGACAAGGCCGACCGCAGGCCGCACCAGCTCTCGGGCGGCCAGCGCCAGCGGATCAACATCGCGCGGGCCCTGATGAACGACCCGGCGGTGCTCCTGGTCGACGAACCGACCAGCGCGCTGGACCACGAACGGGGTGCGGCCGTGCTGGATCTGCTCGTCTCGCTGACCCGGGAGCGGTCCACGGCGACCGTCATGGTCACCCACGACCGGACCCATCTGGACCGGATGGACATGACGGTCACGATGCAGGACGGCCGGCTGACCGCCCCGGCACTCACCTGAGCCGGGGGCGCGCCGCTACGGCGGAGGGGTGGGGCGGGGGGTGGGGGGGGGCGGCCCCCCCCCCCCCCGGGGGGGGGGGCCGGCTCAGCCGGGCGGCCCCCCGCTGGGCCCCGCCGCGGGGGGCGCCATGGGGGGCGGC
>NZ_JBIUXR010000008.1:236220-435805 GCF_044744085.1 Streptomyces sp. NPDC087428
CTTGGGGCCGGTGTGGCCCTGGGCGTCGCGGGGGGGGCCGGCCCGCCCCCCCCCCCCCCCCCCCCCCGGGGGGGGGGGCGGGGCGGGGGGGGGGGGGGGGGGGGGGGTGGTGGCCCCCCCCCCCCCCACCCCTCCGCCGTTCGGGCGAGCCGTCTCAGCCGGACGTCCCGCTGCTGGCCAGCGCCTCGGAGAGCTCCTTGGCGGCCTGCTGGAGGATCGGCACGATCCGCTCGGTGGCCGCCTCGGTCACCCGGCCCGCCGGACCCGAGATCGAGATCGCGGCCGAGGTGGGCGAGTTGGGTACCGAGACCGCGAGGCAGCGGACCCCTATCTCCTGCTCGTTGTCGTCCACCGCGTAACCGGCCCTGCGGACCTGGTCCAGCGCGTCCAGGAAGCCGTCGGGGGTGGTGATCGTCTTCTCGGTGGCGGCCGGCATCCCGGTGCGCGCGAGCAGTGCCCGTACCTCGTCCGGCGGGGTGTGCGCGAGCAGCGCCTTGCCTACGCCGGTGGAGTGCGGCAGCACCCGCCGGCCCACCTCGGTGAACATGCGCATCGAGTGCTTGGACGGCACCTGCGCCACGTACACGATCTCGTCGCCGTCGAGCAGCGCCATGTTCGCGGTCTCGCCGGTCTCCTCGACCAGCCGCGCGAGATACGGGCGGGCCCAGGTGCCCAGCAGCCGTGAGGCGGACTCGCCGAGCCGGATCAGCCGAGGGCCGAGCGCGTAGCGCCGGTTGGGCTGCTGGCGTACGTATCCGCAGACCACGAGTGTGCGCATCAGCCGGTGAATGGTGGGCAGTGGCAGTCCGCTGCTCGCGGCGAGCTCACTCAGACCGACCTCGCCCCCGGCATCGGCCATCCGCTCCAGCAGATCGAAGGCGCGCTCAAGAGACTGCACACCCCCGCTGGATCCGGCGGGCTTGGAGTCGGATGTGCTGGCGTGGGACGGCGGCACGTCAACGGTCCTTTCGAAGCGGAAGAGCAAGGCAGCAGCCTACCGGGCGCTTCCCGATCGGCCCACTGTTCCAGGGCGGCGTCCTGGCCGGTCAGGGCCCGTATGTCCGGGTGCCCGGCGGTTCCGCGACACCGCGTCGGGCTTATTCTACATTCCGCTCTACGAAATTAATCTTTTACTTTGTGGAAATCTCCAGCCGACGCCCCGGGTGCTTCGCTGGGTGTCCGACACGGGGGACGGGGTCTTGACGGGTCGCTTTCACGCGTGAAGACTCCTTCAACAGTTCGTTGAATTTTTTGGAGTGGGGAGCACGGGTGTCCGGTACGGACGTGAAGCTGGTACTGCGCTCGACGCGCGTCGTCACCCCCGGGGGGACCCGGCCCGCGGCGGTCGCCGTCGCCGGCGGGAAGATCGACGCCGTCCTGGCGTACGACGCGGAGGTGCCCGCGGGCGCCCGGCTGGAGGACTTCGGCGACGACGTCCTGCTGCCCGGCCTGGTGGACACCCATGTCCATGTGAACGACCCCGGCCGCACCGAGTGGGAGGGCTTCCACACCGCCACCCGGGCCGCCGCGGCCGGCGGGATCACCACCCTGCTCGACATGCCGCTCAACTCCCTCCCGCCCACCACCACCGTCGAGCACCTGCGCGTCAAGCAGCGGGTGGCCGCCCCCAAGGCACACATCGACACCGGCTTCTGGGGCGGCGCGATCCCGTCCAACGTGAAGGACCTGCGCCCGCTGTACGAGGCCGGGGTCTTCGGCTTCAAGTGCTTCCTGTCGCCCTCCGGCGTGGAGGAGTTCCCCGAGCTGGACCAGGAGCAGCTGGCCCGGTCCATGGCGGAGATCGCCGGTTTCGGCGGGCTCCTGATCGTGCACGCGGAGGACCCGCGCCACCTGGCGTCCGCACCGCAGCGCGGCGGCCCCGCCTACGCCGACTTCCTCGCCTCCCGGCCGCGCGACGCCGAGAACACCGCGATCGAGGGGCTGATCGACCAGGCCAGGCGGCTGAACGCCCGCGTCCACGTGCTGCACCTGTCCTCCAGTGACGCGCTGCCGCTGATCGCCGCCGCCAGGCGCGAGGGCGTACGCGTCACGGTCGAGTCCTGCCCGCACTTCCTCACTCTCACGGCGGAGGAGGTCCCGGACGGCGCGACCGAGTTCAAGTGCTGCCCGCCCATCCGCGAGGCGGCCAACCAGGACGCGCTGTGGGAGGGGCTCGCCGACGGGACCATCGACTGCATCGTCTCCGATCACTCGCCCTGCACCACCGACCTCAAGACGCCGGACTTCGCCTCCGCGTGGGGCGGCATCTCCTCCCTCCAGCTCGGCCTGCCCGCCATCTGGACCGAGGCCCGCAGGCGCGGACACTCGCTCGACGACGTCGCCCGCTGGATGTCGGCGGCGCCCGCCGAACTGGCCGGGCTGCGCGACAAGGGCGCGATCGAGGCCGGCCGCGACGCCGACTTCGCCGTCCTCGCGCCCGACGCCACCTTCACCGTCGACCCGGCCGAGCTGTTCCACCGCAACCAGGTCACCGCGTACGCCGGCCGGACCCTGCACGGTGTCGTCAGGTCCACCTGGCTGCGCGGCGTACGGATCGCGTCGGACGGCATCCTGGCCGAGCCCACCGGCCGCCTCCTCGAACGGAACCGCTGAAGGGCGACTCGGCGGACCGGCCGGCTGACCGGACCCCTCCGGAACCTGTCCGTATTCGGGGGATACGGTAGGGATATGGGGCCCTGACCGGGTCGCCGCACGTCCCGAGCAGGAGTTGTCATGATCTTCATCGCCGTCAGGTTCACCGTCCGCAGTGCCGACCGCGACAAGTGGCTCCCGGCGGTCGAGGACTTCACCCTCGCCACCCGGCAGGAGCCGGGCAACGTGTTCTTCGACTGGTCGTACAGCGTCGAGAACCCGGACCAGTTCGTGCTGCTGGAGGCGTTCGCGTCCGCGGAGGCGGGCGCGGCCCACGTGAAGTCCGAGCACTTCGCCGCGGCCATGGACCGGATGGCGGACCTGGTGGCGGAGACGCCCGAGATCATCAACGTCGAGGTGCCGGGAGAGGGCTGGTCCCGGATGGCGGAGCTTCAGCCGCGCACGCGCTGAGCGGCGCGGCCCGCCGCGGCGCCGTTCAGAACTCCTCGTGCGTCTCGGGGTCCCCGCCGAACCGCTCCCGCGGCCCCGACGCGATGCGGGCCAGCTCGTCCGCCGTCAGCTCGAAGCCGAAGAGGTCCAGGTTCTCGCGCTGCCGTCCCGGGTCGGCGGACTTCGGGATCGGAACGGCCCCGAGCTGGGTGTGCCAGCGCAGGACCGCCTGCCCCGGCGTCACCCCGTGCGCCCCGGCGATGGCGACGAGCCCGGGATCGGCCAGCAGATCGCGGCCCCGGCCCAGCGGGCTCCAGCTCTCCGTGACGATGCCCTTGGCGGCGTGCACGGCCCGCAGCTCCTCCTGCGGCAGCCGCGGATGCATCTCGATCTGGTTGACGGCGGGCAGCACCCCCGTCTCCCGTTCCAGCCGGGCGAGGTGGTCCGCGGTGAAGTTGGACACCCCGATCGACCGTACGAGGCCCTCTTCGCGGAGCCGGATCATCGCCTTCCAGGTGTCCACGTACAGATCGACGCGGGGCAGCGGCCAGTGGATGAGGTAGAGGTCCACGTAGGAGAGGCCGAGGTTGCTCCGGGACTCCTCGAACGAGGCCAGTGTCTTCTCGTACCCCTGGTGGCGGCCCGGCACCTTGGTGGTGACGAAGACGTCCTCCCTGGGCACACCGCTGCGGGCGATCCCGCGCCCGGTACCGGTCTCGTTGCCGTAGTTCAGCGCGGTGTCGACGAGCCGGTAGCCGAGCCCCAGGGCTCCGGCGACGGCCCGTTCCGCCGCGTCGTCGTCCAGTGGCCAGGTGCCGAGTCCGACGGCGGGAACGGTACGGCCGTCGTTCAGGTCGTGCACCGGGGTCTCGGACATGGTCTTTCCTCTCGCCGACGGCTGCCTGCCCTGTCCGGCCAGCCTAAGGGCTGTCCCGGGGCCGGACAGGGACGAGGGGCAGCGCGGGGAGGGGCGGCCTACCTACCCCGGCCCGCCTCGCGGTGCAACTGGGCGATGACCTCGTCCACCCGGCTCCGCTCGTAGCCGCGGCGGACCAGCTCGAAGCCCACGGCCTCCGCAGGCGGCGAGCCGCTGCGGAGCCGGGTGATGTAGGCGTCGACCTGATCGCGGTCGTATCCGCGCCGGGCGATACGGAATCCGAACTCCTCGTGCAGCGGTGGTTCGTAGCCCCCGCGTGACGCGCCGAACATGGGTGCCCCCTCCGGACGGAACTGGTCCGCCCCAGCCTGCCATGGACCTCAGGCGGCGTGGCCACCGTCCACCAGGATCTCCGCGCCGGTGATGTACGCGGCCTCGTCGCCGGCCAAGTAGGCGATGAGCGCGGCCACTTCACCGGTCGTGCCGAACCGGTCCAGTGCGGTCGCGGCGCGCTGTCCGGCGGCGAAAGGGCCGTCGGCCGGGTTGAGGTCGGTGTCCACCGGTCCGGGCTGGACCAGATTGACGGTGATCCCGCGCGGGCCGAGCTCGCGGGCGAGCGGTTTGGTGAGTCCCGACAGTGCCGACTTGCTCATCGCGTAGAGCGTGCCGCCCGGCCCGCCCGCGAACCGGCTCAGGGCCGTCCCCAGGGAGATGATGCGGCCGCCGCGCTCCATCACCCCGGCCGCCGCCCGGCAGGCCAGGAAGACGGCCCGGACGTTGACGGCGAGCACCCGGTCGACATCGGCGGTGGTGAGGGTGTCGATGGGGCCGAGGACGCCGATCCCCGCGTTGTTGACCAGGACGTCGAGCCGGCCGAAGGTCTCCGCCGTCCGGTGCACCGCCGCCGGGACGGCCGCCGGATCCGCCGAGTCGGCGCGCAGGGCGACCGCGCGGCGGCCGCACGCCTCGATCTTCCGCACGGTCTCCTGGGCGGCGGCTCCGTCCCTGGCGTAGGTCAGCGCCACATCGGCGCCGTCCCGGGCGAGCCGCAGGGCGGTCGCCGCGCCGATGCCGCGGCTGCCGCCGGTGACGAGGGCGACTCGGTTCGAGCTGGTGCTGCTGGTGCTGTTCATCAGGGTCCTGTCCGTTGCGGGTGGCGTCGCCGGTTGGCTGACAACGACCAGGAAAGTCCATCGGCGGACCGGACACCGGCGGTAAACGGACGCCCACTCCGCTAGGGCCTGGGGCCCGCCGACGAGTTGCGGCCGGCCCGGGGGTCGTCACAGATGGAAGCGGAATCCGCGGCCATTCCCGAAGGAGCAGGATCATGGCGAAACTGACCCTCATCACCTTTCTGACGCTGGACGGCGTCATGCAGGCCCCCGGCGGCCCCGAGGAGGACCCGAGCGAAGGGTTCGAGTACGGCGGCTGGCAGGCCCCGGTCATGGACGAGGGCCTGGGGCGGTTCATCACGGAGGTGTTCGACCGTTCGGCGGCCTTCCTGCTGGGCAGGCGTACCTACGAGATCTTCGCGGGGTACTGGCCGGGCATCACCGACCCCGGCAACGCGATCGCCTCCCGGCTCAACCGGTGTCCCAAGTACGTCGTCTCGACCACGCTGGAGAAGGCCGACTGGGAGCACACCACCGTGATCTCCGCCGATGTCGCCGCGGAGGTCGCCCGGATCAAGGAGCGCACGCGAGGGGGCGAACTCCAGATCTGGGGCAGTGGCGAGCTCGCCCGGTCCCTGATGGCGCACGGCCTGATCGACGAGTACAACCTGCTCGTCCACCCGGTCGTGCTCGGCGCCGGCAGGCGGCTGTTCACGGACGGCGGACCGCCGACCGCGTTCGAGGTGACCGGTTCCCGCACGACCCCCAACGGCATCGCGATCAACACCTACCGGCCGACCGGGCCGGCCTCGTTCGGCTCCGTCGGGGACGGTGCCTGAGCGGCCGGCGCCGTCAACCGCTGTGCGGCGGGCGCCATCTCCGGCGGGGTGCGGGGCGGCTGCCGTCGGACCGGTCCCGGGGCTCGCCATTCCGGGAGGGCGGCCGGTACCGTGATCGCTCCGCGTGCGAGCCAGTGAGGTCTCCACACCGTGCCTGTGGAGAACCAGGAGATCCGGGTGTCCTCAGTCGCCCTGCCCGCCCTCGCCCCGCCGCGCCGGGCGTGGCTCACCGATCTGCCCGTGCTGCTGGTCGCGGTGGTCTGGGGTTCCAGCTATCTGGCCGCCAAGGACATCACCACGGCGCAGACCGTCATCGCCGTGCTCGTGCTCAGATTCGCCGTCGTGCTGCCCGTCCTGGTGGTCGTCGGACGGCGCCGGCTGTCGGCGCTGAGCGCGGCCCAGTGGCGGGGCGCGGGGCTGCTGGGCCTGGTGCTCAGCGGGATTTTCCTGGTGGAGACGTACGGCATCGTGCACACCTCGGCGACCAACGCCGGGCTCATCATCAGCCTCACCATGATCTTCACCCCGCTCGCCGAGGCCGCGGTGACCCGCGTCCGGCCGACCGGGACCTTTCTCGCCGCCGCCGCGCTCTCCGTGGCCGGCGTGGTGCTGCTGACCCAGGGCGGCGGATTCACCAGCCCCTCTGCGGGCGATCTGCTGATGCTCGTCGCCGCCCTCGCCCGCACCCTGCACGTCCTGCTGATGGCGCGGATCAAGTCCGTCCGGTCGGCGGACTCGCTGTCGCTGACGACCGTCCAGCTCGGCAGTGCGGTCGCCGTCTTCGCGCTGCTGGCAGCCGTCCCCGGAACCGGCGAGTCGCCCTGGTCGGTCGCTGCCGGATTCGGTGTCCGCGAGTGGGGCGGGCTGCTCTTCCTGTCGGTCTTCTGCACGCTCTTCGCGTTCTTCGTGCAGATGTGGTCCGTACGCCGCACCTCGCCGTCCCGGGTCAGCCTGCTGCTCGGTACGGAACCCCTCTGGGCCGCCGCCGTCGGCATCGCGATCGGCGGCGAACGCCTCGGCCTCCTCGGAGTGGCGGGCGCGGTCCTGGTGCTGGCGGGCACGGCCTGGGGCCGGCGCAGCGTGGCCGCGACCGCTTCCTGACCGTGCCGCCCCGGCGCGCGGGCGCCTACTCCTTGATCGCGTCCGACGCGATCATGACGGCGACGCCCGTCACCACCAGCACGATGCTGACGAACAGCGAGTACCCGCCGATGAACGGCAGCCTCTGCACCAGACCGAAGAAATGGAACCAGTCGAACCATTCGTGGAGCAGCCCCGCCGCACCCTGGGCGAAGACCAGGAAGCCGACCGTCTCGCAGAGTTTCTTCATGGCAGCGAGCCTGGCGGGCCGGACACCGCCGCCGCGTCGGCCGGTTGTCTGCGCTACTGCGCCGAAAGTCTTCCCTTCCGCGACTTTGGTCGCCTCCTGGCGCCCGACCGCCGGAAGCCGCGAATCCACTGCGTAGCTTTGTCGATATGACGCGCACGGAGTACCCCTGGCTGCTGCCCTCGGCGATGGCCGACCCCGAGCTGCCCGGCGACCGGGACGCCCGTTCGCGCCGTACCGTCCGCGACTGGATCGTCGACATCATGGCGTTCCTCTGCGCGGCGGGCCTCGGGCTGGCGACCGTCGCCACGATCGAGGCCGACCCCACCACCCCCGAGGGCGTCGTCCTCGTCGACTCGCTGGTCGGCGCCGCGGCCTGCTGCACCCTGTGGTTCCGGCGGCGCTGGCCGGTCGGCCTCGCGGTGGCGATGACGCTGCTGTCCACCGTGGAGCCGGTCGCGGCCGGAGCGCTGCTGGTGTCCCTGTTCAGCGTGGCCGTGCACCGGCCGTTCCGGCCCGTCGCCCTCGTCGGCGCGGGTGCCCTGGCCGTCGCCCCGATCCAGCCCTACCTGCGCCCGGACCCGAGCACCTCGTTCGTCGCGTCCACGATCATCGGCGTCCTGCTGATCCTGCTGGTGCTCAGCTGGGGCATGGTCGTACGGTCCAGACGCCAGCTCGTCGTCACCCTGCGCGAGCGGGCCCGGCGCGCCGAGACCGAGGCCGGACTCCGCGCCGAACAGGCCCAGCGGCTGGCCCGCGAGGACATCGCCCGCGAGATGCACGACGTCCTCGCCCACCGGCTGACCCTGCTCAGCGTCCACGCCGGAGCCCTGGAGTTCCGGCCCGACGCGCCCCCGGCCGAGGTGGCCCGCGCCGCCGGAGTCATCCGGGACAGCGCGCACGAGGCGCTCCAGGACCTCCGCGAGATCATCGGGGTGCTGCGCAGCCCCCGCGACAGCGAGGGCGACCGGCCGCAGCCCACCCTCGCCACCCTGGACGCCCTGATCGCCGAATCCCGCCTGGCCGGTATGGAGGTCGCCCTCGACAACCACCTCGCCGACCCGGCCGCGGCGCCCGCCGCCACCGGCCGCACGGTCTACCGCATCGCCCAGGAGGGCCTGACCAACGCCCGCAAGCACGCGCCCGGCACCGAGGTCACCGTCACGGTCAGCGGCGGCCCCGGGCAGGGCATCACCGTCGAGGTGCGCAACCCCGCCCCCACCGAACCCTTTGAGCAGGTGCCCGGATCCGGCCAGGGACTCATCGGACTGACCGAACGGGCCACCCTCGCCGGGGGCCGTCTCGACCACGGACCGGAGCCGGGCGGCGGGTTCGGGGTCCGGGCCTGGCTACCGTGGCCGTCATGACCACCCCGACTCCCACCCCTCCCGCGGCCCGGCCCGTCCGGCTGCTCATCGTCGACGACGACCCGCTCGTACGGGCCGGGCTCACCCTGATGCTCGGCGGCGCCGACGACATCGACATCGTGGGGGAGGGGGCCGACGGCAGCGAGGCGGCCGGACTCGTCGAACGGCTCCGGCCGGACGTGGTCCTGATGGACATCCGGATGCCCGTCATGGACGGGCTGACCGCCACCGAGGTGCTGCGCGGCCGCCCGGACGCACCCGAGATCATCGTCCTGACCACGTTCCACGCCGACGAACAGGTGCTGCGCGCGATCCGTGCCGGGGCGGCCGGCTTCGTACTCAAGGACACCCCGCCCGCGCAGATCGTCGACTCCGTGCGCCGCGTGGCGGCCGGTGACCCGGTTCTCTCGCCCGCGGTCACCCGCCAGCTCATGGCCCGCGCCGCCGGCCCCGGCCGGGAGGAGAGGGCGGACCGGGTGCAACGGGCCCGCAGGCTGCTCGCGTTGCTCGCCGACCGGGAACGCGAGGTGGCCGTCGCCGTCGGGCACGGCCGCTCCAACGCGGAGATCGCCGCGGCGCTCTACCTGAGCGTGGCCACCGTGAAGACCCAGGTGTCGCGGATTCTCGCCAAGTTCGACTTCAACAACCGTGTCCAGATCGCCCTGCTGGTCCACGACGCGGGCCTCCTGGACGACGGTGACGGACACGGCCTGTCCTGAACCCTTCGCCGGGACCGGCACCGGCGGCATACGCTGAAGCGGCCGGTCCTGGCGGCGGGCCAAGGATCAGACCGGGAGGGGCGGGCCCATGTCCGATGTCGACGCTGATCTCCGAGGGGTCGCGGACTTCACCGCGAATCCGTACCCGTACTACGCGAAGATGCGTGCCGCGGGCCCGGTGCACACGGTCCGCACCGACGACTTCGACCGGGTGTGGCTCGTCGTCGGGTACGACGAGGGGCGCGCCGTCCTGGCCGACCAGCGGTTCGCCAAGGACTGGCGGACGCTGCCCGGCCAGACGGGTACGGGCGACCCGATCAACGCCAACATGCTGGAGATGGACGCGCCCGACCACACCCGGCTGCGCAAGCTGGTCGCGCGGGAGTTCACCGCGCGCCGGATCGAGGCGCTGCGGCCCCGCGTGCAGCAGATCACCGACGGACTGCTCGACGCGATGCACCCCGCCGGGCAGGCGGATCTCCTCGACGCCCTCGCCTTCCCGCTGCCCATGACCGTCATCTGCGAACTCATCGGCGTGCCCGACCTGGACCGGGACGCCTTTCGCAAGCTGTCGAACAGTGTGGTCTCCCCGGCCGGAGCGCAGGAGGAGGGCGACGCGGTCCGCGCCATGGGCGCCTACCTCACCGAGCTGATCGAGGACAAGCGCCGCTCACCGGGCGACGACCTGCTGAGTGCCCTGATCGCCGCGCGGGACGAGGAGGGCGACGCGCTGTCGCCCGACGAACTGGTCGGCATGGCCTTCCTGTTGCTCGTGGCGGGTCACGAGACGACGGTCAACCTGATCTCCAACGGGGTGCGGGCCCTGCTCGATCACCCGGATCAACTGGCCGCACTCCGTGCCGACCTCGGGCTGATCGACGGAGCCGTCGAGGAGATGCTCCGCTACGACGGGCCGGTGGAGACCGCCACCTTCCGGTTCGCCCGGGAGGCCGTCACGATCGGCTCCGCCGCCATCGCGGCCGGTGATCCGGTCCTGGTCGCCCTGGCGGGCGGCGGCCGCGACCCCGGCCGCTACCCGGATCCGGACCGCTTCGACATCCGCCGTGACGCGCAGGGGCACCTGGCCTTCGGCCACGGGATGCACTTCTGCATGGGCGCGCCGCTGGCCCGGATGGAGGGCCGCATCGCGATCCGGTCGCTGCTGGAGCGGTGCCCCGGACTCGTACTCGACCCGGAGGCCGGGGAGCCCGACTGGCTGCCCGGGATGCTGATCCGCGGGGTACGACGGCTCCCCGTGCGCTGGTGAGACAGAGAGGAACGTCATGACCGTACTCGACCTGGAGATGGCCCAGAAGGTGCTCGACAGCCAGCCGTTCAGCGGGCTCGTCGGCGCACGGATCACCGAGTTCGGCGGGGGCGCGGCCACGCTGGAGATCGACGGCCGTGAGGAACTCCAGCAGCAGAACGGGTTCCTGCACGGCGGGGTGCTCGCCTACGCCGCCGACAACGCGCTCACCTTCGCCGCCGGAACGACACTCGGCCCTGCCGTGCTGACCGGCGGCTTCTCGATCCAGTACCTGCGGCCCGCCACCGGCACCGCACTCGTCGCGCGGGCGGCCGTCGTCCACACCGGCCGGCGGCAGGCGGTGGCGCGCTGCGATCTGTTCGCCGTGGGCGAGGACGGCGAACAGACCCTCTGCGCGGTCGCCCAGGGCACCGTGCTGAGCGCCGCGACATCCTGAAGGAGCCTGACATGACGACTGAAGCGATGGTCGACCTCGGGGCGCTCGGTGAGCGGTACGTCCGCGATCCGTACCCCGTGTACGCGGAGTTACGGGCCCGGGGCCCCGTGCACCGGATCCGCATCCCGGAGGGCACACCCGGCTGGCTCGTCGTCGGGTACGAGGAGGGCCGCGCCGCACTCGCCGACCAGCGGCTCTCCAAGCAGTGGAGCAGTGCCTCGCCCGCCCTCGGCGTGAGCCAGGTCGCCGCGGGGACGTCCATGCTCAGCACGGACGCACCCGTGCACACCCGGCTGCGCAAGCTGGTCGCGCGGGAGTTCACCCAGCGCCGGATGCAGCAACTCGTCCCGCGTGTGAGGCGGATGACGGACGAACTGCTCGACACGATGCTGGCGGGGCCCGGCCGCGCTACCGATCTCGTCGAGTCGCTGGCGTTCCCGCTGCCGATGTCCGTCATCTGTGAACTGCTCGGGGTGCCCTTCCTGGACCGCCGGGCCTTCCGGGCCTGGTCCAACATCGCCGTGTCCTCCATCGACGCCGCGGAGCGCCGGACGGCGACCGCCGAGATGTCCGGCTTCCTGGCCGGACTCCTCGACGCCAAGCGCGAACGGCCCGGCGACGACCTGATGAGCGCGCTGATCCACACGGCCGACGAGGAGGGCGACCGGCTCTCCGCCGAGGAACTGATGGGCATGGCCTGGCTGTTGCTCGTCGCCGGCCACGAGACCACGGTGAACCTCATCTCCAACGGGGTACTCGCCCTGCTCACCCACCCGGAGCAGCTCACGGCGCTGCGGGCGGACCCCGCCCTCATCGACAACGCGGTGGAGGAGACGCTCCGTTACGCGGGCCCGATCGAGACACCCACCTACCGCTTCACCACCTGCCCGCTCGACATCGGCGGCACGGTGATCCCGGGCGGCGGCGAGCTGGTCCTGATCGCGGTGGCCGACGCCAACCGCGACCCGGACCGCTACCCGGACGCGGACCGGTTCGACATCACCAGGGACGCCCGGGGACACGTCGCCTTCGGGCACGGGATCCACTACTGCCTGGGTGCGCCGCTGGCCCGCATCGAGGCGGCGGTGGCGATCGGATCACTGCTGGAGCGCTGCCCCGGGCTGGCACTGGACGCGGATCCGGACACACTGACCTGGCGTACGGGGATGCTCATACGGGGACCGGAGGGACTGCCGGTCAGGTGGTGAGGGCCGCCGGGCCCCCGCGCGCGACCGCCCTCAGCCCCCGGGGATCTCCGACAGCTCCACCGGCCGGCGCTCCCGGCGCGAGACCTCGCACGCCTCCGCGATCCGCAGGGCGTGCAGGGCCTCCCGGCCGTCGCACGGATTGGCCGCCTCGCCCCGCACCAGCCGGACGAAGGCGTCGAGTTCGGCCTCGTACGCCGGGGCGAAGCGCTCCAGGAACCCCGGCCAGGGCTTGGCGGGGGCGGTGGGGCCCTGCGGCTCGGCGGAGGTGAGCGGAGTGCGGTCGTCCAGGCCGACCGCGATCTGGTCCCGCTCACCGGCGAGCTCCATCCGTACGTCGTACCCGGCGCCGTTGCAGCGGGTCGCCGTCGCCGTGACGAGCGTGCCGTCGTCGAGGGTGAGCAGCGCGGCCGCGGTGTCCACGTCGTCGGCCTCGCGGAACATGGGAAGGCCGCCGTCCGAGCCGGTGGCGTACACCCGCGTCACCTCACGGCCCGTCACCCAGCGCACCATGTCGAAGTCATGGATCAGGCAGTCCCGGTACAGCCCGCCGGAGAGCGGCAGATAGGCCGCGGGCGGCGGCGCCGGATCCGAGGTCACCGTCCGGACGGTGTGCAGCCGGCCCAGCGCCCCGCCGCGCACGGCGGCGCGCGCCGCCGTGTACCCCGCGTCGAACCGGCGCATGAACCCCAGCTGGAGCACGCTCCCCGCCTCCCGCGTCTCGCGCAGCGCGTCCAGCGTGCCCGCCAGGTCGAGGGCGACGGGCTTCTCGCAGAACGCGGGCAGTCCGGCCCGCGCGGCCCGGCCGATCAGCTCGGCGTGCGCGGCGGTGGCGGAGGCGATCACCACGGCGTCCACGCCCGCGCCGAACACCTCCTCGGCGGAGCCGGCGGCGCCCGCCCCGGTCCGGTGCGCGACCTCGGCCGCGCGGGCGGGGTCGGTGTCCGTCACCACCAGGGTGTCCACCGAGGGATGGCGGGACAGCACGCCCGCGTGGAAGGAGCCGATCCGGCCGGTGCCGATGAGTCCGATGCGCATGGACCCAACGTGCCGGTCACCGGCAAGGCTGTCAACTATATGTCCTGACAAAGTCGGTTCTATGTCCGAATGCGGCCCGTTGCCGAGGCCGGGAAATCCCGCACCCACCCGCCGGCCCCCGCGCCGCTCCTTCGATTTCCGTCTCCCCGCACGGTGACAGCGCCCCGCGACTTCCGTACGGTGTCGGAGGCTTTCCCGGCTTCTCGTACGGTGACGACGGCGGCACGCGGCCGCCCCGGCCCGACACACGCGCCACGCCCTGCCGGGCGACGGCGTCGACGGCTCGGGGATACTTGCCCAGCCGGACCGGGACCGTACGGGCCCCGGCCCCACCAGCAGCACAACGAGCAGCACGAGAAGGGCACGGAGTCGTGGCAAGGGTTCGGACAGGGGTACGTGCGATGGGTGCCGTGCTTGCGGCGGTGCTCGGGGCCTCCCTCATGGGATGCAGCAGCACCGGCGGCAAGCGGGCGGAGGACCGGGCGGCGCAGGCCGCCGCCGAGGGCCGGTCCGCGGTGAACACGCCCCGCTGGACCTTCGCCATGGTCACCCACTCGGGCGACGGCGACACCTTCTGGGACATCGTCCAGAAGGGCGCCAAGATGGCGGCGGGCAAGGACAACATCAACTTCCTGTACTCGCACAACGACGAGGCGCAGCAGCAGGCCCAGCTCGTCCAGGCCGCCATCGACAAGAAGGTCGACGGGCTGATCGTCACGCTCGCCAAGCCCGACGCCATGAAGGACGTCGTCGCCAAGGCCACCCGGGCCGGCATCCCGGTGATCACGGTGAACTCGGGCTCCGCGGAGTCCAAGCAGTACGGCGCGCTCACCCACATCGGCCAGGACGAGTCCATCGCCGGCGAGGCCGTCGGCGACGAGCTCAACGAGCGCGGCCGCAAGAAGGCCCTGTGCATCCTGCACGAACAGGGCAACGTCGGCCATGAGCAGCGCTGCGCCGGAGCGAAGAAGACCTTCGACGGCCAGATGCAGAACCTGTACGTCGAGGGCACCAACATGCCGGACGTCCAGGCCTCCATCGAGGCGAAGCTCCAGGCCGACAAGGACATCGACGCGGTCGTCACCCTCGGCGCCCCGTTCGCCGACGCCGCCGTCAAGGCGAAGCAGACCGCGGGCAGCAAGGCCGAGATCGACACCTTCGACCTGAACGCCAAGGTCGCCGCCGAGCTCAAGGCCAAGACCCTCGGCTTCGCCGTCGACCAGCAGCCCTACCTCCAGGGGTACGAGGCCGTCGACCTGCTCTGGCTCTACCGCTACAACCGCAACGTCCTCGGCGGCGGCCGGCCGGTCCTCACCGGCCCGCAGATCATCACCTCCAAGGACGCCGCCCAGCTCGCCGAGTACGCCGACCGGGGAACCCGATGACCGCGGCACCCGGGCAGCCCGCCCCCGCCGGGGCCGACGAGCGGCTGCTGCGCACCTCACCGCTGCGCAAGCTCCTCGGCCGCCCCGAGCTCGGGTCTGTCGTCGGCGCCCTGGCCGTCTTCCTCTTCTTCGCGGTCGTCGCCGACAGCTTCCTGCGCGCCACCAGCTTCGGCACGGTGCTCTACGCGGCCTCCACCATCGGGATCATGGCGGCGCCGGTCGCGCTGCTGATGATCGGCGGCGAGTTCGACCTCTCCGCCGGTGTGATGGTCACCAGCTCGGCGCTGGTCTCGTCGATGTTCAGCTACCAGATGACGGCCAACGTCTGGGTCGGCGTCTTCGTGTCGCTGCTGGTCACCCTGGCCTTCGGCGCGTTCAACGGCTTCATGCTGACGCGTACGAAACTGCCCAGCTTCATCATCACGCTCGGCACCTTCCTGATGCTGACCGGGCTGAACCTCGGCTTCACCAAGCTGATCAGCGGAACCGTGTCGACGAAGACCATCGGCAACATGGAGGGCTTCGACTCGGCCCGCAAGCTCTTCGCCTCGCACTGGACCGTCGGCGGCGTCGAGCTCAAGGTGACCATCCTGTGGTGGGCCGTCCTCGTCGCGATCGCGACCTGGATCCTGCTCCGCACCCGCTTCGGCAACTGGATCTACGCCGTCGGCGGCGGCGCCGACGCGGCCCGCGCGGTCGGCGTCCCGGTGATCCGCACGAAGATCGGGCTCTACCTCGGGGTGGCCTTCGCCGCCTGGGTCTCCGGGCAGCACCTGCTGTTCAGCTACGACGTGGTCCAGTCCGGCGAGGGCGTCGGCAACGAACTGATCTACATCATCGCGGCCGTCATCGGCGGCTGCCTGATCACCGGGGGCTACGGCTCCGCGATCGGCTCGGCGATCGGCGCCGTCATCTTCGGCATGACCAGCAAGGGCATCGTGTACGCGGAGTGGAACCCGGACTGGTTCAAATTCTTCCTCGGAGCGATGCTGCTCCTGGCCACCCTGCTCAACGCATGGGTACGCAAGCGCGCGGAGGCGACGAAATGACGGCCCCCCAGGCAGCGAACGGGCCGGCGGACACCGACCGGCGGGCGCTGGTCGAGCTCGACCACGTCAGCAAGTTCTACGGCAACATCAAGGCACTCCAGGACGTGTCGCTGGAGGTGCGGGCGGGCGAGATCTCCTGCGTCCTCGGCGACAACGGCGCCGGCAAGTCCACCCTCATCAAGATCATCTCTGGGCTGCACCGGCACGACGCCGGAACCTTCCTCGTCGACGGCGAGGAGACCACGCTCGCCAACCCGCGCGACGCCCTGGACCGGGGCATCGCCACGGTCTACCAGGACCTCGCCGTCGTCCCCCTGATGCCGGTCTGGCGGAACTTCTTCCTCGGCTCCGAGCCGACGACCGGCGCGGGCCCCTTCAAGCGCCTCGACGTCCGGCTGATGCGCGAGACGACCCGCTCCGCGCTGCTGCGGATGGGGATCGACCTGCGCGACGTCGACCAGCCCATCGGCACCCTGTCCGGTGGCGAGCGCCAGTGCGTGGCCATCGCGCGGGCCGTCCACTTCGGCGCCAAGGTGCTCGTCCTGGACGAGCCGACCGCGGCGCTCGGCGTCAAGCAGTCCGGCGTCGTCCTCAAGTACGTCGCGGCCGCCAGGGACGCGGGACTGGGCGTGGTCCTCATCACGCACAACCCGCACCACGCGTACCTCGTCGGTGACCGCTTCGTGCTGCTCAAGCGGGGTGCCATGGCCGGCAGCCACACCAGGGGCGACATCACGCTCGACGAGCTCACCCGCCAGATGGCGGGCGGCAGCGAGCTGGAGGAGCTCAGCCACGAGCTGGAGCGCACCCCCGGCCCGGACCTGCGCGGCGGGGGCCCGGTGGAGGGCGACACCGCGTAGCTCCGCCGCCCGGTCACCCAGTCCGGCGGCCCCGCCCGCCCGGCAATGGCAGAATCGGGGCCGACGGGCGCCGTCCGCCGCCGGGATCACCTCGAACCCGGCCACTCCAGACCCCCCAGGGACGATGAGCACGTACCGCGACTTCACACACCGCGGCTCCGCCCGCGCCACCGTCCTGCGGACCGTCGGCACCCGGGAGCGGCGCTCGCACCTCACCGCGCCGCGGGTCCCCACCGTCGGCATCGACATCGGGGGGACGAAGGTGATGGCCGGCGTCGTCGACGCCGACGGCAACATCCTGGAGACCCTGCGCACCGAGACGCCGGACAAGTCCAAGAGCCCCAAGGTCGTCGAGGACACCATCGTCGAGCTGGTCCTGGACCTCTCCGACCGGCACGACGTGCACGCGGTGGGCATCGGCGCGGCCGGCTGGGTCGACGCGGACCGCTCCAAGGTGCTGTTCGCCCCACACCTCGCCTGGCGCGACGAACCCCTGCGCGACGCCATCGCCTCCCGGCTGGTCGTCCCGGTCATGGTCGACAACGACGCCAACACCGCCGCCTGGGCCGAATGGCGCTTCGGCGCGGGCCGTGGCGAGGACCACCTCGTCATGATCACCCTCGGTACGGGCATCGGCGGCGCGATCCTGGAGGACGGTCAGGTCAAGCGCGGCAAGTACGGCGTCGCGGGTGAGTTCGGCCACATGCAGGTGGTGCCCGGCGGCCACCGCTGTCCCTGCGGCAACCGCGGCTGCTGGGAGCAGTACAGCTCCGGGAACGCGCTCGTCCGGGAGGCCAGGGAACTGGCCGCGGCGGACTCCCCGGTGGCCCACGGCCTCATCGAGCGGGTCAACGGCAACATCCCCGACATCACCGGACCGCTCATCACCGAACTGGCCCGCGAGGGCGATGCGATGTGCATCGAGCTCCTCCAGGACATCGGCCAGTGGCTCGGCGTCGGCATCGCGAATCTGGCCGCCGCGCTCGACCCCTCCTGCTTCGTCATCGGAGGCGGTGTCAGTGCCGCCGACGACCTGCTGATCGGACCGGCCAGGGACGCCTTCAAACGCCACCTCACCGGCCGCGGCTACCGCCCCGAGGCGCGGATCGCGAAGGCGCAGCTCGGCCCGGAGGCGGGTATGGTCGGCGCCGCCGACCTCGCCAGACTGGTGGCCCGCAGGTTCCGCCGTACCAACCGCCGCCGCGTCGAGCGGTACGAGCGGTACGCGCAGATCTACGACCAGGCGGCGAGCACCATCCGTAATACGCGCAACACCCGCACTTCCTAGGGACTCCCACACCCATGACCGCAGCCGAGCACCCCGTCGTGCCGCGTCAGTCCCCGCCGCCCGAGCCGGGCGACGGACGGCCGCCGCAGGACCGGCGCAGAACGATCCGCCGGCGCCTGATCACGGCGACCATCATCGTGCTGCTCATCGGCATCCCGGCCGGATATCTGCTGATCTCCGCGGGACAGAGCCGCCGCTCCGGCCAGGACAAGGCGGCCGAGGCCTCGGCACAGGGGCTCCGCGAGGGCTGGCCGTCCCGGATGCTCCGCCGGATCTTCGAGGTACCGATCCCCGGCGACGCCGTGGAGGTCCAGTACTACGAGACCAACAACTGGAAGGCGAGCCGGATGTACGTGCAGTTCCGCACCACGTCCAACGGCCTCGACCGCTTCCTGACCCGGGTCGGCACCGGCCGCGCCGCCCTGACCGCGGGCGAGGTCACCGTCGGCGACCGCGAGACGAAGGTCGCGGGCTGGTACTTCGGCGACGGCGTCGCCTGGGCGGGGACCACCCACACCAACCCGGACCCGCGCCCCACCCAGGACATCACCGTCGACATGACCGATCCGATGTCCCCCGTCGTGTACGTCGTGTCCGCGGCCACCCCGTGACCTCGCGCACACTGCGGCGAATGGAGTAATCGGGGGGTCCGTTCGGTGCCTTCCCCGTCCGGGACCGACGTGCCTGACCGTGGCGGTCCGGTGTCCGGGTCATGGTGGTTCCGCCCGCACCATTCGTGACGTATCGCAGAGGGAGTGCCCATGCTTCGAGGTATTGCAATCACCCTGGCCACGGTTGCCGCAGCAGGTTTCGTCGCCGCCGCACCGGCCGCAGCCCACGACGGTGGCGGGGAGGCCGGCAAGGTCCTCGCGGGCTACCAGCAGATCGACGCCTCGCGCTCGAACGCGGAGTTCCTCAACCTCGGCGGCCCGTACGGCATCACGTACGCCAAGGAGAACAAGCAGCACTTCCAGGACGAGAAGGGCTTCCTCTACGCCGAGTACATGCACCGCTGATCCTCTCGCGCCACACGGGGCCCGTCCCACCAAGGGGCGGGCCCTCGCCCGTTCCCCGCTGACCCATCGGCCGATTGCCCCGCACCCGGTCGCGGCGACTGGCCGGCATGGTGTGCTGCGGCCGGTGCCGCCGTGCGTAACGCCCCGGCGTGTGCCGCCCGTGACCCGCGCCGTCGTGCGCTTTGATCTGCGGGGAAGGCACGCGGTGCGGACCGATCCGGCCGGGCAACGTGCGACACCGCCCGGATATCAGTCCGCCAAGGGGGCGCTCGGCATGATCAAGGAAGACTCCGGCACCCTCCACTGGTTGTTCGGCGATCAGCTCGGGCCGCATTTCGTCGACCCGGCGCGGGGCGGCCCGCACCGGGACGCGCCACTGCTGATGATCGAGTCCCGGAGCGTCTTCCGCCGGAGGCGCTTCCATCGAGCCAAGGCGCACCTGGTCCTTTCCGCGATGCGCCACCGGGCCGCCGAGCTCGGTGACCGAGTGCGGTACGTCAAGGCGGACACGTACCGGCAGGGACTGCGTGAGGCGGTGGGGGACGCCCGGGTGACCGTCCACCACCCCACCTCCCGTGCGGCCCACGCCTTCGTGCGGGCGTTGCCCTCCGTGCGGGTCCTGCCGGCACGGGGCTTCCTCGTGAGCCACGACGAGTTCAGGATCTGGGCGGACGGCCGCGGCACGAAACACCTCCGCCAGGAGGACTTCTACCGATGGGTCCGGCAGGAGCACGATCTGCTGATGGAGGGCGACCGGCCCGCCGGCGACCGATGGAACCTGGACCACGACAACCGGCAGCCCCCGCCTCGCGGCGTCACCGGCCTGGGCGTTCCGGCACCCTACCGGCCCCTCGAGAGCGAGATCGACGACGAGGTGCGGTCCGACCTCGACCGGTGGTCGCGCGACGGGGACGTGGAGTTCGTCGGCGATGACGCACCCCGCGGGTTCCCGGCCACGCGCCGGGAGGCACTCGCCGGCCTCCGCCGTTTCGTGGAGCACCGGCTCGCCACGTTCGGGGCGTACGAGGACGCGGTGCTGTCCGGGGACCCGACGATGAGCCACAGCCTGCTGTCCACGTCGCTCAACCTCGGGCTGCTGGACCCCGCCGAATGCGTCGAGCGGGCGGAGGCCGGATGGCGGTCGGGCGACGTGCCCCTCAACAGCGCCGAAGGGTTCGTGCGGCAGATCGCCGGGTGGCGCGAGTTCGTCTGGCACGTCTACTGGTACTTCGACGAGGAGTACCGCGTGAGCAACGTCCTGCGTCACCACGAGCCGCTGCCCGACTGGTTCACGGAACTGTCCCCGGCCGGGACCGGGGCGAACTGTCTCTCCCACGTCCTGGAACAAGTCAGGGTGACAGGCTGGACACACCACATTCCCCGCCTGATGATCCTGGGCAGTTTCGCCCTCCAGCGAGGCTGGGACCCCCGGGCCGTCACCGACTGGTTCCATCGCGGCTTCGTCGATGGCTACGACTGGGTCATGGTCCCGAACGTGGTGGGCATGTCGCAGTACGCTGACGGGGGCCGCATGACCACCAAGCCCTATACGTCTGCGGGTGCCTACATCAACCGGATGAGCGACCTCTGCGGCCCCTGCCGGTACAAACCGTCCGTACGGGTCGGCGAGGAGGCCTGCCCCTTCACCGCCGGCTACTGGAATCTCCTGCACCGCCACCGTGACCGGTTCGAACGCAACGCGCGGATGACCCGGGCGGTGCGAGGGCTGGACAGGCTCCGTGATCTCGACGACCTGCTGGACCAGGAACGGGACCGCCGCGACTGACACCCCTCAGCACCACCGACCCCACCACACGCACCTGCGCCGCCCGCGCACGAGCACCGGCCGCGGCCCTCAGGGAGGAAAGACACGTGGATCAGCCGCCGGCCGACCCCGCCCGGGGTGAGCCCGAGCAGCAGGCGCTGTTCGGATGGCCGGGCACGGATCCGCGGCCGGGCGCGTCCCCGGCGTTCCGGGACACCCCGGAGGCGCGCCGGATGCTCGACGTGCGGGAGGTCTACGCCGAGCCGGCGGCGCTGGACTCGCCGCGAGGCCGGCAGATCATGTCCCGGGTGCCGGGAGCGCGCGTGACCGAGGTCGCGAGTCACTGGCGTATCCCTTCCCTGCACGGCAACGACGGCAACATCTCCCGATGGGTCCGCATCAAGACAGAAACGCTCGTCCTCGGGGTGAAGCACACGCTCCGGACCCGCCCCAACGGCAGGTCGGCCGACTGGATCGCCCCCGGCCCCTCCAACGGGTGCGCGATGGCCTGCGCCTACTGCTACGTCCCCCGGCGCAAGGGCTACGCCAACCCCATCACGCTGTTCACCAACATCGAGGCGATCGTGGCCCACCTCCGCCGCCACGTACGGGCCCAGGGCCCGAAGACGGAACCCAACCAGTGCGACCCCGAGGCGTGGGTCTACGACATCGGCGAGAACGGTGACTGCTCCGTCGACGCGTTGGTCAGTGACAACACGGCCGATCTCATTGCCGCGTTTCGCGGCCTGCCGACGGCGAAGGCCTCCTTCGCGACGAAGTTCGTCAATCCTGACCTGCTGGCACTCGATCCCCAGGGGCGTACCAGGGTGCGCTTCTCCCTCATGCCACCCGAAGACGCCCGGCTGCTGGACATCCGGACCAGCCCGGTCGGCGAGCGCATCGCGGCGGCTGCCGACTTCCTCGATGCCGGCTACGAGGTCCACCTCAACCTCTCGCCCGTCGTCCTGCGACCTGGATGGCAGCGCGACTGGGCCGGCCTGCTCACTCACCTCGACGACGTCCTGCCCGCCCGCGTGAAGCGGCAGGCGGCGGCCGAGATCATCATGCTGACCCACAACGAGGCGCTCCACGAGGTCAACCTGGGCTGGCACCCCCGCGCCGAGGAGGTGCTGTGGCAGCCGGCCGCCCAGGAGACCAAACGCTCGCAGAACGGAGCACTCAATGTCCGTTACTCCCTGGAGATCAAGCGGCGGTCACTGGCACGGCTCCAGCAGCTCCTGGCCGCGCACGCACCGTGGCTGCGCATCAGGTACGCCTTCTGAGGACGGGCCACCAGGAACGCCACGGGGCCTGGAGCCGTCATCCGGTCAGGGCCCACGGGATGATCGCTGCCGGATGTGGAGGATCTACGGCCGGCTGCGGACATGTGGGGAGGTCTGGCGAGTGCCCCGGCCCCCGCTCACGCGGAGAATGTGAGATGTGGGAGCGTGGGCGGGTGAGTGAGAAGAAGGTTGAAACCCTGCAATACCGCTTTGACGGGCCGGAAGACGCCCCGGTCCTCGTGATCGGCCCCTCCCTCGGTACGTCATGGCACATGTGGGACCGGCAGATATCCGAGCTCATCCAGCACTGGAGAGTCTTCCGTTTCGACCTCCCCGGCCACGGCGGCGCACCCGCCCACCCGGCCACCGCCGTCGGCGAACTCGCCGACCGGCTGCTCGCCACCCTCGACGGCCTCGGCGTCCAGCGCTTCGGCTACGCGGGCTGCTCCATGGGCGGTGCGATCGGCGCCGATCTCGCGCTGCGCCATCCGCACCGGGTCGCCTCGCTGGCCCTGGTGGCCTCCTCGGCCCGGTTCGGGAGCGCCGACGAATTCCGGCAGCGCGGGGTGATCGTGCGCACCAACGGGCTGGAGCCGATGGCCCGCACCGCTCCGGAGCGCTGGTTCACCCCGGGGTTCGCCGCCGCCCAGCCCGCCATCGTCGAGTGGGCCGTCCAGATGGTCCGCACCACCGACCCCGGCTGCTACATCGCCGCCTGCGAAGCCCTCGCCGCCTTCGACATCCGTACGGCACTGGGCCGGATCGGTGTCCCCACGCTCGTCCTGGTCGGTGCCGAGGACCAGGTCACCGGCCCCGGCGACGCCCGCACCCTGGTCGCGGGCATACCCGACGCCCGGCTGGCCCTCGTTCCCGGCGCCTCCCACCTGGCCCCGGTCGAACAGCCCGGAGCCGTCACCGACCTCCTGCTCACCCACTTCTCCGCCGCGTGGCAGGACACCCAGGCGGCCATCCCGGCGCCCACCTTCGCCCCCCAGCTCTCCGCCCCCGTACTGCCCGTCGCGGAGATCACCGCGGCCACCGTGCGGCCCCCGGACCCCTCGCAGGGGCGCACCGATGTGTACCCGGAGGGCATGCGGATCCGCCGCGAAGTGCTCGGGGACGCCCATGTGGACGGCGTCATGGCCCGCTCCGACGACTTCACCGACGACTTCCAGGAGCTGGTCACCCGGTACGCCTGGGGCGAGGTGTGGAGCCGCGAGGGGCTGGACCGTCGCACGCGCAGTACCGTCACGCTCACCGCGCTGGTCGCCTCCGGACATCTGGAGGGTCTGGCCGCGCACGTCCGCGCGGCCCTGCGCAACGGCCTCACCCCGGCCGAGATCCGGGAGGTCCTGCTCCAGACGGCCGTGTACTGCGGCATTCCGGCGGCAGGCGCCGCCTTCACGATCGCGCAGTCGGTGATTCAGGCCGAAACGACACCGCCCGCGTAGCAGGATGGGGCACATGAACGCTGTGAATCCCGAGCCGTTCGCGCTCACGCTGACCAAGAAGACCCACTCCTGCATCCGTCTGGAGAAGGCCGGGCGCACGCTCGTCATCGACCCGGGCGGCTTCTCGGAGCAGGACGCCGCGGTCGGTGCCGAGGCGATCCTGGTGACGCACGAGCACCCCGACCACTTCAACGAGGAGCGGCTGCGGGCCGGCCTGGAGTCCCATCCGGCCGCCGAGATCTGGACCCTGCGCAGCGTGGCCGGACAGCTCGCCGCGGCGTTCCCGGGACGTGTCCACACCGTCGGGCACGGCGACACCTTCACGGCCGCCGGGTTCGACGTCCAGGTGCACGGCGAACTCCACGCGGTGATCCACCCGGACATCCCGCGGATCACCAACATCGGCTTCCTGGTGGACGACTCGCTCTTCCACCCGGGCGACGCGCTCACGGTGCCCGACCGCCCGGTCGACACCCTGATGCTCCCGGTGATGGCTCCGTGGAACAAGATCTCCGAGGTCATCGACTACGTCCGCGAGATCAAGCCGCGCCGCGCCATCGACATCCACGACGCACTGCTCACCGATCTCGCCCGCCCGATCTACGACACCCAGATCGGCGGCCTCGGCGGCACCGACCACGGCCGGCTGACACCGGGGGACTCGACGGCCCTGTGAGGGACGGCGCCCCGACGGCTGTCAGTGGCAGCCGCTAGGTTTACGTACATGCGCATCGCCACCTGGAACGTCAACTCGATCACCGCCCGACTGCCGAGGCTGCTCGCCTGGCTGGAGAGCACCGGCACGGACGTGCTGTGCGTCCAGGAGACCAAGTGCACCGCCGAGCAGTTCCCGGCGGAGGCGCTCCGCGAGCTCGGCTACGAGTCCGCGGTCAATGCCACCGGCCGGTGGAACGGGGTGGCGATCATCTCCCGGGCCGGACTGTCGGATGTCGTGACGGGGCTGCCCGGCGGCCCCGAGTACGACGCCGTGCAGGAGCCCCGCGCGATCAGTGCCACCTGCGGCCCCGTCCGCCTCTGGTCGGTGTACGTGCCCAACGGCCGCGAGGTCGAGCACGAGCACTACGCGTACAAGCTGCGCTGGTTCGAGGCGCTGCGGACGGCGGTCGCTGCGGACGCCGCGGGGGCGCTGCCGTTCGCGGTCATCGGCGACTTCAACGTGGCCCCGACCGACGAGGACGTGTGGGACCCGGCCCTCTTCGAGGGCGCCACCCACGTCACGCCCGCCGAGCGGGCCGCCCTCGCGGCGCTGCGCGAGGAGGGCCTCGCCGACGTCATGCCGCGCCCCCTGAAGTACGACCGCCCGTACACCTTCTGGGACTACCGCGAGCTGCGCTTCCCGAAGAACAAGGGCATGCGCATCGACCTCGTCTACGGCAACGCCCCGTTCACCGCGGCCGTCAAGGACAGCTACGTGGACCGCGAGGAGCGCAAGGGCAAGGGCGCGTCCGACCACGCCCCGGTGGTCGTCGACCTCGACCTCTGAGCACGGGCGGTGCTCAGGTGCCCGCCCCGGGTGCCTGAGCCCGCACGGCCTCCATCACCTGGCCCTTCGACGGGTTGACCATGGCCTTCCCACCCACGGTGACCGTCGGCACGGTCTCGTTCCCGTCCGCCACGGAGCGGACGAACGCGGCGGCCTCGGGGTCCCGCCGGATGTTGACCTCGGTGTACTCCAGCTTCGAGAACCGGAGCCGCAGCCGGAGGTTCACGCAGTACGGGCAGCCGGGCCGCCAGTAGACGACGACCCCTGCTCGGTCCTCAGCCACTCGAACTCCCCTGTTCGTATGTGTGTGCGTCCGCGCCAGATCCTAGTGCCGGTACGGGGGCCGGGAGGCAGGCCCGCGCGGCTGCGGCGGTGCCGAGCGCCAGGACCATCAGCAGCGCGCTCACCCACAGCGGTGCCCGGAAGCCGAACCCCGCACCGATCGCCAGCCCGCCGATCCAGGGGCCGAGCGCGCCGCCCACATTGAACGACGCGGTGGCGAACGAGCCCGACAGGGTCGGCGCACCGTCCGCCAGGCGGAACACGTGCGAGATCAGGGCGGTGCCCGTGCCGAACGCCAGCATCCCCTGGACGAGGACGAGCACGAACACCGCCACGGGGCTCCCCGCCGTCCACGCGAACAGCGCCCAGCCGGCGGCGAGCGACACCAGACCGGCAGCGGTCAGCGCGACCGGCCGGGAGTCGATGATCCGGCCGCAGACGGTGACCCCGATGAACGAGCCGACCCCGAACAGGGCGAGCAGGGCGGGCACCCACGCGGAGCCGAACCCGGTGACCTGGGTGGCGATCGGTTCGAGATACGAGAACGCGCAGAAGGTCGCGCCCTGCACGAGCGCGCTCGTCAGCAGCGTCAGTTGCAGCCCGCGCCCCGCCAGGCTCCGCAGTTCGGCGCGTGCGCTCGGCAGGGCGGACGGGGGCCGCCCCGCCGGAATCGCCGCCGCGATCACGGCGATCGCCGGCAGCGAGACGAGGGCGACGGCCCAGAAGGCCGCCCGCCACCCCCACTGGCCGCCCAGCCACGCCCCGGCGGGGACACCCGCCACACAGGCGACGGTGACACCCCCGACCACCACGGAGGTCGCGCGGGCCCGCGCCCCCGGCCCGGCCAGGGCGACCGCGGTCACCAGGGCGACCGCCCAGAAGCCGGCGTTCGCCAGCGCCGCGACGACCCGCGTCGCGAGCAGCAGGCCGTAGCTGGAGGTGACCGCGCCGACGACATGGACGGCCGCGAAGACACCGAGGAAGAACAACAGGGCCCGCCGGCGGGGCCAGTTGCGCCCCAGGAGCGCCATCAGCGGCGCCCCGATCACGATGCCGACGGCGAACGCGGAGGTCAGCAGGGCCGCGGCGGGGATGGAGACGTGCAGGTCCTCGGAGATGCCCGACAGCAGGCCGGACAGCATGAACTCGGAAGTGCCCTGGGCGAAGACGGCGAGCCCGAGCGCGTATACGGAAAATGGCATGAAGGAACCCCATGGACGGCTGATGGACAGAACCGGTTGGGGATGCGGGCCGCGCCCGCTCGCGTCGGCGAGCGGCGGCACGGCGGAACGGTCACCGCGATCGTGGCCGTGACACGGCACATAGGCGGAGCCGTGACTGCCGGGGGATTCTCACCCCGGTGTGTGTACGCCGAAGCGCAACCCGCAACCGCGTGGGTCCGGGGTGGCTGCCGTGCGTGACCGGGGCGGACGGGGTCCGGCCGGTCCGGAAGCCACCGGGGGACCGGTGGCTAGCTTCTGTCCGACTCGGGGCTGCACATGATCGTGAAGCTACCAGTGCGCGGCGGTATGCCACCACCCCTTTTCCGGGCCCGCCCCCGGAGCCGCCGGACGGGTCCGGGTGAACACGCGAGGTACGTCAGGTGTTCAGCGCTCGAACGACAGACCGCGCGTCCTGTGGTGCGGATGCGGGCCGGGATGCGACCCTGAGCGGTATGAACATCCCTTTCTTGGACAACTGGCGTAAGCGTCACGACGGTACGCGGGAGGCGGGGCTCGCCGCCGCCGTCGACGCCGACCCGGAAGGCGTGGCCCAGTTGCTCGCCGAATGTGACCTGCTCCGCGTCCGGGCCGGGGAGCGGGGGCTCGAACTCGACGACAGCCCGGTCTCGTTGGCGGCACTGGACCAGCTGCCGCCGCGCTGGCGCGACGACCCGGAGGAGCTGCCCTGGCTGGGCAATGACGCGGGGCTCTACCTGGGCACGGTCCTGGTGCGCAACGTTCCCGGCGCGCTCTGGCACATCTGGCCGAGCGGCCGGCCCGTGGTGCGGCTCGCCTCCGGACGCGAGATCGATGTGGTCGAGGCCGGCCTGAGCTGGGCGATGTCGGGCAGCCCGGAGCTGTCCCAGCTCTACTCGGAGTCGGCCGAGGGCTGAGCCGGCCGGGCGGGTCGGGGCGGTCCCCGCGGCGCTTCCGCGCTGCGGCGCGATAAAACGCCTTATGCCCCATTTACGCGTGTCGGGTGTGAAGTCCCTTGCCGGGATGGATAGTTTGCGCTGACCTCGACCAAGCGATAAGTGGGTAGGGCAGCGTATGGCCGTCGATCCGTTGATCGAGCTGCGTGACGTCAATAAGTTCTACGGAAAGTTGCACGTACTGCAGGACATCAATCTCACCGTCGGCCGCGGGGAGGTGGTGGTGGTCATCGGCCCCTCCGGCTCGGGCAAGTCCACCCTCTGCCGGACCATCAACCGGCTCGAAACGATCGAGTCGGGCCACATCACGCTCGACGGCAGGCCCCTTCCCGAGGAGGGCAAGGGGCTCGCCCAGCTGAGAGCCGAAGTCGGCATGGTCTTCCAGTCGTTCAACCTGTTCGCGCACAAGACCGTGCTGGCGAACGTCTCGCTCGCCCAGCTCAAGGTCCGCAAGCGGAGGAAGGACGAGGCCGACCGGCGCTCCCGCGAACTGCTGGAGCGGGTGGGACTCGCCTCACAGGCCGACAAGTTCCCCGCCCAGCTCTCCGGCGGCCAGCAGCAGCGCGTGGCCATCGCCCGTGCCCTCGCCATGGACCCCAAGGCGCTCCTCTTCGACGAGCCCACCTCGGCGCTCGACCCGGAGATGATCAACGAGGTGCTTGAAGTGATGCAGCAGCTCGCCCGGGAGGGCATGACGATGGTCGTCGTCACGCACGAGATGGGCTTCGCCCGGTCCGCCGCCAACCGGGTCGTCTTCATGGCCGACGGCCGCATCGTCGAGGACCGCGTCCCGGAGGACTTCTTCACCGCGCCGGAGAGCGACCGCGCCAAGGACTTCCTGTCCAAGATCCTCAAGCACTGACGGGGGGCCCTGTGTTGCGTACGAGAAAAGTACTGGCCGCCTGTGCCGCCCTTCTGCTGGCCGTCCTCGCCGCCGGCTGCGGGAAGGACGGCAGCCCGCCGGTGAAGGGGCCGAAGGCCGGGGCGCTGCCCGTCTACCGGGTCGACACCGGCTTCCGGCTGCCCGCCTCCAGCACCTGGACGCAGGCGAAGAAGCGCGGATACTTGCGGGTGGGCGCCAAGGAGGACCAGCCCTATCTGGGCGAGAAGGACCCGGCCACCGGCGTCTACTCCGGATTCGACATCGAGATCGCCCGGATGATGTCGGCCGCGCTGGGCTTCGACCCGAAGACGATCCGGTTCAAGACGATCGCCTCGGCCAACCGCGAGACGGCGCTGCAGAACGGGCAGATCGACTACTACGTCGGCACCTACACGATCAACGACATGCGCAAGAAGCTCGTCGGGTTCGCCGGCCCCTACTACATGGCCGGGCAGGGGCTGCTGGTCCGCACGGACGAGAACGACATCCACGGCCCGCAGGACCTGGCGGGCAAGACGGTCTGCTCGGCGGCGGGCTCGACCCCGTACCAGCGGATCGCCGCCGACTACCCCAAGGCCCACCTGGTCTCCTACGACACCTACTCCATCTGCGTCGACAACCTGCTGACCTACCAGGTCGACGTCGTCACCACGGACGACGCGATCCTGCTGGGCTTCGCGGCCAAGGCGCCCGACGAGATGAAGGTGGTCGGCAAGCCGTTCTCCGAGGAGCCGTACGGCATCGGCGTCCCGCGCGCCGACAACGCCCTGCGGTTCGCCCTGGACGACGCGCTGGAGGCCAACGAGAAGAACGGCAACTGGAAGAAGGCCTTCGAGGCCACGCTCGGCCTCTCCGGGGCGCCCGCCCCCAAGCCGCCGCCCATTGACCGCTACCCGGCGACCTGAGAGGACGACCAGAACCATGGACGTACTCACCGAGAACTTCTCGCTCTACGGCAAGGGCTTCCTCGGAACCCTCGAACTCACCGTCTACGCCTCGATCCTGGCGATGGTCCTCGGCTTCGTGATGGCCTCCTGCCGGGTGGCGCCCGTCGGCTCGTTCCGGGTGCTCGGCACGGTCTGGGTCACGGTGCTGCGCAACACCCCGCTGACCCTGCTCTTCTTCGCCGTACTGCTCGGCCTGCCACGCTTCGGCCTCGTGCTGCCCTTCAAGGTCTTCGCGGTCCTCGCACTCGGCTGCTACACCTCCGCGTTCATCTGCGAGGTGCTGCGCTCCGGCATCAACACCGTGCCCAAGGGTCAGGGCGAAGCCGCCCGCAGTCTCGGGATGACGTTCGGGCAGACACTCGGCAACGTGGTGCTCCCGCAGGCGTTCCGCTCGGTGATCCCGCCGATCGGCTCGACGCTCATCGCGCTGGCCAAGAACTCGGCGATCGCCGGGGCGTTCAGCGTCACCGAACTGCTCGGCACCTACAAGACCCTCAACGAGCTGGGATTCAGCATCATCTGGACCTTCGTCTGGATCGCCGTCGGCTACCTGATCATCACGCTGTCGATCAGCGCGGTGTTCAACGTGATGGAGAAGCGCTGGGGAGTCGCCCGATGACCGCCCACCCCGTACCCGCCGCCACCGCCCTCTACGACATCCCCGGACCGCTGACCCGCAGACGGCACCTCGTCTACGGAATCGTCTCGACGGTCCTGATCCTCGCCCTGGTCGGCTGGGTCATCTACCTGCTCTTCGACACCGACCAGTTCACCAGCGCCAAATGGTCGCCCTTCGAGTACAAGGGCATCCAGGAACTGCTGCTGCGCGGCCTCGGCAACACCCTCAAGGCGTTCGCGTACGCCGCGGTGCTCTCGCTGCTCCTCGGGGCCGTCCTCGCCGTCGGGCGGCTCTCCGACCACCGGCCGGTCCGCTGGATCGCCACGGTCCTCGTCGAGTTCTTCCGCGCCATGCCCGTACTGGTGATGATCTTCTTCATCTTCGTCGCGCTGAAGGTGCAGCCGCTGCCGGCCCTGGTCGCCGGGCTGACGCTGTACAACGGCTCGGTGCTCGCCGAGGTGTTCCGTACCGGCATCAACTCGGTGGAACGCGGCCAGCACGAGGCGGCGTTCGCCCTGGGCCTGCGCAAGACGCAGGTCACGACGTTCGTCCTGGCCCCGCAGGCGGTGCGCGCGATGCTGCCCACCATCATCAGCCAGCTGGTGGTGGCGCTGAAGGACACGTCACTCGGCTATCTGATCACGTATGAGGAATTCCTCCATGCCGGGAAGCTCATCGCCTCCAACCTCGACTACGATCTTCCCTTCATCCCCGTAGTGATGGTGATCTCGCCGATCTACATCGGGATGTGCATGCTGCTCTCCTGGTTCGCCACCTGGGTGGCCAGGCGGCAGCGGCGCAATCCGAGGACGGAGGCGGTGGACGTCGCACCGGCCGGCCCAGGAACGCTCCTGCCGGGAGCGCAGTAGCCGGGAACCGCCGAGAGGCGGTACCCGGGAGCGGTGCCCGCCCGGCAGCAGCCGGTGATCACTTCTCGTGCAACGGCACGGACCGCACGACGGTCCGCGCCGGCGAGGGGAAGGTCAGCTGTGAGCCGGCCGGGCTGTGCTCGGTGCGCAAACGGGCCGACGGTGTCGGCCATCAGGGCACGTCGGTGACCGGCCGGGACACCGTGGGGACCGGAGGAAGATCTCCGGGCCCACGGGGAACGGCCGGCCCGGCGTCCGCCCGGAACGCACCGCCGGTCCACAACCCCGCGTGCACACCGGTGAGAAGCCGGGTTCCCCGCGTCCGATATCCTCCTCCCTCGATCCCGACGACCGCCCCCTCGCACGGCAACGCCGCGAGCCGGCACCGGCGAGCAGGTCGTGGAGACCTCGGAGAGTGGGAGACATCGGTGCGCGGAGCAGCCTGCGACACCCCGTACCGGACGTTCCGGGCCGGCCCGGCGCGCCGGTGACCGCCGCGGACGCGACCACCGGGGTCGCCGCGCAGAAGGACGAGCAGCCGGGCACGGGCTCGGTGCTGCGCAGCGGCGCCGTCATGGCCGCCGGGTCCGTCGTCTCGCGGGCCACGGGATTCATACGCTCGGCGGTCGTCGTCGCCGCACTCGGCACCGGACTGCGGGCCGACGGCTACACGGTCGCCAACACCCTGCCCAACATCCTCTACATGCTGCTGATCGGCGGCGCCCTGAACGCCGTCTTCGTCCCCGAGCTCGTCCGGGTCGCCAAGGAACACACCGACGGCGGGGCCGCCTACACCGACCGGCTCCTCACCCTCTGCACGGCCGGGCTCCTCGCCCTCACCGCGCTCGCCGTCGCAGGCGCCCCGCTGATCATCTCCCTGTACGCCCCCACCTACGACGGGGACCAGGCCGAACTCACCATCGCCCTGGCCCGCTACTGCCTGCCCCAGATCCTCTTCTACGGGCTCTTCACCCTCCTCGGACAGGTACTCAACGCCCGCAACAGGTTCGGGGCGATGATGTGGACCCCGGTCCTCAACAACATCGTGATCATCGCGGTGTTCGGGCTCTACCTCTGGACCGCGGCGGGCTCGGACGGCAGCCTGACCCCCGCACAGGCCCAGTTCCTCGGCTGGGGGACCACGGCCGGGATCGCCGCGCAGACCCTGGCACTCGTACCCGCCCTGCGCGCCGCGAAGTTCCGCTGGCGGCCGCGGTTCGACTGGCGCGGCAGCGGTCTCACCCGGCCGCTGCGCGCGGCCGGCTGGCTCGTCATGCTCGTGCTGACCAACCAGGCCGCCTACTGGGTGGTGACCCGGCTCTCCACCGCGACCGGCCAGCACGCCGCGGACCAGGGCGTGGCGGGCGGCGCGGGCTACACCGCGTACAGCTACGCCTTCCAGCTGTGGGTGGTGCCGCAGGGCATCGTGACCGTCAGCCTCGTCACGGCGCTGATGCCGCGGATGAGCAGGGCGGCGGCCGAGGGCGACCTCGCCGGGGTGCGCCGGGACGTCTCGTACGCGCTGCGGACCTCGGCCGCGGTGGTGGTCCCGGCCGCCGCCGCGCTGCTCGCGCTCGCGCCGTGGCTGATGGGAGCGGTCTTCGGCCACGGACAGACCGGCCCCGCGGACATCACCGTGATGGCGGGCATGATGGCGGCCTTCGCACCGGGGCTCATCGCCTACTCCGGGCAGTACGTGCTCTCCCGCGGGTTCTACGCGATGAGCGACACCCGGACGCCGTTCTGCCTGAACCTGGTCATCGCGGCACTCAACGCCGGTCTCTCGGTCGCCGCGTATCTGCTGCTGCCCGCGCGCTGGGCGGTCACGGGGATGGCCGGGGCGTACTCCGTCGCGCTGTTCGCCGGCTTCGCCGTCACCGCGTACGTACTGCACCGAAGGGTCTCCGGGAGCGGCGCGGAACGCCCCTCGCTGGTGCGCTCGCCCGGAGTGCGGGCGCACGCACGGCTGGTGGCCGCCTGCGTGCCCGCGGGGCTGCTGGCGTACGCGGCGGCCCGCGCCGTCGACACGGAGGGCTCCGGGTTCGGGGACTTCGGCGCGGCGGGCGCGGGGGTGGCGGTCCTCGCCCTGGTGGTGGCGGTGCTGGCCCGTCCGCTGCGGCTGACCGAGGTCAGCACCGCGCTGGCGGCCGCCCGGAGCCGGCTGCGGCGGAGCTGAGACTCGCCCGCCGACAGGTCCGCGCGGCCGTCGCCGTTGTCATCACCGGTGGCGAAGACGCGGTGGGGCAGCTCGATCGCTAACGGGTTCGTCACCACCGGCCGGAGGCCGGCGTCATGCCGTGGCACGGCTGTGCCCCGCACGCGTCAGGACCGCGCTCGCGACCACCTCGAAGAGATGTCCGGCGCGTGGCGCGAGCGAGGGCTGATCGCCGAGCCAGGCGAGCATGGCGATCAACGCGAACACATCGGCGCCGTCGATATCGTTCCGCGCCGCACCCGCGGCCTGGGCGCGGGCGAGGAGCCGCGCACCGGCCGCACGCAGGATGACGCACGACGCGTGGAGTGCGGACTCGGTGTCCTCGATGGCGGCTGCCATCAGCACGGTCACCCCCCGGTACTCGGTCGTCCACGCGACGCAGTCGCGCAGCCACGTGGTGAGGGCGTCTTCGGGTGAGCTCGATGCCTCGAGCTCACCCGCCTGCGCCGTCAGTTCGTCGAAGCTCGTGCGGAGCAGGGCGTCGAGCAGCGCCTCGCGCGTCGGGAAGTGCCGCAGCAGCGTCGCGAGCCCGACATCGGCCCGGCGCGCGATGTCGCGCAGCGACACATCGACGCCCTGCTCGCTGATGGCGGTGCCCGCCACCGCGAGCAGGTGGTCGCGGTTCTTCCTGGCGTCGGCTCGCATCTGCTCCCCTTGACTATTCGGATCAGTGGTCCATATATTCGTACCAGTGATCCACTTATCCGGATCGCTGATCCGAATGAGCTTATCCCGCAGCGCGGTCAGGAGAAAACGATGCCGACACACACGATGAGGGCAGTCCGGCTCCACGAGCACGGAGGTCCCGAAGTCCTGCGCTACGAGGAGGTGCCGATCCCCGAGGCGGGGCCGGGCGAGGTGCTCGTGCGCGTTCACGCCGTCGGCGTCAATCCCCCCGATTGGTACCTGCGCGACGGCATGTCCAACCTGCCTCCGGAGACGAGGCCGAAGTTCGACCTGCCCGTGGTTCCGGGGACGGACCTGTCGGGTGTCGTCGAGGCCGTCGCCGCGGACGTGGACGGCTTCTCCGTCGGCGACGAGGTCTTCGGTCTCCTCCGCTTCCCCAGCTTCGACGGCAGCACCTATGCCGAGTACGTGGCCGCGCCCGCCTCGGACCTCGCACTCAAGCCGGCCGGAATCGATCACGTGCACGCCGCCGGGGCTCCCATGGCCGGGCTCACCGCGTGGCAGTTCCTGATCGAGCTCGGACACGACCACCCGTCGCCCTTCCAGGCGGCGCGGCACCGCCCGGTGCCGCTCGACGCCGACGTGACGGTGCTCGTCAACGGCGCCGCGGGCGGGGTGGGGCACTTCGCGCTACAGCTGGCGAAGTGGAAGGGCGCACATGTCATCGCGGTGGCATCGGGCGCACACGAAGGGTTCCTCCGCGAGCTCGGCGCCGACCGGTTCATCGACTACACCAAGAGTCGTCCCGAGGAACTCGTGCACGGCGTCGACCTCGTTCTCGACGCCGTCGGCGGCCCCCGGAGCAAGCGCTTCTTGCGTACGCTCAAGCGCGGCGGTTCCCAGTTCCCCGTGTTCTTCGGCGAGTTCGACGAAGAGGAGACCGCGAGGCTGGGCGTCACGGTCACGGGCACCCAGGTCCGCTCGAACGGCGCGCAGCTCGCCGAACTGGGACGCCTGCTCGACACGGGCACGGTCCGTGTCGCGATCGACAGCACGTTCACGCTCGCGGACGCCCGAGCGGCGCACGAACGCGCCGCCCAAGGCCACATCCAGGGCAAGATCGTACTCACGGTCGCTTAGGAACGAGTCGTCTCACCAACGCTTCCGGCTCTTCTGGAACACGCGGAACGGCCCTATGGGAAGGGGGTGTTGGGTCTACCTCCGTGGTGGCACTGGGCCGCTGGCGGGCCGAGTGGGCCTTTCATGGCGTCGTTCTCATGACGAATGCGACGAACGGAGAACGAACAGGTGCCACCCGGCGGACAGCATTGCGTGGGCTGGGGCTCGCGGTGGGCGGCGTGGCGCCGGCCACCGGGCTGGGAACCTCGCCGGCCGCGGCGGACCCGCGTCGCGGGCCCACCACCTACATGCTGGTGCACGGTACCCACAGCGCCGGAGCGTTCTGGATGCCGATCGCGCGTGAGCTGACGCTGCGCGGCCACCGCGTCGCCATGGTGGACCAGCCGCGGCACGGCGCGGAGGCCTTCGTGCCGGAGTCGTATCAGCGGCAGGACCTCAAAGCGATGGCGGCCGAGGCCTCCCCGCTGAAGGGCCTCGGGCTGGAGGACTACGAGGCGCGCGTCACGGGCGTCGTGCGGCGGGCGGCGCGGAACGGCCCGGTGGTGCTCGTCGGGCACAGCCTGGGTGGCGTATCGGTCAGCCGTGTCGGCGAGGCGGTCCCGCATCTGCTTCACCACATCTGCTACATGGCGGCCTTCTGTCCCAGCCGTGTCCTGCCCACAGCGGACGCCTGCACGGCGGCACCCGAGAACGCCGACGCCGTCAGCCCGGTCGAGCTGACGGTGGGGGACCCGGACCGGCTCGGTGTACTACGACTGAACTTCCGGACAGGTGACAGCCGGGCGCTGGCCCTCCTGAAGGAGATGATCTGCGCGGACTACCCCGACGCCGAGTTCCGCCGGACGCTGGCCGGCATGCAGACCGACGAGCCCGTCGCCGCCTATGCGGGCCGAGCGGTCGGCCGGGCCGGTGGCTGGGGGCGTATTCCCCGCACCTATCTGCGTTTCGGCCGGGACCGGACGATCGCCACCGCACTCCAGGACAGAATGATCGCGGAAGCCGACGCGTTCACGCCCGGCAACAGGTTCCGCGTCCACGATTTTCCCCTGGCGTCACACGTCGGCCCGCTGGATCCCGTCCCGGTCGCGGAAATCCTGTACACGCTCGCCGGGTAGGGGGACAGAGCGCTCGAAGACGTCGCGGGCCGGGAGTGTCTCTGCCCGGGAGCGCCGGAAGCCGGACAGGCCGTGGACAACCGGCCGGGGCTGTGGTCAGCCAGGCGTGAGGTGTGGGGTCAGGCCGGCTTCCTCCGGGCCGTCACCCACGCGGCGAAGTCCTCGATGCCGTCGATGAGCGCCTCGAACCGGAAGGAGTGGAAGAGGTCGAAGGCATGGTGTCCGCCGGGCAGTTCGACGTACGCGACCGGTGAGGTGGAGACGGAGCGCAGAGCGGTGACGAGGGCCCGGGGGTTCTCGGTGTCCACCAGCTCGTCCAGGTCGCCGTGCGCGATGAGGAACGGTGGTGCGTCCGCCCGGACGAGGTTCACCGGCGAGGTCGCCGGGTCTCCGTCGAAGTACTCCGCGAGAAAGCCGTTGAGTGCGATGGCGCCGGACACAGAGGTGTCCGCTTCCTCGAACCCGGGCTGGTAGGCCGGATCATCGGAGGTGAGTGCGGCCTGCGCCGCCATGTGCCCACCCGCGGAGCTCCCCGACACGAACACGGCCGCCTGGGGCGCCGCGCCGTACTCCGCCGCGTGTTCGCGCGCCCAGGCGATGACCTTCTTCGCGTCGATCAGATGGGCGGGATGCGGGAAGTCGGGCCGCAGCCGGTAGTTGGCGCTGATGCAGACCCAGCCCTGGCCGGCGAGCCGGTAGAGCAGGGGCAGCGACTGGGTGTTCTTCCGGCCCTGGTCGTAGTGGCCGCCATGGAAGTGGATCAGCACCGAGCCGCCCTCGGGGCGCGAGCGGTGGTGGTAGACGTCGAGGAGGTTGCGGCGGCCTCCGTCCCCGTAGCTGAGGTTGCCCACCCGCTTGACGTCACTGCGGCGGCGGAAGACGGGCCTGAGCAGGATGCGTGCCAGCGGCGGCCGGCGGCGTCTGCCCGTACCGGCGCCGAACGCGTCGTCGAGGGCGACCCGCACCACGGACGCCGTCCGCACCCCGCGCAGGGTGACCACCACGAGACCGGCGGCCGCGACCGCCGCCACCCCTACGTTCACCCGGTCGGCGGTCGTGGCGATGTCGCCCTCCGAGAAGGCCAGCGCCGTCGACGCCACCAGCGCGTAGAGAGCGACGTGCGGGATCTCGTTGAAGACCAGGCCGAGCCGGTAGCTGAAGTAGAAGAGCGGCTGCGGCCCGCGTATGCGGACCAGGCAGAACACCACGATCAGCACGGCCAACACCACGGTCACCAGATAGCCCACAGCCACCACGACACCCCGTTCGACACTCGACCCGACAGACTTCCTCCGTGGTACCACGGATGGGATGACACGGCAGGGTGAAGTGCCCTTTGAGCCAGTGCACTTGAGGTGGTTCGTCCAGATGGCAGGGGAAGCGCCACGATGGTGACCCAGGGCAGGATCAGCACCCAAAGGGTGGGCCGACACCCGAATCCTTCGCACCTTACGGACGTCCGTGACGCCGGTGGGCGGCACTGACGCGGGTGGCTGTCACGACCGGCACGGTGTGGTCCATGTCGTCAGTCAGGGGCGGGCATGTCAGCGGGCATTCGGCCTCAAGTCCGAGGCGGACCTGACGGGGCGGCCGGGGCGGCGCTACCCTGCGCGGACGATCCTTCAGTGGAGGTGCGCATGCGACGTTCCGTCGCGCGGAATGTGTCGTTCTTAGGTGTTCTCGCCGTAGTGGCGTCGGTCGGGGCGGCAGCGCCGTCCTCGTCCGCGCCACCGGTCCGGCCGCCGGCCAAGTCCCCGGTCGCGGTGGGATACGGGGGAGCGGTCTCCAGCGTCGACGCCGACGCGACCGCCGCCGGTATCGAGGTGCTCCGCAAGGGCGGCAACGCCGCGGACGCGGCGGTGGCGACAGCGGCGGCGCTCGGGGTGACCGAGCCCTACTCGGCGGGGCTGGGCGGGGGTGGCTACTTCGTCCACTACGACGCCAGGACCCGTACCGTGCAGACCATCGACGGCCGGGAGACCGCACCGCACAGCGCGGACTCCTCGCTCTTCATGGAGAACGGGAAGCCGCTCGCCTTCGACGACGCCGTCACCAGCGGACTCGGCGTCGGCACCCCCGGCACCCCCGCCACCTGGAAGAGCGCACTCGACACCTGGGGCAGCAAATCGCTCCGGCAGGTGCTGAAACCGGCCGAACGCCTCGCCAGGGACGGCTTCGTCGTCGACAGCACGTTCCGTTCCCAGACCGAGGGCAATCAGGCCAGGTTCGCCGACTTCCCGGCGACCCGGAAGCTCTTCCTGCCCGGTGGTCAACTGCCGGTGGTCGGATCGGTGTTCAAGAACCCCGATCTGGCCCGCACCTATGACGAGGTCGGCCGCAAGGGCCTCGACGAGATCTACCGGGGCAAGCTGGCCGAGGATGTCGTGCGGACGGTACGCAATCCGCCCGTCGACCCCAAGTCCTCCCGGGTGGTGCGGCCGGGCGACCTGACCACGAAGGACCTGCGCTCCTACCGGGCGCTGCCGCAGGCGCCGACGAGGACCGGCTACCGGGGGCTCGACGTGTACGGCATGGCGCCGTCCTCCTCCGGTGGTACGACGGTGGGCGAGGCCCTCAACATCCTTGAGTCCACGGACCTTTCGAAGGCGAGCGAGGCGCGGTACCTGCATCGCTACATCGAGGCGAGCCGGATCGCGTTCGCCGACCGCGGGCGCTGGGTCGGCGACCCGAAGTTCGAGGACGTGCCGACGAAGGAGCTGCTCAGCCAGCGGTTCGCCGACTCGCGGGAGTGCCTGATCAAGGACGACGCGGTGCTGACCAGCCCGCTCGCGCCGGGCGACCCCCGTCACCCGGCGGACTGCGCCACCGGCGGGAAGGCCGCGCCGACGACGTACGAGGGGGAGAACACCACGCACCTGACGACCGCCGACAAGTGGGGCAACGTCGTCGCGTACACCCTGACGATCGAGCAGACCGGCGGCAGCGGGATCACGGTCCCGGGGCGCGGCTTCCTGCTCAACAACGAGCTGACGGACTTCTCGTTCGCGCCCGCCGACCCGGCCGTCCACGACCCGAACCTGCCGGGTCCGGGCAAGCGGCCGCGCTCGTCGATCTCGCCGACCATCGTGATGAAGCACGGGCAGCCCGTGCTGGCCCTGGGTTCGCCGGGCGGCGCCACGATCATCACGACGGTGCTCCAGTCCCTGATCGGCAAGGTCGACCGGGGGCTCTCCCTGGTGGACGCCATCGCGGCGCCCCGCGCCAGCCAGCGCAACGCCGCGACGACGGAGCTCGAACCGGGGCTGTGGAACAGCCCGGTGCGGGCGCAACTCGAAGCCCTGGGGCATGTCTTCAAGCCGAACCCGGAGATCGGTGCGGCGACGGGTGTGCAGCGGCTGCCGGACGGGCGATGGCTCGCGGCCGCGGAGCCGGAACGGCGCGGTGGCGGTTCGGCCATGGTGGTGAGGCCGGCCGGCCGGTCCTGACGGGCCGTCGACAACGAGACACGGGGGCCGGCCGTCGCGTGGTGAACGCGGTGGCCGGCCCTCCGGGGTATTGACGTGAACATGCCTGGGGGCGCATCTTGGCATCTCGGTAAGGAAACTTTCCTAATAGAAGGGCACCCCCACCATGCGTATGCGAACGCTTGCCCTCGCCGCAGCCACCGGCGCCGCTCTGCTCGCGGCCGGATCGATGACACAGGCCGCCCCCGGCGGCTCCCCCACCGCGGATACAGGTGCGGTGCACCTCGAAACCGTCGCCCACACCGCCCGGCTCTCCGACGGCACCGGCTCCGGCATCAGGGAGGGCTCCGTCAGTGCGGCCGACCTGCTGGCCAAGGTCTCGTCCTGTTCGCAGATCTCGAACGGCAAGTACCGTACGGATGAGGAGACATCGGCCACGGTGCCGGTCTGCGGCAAGAACGGCGCGGTGTTCTGGAAGGCCGACATGGACATCGACTGCGACGGACAGGTGACCACGGCCTGCAACGCGGACACCGACCCCTGGTTCCAGGACGACACCGCGTTCCACACCTCGGGCGACAAGCCGCTGAGTGCGGAGAAGCTGCCGTACGTCGTCGTGCCGAGCAGCAGCGGCATCTGGAACTACAGCAGCGCCGGGATCAAGGGCGGCGGAGTCGTCGCCGTCATCTACGGCGGCAAGGTGGAGTACGCCGTCGTCGGCGACACCGGCCCCGACAAGATCATCGGCGAGGCCTCGTACGCCACGGCGAAGGCCCTCGGCATCGACCCCGACCCGGAGACGGGCGGCGCCGAATCCGGGGTCACGTACATCCTGTTCAAGAACTCCGAGGTGTCACCGATCGAGAGCCACGGCGCCGCCGTGACCGCCGGGGACGCCCTCGCGAAGAAGTTCCTGCAGAACAACTAGGCCGCGTCCGCGGTGGCTGTCACAGCGCGGTCAGGATCCTGGGGCCGTCGTCCGTGATCGCCACCGTGTGCTCGGCGTGGGCGGCCCTGCTGCCGTCGGTCGTGCGCAGCGTCCAGCCGTCCCGGTCGGTGTCGAACGTGTCCAGGCCGCCACCGAGCAGCATCGGTTCGATCGCCAGCACCATTCCGTGCCGCAACGGCATCCCGCGACCCGGTCGTCCCTCGTTGGGGACGCCCGGGTCCTCGTGCATGGACCGGCCCACGCCGTGGCCGCCGAACCCCTCCAGGATGCCGTAGCCGGCCGTACGGCAGACCCGGCCGATCGCGTGCGCGATGTCACCGATCCGGTTGCCGACGACGGCCGCCGCGATGCCCGCCTCCAGCGCCGCGAACGCCGTCTCGACCAGCAGGGTGTCCGCGGGCCGGGCGCGGCCGACGGTGAAGCTGATCGCCGAGTCCCCGACCCAGCCGCCGAGCTTCGCGCCCGCGTCGATGCTCACCAGATCGCCGTCGCGCAGCCGCAGGTCCGTCGGGATTCCGTGCACGACCGCGTCGTTGACCGACGTGCAGATCACGCCGGGGAACGGGACCGGGGCGAAGTCCGGCCGGTAGTTGAGGAACGGTGACCCGGCGCCCGCCTCGCGCAGGACGCCGCGGGCCACCTCGTCGAGTTCCCGCAGTGAGACGCCGACCGCCGCCGCGTCCCGGGTGGCCGCCAGTATCTGCGCGACGACCCGGCCGGCCTCGCGCATGGCTTCGATGGATGAGTCTGTCTTGAGTTGCACCATGCCAATTACTATACCGGTTCAAGCGGTATTAGAATGACGGCATGGTACGAACGCCCCTGACCCCAGAAGAGCACCTGCGAGGCGAGCGGCTCGGCCGCCTGCTCCGCGAGGCGCGCGGCCGCCGCAGCATGGTCGACATCGCCCGCAGCGCCGGAATCTCGGCCGAGACGCTGCGCAAGATCGAGACCGGCCGTGCCCCCACCCCCGCCTTCTTCACCGTCGCGGCACTGGCCGGCGCGCTCGGCCTCTCGATGGACGAGCTGCTCACGCGCTGCGCCCCGGAGCCGGACGTCGTGCCGCTGGCCGGGTAGCCGGAGCGGAAGGGGTGAGGTGGGAGCGGGCCGCTCCCGTGCGAGCGGGCCGTGCCGCGGGCCGCGCCCTTGCGGTGCGTAGGGTGGCGCCATGAGCCTCCAGGAGTTCGCCCGAAGCGAGTACGTCAGCCTCACCACGTACCGGAAGAACGGCACGCCCGTGGCCACACCGGTCTGGGCGGCCGTCGACGGGGACGAGCTGCTCATCTGGACCAAGACCGATTCGTGGAAGGTCAAGCGGCTGCGCAACGACAGCCGCGTCCTCGTCACCGTCTGTGATGCCCGCGGCCGGATCGCGCAGGGCGCCGCGAGCGCCGAGGGGACCGGCCGGCTCCTCGACGCCGAGGGCACCAGCGCCGTGCGCCGGGCCATCAGCCGCAAGTACACCTGGAAGTACTGGCTGCTGGACTATCCGGCGATGATCGTCCGGCTCGGCAAGCGGCCGCACACCGGGATCGCCGTCACCTTCTGAGCCCCGGACGCCCGTCCCGCCGGGGGCGCGCGCCGCCGAGCTCGTGCGCCGCTCGCACCAAGGCCGAAAAGAGCGCGTAGCCGTCCCGTAACACACCTGCGGTCGAATGCCTGCGGACTGGAAGGTTCCAGCCGACGGCGGCCGAGGGCGACGGTGACGGTGCATCAACATGCGGTGTCCATAAGCGAGTTCGCACGCTACCTGCGCTACCTGACGCAGCTGCTCGATCCCGCGCGGGGCTGGTACGGGGTCTTCCACAGACGCGATCCGGAAGGGATGCGGGCCTGTCTGGAGGGCGCGGAGATCCCGCCCTGGGACGTGATGGAGTCGCTCCTCTCGGATCTCGCGACGGCGCGCGGCACCGTGTTCGCCGAGCTGGAGTCGGTACGCGCGGCCGAGCTCTACGCCGCCTCGGCCGCGGCCCACGACCGCCGCCCCGGCGGACGGCAGCAGCTCGTGGAGCGCCTGCAACTGATGCTGCGGGAGCGGGCGCACGCCGCCCAGCGGCTGCGTGCGGCCCATGCGGGAGACGAGGCGGGCGCGCTGGACGCCGAGTCGGCCGCCTGGGCCCGCGACGACCACGAACGCGCCTCGGCCCGCTGCACGGAGCTGCGCCGGAGGCTCGCGGCGGTGGCGGCGCCCGGGGGGTGGTTCCGCGACGAGACGGAGCCGGTGGCCGGGGCTCCCGGCCGCGACGCGCGGGCGGGGTGGGACGCCGCCCACGAAGCCGTACCGGGGCCGGCTGAGCCCGCCGAGCCCGCCCCTGTCCCGCCCGGCCTCTCCATGCCCGACCCGGACCCCGCTCCCGCCCCGCCCGTGCGCAGAAGGCCGCGGGGCGCCCGGTTCGCCGGGCTGGACGTGGACGACGAGAGCCCGGTGTCCGTGGCGCCCCTCCTGCCCGTGCCGCCGGTGACGGCCGCCGCGCCGCGCGGCGCCCGGTTCGGCGGCGCACCGGGCGGGGACGAGGGCCACGCCGCGCGGGCCGCCGCTCCGGACCCCGCGGCGCTGAAGTCGGCCCGGGACACCGTCGCGGCCCTGCTCCGGCTGCGGACGGAGGGCCGCAGCGGGGAGGCGCACGGGGTGCTCTGCGAGGCGGCCGGGCTGCCCGCGGACCGGTTGCCGGTGCTGGCGGCGGAATTCCAGCGGGCGGGGCTCGACGCGGACTGGGGCACGCTGCTGTGGGAGCTCTCCTCGCTGTCCCCGGCCGCCCTCGCGGCAGCGGCCGCCGCGCTGGCCGGGGCGGGGCGGCCGGAGGACAGCGGCCGGCTGCTGCGCCAAGGGGTGGCGCGGCCCGCCGCGGAGATCGCCGATGCCGTGGTCGCGCTCGACCGGGCCGGCCGGGGCCCCCAGGCACAGGCGCTGCTCGGCGCCTTCGTCCGGGTCCGGAGCCCGCAGGACGCGGCCAGGATCGCGGAGGGCGATCCGCGCCATCTCGTACCGCAACTGCTGGCGGCGGCCCGCGGGGTGTCCGAGGCGCGGGAGCGGGACGTGGTGCACGCGCTGCGGGTGGCGGGGATCGGGTAGCACCGGGACCCGCCCACCGTCCCCGCTTCCCGGGCTGGACCGCACGGGTGCGAAACATGATCGACTCCGCTGGTTCACGGCGATGGTCTTGCCCCGCTGTGTGGCGGGGCTTACGTTCTCCTCTACGCACGTGTCTACGGGCGTAGAAAATGCCAAGAGGCTCTCTGACGCCGCGTCGAAGGAGCAGCTCATGTCCCACGTCGTACGCGCCGCACTCGTCCAGGCGACCTGGACCGGCGACACCGAATCCATGATCGCCAAGCATGAGGAGCACGCCCGCGAGGCCGCCCGGCAGGGGGCGGGGATCATCGGCTTCCAGGAGGTGTTCAACGCCCCCTACTTCTGCCAGGTACAGGACCCCGAGCACTACCGCTGGGCCGAGGCCGTGCCGGAGGGCCCGACCGTGCAGCGGATGCGGGAACTGGCCCGGGAGACCGGCATGGTGATCGTCGTCCCGGTCTTCGAGGTCGAGCAGTCCGGCTTCTACTACAACACCGCCGCCGTGATCGACGCCGACGGCTCGTATCTCGGCAAGTACCGAAAGCACCACATCCCGCAGGTCAAGGGATTCTGGGAGAAGTACTACTTCAAGCCCGGAAACGCCGGCTGGCCGGTCTTCGACACGGCGGTGGGCAAGATCGGCGTCTATATCTGCTACGACCGGCACTTCCCCGAAGGGTGGCGTCAACTCGGTCTCAACGGAGCCCAGTTGGTGTACAACCCGTCGGCGACCTCGCGTGGCCTCTCCGGCTACCTCTGGCAGCTGGAACAGCCGGCGTCCGCCGTCGCCAACGAGTACTTCATCGCCGCGATCAACCGGGTCGGCCAGGAGGAGTACGGCGACAACGACTTCTACGGCACCAGCTACTTCGTCGACCCGCGCGGTCAGTTCGTCGGGGACGTGGCCAGTGACAAGGCCGAGGAACTCCTCGTCCGCGACCTTGACTTCGGGCTCATCGACGAGGTCCGCCAGCAGTGGGCGTTCTACCGGGACCGCCGGCCCGACGCGTACGAGGGACTGGTGGAGCCGTGAGCAGCCTGCACCACCGCCATCTCGCCGTCAGCCCCGACTGGATGGCGCTCTACTACCGGCACCCGCTGGAGATCACCCACGGTGAGGGCCGCCACGTCTGGGACGCGGACGGCAACCGCTACCTCGACTTCTTCGGCGGCATCCTCACCACCATGACCGCCCACGCGCTGCCCGAGGTCACCAAGGCCGTCACCGAGCAGGCCGGACGGATCATCCACTCCTCCACGCTCTACCTGAACCGGCCGATGGTCGAGCTCGCCGAGCGCGTCGTCACCCTCTCCGGCATCCCGGACGCCCGGGTCTTCTTCACCACCTCGGGTACCGAGGCGAACGACACGGCGCTCCTGCTGGCAACCGCGTACCGCGGGTCGAACCAGATCCTCGCGATGCGCAACAGCTACCACGGCCGGTCCTTCTCCGCGGTCTCCGTCACCGGCAACCACGCGTGGTCGCCCACCGGCCTGTCACCGCTCCAGACGCTGTACGTGCACGGGGGCGTCCGCACCCGCGGACCGTACGCGCACCTGGGCGACGGGGAGTTCATCGCTGCCTGCGTGGCGGACCTGGAGGATCTGCTCGGCCACACCCGGGACGCCGCCGCGCTGATCGCCGAACCCATCCAGGGCGTCGGCGGGTTCACCTCACCGCCCGACGGGCTGTACGCGGCGTTCCGCGAAGTCCTGGACCGGCACGGCATCCTGTGGATCTCCGACGAGGTGCAGACCGGCTGGGGGCGTACCGGCGAGCACTTCTGGGGCTGGCAGGCGCACGGGGGCAGCGGCCCGCCGGACATCGTCACCTTCGCCAAGGGGATCGGCAACGGCATGTCGGTCGGGGGCGTCATCGCCCGTGCCGACGTCATGAACTGCCTGGACGCCAACTCCATCTCGACGTTCGGCGGTTCGCCGGTCACCATGGCCGCCGGCCTCGCCAACCTCTCGTACCTCCTCGAACACGATCTCCAGGGCAGTGCCCGCCGGGTCGGCGGACTGCTCATCGAGCGGCTGCGGGCGATCACCGCCGGCTCGGAGTGCGTCCGGGAGGTGCGCGGCCGGGGCCTGATGATCGGGATCGAGCTGGTGAAGCCGGGTACGGACGAGGCGAACCCCGAAGCGGCCTCGGCCGTCCTGGAGGCGGCCCGTGAGGGCGGGCTCCTCCTCGGCAAGGGCGGCGGCCACAACACCAGCGTCCTGCGGATCGCCCCGCCTCTCTCGCTCTCCATCCCGGAGGCGGAGGAGGGTGCGGCGATCCTCGCCGACGCGCTGCAAGCGGCGGGGTGAGCCCGCGGCGGTGCGGCGCTCCCGGTAACGGCGAGGGGGCGCCGCCGGTGCGGCGCTCCCGCCGCGGCCGGACGGGGCCGACTCCGCCCGTCGGGCTACCGTCCGACGCGGTCGAACTTCACGGAGCCCCCGTTCTTCTCGTCGTCGGTGCCCCAGACGGCGCGTCGGCCGGGCAGGAAGGCGATGGCGTCGATCTTCCGGTCGTCCCGCTCGGTGAAGAGGGCCAGCGGGACCAGTTCGTGCTTCGGCTTCAGGCGCAGCACCGCGTCATGGGCCACGTTGACGGTGAGCCGGCCGGCGTCGTAGACGGCGGAGGTGAACGGCCCGTCGTCCACGCCGGGGTCCGAGGCCGACGAGGCCATGACGGTGCCGTCGTCGAGGACCTTCAGGTCGCTGATGTGCCGTACCTCCTCCTGCTCGGGGAACGGCACGGCGAACTCCTGCCGCGCGCTGACGGTGCCGAAGTACGGGCCGTACGCGCCGATGCGCACAGAGGAGGCGCGCACGACGGCCGGCCGTTCGCCGCCGCCCCGCGTCGCCCACACCGCGAAGGTCCTGCCCGAGCGGTCCCGGTGCAGCGCGAAGCCCTCGTAGGCGTCGCCGTCGCGCCGGCCCGGCAGCGCCACGGGGTCGCCCTCGACCGTCGCCCGGCCGTGCTCCACCACGATGTGGAAGGCGTCGCCGCTGCCCGTCACGGCGATGTAGTGCCCGGGGGCGCCGGGCACCGCGTCGAGCGCCTCCAGACCGGCGGGGAGCGCGCCGAACCACGGGAGTTCCCTGACCACCGGGCCCTGGCCGGGCCGCAGACGTACCGTCGCCACCCTGGACTCGCGGGCCCCGGTGTTGCCCCGTACGACGACGGCATCGGCCAGGCCGTCGCCCACGGGCGCACCTTCGGCCGTCGCCATGCCGCTCACCCCGCCCAGGCTGCCGGAGCCGACCCGCTGCCAGCCGTCGGACGGGCCGGCCGCCCCGGTGACCGGGGGAGAGACCGCCGGGGGAGAGGTGGCGAACGACGCGCACAGGACGACCGAGGCGATGACTGCGTTTCTGATCATGGGGCGAAGCTAGGCGGCCGCACCCCGGGTCCGGGGAGGACCGCCGTTCGCCGTCCGGAGGGTTCCCCCGCACGGACTCGCGGCACTCGCCCGTCCGGGGCGGGGCGCGTCGGCCGGTGCGCCCGCCGGCCGCCCGGCCCACCGGCGTATACGACCCGGCCCGAGGCCGCACCCGCACGGTCGCGCCGTGCCGGGCAGTGGGCCGCGTGCTGGGCCGGTGGAGTGCCGGACAGGTGAAACGGAAACGTCTTCAGCGGTTAGCCGCAGCGGTATTGCCACAGTGGGTAACCCACTTCTACGTTCTTCACCACGCACTGGTCTACGTGCGTAGACCCAGTCCGCCACAGTGAGGAGGGGTACATGAGCCGCACCGTCATCCACGGCGGCCTCGTCATCACCGCATCCGACGAGATCCATGCCGACGTACTCGTCGAGGGCGGCCGCATCGCCGCACTCGCCGCGCACGGCACCGACGCCGCAGCGAGCTGGACCGCAGACCGGACCATCGACGCCACCGGCAAATACGTCATCCCGGGCGGCGTCGACGCGCACACCCACATGGAGATGCCGTTCGGCGGCACCTTCGCCGCGGACACCTTCGAGACCGGGACCCGGGCGGCGGCCTGGGGCGGCACCACCACGATCGTCGACTTCGCGATCCAGTCCGTGGGGCGCTCGCTGCGCGAGGGGCTCGACGCCTGGTACGCGAAGGCGGACGGCAACTGCGCCATCGACTACGCGTTCCACATGATCCTCGCCGACGTGAACGCCTCCTCGCTCAAGGAGATGGACCTGCTGGTGGCGGAGGGGGTCACCTCCTTCAAGCTGTTCATGGCCTACCCCGGCGTCTTCTACAGCGACGACGGCCAGATCCTGCGGGCCATGCAACGGGCCGAGTCCAACGGCGGCCTGATCATGATGCACGCGGAGAACGGCATCGCCATCGACGTCCTCGTCGAGCAGGCGCTCGCCGAGGGCCGCACCGATCCGCGTTATCACGGAGACGTCCGGAAGGTGGCGCTGGAGGCCGAGGCCACCCACCGCGCCATCCAGCTCGCCCGCGTCGCCGGCGCCCCGCTGTACGTGGTGCACGTCTCCGCCGACGAGGCCGTCGCCGAGATCGCGGCGGCCCGCCACAAGGGGCTTCCCGTCTTCGGGGAGACCTGCCCGCAGTACCTCTTCCTCTCCACCGACAACCTCGCCGAGCCGGACTTCGAGGGCGCCAAGTACGTCTGCTCCACACCGCTGCGGCCCAGGGAGCACCAGGATTCGCTGTGGCGGGGCCTGCGGAACAACGAGCTCCAGGTCGTCTCCACCGACCACTGCCCCTTCTGCTTCTCCGGGCAGAAGGAGATGGGCCGCGGCGACTTCTCGAAGATCCCCAACGGAATGCCGGGCGTGGAGAACCGGATGGACCTGCTGCACCAGGCGGTCGTCGACGGCCACCTCTCCCGCCGCCGGTGGATCGAGATCGCCTGCGCCTCGCCGGCCCGGATGTTCGGCCTCTACCCGAAGAAGGGCACCATCGCCCCGGGCGCCGACGCCGACATCGTCATCTACGACCCGGCCGCAGAGCAGACCATCTCCGCCGAGACCCACCACATGAACGTCGACTACTCGGCGTACGAGGGAAAGCGGCTCACCGGACAGGTGGAGACCGTGCTCTCGCGCGGTGAGGTCGTCATCGACCGCCGTACGTTCACCGGCCGTGCCGGCCACGGCATGTACACCCCGCGCGCCACCTGTCAGTACCTGGACTAGGAGCATCTGGCATGGACTTCGGACTCGTCCTGCAGACCGACCCGCCCGCCTCCGCCGTCGTCGGCCTGATGCGCCGCGCCGAGCGCAACGGCTTCCGCTACGGCTGGACCTTCGACTCGGCGGTGCTCTGGCAGGAACCCTTCGTCATCTACAGCCGCATCCTCGAACACACCGAACGCCTCGTGGTCGGGCCCATGGTCACCAACCCCTCCACCCGCACCTGGGAGGTCACCGCCTCCACGTTCGCCACCCTCAACGACATGTACGGCAACCGGACGGTCTGCGGCATCGGACGCGGCGACTCCGCGATGCGGGTGGCCGGCCGCCGCCCCAACACCCTGGCCAGGCTCGGCGAGGCGATGGACGTCATCCGCGACCTCGCCGAGGGACGCGAGGCGGTCATCGACGGACAGCCGGTCCAGATCCCCTGGATCAAGGACGGCAAGCTGCCCGTCTGGATGGGCGCCTACGGTCCCAAGGCCCTGGCACTCGCCGGGCAGAAGGCCGACGGCTTCATCCTCCAGCTCGCCGACCCCTTCCTCACCGAATGGATGATCAAAGCGGTACGGGACGCGGCGGCCGAGGCGGGCCGCGACCCGGACTCCGTCACCATCTGCGTCGCCGCCCCCGCCTACGTAGGCGACGACCTCGACCACGCCCGCGAGCAGTGCCGCTGGTTCGGCGGCATGGTCGGCAACCACGTGGCCGACCTGGTCACCCGCTACGGCGAGCACTCCGGTCTCGTCCCCGAGGCGCTGACCGCGTACATCGCCGGACGCTCGGGCTACGACTACAGCCACCACGGCCGGGCCGGAAACCCCGACACGACCTTCGTACCGGACGAGATCGTCGACCGGTTCTGCCTGCTGGGACCGCCGGCGGCGCACATCGAGAAGCTCCGGGCCCTGCGCGACCTGGGCGTCGACCAGTTCGCCGTCTACAACATGCACGACGCCCGCGAGGCCACCATCGACGCCTACGGCGCCGAGATCATCCCCGCCCTCTCCGACTGACCGCTCTCGCGGTCGTACCCACCCCGCGCCCCGCCCCGCACGGCACCGATTCCGAGCGAAGGGTCCAGCCGTCATGACATCGACCGTCCCACCGCCACCACCGCAGGACCGGATATCCGAGGCCCCCGGCCGTATCGAACTCGCCCCGGGCACCGTCCCCACCGACAACCGGTTCGTCAACGACGACCTGCTGCCCGTCCCGTTGGAGCGGCGCGACTGGACGACGTACAACTTCGCCGCGCTCTGGGTCGGCATGGCCCACAACATCCCGTCCTGGCTGCTGGCCTCCGGCCTCGTCGCCCTCGGCATGGACTGGAAACAGGCCGTCTTCACCATCGCGCTCGCCAACCTGATCGTCCTCGGCCCGATGCTGCTCACCGGGCACGCCGGACCCAAGTACGGCATCCCGTTCCCGGTGCTGGCCCGTGCCTCGTTCGGGCTGCGCGGCGCCAATCTGCCGGCGCTGATCAGGGCCGCGGTGGCGTGTGCCTGGTTCGGCATCCAGACGTGGATCGGCGGCGTCGGCATTTTCACCCTGCTCGGGAAGATCTTCGGCGGCTGGGCGAAGGCGTCCGAGATCGGCGGGCAGCCGTGGACGCTCTGGCTCTGCTTCGCGGTGTTCTGGGCCGTCGAACTCGCCATCATCTACCGGGGGATGGACGCCCTGCGCCGGTTCGAGAACTGGGCGGCGCCGTTCGTCATCGTGGGCGCGGTGGTGCTGCTGGTCTGGGTCGCCGTCAAGGCGGGCGGCTTCGGACCCCTGCTCGACCAGCCCTCGAAGCTCGGCTGGGGCAAGGACTTCTGGCCGGTCTTCTTCCCTTCCCTGATGGGCATGATCGCCTTCTGGGCGACGCTCTCGCTGAACATCCCCGACTTCACCCGCTTCGGCGCGGGCCAACGCGCCCAGATCCGGGGCCAGTCGTTCGGTCTGCCCACCACGATGACGCTCTTCGCCCTGCTCTCGGTGCTGGTGACCTCCGGCTCGCAGGCCGTGTACGGCGAGGCGATCTGGGACCCGGTCCAGCTGGTCGCCCGCACCGACAACGTCTTCGGGCTGCTCTACGCCCTGGTGACGGTGCTCATCGCGACCATCTCCGTGAACATCGCGGCGAACGTGGTGTCACCCGCGTACGACCTGGCGAACCTCGCGCCGAAGTTCATCAACTTCCGTACCGGCGCGCTCGTCACCGGCGTCGTCGGTGTGCTGATCATGCCGTGGAAGCTCACCGAGACGCCCGAGCTGTACATCTTCACCTGGCTCGGTCTCGTCGGCGGGCTGCTGGGTACGGTCGCCGGCATCCTGATCGCCGACTACTGGATCGTCCGGCGCACCGTGCTCGACCTCGCCGACCTCTACCGGCCCGGCGGCCGCTACTGGTACACCAACGGCTGGAACTGGCGGGCCGTCACCGCCTTCGCTGTCGGCGGCGTCCTGGCGATCGGCGGCTCCCACTCGGAGCCCGGAAAGGGACCGTTCCCGGCCGGTGGGCTGATCCCGTTCCTGAAACCCCTCGCCGACTACGGCTGGGCGGTGGGGCTGGCCTCGTCGCTGGTGCTGTACGTGGTGCTCACCGGCCGGCCCGGCGTCACGCCGTCCCCGTCGAACGGCCCAGCAGGGCGTTGATGTCGAACGACTCGTCCGGCGGCGGCGTGGACGTGGGCACCGGCTTGTCGAATCCGGAGAAGTTCACGGTCGCGTCCGCCCCGTCGCCCTGAAGGGTGAGCCGCAGGGGGTACGGCTTCCCGGTGGCCGCCACGTACAGGACCAGCGTCATGTTGTGCCGCATCCTGGTCAGCGGTATCACGGACGCCGTGCCGAGAGTGGTCGGCGCGGCCTTGTTGAGCGTGCCGGCGTCGTTGTCCGCGTTGTCGCTGACCAACTGCTGGAAGGTGTCGAGGTCGCAGTCCTTCGTCAGCGTGAGCAGCCGGGGGTCGGTGGCGGAGGCCCTCATCCAGCGGCCGTTCAGGATCGCGGCGAAGGCCGAGCCGCCGTCGGGGACCTGGTTCTTCCAGAAGTCCGCGTCCGGTTTGACCCAGACGTCGTTGCCGCGCTTGACGAGCCGCACCGAGCCCTGGCTGTTGCCGAGGTCCACCGAGCCGTCGCAGTTGCCGCTCCGGTCCAGGGTGAGGTCCAGGGACATCGGCGTACTGTCCCGGCCGAGGTCCCCGCGGGTGCTGAGGTGCAGGGAGTGCGCGTCGAGCAGGGCGTCGCGGGCGCGGTCGGCGATCTGCTGCGCGGTGAGATCGCCGATGTCGTCCGCCCGCGCCACGCCGCCGACAAGGCCGCTGCCGGTGATGGTGAGCACGATCGCCGCGGTCCATGCGGCTGAACGTGTGCCGAGGTGTGGACCGGTCACGTCGCCTCCTCGAAGGGTCATGGCGGGGCTGTTCAGGTCTGCGGTCCGATCTTCCGAGCGTACGCCGGGGCAGGGGCGGCCGCCCGGCGGACGGACGGCCACCGGACGGGTGCACAGCGTGACGCCCGATGGCGTTTTCGGTTAGTGGGTGGGGGGACGGGTGCCAGGGCACCCGGTTCGTCACGACCGAGAGGGAATCATGAGGAACACCATGCGGAGCCTGTCCGCGGCCGTGCTGCGGGGCGCCGCTGTCGCCGGCCTGACCACGGCGTTCGCGGTCATCGCCGGCCCGGCGACGGCGGCCTCGGCCGCCGCCCCGACGGCGACGCCACCGGGTCTGTCCTGTGACGCGGGCAAGCACGCGGTCGACGACTACACCGGTTACGCACTGTGCCGGAACAACGGAGGCGCGACGCAGACCTTCTGGGTACACCTGGTCTGCGGCTGGTCCCCGGACGTCGACGGCGAGCACGTCACGCTCAACCCGGGCCAGTCCGGCCAGTCGACCGCGCACTGCGCGGGCCTCGGCACCGGAATCGGCGAGATCACGGTCCAGCCGTAAGGCCGGAAGGCTCCCTGGGCTCGTGGAGCCGTGGGGCCGCGTGAGGTACGCGAGTGCTTCCGCGGCCCCGCCTGTTCCCGGAGCGGCACCCGACACTCCCCGCCGCACGGTTGAGCGGACCGCCCCGACTCGTTACCCTCCAGTAAGTTCGTTCGGGCGGACAGGTGCGCGCACCTGACGGTACGAGGGAGGCGGGCAGCAGATGTCCTCAACGGAATCCATCGGAACGGACGTGGCGGCTCCGGCCGGACTGGCCGACAGCGCACGGGCCCTGGCGGACGGCCGTACCACCGCCACCCAGCTGGTCTCCGCCGCCCTCGCCCGGATCGAGGCGAGTCAGGGCACCCTCAACGCCTTCCGGCACCTGCGGGCCGAGGCCGCACTCGCGGAGGCGGCCGAGGCCGACCGCCGACTGGCCGCGGGGGAGCGGCTGCCGTTGCTGGGTGTGCCCGTCGCGGTCAAGGACGACACCGATGTCGCCGGGATGCCCACCTACTTCGGCTGCGCGGGGGAGCGGCCCGCCGCCACCGCCGACAGCGAGGCCGTACGCAGACTGCGTGCCGCCGGAGCCGTCATCGTCGGGAAGACCAACTCCTGCGAACTGGGCCAGTGGCCGTTCACCGAAGGTCCGGCCTTCGGTGCCACCCGCAACCCATGGAACACCGACCACACCCCCGGCGGGTCGTCCGGCGGTTCGGCGGCCGCCGTCGCCGCCGGGCTGGTGCCCGCCGCGCTCGGCTCCGACGGCGCCGGGTCCGTCCGCATCCCGGCGGCCTGGACGCACCTCGTCGGCATCAAACCGCAGCGCGGCCGGATCTCCGTCCACCCCCACAGCGACGCCTTCCAGGGCCTCACCGTCAACGGGCCGCTGGCCAGGACCGTCGGCGACGCCGCCCTGCTCCTGGACGCCGTCGCGGGCGCGCACCCCGACGACCCGCACCGCCCGCCGCCCGTCGAGGCCCGAACCGCCGCACTCCGCGACCCGGGACGGCTGCGCATCGCCGTCGCCTGGCGGCCCCCGCTCACCCTCACGCGGACCGCGCCCCACCCGGAGGTACGACGCGCCGTCGCCGCGCTCGCGGAGGCCCTGGCCGCACTCGGCCACCACGTAGAGGAGGCCCGGCCCCGCTACGGGCTGATCGGCCTGGGCTTCGTGCCCCGCGCCACCGCGGGCATCGCCGAACTCGCCGCGCTGCACCCGCAGCCCGCGCTCCTGGACGCGCGCACCCGCAGCGCCCTGCGCACCGGCACCCGGCTCGGCGGCCGGGTGGTGCGGGCGGCCAGGGAGCGCGAGGTGCGCCAGCACCGCCGGATCGGCGCGCTGTTCCACCCCTCCCGCGGCCGGGCCGGCTCGGGGTTCGACGTGCTGCTCACCCCGACCACCGCCCTCCCGCCACCCCGGATCGGCAGCTTCGACGGGCTGAGCGCCTGGCGCACCGATGTGGCGATCGCCGAGGCCTGCCCGTACGCCTGGCCCTGGAACGTACTGGGCTGGCCAGGGATCAACGTCCCCGCCGGGTTCACCTCCGACGGCCTGCCCGTGGGCGCCCAGCTGCTCGGCCCGTCCCGCAGTGAGGAACGGCTGATCTCGCTGGCCGCCCAGCTGGAGGCCGACCGCCGCTGGTACGAACACCGGCCGCCCGCCGCGCCGTAGGCGTCACTCCGGGCGGCGGGCGCCGACCACCCAGAGCCCCGCACGGGTCCTCGTGCGGCAGCAGAGTGCGGGCCGTTGCCGCCCGCGTCGCGTCGAACAGCGGTCCGTCGAAGGCCGCCGGCATCGCGTCGCAGCGGTCCGGCTGGGTGTGCGGCTCGGCGCTCACCGACCGGTCCGTTCCCTGCTTCGGCGGCGTTCACGCGTGCTCCTTGCGCTGCGTGGTCACCAATGTCGCCCGGCACGCCGACCGGGCCCGCACCACCGTCCAACTCGCCTACGGGGAACGGGCCCTGACCGTGTCCATCGACGACCACGGCCCCTGCGTGCCGGGCGACGCAGTCACGGCGGGCACCGGCCTCACCGGTATGCGCGAACGCGTCACGGCGCTCGGCGGCACCCTGGACGCCGCACCGAGGCGGATTCGAGACCCCGACCCGCAGGGAACGCGAGGTCAGCGCCCTCGCCGCCCGAGGCCTGACGAATGAGGAGATAGCCGCGCACATGGTGATCAGCCCGTTCACGGCCAAGACGCACATCAGCCGCGCCATGATCAAGCTGGGCGCCCGCGACCGCGCCCAACTCGTCGTGTTCGCATACGAGTCAGGGCTCGTCTCCCCTCGCGAACCGAGACGCTGAGCGGGGCCGGCGGGCCGTTTCCGAGGAGCGGCCGGGGCCCGGCTACGGCACCCGGGCGGTCCACTCCTCGGTGGCGAACTTCGTCCGCACCAGCTCCTCCGCCCGTGCCATCTCCTCCGCTGTGACGTCGCCGGTGGTCAGCCCGTAGCGGTTGCGGAAGGAGGCGATCATGTTCTCGATCACCTGTTCCCGGGCGAGGCCGGTCTGGCGGCGGAGCGGGTCGACGCGCTTCTTGGCGCTCTTGGTGCCCTTGTCGGAGAGCTTCTCCTTGCCGATCCGCAGCACCTCCAGCATCTTGTCCGCGTCGATGTCGTACGACATCGTCACGTGATGCAGGACGGCTCCAGGGCCACCGTCAGCACCGACGATCCGCTTCTGAGCCGCGCCGGCGATCTTTCCGGCCTCGGTCGCGATGTCGTTGATCGGCTGGTACCAGGCCTTGATGCCCATGTCGCCGAGGGCGCCCAGCACCCAGTCGTCGAGGTAGGCGTAGCTGTCGGCGAAGGAGAGCCCGGAGACCAGCGATTCCGGTACGGACAGGGAGTACGTGATGGTGCTCGTGGGCTCGACGAACATGGCCCCACCGCCAGAAATGCGGCGCACCACGGTCATTCCGTGCTTCGCCGCGCCCTCGGGGTCCACCTCGTTGCGCAGTGACTGGAAGCTGCCGATGACCACAGCAGGCGAGGCCCATTCCCAGACCCGCAGCGTGGGAGGCCGCCGCCCGGCGGCCACCTCGGTGGTGAGGACCTCGTCCAGTGCCATGTGCAGGGCCGGGGCCTGTGCCTCCGTGTGCACCAACTGCCAGTCGTAGTCGTTCCACTCGCTTGCGTGGGCCAGCGCTCGCCGTACAGCGATGCCGACGCCCTCCGCGGTCAGCCCGAGCATGACGGTCGACTCCGGCAGCCCCGCCGTGATCCGGGCTGCCAGGCCTGCGGCGTCCGTCGAGGACGGGGCACCTTCCAGGGCCCTGTCCATCGCGAGGATCGCCTCGTCGGGTTCCAGGAAGAAGTCCCCGGCGACGCGCACGTTGCGCAGTACGCCTTCGTCGGCGTCCAGGTCCACGACGACAAGCTTGCCGCCGGGCACCTTGTATTCTCCATGCACGGCTTCGTTCCTTTCCGGTGCGCGGCACGGGACAGCCGCGCACATACCTCGCATCGCACTTTAGTGCCTGCTCGTGACGAGCGGCTGCGGAGCCTCGCGGATGGTCCGTCGGACAGTTTCGGACAGCTCCGGTAGAGGCCCCTTGCTTGCGGGGCGAAGGGCCCTGCCGTCGTCGGCAGGGCCCTTCGCGTCCGATCATTCGTCTGCTATGCCGCCGCGTCTCCCAGGATGCGCAGCGAGTACGTGTCGTACGCCCGGTGCAGAACCATCACCACGGGCCCCGAGGCGAATACTCCGCTGACGACGTACTCCTTCTTGTTCTTGGTCTCGGCAACCTTCTTCTTGTACAAGGAGTCGGTTTCCTTCTTGGCCTGTTCGAGCCATGAAGACGCCTTGCCGTGGTCGATTCCCGCCACGTCCAGCTTGGTGCAGGCCGCGAGGAGGCCGAGAGCGTCGGACTGATTCATGCTGATTCTGCACACAAGAGACGACATGTCCTCGTGGTCGGCGAATCCGGCCGAAACCATCATTCCGCTTCCGCCGCGCCCGTGGATGTACGTTCTCTTCTTCCCGTCGGGCATTTCCTGATCGACGGGCTTGTCCAGCTTCAGCTTCCAGTCCTTCGCGAGCCGGGCGAGAAAGTCCTTCCCGGTGTACCCGGCGGACATGGTGTTCCCCGGACTGAGGCTGGGCCGTTCGTCGTCTGCTACCGCGTGCCTCGGCAGCTCGGTTGCAGGCGGCGCGGTCGGCGTTCCGGACGGCTCGGACTCAGCCTTGGGCGCTGCGGCCCTCGGATGCTCGGAGGCCGTCGTTTCGGGGGCGCTCCGGCTGCAGGAGGCGGCTCCCGCCGCGCCGATGACGACAGCCATCAGCACGACGGGAACGCGGAGGGCGGTGCGCATCACAGGCCACCGTCGTTGAGACTGCACACGTCAAGATCTCCCCGTTGCCGTTGCCGTTGCCGTTGCCGTTGCCGTTGCCGTAACCGTAGCTGTGCGTGACGTACGCGTGGTGGTCGTACCCGCTCCACGACGGCACGAATACGTGTGACCACCTTCTCGTGTACAGCTGAGCCCTCTGACCGAGAAACGTATGTTCTCCCGGCGGCGGTGCGGGCGCGCTCGGGTGGGCGACGGGGCGCTGAACGGTACCCGATCGACTGGGCGATGTTGGGCTGGTTCCAGTGAGGTGACGCCGCGTCAAAGCGGCGGCGGCCCGCGCGAAACGTTAGTGAAACGTTAGGAGAACGTAAGCGCCGGCTGGAATGGTAATAATCCCCCGGTGGGGGAAGACGGCCTCTTTCGATTATGGCACGGGCGCGATTTCGATCGCGTCCGTAATCCAGGAAATGGAGTAGTCATGAAGAAGATCAAGGCGCTTGTGAGGAAGTTCAAGAAGGACGAGGACCTCGCCAACCACGCGTGGGTTCTGCACGTCATCTAGTTCACCTTTCGTTGGCGGGGGGAAGCGGCCATGTCGTTTCCCCCCGCCAACGCTTGGGTGTGTCTCTGGTTTTCGCGGTCCGCGGCGGCCGAGGCCGTATCGGGTTCTGCCGCAGGCCGGCCGCAGCGCAACGCACGGTCCCGCCCGTTCAATGTCTGGAATTCTCCACACGCGGCGGAGGGCCCATTCGATTTCCATTTTCAATGGAGGTGCGATTCTCGTGGAAGAAGCGGCACCGGCGGAAGTTCGCAGCCATTCCATCGTCTACGCCCCGCGGATTCAGGACCTGCTGTCCAGGGACGAGAAGGTGTTCCGGATCGACGCGACCACGGTCGGCGTTTCCGACTGTGACCTGATGGCCGAAGTCGTCGCGGCGCGCCCTGTTCTGTCAACGGAGCGCTCGGTCTACAAGCCCGCAGCGGGAGCCGAGATCCCCCACGACAGCGCGACACGGACGATCCGCGCTCTGGGGCAGGACGTCATGGAGGGCATCCGCAGGCCGCCGCCTCCGGCAAGCGGGCTGGCCGGTGCCTGGCCCTACGCGGCCACCTCCTACCTGCGCCAGTGGCTCTTCGCGTCCGACCCCCTGCCGGTCTCCCTGCTGTCGAAACGTCGCGTCACGCGCTCCCACACGCTCTCTCGGATCGTCGACCGCGCCATCACCGTCTGGCCGGAGACCGAAGGCGGGCACGAGCGAACCGCGTTGGCCGAGCAGATCCGCAGCGCTTCCGGCACCCAAGAGCGCAGACAGGCCATCGCCATGTACCGGCGAGCGACAGCCACCCTCTGTGACGGCGTGGCCGCACTGGCCGGAAACGCGCTGTGGCTCCTGGGGCCTGCGCGGGAACAAGAGGAAGCCCGCGGCGACCTCACCGCCGTTCTGTGGGAGACGCTGCGGCTGCTCCCGCCCGCGTGGATGCTGTACCGAACCGGCGGAGAGGCATACGCCGGACTGCACCCCGAGATCCGCCCCGAGGACAACGTCGCGCTCTTTCCCCTTCTGATGCACCGTCATCCGGATTACTGGTCCGATCCGTTGGATTTCCGGCCCGAGCGATGGGCCGGGGTGGCGGATCCCGAGAAGGCGCCCGCGTTCATGCCGTTCGGGTTCGACGGTGCCCGCTGCTGGGCCAAGCACCTGGTCGTCCCCCTCGCCGAACGCCTGCTGACCGTCGCTCTCGACAACCGGCTCGTCATTCGCGGCCTGCGGCAGGAGACCCACGTCCCCCTGCGCTCCCTGCTCTCCGTGCGGATCGACGTGGAAGCCGGGGCATGACCCGGCACCACTCCCCGGCGCCGCCCACCGATGCCGGCGAAGGCCGTGCGGCCACCGCGCAGGACCCGCTCCCGCCGGGAGCCCGCTCCAGCCCTCGTTCCGGGCGGACGCCGCAGGCCCGCGCGTACCGAACTCCCTGACACCACAGGAAACGCTATGGAATCGCCCACGCTGGCCGACTGGGTCGGCGACGTCACGAGTTTCACCAGCCACCAGTGGCAGCGCGAGCCCGCGGTCTTCACGCCGGAGACACTCGCCTCGCCGTTCGACCTCGACGAGTTGGACGCCGCCTTCGACTCAGGGCTGCTGCGCACCCCCTACCTGGAGATGGTCCGCTCCAACAAGGTCACCGTCCCGGCCGATGCGTACACCACGTCCCGCGTGGTCAACGGCACCACGCACCACGGCTTTGCCGACCGCGCGAAGGTCGTCGCACTCCTGCGCGCCGGGGCGACGCTGCTCCTGCGACATGTCGACCAGTGGCACCGCCCCACGGGCGATCTGGTGACGCGGTTGTCCGGGGAGCTCGACCGGCGCGTGGAGGCGTTCTTCTTCGTCACGCCCGCAGACGGTCAGGGCCTCGCGATACACCGTGACGACGCCGACGTGTTCGCCCTCCAGGTGGCCGGACGCAAGACCTGGTACGTCCACGGCGCGCCGACGGCGGCGGACTGGTCGTTGGGCGAGCTGCCGGACGACGAGCACTCGCCCCAACTCCTGCACAGGGTCCTCGATCCCGGCAACGTGCTCTATGTCCCGCGCGGCTTCGCCCACCGCGCGGTGGGCGAAGCCGGCCTCTCCGCCCACCTGTCGCTGACGATCCGCGACCTCACCCTCCAGGACCTGCGGACGGCCCTGGAACGGTGCTTGACCGAAGGGCTGGACGTCCCTGAGCGCCCGTTGGGGGAAGCCGCGATCGCAGACGCCTGCGCCACCCTGCTCAGCCATGTTGCGGCGAAGCTCGCCACGGTCGAACCAGCGGATCTGCGACTCGCGGCACGGGCGGCACAGTCACGGCAACTGGTCGAGGCGGCAGGGGCGGAGACATTCGCCGGGACGGCCAGGGACTGGGAGGCCGGCGCACTCGGCGCCAAGCGCGCCGCGCTGACGTCCGTCGTACGCACGTGGCGCAGACTGCGCGGCGCGGCACGCACCGCGGACTGACGCGAAGCCACGACGTCCGGGCCGTTGCCGGCCCGTCCGTCGCCCTCCACGCGCAGTCGGCCTCCACCGACCACTTCGGTCACCGCGATGGCGGTGGGGGGCTGAGCCGGCGTCCCGCCGCGCCGCGTTCGGCTCTTGCCGCGGGGAGCGGGGCCCTTGACCCTCACGTGGCGTCAGGCTGCATAGTCGGTGCCGTGGGGGCCGCGGCAGCGTCCTCGCATGTCCTCCAGGCTCCACCGTTTCGCGATCACTTCTGCGTGATCATGAGCACCGTTACGGGTCTGCCGCGCAGGCCCGCACCTGGCGGGATACCTCCCTCGTGGGCCTGTTCAGCTACGGATCGGCCTGTTCAGATGCGGATCACGATCTTCCCTCGGGTGCGTCCGCGCTCGGCGTGCGCGTGGGCGTCGGCGATCCGCTCCAGGGGGTAGGTCTGCTCGATGCGGGGTGTGTAGCGGCCTTGCCCGCCCAGTTCCGCCGCCGCGGACAGGAGAGTGGAGTCGTTCTCCGCGTTGACCACATGCGTGCCCAGGCGCTGCCCGCCCGCGTGGTCGGCGACCGTCGCGACGCGCTTCGGGTCACCCGTGATCGCGACGAGGTCGTCCAGGGAGCCGGAGGCCGCGGTGTCGAGCACGATGTCGACGCCGTGCGGAGCGAGGGCGGTGAGGCGTTGTGCGAGGCCGGGGCCGTAGGTGGTGGGAACGGCGCCGAGAGAGGTGAGGAACTCGTGGTTGCGTTCACTGGCTGTCCCGATCACCGTGGCACCTTGCGCCACCGCGATCTCGACCGCCGCGCTGCCCACGCCTCCGGCGGCGCCCTCGACGAGAAGGGTGCGCCCCGCGAGGGAGCCGAGCGCGTTCAGCCCACCCATCGCGGTCACGGACGCGAGACCGGCACCAGCGGCCTGCTCGTCGTTCCACGTGGCGGGGGTGTGCGCCCAGGCCGAGAGGACGAGCAGCTCCGCGGTCGCCCCGGTGACACCGCCCAGTCCGAAGACACGGTCGCCGATGCTCACGCCCTGCACCCCGTCGCCGATCTCGTCGACCACACCGGCGCCGTCGCGCCCGGGAATGGCGGGCAGCTCCAGGGGAATCAGCTGGTGCAGGGCGCCGGCGCGCAGCTTCCAGTCGATGGGATTGACGCCGGCCGCCGCGACGCGGACACGGATTTCACCGGGGCCGGGGTGGGGGTCGGGAGCCTGCTCGATCACCAGGGTCTCCACTCCGCCGTATTCGTGGAACCGGGCTGCGCGCATAAGGGTCTGCCTCACTTTGACGGGCCGGAATGACGAGTTCATCCGACGCTCGTCACTCTAGAACCTGACGTTGACGTGAGGTGCAAGCCACAACTGCCGCCGACCGGAGGAGGGCAGGCGCGGATGGGTGAGGTGGCCGAGCGGGCGGGGGCGGGCGTGGGGGCCATGGCTGCCCCCGGAGCCGGTATTGCTAGCCTGAACCTGACGTGAACGTGAGGTATGAGCGGGGAGGGGGTGTCCTGCGTCATGCGCATCGGACAGCTCGCCAGGCGGTCAGGGGTCAGCGTGCGGGCCCTGCGCTACTACGAGGAACAGCGGCTTCTTGAATCGGCGCGGACGCCCGGTGGGCAGCGTGACTATCCCGACGAAGCCCTGGAGCGGGTCCAGCTCATCCAGGACCTCTTCGCGGCCGGCCTCTCCAGCCGTACCGTCGTCGAACTCCTGCCGTGCGTGAGCACCGGCGTCGCGACCCCCGCCATGCTCGACCAGCTCACCGTCGAACGCGACCGCATCGCCGCACGCATCCAGGACCTGACCCGGGCCAAGACCAAACTCGGCCGCGTGATCGAGAATGTGACCGCGGCGAACGTGGCGCAGGACTGATCGACCCGTCGCGAGGGTGGGGGCCCCGATCTGTCCGGCATCAACCGGGCTTTGGCCGGGCACGGGGGCCACGGCCGACCTCCAGATCGATCCGCTCGCGCGGACGCTGCACCGCGACCCCGTCATGGTCATCGGCGGGCGGCTCATGGCCCATGGCCGGTTCACCTCCGCTCGCGCGGAGAGCGCGTTTCCCGGATTGGGCGGGGTGCGCCGGAGCCCGGCCGGTCCGGGGCCGGCCGGGTGCTTCCGGTGCTCAGGGGCGGGTGGTGAGGTATCCGCCCATGGAGGTGAAGTACTCGGTCGCGGGCAGCTCCTGGCCGTCCTCGGTCCGTACCCGGGTGACGGCGAGGCCGTGGTTGAGGCCCGTGCGCGCGTCGGCGCCGGCGACGATCACGACTCCCTCGCCCTCGCGGTAGAAGACGCGGCCGGGCGTCCCGCCGTAGCGGCCCTCGGACACGACGGCGGACATCACCTCCAGCCGCTTGCCGCGGTGGAAGGTGAAGGCGTTCGGGTACGGCGACGTCTGGGCGCGGACCAGTCGCTCCAGCGCGTCGGCGGGCCATTCCCAGTTGATGCGGATGTCCTCTTCGGCGCGCTTGTGGAAGAACGTCGCCTGCGAGCGGTCCTGCCGGGTGAACTCGGTCTGCCCGGAGGCGATCAGGTCCAGCGCGCCGATGGTGACCGGGGCGATCAGCTCGACGGTCTTGTGGAACAGGTCCACGGAGGTGTCGGCGGGCTCCACCTTCACCGCGCGCTGGTCGACGATGTCGCCGGCGTCGAGCACCTCGTCCATCATGTGGGCCGTGACGCCGACCTCGCTCTCGCCGTTGATCAGCGCCCAGATCAGCGGCGAGAAGCCGGCGTACTTGGGCAGCAGCGAGTCATGGACGTTCAGGGTGCCGTGCGGGGGCAGGCCGTAGATGCGCGGCGGGATCCAGGTACGCCAGTTGTTGGCGACGATGATGTCCGGGGCGGCCTCCTGGAGCAGCCGGAACAGCTCCTCGTCGTCGGGCCGGTTGCGGATGATCACCGGGACGCCGTGCTCCTCGGCCAGGTCCGCGACCGAATCGCTCCAGATCTTCTCGTACGCGTGCTCGCTCTTGGGATGCGTCACGACCGTCACCACGTCGTGTTCGGAGTCCAGGAGGGCTTGCAGCGTGCGGTGGCCCCAGGTCTGGTAACCGAACATGGCGACCCGCATGGGTTCCTCCTCAGGTGAGCGACTGATCCGCGCCAAGTAAAGCAAGCCTTACCTAATGACGCAACGGGCCCTGATTTCCCGGGTGTTAGGTAGGGCACTTGGTCATTGGTCCGGTTTTGTCTGGTCGACAGAGTCGTTGAAGTCAGGTTAGCTTTACCTAAGTTCGACTGGCTGCCGCTCTCGGTGGGCCCGCGTCCCGTTCTTTTCGTCCACGCCTGACAGGCGGCTGTCCCGCACGATGGGAGTGACATGTCACAGGTTGATCCTGGCGACGCACCTCTGATCCACGACCTCATAGGAATCGGCTTCGGGCCGTCCAATGTGGCCATGGCGATCGCGCTCAGCGAGCACAACGCGCGTGTCGGCAGGCAGGAGGCGGTCACGGCGCACTTCTTCGAGCGCCAGCCCGCCTTCGGCTGGCACCGCGGCATGCTGATCGACGACGCGACGATGCAGGTGTCGTTCCTCAAGGACCTGGTGACGCTGCGGGATCCGTCCAGCGAGTACACGTTCCTGCGCTACCTCCAGAGCAGGGGCCGGCTGATCGACTTCGTCAACGGCAAGAACCTCTTCCCGCTCCGCGTGGAGTTCCACGACTACTTCGAGTGGGCCGCGGAGAAGGTCGACGACATGGTCTCGTACGGCCACGAGGTGATCTCCGTCGAGCCCGTCCTGCGGGACGGAGCCGTGGAGTACGTCGACGTGACGGCCCGCTCGGGCACCGAGACGGTGGTCCACCGCGCCCGCAACCTCGTCGTCGGCACCGGACTGCGCCCCCTGATGCCGGAGGGCGTCGAGCGCACGGACCGGGTCTGGCACAACTCCGACCTGCTGGCGAAGGTCGACGCCCTGGAGGGCACCGACCCCACCCGGTTCGTCGTGGTCGGCGCCGGCCAGAGCGCCGCCGAGAACGTCGCCTACCTCCACCGCCGCTTCCCGCGCGCCGAGGTCTGCGCCGTCTTCTCCCGCTACGGCTACAGCCCGGCCGACGACAGCAGCTTCGCCAACCGGATCTTCGACCCGGAGGCGGTCGACGAGTACTTCACCGCCCCGGACGACATCAAGCGCAAGCTGATGGGCTACCACGGCAACACCAACTACTCCGTGGTGGACATCGATCTGATCGACGACCTGTACCGCCAGGCGTACCAGGAGAAGGTGCTCGGCACCGAGCGGCTGCGCTTCGTCAACATCTCCCGGCTGACCGGCGTCGAGGAGACCGGGGACAAGGTCCGTGCCACCGTCACGTCCCTGGTCACCGGCGAGGAGAGCACGCTGGAGGCCGATGTCGTGGTCCTCGCCACCGGGTACAGCCCGGTCGAGCCCCTCGGCCTCCTCGGAGACGTCGCGCGGCACTGCCACCGCGACGAGGAGGGCCGCGTCCGTGTCGAGCGCGACTACCGCATCGCGACGGACGACGAACTGCGGTGCGGCATCTACCTCCAGGGCGGTACCGAGCACACCCACGGCATCACCTCTTCGCTGCTCTCCAACACCGCGATCAGGGTCGGAGAGATCCTTGACTCGATCGTCGAGCGCGGCCTGAAGAACGCCTCGGACGAGCCCCGCCCGCTCGCCGACGGCGTCGCCACGCCCTAGGGCCTGTATGGGGTTGTCCCACGGCGTCACGGGGCTGGGCACGCACGCTCGCGGCGTTGCCGAAACGCCCTGGTGGCTCCGCTGCGAGGGCGCTCCGGCGCCTTGCGATCGCACGCACCCAGCCCCGCTCCTCCTTCCGCGTGACAACCCCATACAGGCCCTAGTCGCTCTCATTTTTGGTCCGTCATCGGTCCGCCCCCACATACCGCCCGGCCCGCCGGCCGTACCCCTGTACGCGGCGGGCCCGGCACGCACAGTGAAAACCCCTTGAAAGGAACATCCGTGTCCACTGGTACACGTCCCGCGCTGACGCGGTTCGTCAGATTCGCTCCCCGAGTGGCAGTCGCGGCCGTCGCCGCCGTCGCTCTGGCCGCCTGTGGGGGCGGCGACGACAAGGCCGGGTCCAGTGCCTCGGCCGAGGCGGGCGCGAAGTCCGGAGCCTTCCCGGTGACGGTCCAGCACAAGTACGGCAGCACGACGATCGAGAACGAGCCCAAGCGCATCGTCACCCTGGGCCTCTCGGACCAGGACGCGGTCCTCGCACTCGGCATCAAGCCCGTCGGCTCCGTGGACTGGTTCAAGGAGAAGCCGTACGGCAAGTGGCCCTGGACCAAGGCCAAGTGGGGGTCCGACACACCGGACATCGTCGGCGAGCGCGACGAGTACAACATGGAGAAGATCGCCGCGCTCAAGCCCGACCTGGTCATCGCCCAGTACTCGGGGATGAAGAAGGAGCAGTACGACACCCTCTCCAAGTTCACCAAGGTCGTCGCCCAGCCCAAGGACCTGCCCGACTACGGGGCCTCGTGGCAGGTGATGACCCGGCAGATCGGTACGTCGCTCGGCAAGAAGGCCCAGGCCGAGAAGCTGATCACCGGCATCGACGCCGACTTCGAGAAGGTCCGTGACGAGCACCCCGAGTTCGCCACGAAGACCCTCGCCGTCGCCGACAGCTTCGAGGCGGGGAAGTACTCCGCGTTCACGAAGACCGACCCCAAGTCGATCTTCTTCTCCGAGCTGGGCTTCAAGCTGAAGCCCGAGATCGACAAACTGGCCAAGCCGGGCTGGAACGCCGCCGAACTCAGCGCCGAGAAACTGAACGTGCTCGACGTCGACCGGCTGGTCTGGGTGACCTCCAGCACCGACGCCAACGACCGGATCAAGGCCGAGCCGCTCTACAAGAACCTCAAGGTCAGCAAGGACAAGCGCGATCTGTTCGTGCCCTACCAGGGCCCGGACATCGGTGCCGCGTTCTCCTTCAACACGGTCCTCTCGATCCCCTACGCGATCGACGAGATCGTGCCGCTGCTGACGGCCGTCAAGTAGCGCACCGCCTCACCTCAGCACGACCGCACAGGGGTGCTCGTCCGACGGTGTGCTCGCCCGGAACACCGTCGGACGGGACGTCCTCTCCTTGCCGTACATCATCAGGGAAAGGCCATTTCGTACGATGTTTGACGCCGAGTCGGACCGGACATCCGCTGCCGGAACCCCCGTGACCGGTGGGCAGGCCGGTATCTGGTCAGCCCAGCAGATCGAGCCCGACAGCTCCGCCTACAACATCGTCTTCGCCCTGGACCTGTACGGCGCCACCGACCTCGTCCGGCTCGCCGCCGCCGTCCGGCAGGCCGTCGAAGAGGCGGACTGCCTGCACGTCGTGTTCACCCCCGGGGACGGCGGCCCGCGCCAGACCCCCGCGGCCGTCCCCGTCGAGGTGCCCGTCGTCGACCTGCGCGACGCCCCGGACCCCGAGGCGGCCGCCGCCGACTGGACGGCCGTCGAACGCGAACGGCCCGTGGACCTCGGCCGGGCACCGCTCTTCGCCCAGGCACTGCTGCGGCTCGCGGACGACCGGGTCCGTTGGTACCAGCGCTACCACCACATCGTTCTCGACGGCATGGGCGTCACGCTGATCACCCGCCGGGCCGGCGAGCTGTACACCCTGGGCGCCCAGGCCCCCGCCCGCCCCGACTGGTCCCTCACCCGGCTCGTGGACGCCGACCGGGACTACCACGCCCGCGCCCAGCACGCGCAGGACCGCGCCTGGTGGCAGGAGCACCTGGCCGGCCGGCCGGAACCCGTACGCCTCGTGGAGCGCGCCCCGTCCCTGATGGCACGGCGGCTGCGGCGCACCGTCGAACTCACCGCGCGGGACGCCGAGCGGCTGCACACCGCAGCCGGGCACGCGGCCGTCCGGCCGTCCCGGCTGCTGGTCGCCGCCGTCGCCGCCTATCTGCACCGGGTCACCGGCGAACAGGACCTGGTCCTCGGCCTGCCGGTCGCCGCCCGCCAGGACGCCGTGTCGGCCGTCGTCCCCGGCATGGTCTCCAACATCGTCCCGCTCAGGCTGACCGTGCGCCCCGGCACCACGGGCGCGGCCCTCGTCGACGGCGTGCGCCAGGAGATCTCCGACGCGCTCGCGCACGGGCGTTGTCGCGCCGAGGAACTGGCCAGGGACCTCGGACTGGTCGACGGCGTCCCGGAACTCGTCGGCCCCACCGTCAACATCCTGCCCAGGGGCGAGGGATTCGGCTTCGAGGGGCTGGACGCCGCGCTCCGCCCGGAGTGGCTCGGCCCGGTCAGCGACCTCGCGTTCGGATTCGCCGAGACCCACGGCGGCCGGGGCATCGCCGTCCACCTCGACGCGGACGCGGACCTCTGCGACGCGGAGACCCTCCGCGACCACGAACGCCGCTTCCTCACCGTGCTGCGCGCCCTCACCGAGGACCCCGGCCGGCCCGTCGGCCGCATCGAACTCACCACCGGCGCCGAACGGGACCGGCTGCTCGGCGAGCTCGCCACCTCTCCGCGCGAGGTGGCCGAACTGTCCTGGCCCGCCGCCTTCGAAGCACAGGTGCGCCGCTCACCCGAGGCCGTCGCGCTCGTCTGCGAGGACCGCGAACTCACCTACGCCGGGCTCAACGCCGCCGCCAACCGGCTCGCCCGGCTCCTCACCTCCCGAGGCGTGCGCGCCGCCGACGTCGTCGCCGTGGCACTCCCGCGCTCCCCGGAACTCGTGGTGGCCCTGCTCGCCGTGATGAAGGCCGGCGCCGCCTACCTCCCCCTGGACGCCGACCATCCCCAGGACCGGACCGCCTACATGCTGTCCGACGCGGGGGCCACCACCGTGCTCACCGTCCGCGAACTCGCGGACCACCTCCCTGCGACGGACGCCGGCCACCTCCTGCTCGACGAACCGGACACCGCCGCCGCCCTCGCCGCCCAGGACGACACCGACCCGGGCACCCCGGTCGCCCTGGACCAGGCCGCCTACGTCATCTACACCTCGGGCTCCACCGGCCGCCCCAAGGGCGTCATCGTCACCCACGACGGCGTCGGCAGCCTCGTCGCCACGGCCACCGACCGGATCGGCGTCACCTCCGACAGCCGCGTCGTGCAGTTCGCCTCCGTCGGCTTCGACGTGACGGTCTGGGACCTGATCATGTCGCTGTGCGCCGGCGGCCGGATCATCGTCGTACCCGCCGAGCGGCGCGTCGCCGGCCCCGCCCTCACCGACTACATCGCCCACCACCGCGCCACCCACATGATCCTGCCCCCGTCACTCGTCTCCGCGCTGCCGCAGGAGTGCGAACTGCCCTACGGCGCCGTCCTCGTCGTCGGCACCGAAGCCGTCCCGAGCGAGCTGATCGCCCGCTGGTCCGGCCGGCTCCAGGTCGTTGTCGCCTACGGACTGACCGAGGCGAGCGTCAACTCCACGCTGTGGAGCGCCCGTTCCGGACGCCCCGGCCCCACGCCCATCGGCCGGCCCGACCCCAACACCCGCACCTACGTCCTGGACGCGGCGCTGCGCCCGGTGCCGGTGGGCGTCGAGGGAGAGCTCTACGTCGCCGGGCGCGGCCTCGCCCGCGGCTACCTGGGCCGGTCCGCCCTGACCTCGGAGCGCTTCGTCGCCGACCCGTACGGGGAGCCCGGCACCCGGATGTACCGCACCGGCGACCGGGTCCGCTGGGCCGCCGACGGCAACCTGGAGTTCCTGGGCCGCGCCGACGGCCAGATCAAGATCCGCGGCCACCGGATCGAACCCGGCGAGATCGAGAGCGCCTTCATGGCCGGCCCCGGGATCGCCCAGGCCGCCGTCCTCGTCCGCGACGACCACCGGGGCGTCAAGCGTCTCGTCGCCTACCTCGTCGGGGACGGCGACGACACCGCCGCCACAGAGGCGGCCGTCACCGCCGCACGCGCCCAGGTGGCCGGCGCGCTGCCGGACCACATGGTGCCCACCGCCGTCGTCGTCCTGGACGGCCCCCTCCCGCTCACGCCCAACGGCAAGCTCGACAGCCGCGCCCTGCCCGAGCCCCGGTGGACGGCCGCCAGCGGCACCGACGCACCCACCGGACCGGCCGAGACCGTGCTCGCCGCACTCTTCGCCGAGCTGCTCGGTCTGCCGTCCGTGGGCGTCCGGAGCAGCTTCTTCGAGCTGGGCGGCGACAGCATCGTCGCGATCCAGCTGGTGAACCGGGCCCGCGACGCCGGTCTCACGATCAGCCCGCGCGAGGTGTTCCGCCTCCGCACCGTCGAGGCCCTGGCCCGCGCCGCCGCAACGACACGGGCCCCGGCCGCCCCCGAGGCGGACGGCCTGGACGACGACGCCCTGCCCGTCTCCCCGCTCCAGGAGGGCTTCTTCTTCCACGCCGCGTTCGACGCGGGCTCCGCGGACCTCTACCTGGTCCAGGAACTCCTGGAACTCGACGGGTCCGTCGACCCGGACCGGCTGCGCGGGGCGCTGCAACTGCTCCTGGACCGGCACCCGTTGCTGCGCGCCTCGTTCCGCCAGCTCCCCGGCGGCGAGGTCGTCCAGCGCCTCGCCGGCCAGGTCACCCTGCCCTGGCGGCAGGCCGACACCGCGGAGACCACCCTCGACGATCTGCTCCGGGCCGACCGCGCCGAGCGCTTCGACCTGGCCCGGCCACCGTTGCTGCGCGCCACCCTCGTCAGGGACGGCCACCGGCACCGGCTGCTGCTCACCCTCCACCACATCGTCGCCGACGGCTGGTCGGTCTCCGTACTGCTGCGCGAACTCACCGCCGCCTACCGGGGCGAGGAACTTCCCGCACCGGCCTCCCCCCACCCGTACCTTGCCTGGCTGGCCACCCGGGACCGGGACTCCGCACGGGACGCGTGGCGGCAGGCGCTGTCCGGACTGGACGGGCCGACCCGGCTCTCCGCCCTCTCCACGGCGGCGGACGACGAGCGGGCCCCGGCCAGGCCGGAACAGGTCGACACCCGGCTCCCCGAGGAGCTCACAGAGGCCCTCACCGCGTACACGCGCACCCACGGCCTCACCCTGAGCACGGTCGTGCACGGCGCGTGGGCGCTGCTGCTCGGCGCCCTCACCGGCAGCCGCGACATCGTCTTCGGCACCACCGTGTCCGGCCGGACCACCGAGGTCGCGGGCCTGGACTCCGCGGTGGGCCTGTTCATCAACACCGTCCCCGCCCGGGTGGGCCTGCGTCCGCAGGAGTCGCTCACCCAACTCCTGCGCCGCGTCCAGGACGAGCACACCGCGCTCCTGGACCACCAGCACCTCGGCCTGGCCGACATCCAGCGGATCGCGGGTGGCGGCGAACTCTTCGACACACTCGTGGTGTTCGAGAACCAGCCGGTCGCGGAGCTCTCCGCGGACCGGGGACCCGACGCACTGCGCATCACCGGCAACGAGGTCTCCGACGCCGTGCACTACCCGCTCGCGCTTGTCGTCGAGCCGGACAGCGCCGGGCTGCTGCTGCGGTTCAAGCACGACGCCGCCCGCTTCGACCCGGTGACGGTGGCCGTCCTCGCCAACCGGTTCAGCGCACTGCTGCGCACCCTGGTGTCCGAGCCCGGCCGCACGGTGGCCCGGACCGGGCTGCTCTCCGGACGGGAACACGCACACCTCGCCGAGCTGAACGCCACCGCCCGGCCCGTCCCCGAGGCGACGCTCGCCTCGCTGTTCGCCGCGCAGGCGGCACGTACCCCCGATGCCCCCGCCGTCGTGTTCGAGGACACCACGCTGACCTACGCGGAGCTCGACCTGAGGGCCGAGACGCTGGCCCGCCGGCTGCGGTCGCGCGGCGCGGGACCGGAGCGGTACGTCGCGGTGGCCGTGCCCCGGTCGGCCGAACTGATGGTCGCGCTGCTGGGCGTCCTCAAGGCCGGCGCCGCCTATCTGCCGGTCGACCTCGACTACCCCGCCGAGCGCGTCGCGTTCGTGCTCGGCGACTCCGGCACCCGTACGGTCGTGACCACCGCGGAGGCGGCCGGGCGGCTGCCCGGCGTACCGGACCTCGACCTGCTGCTCGTCGACCCGCACGACCCCGGCACGATGGACGCCGCTGAAGTCCCCGTGCGGGCGGCCGGTCCCGACCACCCGGCCTATCTGATCTACACCTCCGGCTCCACCGGGCGCCCCAAGGGCGTCGCCGTCACCCACCGGGCCGTCGTCAACCGGCTCGCGTGGATGCAGGGGGAGTACGGACTCGGCGCGGACGACCGGGTCCTGCAGAAGACCCCGGCGGCCTTCGACGTCTCCGTGTGGGAGTTCTTCTGGCCCCTGGTGGAGGGCGCGACCGTCGTCCTCGCCCGCCCCGGCGGCCACCGCGACCCGGGCTACCTCGCCGGGCTGATCCGGGCGCGGCGGATCACCACGCTGCACTTCGTGCCGTCGATGCTGGCCGCGTTCACCCAGGCCCTGGAGTCCGCCGCCGACCACCCGGACTGGGCGGCGAGCCTGCGGCGGGTGTTCTGCAGTGGCGAGGCCCTCACCGGTGCCCAGGCCGGGGACTGGTCGGAGCTGACGTCCCGTTCCGGACGGGCCCCCGTACCGCTGCACAACCTCTACGGCCCCACCGAGGCCGCGGTGGACGTGACCTTCCACGACTACGACCACGACGGTGACGCCGGGCCAGCTGTCCCCATCGGCCGTCCGGTGTGGAACACCCGGCTGCACGTGCTGGACCCGTTCCTGCGCCAGGTGCCCGACGGGGTGCCGGGGGAGCTCTACCTCGCCGGTGTGCAGGTGGCGCGGGGCTACCACGACCGGCCGGGTACGACCGCCGAACGCTTCGTCGCCGACCCGTTCGGCGGACCGGGCGAGCGCATGTACCGCACCGGTGACCTGGTGCGGCGCCGCACCGACGGCGCCGTCGAGTACCTCGGCCGCACCGACCGGCAGGTCAAGATCCGGGGCAACCGCATCGAACTCGGTGAGATCGAGGCGGCTCTGGCCGGCCTGCCGGGCGTGGCCCGTGCCGCGGTGATCGTCCGCGACGGCGCACTCGCCGGCTACGCCGTGCCCGGCGCCGGCGCGGTGCTGGACACCGAGGCCCTGCGCGCGGCGCTCGCGGACGTGCTGCCCGCGCCCATGGTTCCGGCCACCGTCCTGGCCCTGGACGAACTGCCGTTGACCCCGAGCGGCAAGCTCGACCAGAACGCCCTGCCGTCCGCGGCACCCGCCGCCCGCACCGGCGGCCGGGCCCCCCGCGACGCGCACGAGCGCGCCCTGTGCGAGATCTTCGCCGAGGTGCTCGGCGTACCCGGGATCGGCGCCGACGACGACTTCTTCGTCCTCGGCGGCGACAGCCTCAGCTCGATCACGGTCGCCACGCGGGCCCGCGCGCGGGGGCTGACGATCGGCCCCCGCGAGGTGTTCGAGTGCCGGACCCCGGCCGCGCTGGCCGCCGCCGCGCAGACCGCCGTCCCCAGCCCCTCCGTCCCCTCAGCCCCCTCAGCCCCCGAACCGGCCGATGCGGTGACCGTGCCCGCAGCCGAGGCCGGGCAGGCGGCTGCCGCCCTCCAGGCCGTGCTGGCCCTTCAGGAGCGGTCCGGTGCGCACGTAGATCCCGCCCTGCGGGCCCTGCTCGCCCAGTTGACCTCCGCCGCGGACACCCCGCAGGAACAGGAACAGGAACAGGAACAGGAGCCGGAGCCGGCCGCCCCACTGGGCGGGCTGGTGCTCTCACCGCAGGAGACCGACCGCGTCGCCGCCACCGCCGGACTCCCGGTCGCCGACATCTGGCCGCTCTCCCCCCTCCAGGAGGGCATGTACTTCCACGCCACCTACGACTCGGGCGAGGCGCTCGACGTCTACCTCTCCCAGGAGACCCTGGACTTCGACCACCGCGTCGACCCGGACCGGCTGCGTGCCGCCTGCCGGACGCTGCTGGCCCGCAACACCGGCCTGCGGGCCGGATTCACCGCCGACGGTCTGCCCCGCCCGGTCCAGTTCATCGTGGACGGCGCCGAGATCCCGCTCGTCGAGGAGGACCTCTCCGGGCTGTCCGCCGCTCAGCAGCGCAGCCGGACCGGGGAACTGCTGGCCGCCGACCGCAGGCAGCGCTTCGACCTGTCCTCACCCCCGCTGTGCAGGCTGCTGCTCATCCGGCTCGGTGACGGCCGCGACCGGCTCGTGATCACCCATCACCTCATCCTGTGGGACGGCTGGTCCGCGTGGCTGTTCCTGGAGGAGCTGTTCACGCTGTACGAGCGCGCGGGCGACGCCACCGGACTTCCGGTCCCCGGCTCGTACCGCGACTACCTCGGCTGGCTGGACGAGCAGGACACCGGGGCCGCGCTCGCCACCTGGCGCCGGTCGCTCTCCGGCTTCGACGAGCCGACCCTGCTCGCCCCGTCCGGTCGCGACAGCGGCCCCGTCATCCCGGCCGACCACGACACAGTGCTGACGGCACGGGCCACCGAACTGCTGCGCGCCACGGCCCGCCGGCACGGGCTGACCCTGAACACCGTGCTCAACGCGGCCTGGGGGCTGGTGCTCTCGGCGATGACCGGCCGCGCCGACGTGGCCTTCGGCACGGCCGTCGCCGGGCGGCCCGCGGACGTCTCGGACGCGGCCGGAATCATCGGGATGTTCCTCAACACCATCCCGGCGCGGATCGCGTTCACCCCGGACGAGCCGCTGCTCGGCCTGATGCGCCGGATGCAGTCCGAGCGCGCGGCCGTCATGCCGTACGAGTACGTCGGACTCGGCGCCCTGCAACAGGAGACCGGCCACCGCCGGCTCTTCGACACCCTGTTCGTCCTGCGCTCGGCCGACGGCGAGGACCGGGCGGCCGAACTGCGGCGGCGGCACGGCATCACCGCCATGTCCAACGTGGACGGCACCCACTTCCCGCTCACCCTGATCGTCACCCCCGGCAGCCGACTGCGGATCACCCTGGCGGCCAGGCCCGACCTGTTCGACGCCGAGGCCGCGACCGCCATCCTCGACCGGTTCACGGCCGTGCTCGGCCGGCTCGCGGAAGGCCTCGACGGCGAGGACCCCGCCGGGGCCAGGACCGCCGGCCTCGACCTGCTGCTGCCCGCGGAGCGGACCGCCACGGCCGCCGCGCAGCGCACCGGCCGCGAACCGGTGCCCGACGAGACCGTCGCCGATCTGCTCGCCGCCCAGGTCGCCCGCACCCCGGACGCCGTCGCGCTCGTCTTCGGCGAGCGGGCCCTCACCTACGCCGAGCTGGACGCCCGGATCAACCGGCTCGCCCGGCTGCTGCTCGCCCGGGGAGCCGGGCCGGAGAAGGTGGTGGCGCTCGCCCTGCCGCGCTCCATCGAGATGGTCGCCGCACTCTTCGCCGTACTGCGCACCGGCGCCGCCTACCTGCCCCTCGACCTCGACCACCCCGCCGACCGGCTGCGCCTGATGGCGCGCGACACCGGACCGCTCTGCCTGGTGTCCACCACCGCCGTCGCCCCGTCCCTGCGCGACTCCGAGGGTCCCGTCGCCCCCGAACTCCTGCTGGACGACACGGCCGTGGCCGTCGAGCTGGCCGCGCTCCCGGGCGACGCGATCACCGACGCGGAACGGCCCGCGTTCGCACACGGCGTGCCGGGCCGCCTGGACCACCCGGCGTACGTCATCTACACCTCGGGTTCGACCGGCCGCCCCAAGGGCGTCGTCACCCCGTACCGCGGACTGACGAACATGCAGTTCAACCACCAGAAGGAGATCTTCGACCCGGCCATCGCCTCGGCCGGCGGCCGGCGGCTGCGGATCGCGCACACCGTGTCCTTCGCCTTCGACATGTCCTGGGAGGAACTGCTCTGGCTCGTCGAGGGCCACGAGGTCCACGTCTGCGACGAAGAGCTGCGCCGCGACGCGGAGGCGCTGGTCGCGTACTGCGACAGCCACCGCATCGACGTGGTCAACGTGACGCCCACCTATGCCCAGTTGCTCATCGAGGAGGGCCTGCTCGACCGCGACGAGGCCGCCGGAAAGCACCGGCCCGCACTCGTCCTGCTCGGCGGCGAGGCCGTCCCGGACACGGTCTGGACCCGGCTGCGCCGCACCGAGGGCACCTACGGCTACAACCTCTACGGGCCGACCGAGTACACGATCAACACGCTCGGCGGGTCCACCGCCGACAGCGCGACCTCCACGGTCGGCGTACCGATCCGCGGCACCCGCGCCCATGTGCTGGACCCGATGCTGCGCCCCGTCCCGCAGGGCAGCCCCGGCGAGCTGTACATCGCCGGTACGGGCCTGGCCCGCGGCTACCACGACCGGGCCGCGCTGACGTCCGAGCGGTTCGTCGCCGACCCGTTCGGTGAACCCGGCGAGCGCATGTACCGCACCGGCGACCTGGTGCGCCAACGCCCGGACGGGCTCATCGACTTCCTCGGCCGCACCGACGACCAGGTCAAGATCCGCGGCTACCGCGTCGAGCTCGGCGAGATCTCCTCCGCCCTGTCCGCGCACCCGGAGGTCGCGCACGCGGCGGTCGTCGTGTCGGAACGGGCGGGCACCAAGCGCCTGGTCGGCTATGTGGTGCCGGAGGAGGGCGCCGGGACCGGCGACGCGCTGACCCGGCGGCTGCGCGGCCACCTGAAGGCCGGACTGCCGGACTACATGGTCCCCGCCGCGCTCGTCACCCTCGGAACGCTGCCCCTGACCGTCAACGGCAAGCTGGACGTCAGGGCGCTGCCCGCACCCGACCTCGCCGGTACGGACACCGGCCGCGCTCCCCGTACCCCGCGCGAGGAGACGCTCTGCGCCCTGTTCGCGGAGGTGCTCGGACTGCCCGCGGGGAGCGTCGGCATCGACAGCGACTTCTTCGATCTGGGCGGGCACTCGCTGCTGGCCACCCGGCTGGTCAGCCGGGCCCGCACCGCACTCGACGCGGAGCTGGCGATCCGGGACCTCTTCGAGGCACCGACCGTCGCCGAACTGGTGGCCCGCGCCACCCGCTCCGACGGCGCCGCCCGTCCGGCTCTGACCGCCGGCGACCGGCCGGACCGGCTGCCGCTGTCCCACGCGCAGCAGCGGCTCTGGGTCATCCAGCAGATCGAGTGCACCTCCGCCGCGTACAACTTCTCACTGGCCCTGCGGTTGCGCGGCCCGCTCGACCTGGCGGCCTGGCGTACCGCGCTCGCCGATGTGACGGCACGTCATGAGGCCCTGCGCACCGTCTTCTTCACCGCCCCCGACGGCCAGGTGTGCCAGCGGGTGCTGCCCGCGGAGCAGGCGCACCCCGTGGTGGAGTGCCTGCGGGCCACCGAGGACGAGATCCCCGGCATCATCGATACGGTCGTCAACCGGCCGTTCGACCTCGCCGCCGAACTGCTGCTGCGCGCAACGGTCGTGGAACTGTCGCCCGAGGACCACGTCGTCGTGCTGCTGCTGCACCACATCACCACCGACGAGTGGTCGGACCGGCCGTTCCTGCGGGACCTGGCCACCGCCTACGCGGCGCGCCTCGACGGCACGGCCCCCGGCTGGGAGCCGCTGCCCGTCCAGTACGCCGACTACGCCCTGTGGCAGGACCGGCTGCTCGGCGACCCCGCCGACGCGACCAGCCTGGCCGCCCGGCAGCTGGAGCACTGGCGCACAGCCCTGGCCGGAGCCCCGGAAGAGCTGGAGCTGCCCACGGACCGGCCCCGGCCCGCCCGCCCGGCGTTCTCCGGAGCCGAACTCGACATCGCCTTCGACTCCCCGGTCCACGAGGGGCTGAAGAAACTCGCCCGGGAGTCCGGCGCCAGCATGTTCATGGTGGTGCACGCGGCCGTGGCCGCGCTGCTCCACCGGATGGGCGCCGGTACGGACATCCCGATCGGTTCCCCCATCGCGGGACGCGGCGACGAGGCGCTCGACGAACTCGTCGGGTTCTTCGTCAACACCCTGGTGCTCCGCACCGACATCAGTGGAGACCCCAGCTTCACCGAACTCCTGGGCCGGGTCCGCGACACCGACCTGGCGGCGTTCTCCCACGCGGACGTCCCCTTCGAGTCGGTCGTCGAGGCCCTCAACCCGACGCGCTCGCTCTCCCGCAACCCGCTCTTCCAGGTGATGGTCGGCTACCACGCCCGCACCGGCGGGGAACTGCGACTGCCGGGACTGCGAGCGGAGTACGTGCCGTTCCGGATCCGCTCCGCCAAGTTCGACCTGGTGTTCAGCTTCACCGAGCACACCGCGGCCGACGGCGGCGCCGGATCGCTCGGCTGCCGGCTGGAGTTCGCCACCGAGCTGTTCGACCGGGAGACCGCGCAGGCGCTCGGCGAACGGCTGCGCACCCTGGTCGCCGCACTCGTCGCCGCGCCCGGACAGCCGCTGTCCCGGGCCGGGATCCTCTCCGGACCGGAGCTGCGGACCGTCCTGGAGGGCTTCGCCTCCACCGACCGGGAGGTCGACGAGGAGACCCTGCCCGCGATGTTCGCGAGGCGGCTCACCGAACGGCCCGACGCCGTCGCCGTGGTGGACCGCTCCCGCTCGGTGACGTACGCCCAGCTCGACGACCGCGCCCGCCGCATCGCCGGACTGCTCGCCGCGCACGGAGTGGAGGCGGAGAGCGTGGTCGGGGTGGCCGTGCCCCGGTCCGTGGACATGGTCGCCACCGTGCTCGCCGCGCTGAAACTGGGCGCCGCGTTCCTGCCGCTCGACCTGGTCCACCCCGGTGACCGGCTCGGCTACATGATCGAGGACTCGGGGGCGGCCCTGGTCGTCGGCACCGAACCGGTCGCGGGGAAGATCCCCGCGGTGGCGGGCGTCCCGGTGGTCCTGCTGGACGCGCCGGACACCGCCGCGGCGCTGGACGCGCCGCCCCCGACAGCCGGGCCCGACGGGCCCGCCGGCCTGGACCAGGCCGCGTACGTGATCTACACCTCCGGTTCGACCGGCCGCCCCAAGGGCGTGATCGTGCCCCACGAGGGAATCTCCTCCCTCGTGGCCACCGCCGTCGACCGGATGAACCTGCGACGCGACAGCCGGGTGCTCCAGTTCGCCTCCACCGGCTTCGACGTCTTCGTCTTCGAGCTCTCCATGGCGCTGTGCCACGGCGGCCGCCTCGTCCTCATCACCGACGAGGCACGGGTCGCGGGCCCCGAACTGACCGACTTCCTCGCGGACCAGCGGATCACCCACATGATCCTGCCGCCGTCCCTGGTGTCGGCGCTCCCGCCCGGCTGCGAACTGCCCGAGGGCTCGACCGTCCTGGTGGGCACGGAGACGGTGCCGCCGGATCTGTTCGACCGCTTCGGCGCCACCGCCGACCTGATCTGCGCCTATGGCCTCACCGAGGCGACGGTCAACTCGACGCTGTGGCGGGCCCGCGAGCACGGCGGCAGCCCGGCCGGCCGGGTCCCCATCGGCCGGCCCGACCCCAACACCCGTACCTACGTGCTCGACGAGCGGCTGCGGCCCGTGCCGCCCGGTGTGGTGGGCGAGCTGTACGTCGCCGGGCGCGGACTCGCCCGCGGCTACCTCGGCAAGGAGGCCCTCACCTCGGAGCGGTTCGTCGCCGACCCGTTCGGGGCGCCGGGCAGCCGGATGTACCGGACCGGTGACCGCGCCCGCCTGCGCCGGGACGGCAACCTCGACTTCCTCGGCCGGGCCGACAGCCAGGTGAAGGTGCGGGGCTTCCGCATCGAGCTGGGCGAGATCGAGGCGGCGCTCGCCGGGCACCCCGGCGTCGCCCAGGCCGCGGTGGTCCCCGACCGGGTCGGCGACATCGTCCGGCTGATCGCCTACGCGGTGCCCGAGTCCGGCGAACCGGACCCGCGGGAGCTGCGCGCCCACCTGGCCGGACTGCTCCCCGAGTACATGGTTCCGGCCCTGGTGATACCGCTGGACGGCCCGCTGCCACTCACGCCCAACGGCAAGCTGGACCGCGCCGCACTGCCTGCGCCCGACTGGTCGCGGATGACGGGCGACGCCCGGCCGGCCACCAGGACCCAGGCCCGGATCGCCGCGCTGTTCCGCGAGATCCTCAAGCTCGACGACGTCGGAGTGCACGACAGCTTCTTCGCACTCGGCGGCCACTCCATGGCGTCGATGCGGCTGCTGGGCCGCATCCGCGCCGAGTTCGGCGTCGAACTGAGCATCAGGGACGTCTTCGACGCGCTCACGGTCGCCGGCATCGCCGCCGCCCTGGAGGGCGCGGCCACCGCCCGCCCCGCGCTGCGCCCGGCCGCGCGCCGGGCCGAACCGCCGCGGGCGGCGCCCGTCCAGGACTGGCAGTGGCAGTCCTGCCGCGACGGACGGGGCGTCGACCACGCGCTGGTGCTGCGTTCCCCGGGCGGGCTCGACACCGGAGTGCTCGCCGCCGCGCTCGCCGATGTGGTGGCCCGGCACGAGCCGCTGCGCACCGCGTTCACCGAACGGGACGGCATCCTGTACCAGCGGCCCGCAGAGGCCCCCGCCCTGACCGCGGAGACGTGCGCCGACGTGGAGGACCGGCTGGCCGAACTCGTCCGCCTGGCACCGGATCCGGCCACGGAGGCCCCGCTCAGGGCGCGGCTGCTCACCGGTCCCGACGGAGGCCAGGCACTGCTGCTGACCATGCACTACCTCGCCGTCGACGAGTGGTCCGTGGTCCCGCTCCTCCGCGACCTGGTCACCGCCCACACGGCACGTGCCCGGGGGCTCGCGCCCGACTGGGAGCCGCTGCCGGTCGGTTACGCCGACTACGCCCACTGGGCGCACGAGGCCCTGGGCGACCTCACAGACCCGGACAGCCGGGGCGGGCAGCAGCTCGCCTACTGGCGCCGGACGCTCGACGGACTGCCGGGGCGCCTCGCCCTGCCGGCCGACGGCCCGGACCCGGCCGGCCCCGGCACGGCCACCCGGCCCGGCGGCCACGTCGGGTTCGTCCTCGACGAGGAGCTGCACGCCGCCGTGGACCGGCTCGCCCGGGCCACCGGCACCAGCATGTTCATGGTGCTCCACGCGGCCCTCGCGGCGCTGCTCACCGGGCACGGCGCGGGCACCGATCTGCCGATCGGCACGATGGTGGCCGGACGCACCGACGACCAGCTCGCCGATCTGGTCGGCTGCTTCTTCAACACGGTGGTGCTGCGCACCGACACCGCGGGCGACCCGAGCTTCGCGGAACTGCTCACCCGGGTACGGGAGACGACGCTGAGCGCCCTCGACCGGCAGGACGTCCCGTTCGACGCGGTCGTGCGGGCCACCGGACTGCCGCCCCGGGGGCCGCAGGTCATGGTGATCCACCACGAACAGGCCGACGCGCGGCAGTTGGAGGGCGGCATCGGCTCGCTCGCCGCCGTACCGACCGGCGTCACCCGGGCCGAGCTGACCCTCAGCTTCTACGAGCCGCGCGGGGACGGCCCGGTGCACTGCGGGCTGATCCACGCCACCGATCTGCTGGGCACCGAGAGGGCCGGGCAACTGGTCTGCGCATACCTGGAGTTGCTGCACCAAGTGGTGACTCATCCGGAACAGCCGCTGTCCGAGCTGTTCACCGCACCGTCCAAGAGGAGTGACAACGCATGACGACGAACCCGTTCGAGGACCCGCAGGGCAGCTTCCTGGTCCTGGTCAACGACGAGAACCAGCACTCGCTGTGGCCCGCCTTCGCCGAGGTGCCGGCCGGCTGGCGGACCGTCTTCGGCGCCGACACCCGTGAGGCGTGCCTCGCCCATGTGGAGGCGAACTGGACGGACCTGCGGCCCGCGAGCCTCGTCGCCCTCCAGGGCTGATCGGCACGTACACCGCCGCCCCTGGACGGGACCTCCTCGTCGAGGGGCGGCGGCGCGTGCGCGTCCGGTGCGGTGGTGGCCCGTGCCCGGAGGGCCGGGTCGGGGATGACCCCGTACACACCCTGACATCGCGCCCGAGACCTGGCACCGTCGCCGCGGGGGTGCCAGCCTCGGAGGACGGGCAACCAGTCGTCGAGCGCAGGTGAGGGATCCGGATGAGGGACGTATCGCGTCGGTCGGTGCTGGCCGCGGCCGGGATGGCGGGGCTGGCGCTCGCCACCACGGGGACGGCGCGGGCGGCCGGCGCCGCACCGGCCGCCGGGAGCGGGACGGGCCGGGTGCGGCTGACCCTGCCGGCGCCGACCGGGCCGCGGCGGATCGGAACCACCTCGCTGCATCTGATCGACCGCTCGCGCCGGGACCCGTGGGTCTCACCCGCCTCGCCCCGCGAACTGATGATCAGCGTGTGGTACCCGACATCGGACACCCACGGCCGCCGGCGCGCCCTCTGGCTCCCGCCGGCGTCGACGGCCCTGTACAGCCGACAGGTCGCCCAGAAGCTCATGACGCCGATGGACGCCGTCGGCTTCCCGTTGACGCACGCCTGGCAGGGCGCCCCCGTGGGGGTGCGCCGCCGCGGCCGTCCCGTGGTGCTCTTCTCCCCGGGCCTCAACACGATGCGCGCCATGGGCACCGCGCTGGTCGAGGACCTGGCCGCCCACGGGTACGTGGTGGTGACGATCGACCACACCCATGAGGCCTCGATCGTGGAGTTCCCCGGCGGCAGGGTCGAGACGGGCCCGGACCCGGACCCGATCAAGGCGTTGCGGGTCCGCCAGGACGACACCCGGTTCGTCCTGGACGAACTGGAACGGCTGAACGCCGGGAGGAACCCCGACGCCGAGGGCCGTCGGCTGCCCCACGGCCTGCGCGGCTCCCTCGACCTGTCCAGGACCGGCATGTTCGGGCATTCGATCGGCGGCGACACGGCGGCGGGAGCCATGGCGCGGGACCGCCGCATCCTCGCCGGCGCCGATCTGGACGGCAGCGTCAACGGGACGGTCAGGAACACCGGGCTCGACCGCCCGTTCCTGCTGATGAGCAACGCCACCCACGGGCGCCACAACGACCCGTCCTGGGCGACCTTCTGGTCCCACCTGCGCGGCTGGCGGCTCGAACTCCGGCTGCGCGACTCCGCACACCAGACCTACACGGACATGTCCCCGCTGGGGCAGCAGCTGGAAAGGGCGCTCCCGCTGCCGCCGGAGGCGGTCGCCGCCCTCACCGGCTCCATCGGGACGATCGGTGCCGACCGGGCCGTCGCCGCCCAACGCGCCTATCTGCGCGCGTTCTTCGACCTCCACCTGTGCGGCAGGGACGACCACCTGCTGTGCGGGCCGTCCCCCCGCTACCCCGACATCGCGTTCATCCCCTGAGGAGGGCGGCGCCGCACGCGACCGTACGGGGCACCCCGAACGTCTCCGCGGCTACCGCGCGTCCGCCGGCTCCCGGCGGCTGTCGGACCACGCCTCCCAGAGCGCCGCGTACCGGCCGCCCGCCGCGACGAGTTCGTCATGGCTGCCGGTCTCCACGATCCGGCCCTCGTCCAGGACGACGACGCGGTCGGCGGTCGCCGCCTGGGGGAGCCGGTGCGCGACCACCAGGCCCGTACGCCCCTCCAGCGCCCGCAGTGCCGCCGCCTCCAGGACCCGCGCACCGGCGCTGCCCGCGTCGGCGGTGGCCTCGTCGAGGATCGCGATCGGCGGGTCCGCGAGGACGAGCCTGGCCAGCGCGAGGTGCTGTGCCTGGGTCACCGTCAGCCGGTGGCCGCCCTCGCCCACGACCGTGTCCAGGCCGTCCGCCAGCGCCTCGGCCCACTCCAGGGCGCCGACCCGGGACAGTGCCGCGCGCACCTCCTCGTCCGTGGCGCCGGGGCGGGCGAGGCGCAGGTCCTCGGCCAGCGGGCCCGCGAACACGTGCACCTCCTGGCTGATCAGCGTCACCGCGCGCCGCACACCCGCGGCGCCCAGTTCGGCCGCGTCGACCCCGCCCAGCGCGACGGTCCCGCCGTGCGGCTCGTGGACGCCCGCGATGACCTTGGCCAGCGTCGTCTTGCCGGCGCCGCTGGCGCCCACCAGGGCCACCCGCTCCCCGCTGCGCACCTCCAGATCGACCTTCCGCAGCACGGGAGCCCCGGCGCCGTAGGCGTAACTGAGCGCGCTCACCCTCACCGAACCGTCCGCCGGAGCGCGGCCGCCCGGTGCGGTCTGCTCGGCCGGCAGCTTGGACAGCCCGACCAGCCGGGCGAAGCTGGCGCCCGCCGACTGCGCGTCGTCGATGAGGAACAGCGTGGCGTTGACCGGGTTGAAGAGACTGTGGAAGTACAGCGCGGCGGCGGTGGCCGTACCGATGCTCACCGAGCCGTTGTCCACCAGCAGGAAGCCCGCGCCGAGCACGGCCGCCAGGCCGATGTACTCGGCCAGGTTCAGCCGCGAGAAGAAGCCGGTGACGATGTGGATGCCGTCCAGGGCGAGGTTCCGCGCCGCCGCGGAGCGCTGCTCCAGCAGGGCGGTGTGCGCACGGTTCAGCCGGAAGGCCCGTACCGTACGCACCCCGCCGACACTGTCGAGCAACTGGTGCTGGAGCGCGCCGGTCGCGACGCGGTGCTCGGCGTACACCGGAGCGGCCCGGCGCAGGTACCAGCGCACGGACAGCACCTGCACCGGCATCGCCAGCAGCGCCGCCACCAGGAACCGCCAGTCCAGCACGGCGAGTCCGACGAAGGTCAGCACGATGGTCAGCGCGGAGCGGGTGAACTCGGGCAGGGCCTGGCGCACCGACTTCGCGATCATGGAGACGTCGCTGGTGACCCGGGACACCAGATCTCCCGAACCGGCCGCCTCGACACGCTCCAGCGGCAGCCGCAGCGCCCGTTCGATGAACTGCTCGCGCACCGCGGCGAGTACGGTCTCGCCGAGCCGGGCCACGAGCGTACTGCCGACCGCGGCGGCGGCGCCGCGCACCAGGGCCACCACGATGAGCAGCGCCAGGGGCACCGTCAGCGCCCGCGAACCCCGCCGCTCCACCACCAGGTCCACGATGTGGCCGAGCAGCGGAGCGGTCAGCAGACCGATCGCGGTCCCGGCGACCAGCACGGTGACGGCGGCCGCGGTCAGCCGCCGGTGGCCGCGCAGCATGACGCGCAGGGCCGTGAGGCTCTCCGCGCCGCTCGCCGTCGGCAGCAGCTCACGGTCCGCGCCGGGTGTGCTCATGGCCGCTTTCCCCTCTTCCTCCGCGTGCGTGTCCGTGGCTTGTGCGCGGTCCTCGTACGTCGACGTCATGCGAGCACCGCCGCACGGTAGCGCGCGTCGCCGGCGACGAGTTCGGTGTGGTGGCCGTCCGCGGTGACCGTGCCCCCGTCGAGGACCACCACCCGGTCGGTGACCGCGAGGAGGGCCGGGCTGGTGGTGATCAGCACGGTGGTGCGCCCGTGGCGGACCTCCCGCAGCCGGGCGGCGATCCGGGACTCGGTGACGGTGTCCACGGCGGTGGTCGGGTCGTGCAGTACCAGGACCGCGCTGTCGGCGGCGAGGGCGCGGGCGAGGGCGACGCGCTGTCGCTGCCCGCCGGAGAGGGACCGGCCGCGTTCGGCGAGCACGGTGTCGCCGCCGTCGGGCAGCAGCCGGGCGACCTCGTCCGCCGCCGAAGCGGCGAGGGCCCGGTCGACCGCGGCCGCGTCGTCGCGGGCGCCCGCCCGTACGTTGTCCAGCAGGCTGGTCTCGAACAGGTCGGCGTCGTGGTGGGCGACCAGGACGGCGTGGCGCAGCCCGTCCGGGCCGAGTGCGGTCAGGGGCACGCCGTCGAGCTCGATCAGCCCGTCGGCGGGGTCCCGCTCCCTGGCCAGGCAGAGCAGCAGATCGGCCGCGGCGGCCGGATCCCCGGTGACCACTCCGATCAGTTCGCCCGGCCGGATGTCGAGATCGACCCCGCGCAGCGAGCCGAGCCGGACCCCGCGCAGGCGCAGATGCCCTGCGGCGCCGTCGGGCACCGCGGACTCGCCGCCCTCGACGGCCGCGGGGGAGTCCAGCACCTCGGCGATCCGGCGTGCGGAGGCGCGGCCCTGGGCGAACTCGGCGTTGACGTAGGTGAGCAGCTGGAACGGGCCGAGGAGGAACTGGGCCAGGCCCACCGCCGCCACCAGGTCGCCGATGCTGATGCTGCCGCGCATGGCGAGACAGGCGCCCACGATGCCGATGACCGCGATGAAGACGCCCGTCAGCGAGAGGACGGCGCCCTCGTGACCGGCCCGGCTGCGGGCCGCCCGCAGTGCCGCGGCGAGCGAGTCCTGGCTGGTGGTGCGGTAGCGGGCGACGGCGGCCGACTCGGCGCCCATGCCCTTGAGGACACGGAGTCCGGCGACCAGGTCGGCGGCGACGCCCGAGGCGTGCGCGGCCCGTTCCTGTTCGGTCTCGCTGCGCCGTTCGAGCGGCCGGCTGATGCGGTGCCCGAGCCACAGCAGCGGGGGGATGCCCAGCAGGACGAGGAGTCCGAGCGGTACGGAGATCCTCAGCAGCGCCACCGAGCTGATCACCAGTGCCGAGGTCGCCGCGATCCCGTACGCCAGGACCGTCGCCACCGAGCCCACCCGGCGGGCGTCGTTGGTGGCGATGCTGGTGAGCGCGCCGGGCAGCCGGTTCGCGTCGGCGCCGCCGCGCGGATCGAGCACCCGGGCGCCGAGCTCCATCCGCAGCCGGTGCGCGGCGCGTTCGCCCGCCCCCTCGGCGAGCCGGGCGCTGGTCCGGTAGCAGTTCGACAGCACCAGGAACAGCCCCGCGAGCACCAGGAGCCAGCGCAGCAGCGCGTGGGATGAGCCGGTGGCCACCGCCGTGTCGATGGCCGCGCCGATGACGACGGGTACCAGGGCCTCACACCCCTGGTGCACCGCACCGAGCAGGGACGCGGTGGCGACGCGCCGCCGCTGCCCCCTGATCGCCCCGCGGAGGACGTGCCCCCCGGTCGGTCCTCCACCTGGCATGCGGGCCTCCGCGAAGAGTCTGGAAAAGTTAGGTAAGGCTACTCTAAATGAGTGGCCCCGATGTGCTGCCGGTCGAGATGTCCCCGGTCACGGCGGTGCGCGCCATGTCGCGTCAGGGGGACGCTCGTTGACCGTGCGGCACTGTTCGGTTAGCCTCACCTAAGTTGAATCCGGGGTCCTGCGTCACGTTCCGGCGCCCTATCGCTCGCGGTGCACCCGAACCGCCGTCAGGGGGAGTTGTCGTTGTCGGTCGAAACCCGGACGGCTCCCGAGGACCGGACCGTCGCACACGGCGCCCCGCCGCCCGCCCGGACCGCGAACACCCTGCGGGCCCTGGGGCTGCTCGCGGCGCTGGCCGCCCTCGTCCTGGTCGGGCTGCTCAGTGTGTGGGTGGGGACCCGCGGCATCCCGTTCACCGCCACCTGGAGCGTGCTCTGGCACCCGGACGGCTCCGAGACCTCGATCATCATCCATGACTACCGCATCCCCCGGACGCTCCTGGGCCTGCTCGTGGGCATGGCCCTCGGCCTGTCCGGCGCGCTGATGCAGGCCCTGACCCGCAACCCGCTCGCCGACCCGGGAATCCTCGGCATCAGCCTCGGCGCCTCCGCCGGAGTCGTCGTCGCCATCGCCTTCCTCGGGGTGGGCTCGGTCCTCGGCTACGTGTGGTTCGCCTTCATCGGCGCGGCCGTCGCCTCGGTCGCCGTCTACCTCCTGGGCTCCTCCGGCCGCACCCTGGCCACCCCCGACCGGCTGGTCGTGGCCGGGGCGGCGATGACCGCGGTCCTGTACGCCTTCAACTCGGCGGTGCTGCTGCTCAATCCGCGCGCCTTCGACCAGTACCGCTTCTGGACGGTGGGTTCCCTGTCCGGCCGGTACTACGACGTCATCTGGGTCATCCTGCCGTTCATCGCCGTGGGCCTCCTGATCGCCCTCGGCCTCGCCCCCTCGCTCAACGCCCTCGCGATGGGCGACCAGCTCGGCCGGGCCCTCGGCCTGAACGTCGGCCGCACCCGGGTGCTGGGCGCCGTCGCCGTCATGCTGCTGTGCGGCGCCGCCACCGCCGCCGCCGGGCCGATCGGCTTCGTCGGTCTCGCGGTGCCGCACGTCGCCCGGTTCGTCGTCGGCCCCGACCAGCGCTGGGTGCTGACGTACTCGATGCTGCTCGCGCCGGTCCTGCTGATCGGCGCGGACGTCCTGGGCCGGGTGCTCGGGGCGCCGGGCGAGGTCCAGGTAGGGATCATCACGGCGTTCCTCGGGGCGCCGCTGTTCATCGCCCTGTGCCGCCGTCGAAAGCTGGTCATGCTGTGAGTGCCGTACGGGAGAAGGGCCTCTCCGGGACTGGTACGGACACCGGGGAGCCGCGGGTCGTCAGCGGACTGGTGCTGCGCACCCGGCCGGGCGGGCTGTCCGTCCGGGTCCAGGGTCGCGTCCTCGTGGTGACGGCCGTGATGCTCGTCGCGCTCGTCGCGGTCGCGCTCGTCACCCTCACCACCGGCGACTTCGAACTCTCCGTCGGTGAGGTCGTGCGGGCGGTGTTCGGCCACGGCTCCGGCGGCGCCGACTTCATCGTCAACACCCTGCGCATGCCACGCCTGTTGACCGCGATGTGTGTGGGCGCGGCCCTCGCGGTCAGCGGGGCCGTCCTGCAGAGCCTCACCGGCAACTCCCTCGGCAGCCCGGACATCATCGGCTTCACCAACGGCTCGGCCGTCGGGGCGCTCCTCGTCATCATCGTGCTGCACGGCAGCATGACCCAGATCGCGGTGGGTGCGCTGATCGGCGGCCTCGGCACCGCCGCCGCCATGTACCTCCTCATGCTGGGCAGGGGACTTCAGGGTTTCCGGCTGGTCGTCGTCGGCATCGGTGTCAGCGCACTGCTGCTCGCCGTCAACTCGTATCTGATCACCCGGGCGACCTGGCAGGAGGCGCTGGAGGCGCAGGCGTGGCTGATCGGCAGTCTCACCAACCGGGGCTGGCAGCAGGCGAACACCATCGGAATCGCCGTCCTCGTCCTGCTCCCGCCCGCCTTCTTCCTCTCCCGCCGGCTCTCCATGGTGGAGATGGGTGACGTCACGGCCATGGCGCTCGGCGTCGACGTCGTGCGCACCCGGGCGCTGCTGCTCGTCATCAGCGTGGCGCTCGCGGCCTTCGCCACGGCGGTCACCGGGCCCATCTGGTTCATCGCGCTCGCGGCGCCCCAGCTCGCCCGGCGGCTGACCCGGGCATCGGGTCCCGCGCTGGTCCCCGCCGCGCTCATGGGCGCCCTGCTGCTGGCCGCGAGCGACCTGCTGGCGCAGCGCCTCTTCGCCCCCTCGCTGCTTCCGGTCGGCACGGCGACCGGAACCATCGGAGGGCTGTACCTCATCTGGCTGCTGATCACCGAGTCGCGAAAGAGCCGCGCATGACCCGAAAGCCGCGCATGACCCGAGAGACACGCACGACACGCAGGTCCGAGACGACCGGCCCGTTCGCGGACTCCGCGACGGCGGAGGGGACTCATATGAACGGGACATCCCCGGCGGCCGCGCGGCTGCGGGCCGAGGACCTGACGCTCTCGTACGAGCAGCGGACCGTGGTCAGTTCGCTCGGCGTCGAGATCCCCGACCGCTCCTTCACCGTGATCATCGGGCCGAACGCCTGTGGCAAGTCCACTCTCCTCAAGGCGCTCGCGCGGATGCTCAAACCCCGTTCCGGGCAGGTGTACCTCGACGGCGCCGGCATCGCCACGTACCGCTCGCGCGAGGTCGCCCGCCGGCTGGGCCTGCTCCCGCAGTCCTCGACCGCGCCCGGTGGCATCACCGTCGGGGACCTGGTGGCGCGCGGCCGCTATCCGCACCAGGGCATGCTGAAGCAGTGGTCCGCCGACGACGAGGCGGCCGTTCTGGAGGCGATGCGGCAGACCGGTGTCCTGGATCTCGCCGACCGCCCGGTCGACGACCTCTCCGGCGGCCAGCGCCAGCGGGTCTGGCTCTCCATGGTGCTGGCGCAGCAGACCTCGATCCTGCTCCTGGACGAGCCCACCACCTTCCTCGACATCGCCCACCAGGTCGAAGTGCTGGATCTCTGCGCCGACTTGCACGCCCGCAAGGGGCACACCGTGGTGGCGGTGCTGCACGACCTCAACCAGGCGTGCCGTTACGCCACCCACCTCATCGTGATGCGGCCGGGCGGCACGATCGCGGCCGAGGGCGACCCGGCCACCGTCATGACCGCCGCACTGGTCGAGGACGTCTTCGGGCTGCCCTGCCGGATCATCGACGACCCCGAGACCGGCACACCCCTGATGGTGCCTGCCGCGCCGCAGCGGTACGTGCCGGAGGACCGCACGGCCCGCAGGGAGGGCCCCGGCGCTCCCGTCGAGTCCCTGATGGCGGAGACCGGCCGGGGCGTGCGCTGAGGGCTCCGGCGCCGGACCCATGCCGGTCCTGGAGCAACACCGGCCCTGGAGTGTCGACTTGGTAAATCAACTTAGGTAAGGCTAACCTAATCTTCATGGTTCACCGGGGTGTGCGGCGATCCGGCCGCCCTTCGCGCACGGTGGAACCCGAGGAAGGAACGCCTTGATCACGGCCACTCCGCACCCCACCGCGCTGACGGGCACCCCGGACGCACCCCTTCCCGACGCGCTCCGGTTGCGCCGGGCGGGCCCCGGGGACGCCGCCGCACTCGTCGCACTCTCCGAGCCGTTCGTCCGCTCGGGCGCGCTGCGCCGACGGCCCCCCGCGGTCTACGCGGCCCGAGCGGCCGACTTCCTGGTCGCCGAGGAGCCCGAAGGCGCCCTGCGGGGCTGCCTCGCACTGCGCGTCCACCCCGACGCGGCGGATGACCACGGCCCGACGGCCGCGGGGGTCCTGTACAACTTCTGTGTCGCCCGGCAGCGGCAGGGCAGCGGCCTGGGCGCGCGGCTGCTGGGCGCGGCACTCGCCGGGGCGCGGGCGCAGTCGCTGGGGGTCCTGTTCACCGCGACGACCGGCAGCGGGCGCCTCTTCCTCCGCCACGGCTTCGCTCCGGTCCGTCCGGCCGCGGCTCCGCGCGCCTGGGCGCGCACCCTGGATCCCCGGCGGGGTGCGCGCGTTCTGGCCCGCGCGCTGTGACGGCGGTGGCGGGCCCCGGACGCCGGGACCCGCTACCACGTGTGCGTCAGGCGTCCGGGAGGACGGTGGTTCCGGGGCTCCTCTCGTCCAGCACGGCACGCAGTACGGCATGCGGCACGCGGCCGTCCAGTACCTGTGCCCGTCCCACCCCGGCGCGGACCGCCCGCAGGCAGCCCTCCATCTTCGGGAGCATCCCGCTCGCCAGCCCCGGCAGCAGACCGCCCAGCTCCGCCGCCGTCAGGCGCTCGACGACCTCGGTGCTGTGCGGCCAGTCCGCGTACAGCCCCTCGACATCGGTGAGCATCACCAGCCGCTCGGCGCCCAGGGCGACCGCCAGGGCCGACGCGGCGAGGTCGGCGTTGACGTTGTAGACCTCCCCCTCGGTGCCGCGTGCGAGGGGTGACACCACCGGGATACGGCCCAGCTCCAGCAGTGAACGGACGGTGTCCGGCGCCACGTTCACGATGTCGCCGACCAGGCCGATGTCCACGGGCAGCCCGTTCACCCGGCCGGCCCGGCGCACCGCCGTCATGGTGTGGGCGTCCTCGCCCGACAGGCCCACGGCGAAGGGGCCATGCGCGTTGATGGCGCCGACCAGTTCGCGCTGTACTCGTCCGGTCAGCACCATCCGCACCACGTCGAGGGTCTCCTGCGTGGTGACCCGCAGACCGCCCTCGAAGCGGACCTCCAGCCCGAGGCGGTCGAGCATCGCGCTGATCTGCGGGCCCCCACCGTGCACGACCACCGGGGACAGGCCGGCGTGCCACAGCTCCACGACATCGCGGGCGAACGTCTCCTGGAGCGATGCGTCCACCATGGCGTGGCCGCCGAACTTGACCACCACGACCCGGCCCCGCAACTCCTCGCGCACGGCGGGACCCGTGCCCGGCCGCGTCCGTGTCCCGTTCCCGAGCCGTGGTGACTGTTCGTGGACGCCGGCTCCGGCCGTCGCGACCCCTGCGGTCATCTTGTTCCGTCTCTCCTGAGGTGGGGATGCCGTCACGCGTCGTGGTGGACCCGGCCGAGCAGCAGATCGCGCAGCAGGACGTCCGTCGTGCGGACCACCGCACTGCGAGCCGCCCAGCGAAGCGCCATGGAGTGCTCCTCGGCGGAGAAGTCGGCCACGGCATCCGCGACGACGAAGGGCTGGATGTCGTTCATGAAGGCGTCCGCGGCGGTCAGCAGGACGCCCAGATGGGCGTGGACGCCGCACACGATCAGCTGATCGCGGCCCGTGGAGCGCAGCAGCCGGCCGAGGTGGCTGTGCAGAAAGGCGTTGGGGCGCACATTGGGCAGCACGTGCTCGCCGGGCCGTGGCGACAGGGCCTCGACGATGGCGGAGTCCCCGGGGCCGTCGCCGATGCCGGGACCCCACACGTCGGCGACGAGCCCCCGCCTGCCGGGCGATTGGGTGGCGGGCTCGGCGCTGAAGACGACCGGGATGCCGAGCGTTCCGGCGAGTTCCCGCAACGCGGCGATGTTCTGGACCAGTTGGACGACCGGGGAGCGCCCGGCCGGAAACGCCCGTACGAAGTGGTTCTGCATGTCGTGGACGAGCAGAGCGGCCCGCCCGGGGTCGATGGTCCAGGAGGGCCAGGAACGGGGGAGGGCCGTACGGTCGGGCATGTCGTAGGACTCGATGACTGGCAGGCCCATGACCGGCCCCTCCCCTGATGATCCGGTGATCCGGCCGTGGCGCGAGGAATTATTGAAACTTAGCGAAGCCTAACCTAAGTCGTCGGCTGCTGGGAGTGTCGGGTCCGTCAGGGGCGTGAGGGGTGGTGCTGGTGCGCGCGGTTCCGGGGTGCGGTGAGGAGCCGCCGGATCTGCTCGCCGGCGTCGGTGGCGTCGTGCGCCAGCGCCGGGAAGAGCAACTGGAGGTCGCAGTGGCCGGATGCGTACTCGCAGCGCAGGGTGATGCCGTGGCGGTCCAGCGCGAGGGGGAGCGACCGGATCATGCCGCGCGGCAGCCTGGGACCCGCGAGTCCGAGCAGATCGGCCATCAACTCCTCGTGGGAATCAGCCAGATGGGTCAGCATGGCAGCCTCCTCGACGGCCAGCGGGTCGGGCTCGGCGAGGGCGATCTCGTCCAGCCCGACATCCGTCGCACCCGCCGGGGTCCGCAGGGTGACCCGCGCCGTGTCGAGCCGCAGCGCGTCGCCGCCCGCCGGTGCCAGCCACCCGGAGACCGTCACCCTGGCGCGGACGCGGTCGCGCAGCGGAGTGGGGGCGATGTCGGTGAACTCCAGCAGGGCGGCGAGGCTGCGCATGGGCGCGGCGGCGGCCTCCCGGGCCAGCGGGCTGTCCGGACGGGGGTGAAGGGTGACCTGCCCCGTGGTGCTGACCGAGTGCAGTCCGATCAGGTCGTAGGCCTGGCCGGTCGTGGTGAGCGACAGCGAGGTCGCGCGGGACAGGACCGTGCGGACCAGCTCCGCGTCGGACGGCCCGGGTTCGGTGGTGCCTGCGTCGGCGTCGGTGTTCAAGGTGACTCCCTGTGAAACGGATGCAAGTTAGGTAAGCCTAACCTTATTTTCGCTGACCGTGCGGTTGTGTGACCGTAGGAGCCACGGCTCATCGGGTGAGGGACAATCAGGCGGGCCGTCCGGGGAGGACTTCGATGGACATCACCTTGCGGGTGGACGGGACGCCGTCCGCCCCCGCGCTCCTGCTGCGTCCCTGGGTCGACGGGGACATCGAGCCGCTGATCGAGGCGTTCCGCGATCCGGCGCTGCGCCGCGGGGCGAGCGGTCCTCTGGAGACCCCCGAGGAGGTGCGGGAGTGGCTGGAGCTCCAGCGGCGCGGCTGGGTCACCGGCGAGCGGCTGGGCTTCGCCGTGCACGAGGATCACCCCGGGCCCGGCGAGGGCCGACTGGTGGGCAGCGTGGCACTGAAGGGGGCCGGTTCCGGCCGGGAGTCCGCAGAGGTCGGCTACTGGACGGCGGCGCGCGCCCGGGGTCGCGGGGTGGCCCCTCGCGCACTGGAGGCCCTCACCGGCTGGGCCTTCGACACCTTCGCGACCGACGGCCTGGAGAGCATCAGGCTGCTCCATCAGGTGGACAACCTCGCCTCGTGCCGCGTCGCGGAGAAGGCCCGGTACGAGTTTCGCGAGATCCTTCCGGCTCTGCCGCCCTCCTTCCCGAGGGACGGTCATGTGCATGTGCGCCAGGCCGGCGGCCCGGCCCGAACGGCGGCAACGGGCAAGGGGTGATGGAGGGCGCGGCGGGTCAGGCGTCATGAGGCCGACGGTCGCGGCCCCGGATCGGGCGTACCGCCTTTGACTCTTGTCCACGCGGCGCCCGCCGTCGCTTCGCCGTGAGTGACGGCATGGACACCTGAGGCATGTCGGCCCAAGCCGGACGGGGTGAGGGTGCGGACGTGCACTGGTACAGACCAGGGTCTTGACAGTCCATTGGTTCACTTCTTAAATCACGTAGTGAATTAAGTGTCCGTGCACAGCAGTCCCACAGTGCCCCCACAGTATGTCCACCGCACGTGCCTGCATCCCCACCCGCACCCGCCCCACTTCCTGAACGGCACCCCGCCCCGGTCGGCGCAGCTTCGGCATGCCCCAACGCGCCCTGTCCTGTCATATGCATGACAGGTCCCCTTCCCCCTCATGCACCGGAAGGGAGAGTCATGGACTCCCCACGCTTGTCGCGGCGTCTGCTGCGCTCCGCACTCTCGGCCCTGACCCTTGCCCTGGTCACGACCGCTCTCGTGGGCGGCGGCGCCCCCGCGCCGTCCCCCGCCCTGTCGGGCGCCGCGGCCTCGGCCACCATGACGTTCGACGACGAGTTCGACGGTTCGGCCGGCTCGGCGGTCAACGGCTCCAGATGGCAGATCGAGACCGGTGACAACGTCAACAACCACGAGCGGCAGTACTACACGGCGGGCAACAGCAACGCCGCGCTGGACGGCCAGGGTCATCTGGTCATCACCGCCCGCAAGGAGAACCCGAACAACTACCAGTGCTGGTACGGCACCTGTCAGTACACGTCGGCCCGGCTGAACACCTCGGGCAAGTTCACCCAGACCTACGGTCATGTCGAGGCCCGGATGAAGATCCCGCGCGGCCAGGGCATGTGGCCCGCGTTCTGGATGCTCGGCGACGACATCGGACAGGTCGGCTGGCCCAACTCCGGTGAGATCGACATCATGGAGAACGTCGGCTTCGAGCCCGGCACCGTCCACGGCACCCTGCACGGACCGGGCTACTCCGGCTCCGCCGGCATCGGCGCCGGATACACCCTGCCCGGCGGCCAGGCCTTCGCCGACGCCTTCCACACCTTCGCCATCGACTGGGCCCCCAACTCCGTCACCTGGTCCGTCGACGGCAACGTCTACCAGCACCGCACCCCCGCCGACACCGGCGGCAACACCTGGGCCTTCAACAAGCCCTTCTTCCTCATCCTCAACCTCGCCGTCGGCGGCTACTGGCCCGGCGACCCCGACAACAACACCACCTTCCCCCAGCAACTCGTCGTCGACCACGTACGCGTCACCACCAGCGACACCCAGCCCCCGGCCGGTTCGGGAACCATCACCGGCCTGGCCGGCAAGTGCGTCGACGTGGCCGCGGCGAGCAATGCCAACGGCACCCCCGTACAGCTCTACGACTGCAACGGCTCCGCCGCCCAGAAGTGGAGCGTCGGCGGCGACGGGACGATCCGCGCGCTGGGCAAGTGCCTTGACGTCGCGTCAGGCGGCACCGCGGACGGAACCGTCGTTCAGCTGTGGGACTGCAACGGCTCGGCTGCCCAGCGATGGGCGGTCAGTGGTGCGCGCGACATCGTGAACCCGCAGGCCAACAAGTGCCTGGACGTCACGGGGAACAGTTCGGCCAACGGCACCCGGCTCCAGATCTGGACCTGCTCCGGGGCCGCCAATCAGAAGTGGACGGTGAACAGCTGATGCGCCGAGACCTGCTGCACGGGCACGCCCCCGCCGTACGGAGCGCCCTGGGAGTCGTGGCCGCCGCGGCCCTCCTCGCCGGGCTGGCCGGCTCGCCCGCCCTGGGTGCGGCCGCGGCCACCGGACAGATCACCGGGGTCGGCGGCAAGTGCGTCGACGTCGCCGCGGGTGCCACCGCCAACGGCACTCCCGTACAGCTCTACGACTGCAACGGCTCCGCCCCCCAGCAGTGGAGCCTGGGCAGTGACGGGACGGTCAAGGCGCTGGGCAAGTGTCTTGACGTCGCGTCAGGCGGTACGGCGAACGGATCCGTCGTTCAGCTGTGGGACTGCAACGGCTCGGCTGCCCAGCGGTGGACGGTCAGTGGTGCGCGCGACATCGTGAACCCGCAGGCGGACAAGTGTCTGGATGCCACGGGGAACAGTTCGGCCAACGGCACCCGCCTCCAGATCTGGACCTGTACCGGGGCCACCAACCAGAAGTGGACCGCGCCCGCCGTCGAGGGAGGCGGCGGAGACCCGGCCACTCCCGGGGCCATGGCGGTCGCACCGTACCTCTACAACGGCTGGGGCAGCCCGCCCAGCCCGACCACCGTCATGAACGCCACCGGCGTCAAGTGGTTCACGCTCGCCTTCGTCCTCAGCAACGGCTACTGCAACCCGCAGTGGGACGGCGGCAGGCCGCTGACCGGCGGTGTCGACCAGCAGACGATCAACACCGTCCGGGGGGCCGGCGGTGACGTCATCCCGTCCTTCGGCGGCTGGAGCGGCAACAAGCTGGAGAGCTCCTGCTCCAGTGCGGGCGAGCTGGCGGCCGCGTACCAGAAGGTGATCAGCGCCTACGGCCTGAAGGCGATCGACATCGACATCGAGGCCGACGCGTACGCCAGCGCCACGGTGCAGCAGCGCACGGTCGACGCGCTGAAGACCGTCAAGGCCAACAACCCGGGCATCAAGGTGTACGTCACCTTCGGCACCGGCCAGAGCGGGCCCGACGACAGCATGGTCCGCAAGGCGTCTGCCTCCGGCCTGACCGTGGACAGCTGGACGATCATGCCGTTCGACTTCGGCGGGGCGGGCCAGAACATGGGCAACCTCACCGTCAGCGCGGCCGAGGGGCTGAAGAACGTCGTCAAGAACGCCTACGGATACACGGACGACCAGGCATACCGGCACACCGGCATCTCCTCGATGAACGGCATCACCGACGACAACGAGACGGTGACGGTCGCCGACTTCCGCACCATCCTGGCCTACGCCCAGCAGCGCCATCTGGCCCGGCTCACCTTCTGGTCGGTCAACCGGGACCGCCCGTGCACCGGAGGCGGCGCCGACACCTGCTCGGGTGTCTCCCAGCAGCCCTGGGACTTCACGAAGGTGTTCGCCCAGTACGCCGGCTGACCAGCCCGTACACCGCCTGACCGCCCTGACCTGACCGCCCTGACCGCCCTGACCGCCTGGACCGCCCTGACCGCCCTGACCGCCTGGACCGCCCTGACCGCCCTGCCCGTCGCGCCGTCCGACCCGCACAGGAGACAACCGTGCCCAGATCTGTCCGAAGGCTCACAGAGGGCCGCCGATCCGGCCTCACACCGACCCGCCGACGGCGGGCGCTGACCGCGGTGTTCGCGGCCGGCGCCCTGGCCGGGTCGGTCCTGGCCGCCACCCCCGCCCCGGCCGCGGTCCCGGCCGGGCCCGCCCCGCGCGCCGCCGCGGAGGCCGCCGCGCTGCCGTCCGGCTGGGCCACCGTCGTCAACAGCGGCAGCGGGAAGTGCCTGGACGCCCGGTCCGCCGCGACTGTCAACGGCACCGCCGTCCAGCAGTACACGTGCAACAACTCCACCGCCCAGCAGTGGAGTCTGACCGCGACCTCCGGCGGCTATGTCCGCATCAACAACCGCAACAACGCCGACCAGTCCGTGGACGTCAGCAACGTGTCCACCGCCGACAACGCCGCCGTCCAGCTCTGGACGTACGGCGGCGGCACCAACCAGCAGTGGCAGCCCGTCGACGAGGGCGGCGGCGCCTACCACTTCGTCAACCGCAACAGCGGCAAGTGCCTGGACGTGCCCGCCGCCTCGACGGCCGACAGCGTCCAGCTCGTCCAGTACACCTGCAACAACTCCGCGGCCCAGCGGTTCCAGGTCACACCGGTCGCCGTCGCGCCGGGCGATGTGGACCTCGGGCCGAACGTGGCGGTCTTCGACCCGTCGATGCCGTCGGCCACCATCCAGGGCCGGCTCGACTCGATCTTCCGGCAGCAGGAGACCAACCAGTTCGGCAACCAGCGCTACGCGGTGATGTTCAAGCCGGGTACGTACAGCAACGACGTCAACGTGGGCTTCTACACCCAGGTCCTCGGGCTCGGGCAGTCGCCCGACTCGGTGACGATCAACGGCGCGGTCCACGCCGAGGCCGACTGGTTCCCGCCGCAGAACGCCACCCAGAACTTCTGGCGCGGCGCCGAGAACCTCTCGGTGAACCCGACCGGCGGCACCGACCGCTGGGCCGTCTCCCAGGCGGCCCCGTACCGGCGCATGCATGTGCGCGGCAACCTGGCCCTGGACGACGGCGGCTGGGCCAGCGGCGGCTTCATGGCCGACACCAAGATCGACGGTCAGGTGCGGTCCGGTACGCAGCAGCAGTGGATCACCCGCAACTCCACGCTCGGCAGCTGGACCGGCTCCAACTGGAACATGGTCTTCGTCGGCAGCCAGGGCGTTCCCGCCACCAGCTTCCCCAACCCGCCCTACACCACGGTGAACCAGGCGCCCGTGATCAGGGAGAAGCCCTTCCTGTACGTGGACGGCGGCGGCGCCTACCAGGTGTTCGTGCCGGCCGTCCGTAACAACGCCTCGGGCACCACCTGGGCGGGCGGGAACGCCGCGGGCACCTCGATCGGCATGGACAAGTTCTTCGTCGTGAAGGCCGGAGCCACGGCCGCGCAGATCAACGCCGCACTGGCCGAGGGGAAGAACCTGCTGGTCACGCCGGGCGTCTACCACCTCGACCAGACGCTGAAGGTGACCAGGCCCGACACCGTCGTCCTGGGGCTCGGCCTCGCCACGTTCATCCCGGACAACGGGGTCACCGCGATGACGGTGGCCGACGTCGACGGGGTCAAGGTCGCGGGCATCCTCTTCGACGCCGGTACGACGAACTCCCCGACCCTGATGGAGGTCGGCCCGGCCGGCTCCTCGGCCGGGCACGCGGCGAACCCGACCTCGCTGCACGACGTGTTCTTCCGGGTCGGCGGCGCCGCCGTCGGCCGGGCGACCACCAGCCTGGTGGTCAACAGCGACCACGTCATCGGCGACCACATGTGGATCTGGCGCGGCGACCACGGCAGCGGCATCGGCTGGAACAGCAACAAGGCGGACACCGGCCTCGTCGTCAACGGCGACAACGTGACGATGTACGGGCTCTTCGTCGAGCACTACCAGAAGCACCAGACGATCTGGAACGGCAACGGCGGGCGCACGTACTTCTACCAGAACGAGATGCCGTACGACGTACCGGACCAGGCGTCCTGGATGAACGGCTCCACCCAGGGCTACGCCGCCTACAAGGTCGCGGACTCGGTCACCAGCCACCAGGCGTACGGACTCGGCAGCTACTGCTTCTTCAGCTCGAACCCGTCGGTGACGGCCGAGCACGCCTTCGAGGTCCCGGACAACCCGAACGTCCGGTTCCAGAGCATGGTGACCGTCTCGCTCGGCGGGACCGGAACGATCCGCCACGTCATCAACGGGCGGGGCGGCCCCTCCAACTCCTCTTCCAACGTGGCCAATCTCGTCAGCCAGCCCTGAGTGCCGCGACGTCCGGAAAGGACGGTTCCGTATGACAGCGTTCAGGACCACCGCCGGAGCGCGCGGAGGCATCGGCCGGCTGTGCCGGTGGCTGCTCCTGCTGCCGGCCCTCCTGCTGGGGCTCACCACGGCCCCCGCGCAGGCCGCGCCGCGGGCGCCCGCCTTCAAGGTGATCGCCTTCTACAACGGCACCTGGGACGCGGCACACATCAGCTTCGTCCAGGAAGCCAACCAGTGGTTCCCCGCCACCGCCGCGGCGAACAACTTCTCCTACACCTCCACCAACGACTGGGAGCGGCTGAGCACCCTCACCCCCGACCAGTACCAGGTGGTGCTGTTCCTCGACGACGCGCCGCAGACCGGCCCCCAACGCGCCGGATTCGAGCGGTACATGCGCTCGGGCGGGGCCTGGATGGGCTTCCACGTCTCCGCGTTCACCACCGCCGCCCAGGAATGGCCCTGGTACTACGACCAGTTCCTCGGCAGCGGCAACTTCAGTTCGAACACCTGGGGTCCCACCACCGCGGTGCTGCGCACCGAGGACCGGGCGCACCCCTCCACCACGGGGCTGCCCGACACCTTCACCTCGTCGGTCAGTGAGTGGTACGCGTGGCAGCACAACCTCCGCGACAATCCGGACATCAAGGTGCTGGCGTCCGTCGACCCGGTGAGCTTCCCGCTGGGCACGGACCCGAACCAGTCCTGGTACAGCGGCGACTACCCCGTCCTGTGGACCAACACCGGCTACCGGATGCTGTACGCGAACTTCGGCCACAACGCCATGGACTACGGCTCGGGGACCACCCTGTCCTCGACCTTCGCCAGTGAGACGCAGAACCGGTTCGTGGTGGACGGGCTGAAATGGCTGGGCGGAGGGGGAGGCCGGGCTCCCGAGAACCCGGCGGCGCACGCCCGGCCGGCCGCGCAGGGCCGCTGACTCGCCACGCACGGCTGACAACGGCGGGTGCGGAAGGTGTTTTCAACGCCTTCCGCACCCGCCGTTATTCGGTCGTCAGTAGGCCGGCGGCAACGCTGCCCGCAGCCGCTTGTGTCCAGCCTGGATTGGATGCCCTGTCTGCGTTCCCGGACACACCGTCAGCATCCGGAATGGCTCGTCTAGCGATCTGCGCAGGCCCCGAAGTCGAGCCAGCCGAGCTTGGGCCCTGACCAGCCCGACCACCCGTCGGAGCCGGTCTCGTCATCGCTCACGGAGAGCCCGCCGCCGTCCTGCCGACCGATATGGCGGTCAGTGGTGCCGTCCCCGCCCGACTGGACGATCTGGAGTTCGGCGCGGCCGTCATGATCGGTGTCGGTGGCGCGCACCGCGAACACGAACGCCGAGCCGCCCATACGGATGGGGCCGGTCCGGTCGCTGCTCAGGTCGCGGGCGAGAGGCCCGTAGTGCACCTCATGCACCACCATGCTGTCCTGCGTCGAGTCGCCCACGTCGCGCTGACTGTAGAAGAGGGCCAGATCGAGGTACCCGTCGCCGTCGAAGTCACCGAAGGTTCCCCGTGTCGCCATGTGTTCCCTCGGTGCGCCCCGCAGTTTCTGCCAGAACCCCCGGGCCTCGCCGACGCCGACAGTGGTGCGGTGGCCGTCTCTCCGGAAGACGACTGAGCTGGTGCCATCGCGGCCCTGGTCGTGGATCTCGTCCAGTTGTCCGTCCGCATCCACGTCGGCGCGCAGGCTTTTGCTGTCGACGGCGCATATGGCCATGGGTGCATGGTCGCCCGGTTCGGGCCCGGTGCCCAGCAGAAGCCACAAGCCTCCGGCGACCCCGACGAGGCCGGCTCCGACCGCTCTCCCGAGCCGCCGCCGACGACGCGTGCGCCGGCGCCGCAGCGACGCGAGTTCGTCCGCAAGCGTGGATTGCTTCGGAGCGGGGGAGAGAGACATGGCCGAACCCTAGACGAGTCATTCCGAGTGCTGACGGTGTGTCCGGGAACCGAGCCTGGTCGGCCTTGTCCGGGACGGTTACACGCACACGCACGCGTCCATCGTGCTGGAGGCAGGAGAGTCGGTCGCCACCCTCCCCGGATGGTTGGGGCGTTCGTCGCCGACCATCACGCTCGATCACTACGCGCACTTCATGCCGGAGGCGGGGAAGAAGGGACGCGGGGCAATCGATAGCCTGCTGGGGGAGCGGGCGGAGGAGAGCTTCGGTCCGAACTCCCCAGATTCTCCCCAGGTTCGATCCTGAGTGCGGTTTCGACCGTCCGACGCACGTAAACAGCGAGGTGAGAGCCCGTATGTTCACCACCAGGCCCACCCTCCAGGGCACCTTCGGGATGGTGTCCTCCACCCACTGGCTCGCCTCGCAGTCCGCCATGGCGGTCCTGGAGGACGGCGGCAACGCCTACGATGCCGCCGTCGCCGCCGGATTCGTCCTGCACGTCGTCGAACCGCACCTCAACGGACCGGCCGGCGAAGTGCCGATGATCCTCGCGCCCGCGGACGGCGAGGTCCAGGTGCTGTGCGGCCAGGGCCCCGCCCCCGCCGGTGCCACCATCGCCCACTACCGCGCACTCGGCCTCGACCTGGTCCCCGGCACCGGACCGCTCGCCGCCGCCGTACCGGGCGCCTTCGACGCCTGGATGATGCTGCTCCGCGACCACGGCACCAGGACCCTCGCCCAGGTGCTGCGGTACGCCATCGGCTACGCCGAGGACGGCCACGCGCCCGTGGAACGGGTCGGCCAGACCGTCGAGACTGTCCGCGAGCTGTTCGAGAACGAGTGGCCGACCTCCGCCGATGTGTACCTGCCCGGCGGCACGTCCCCGAAGCCCGGCGAGCTCTTCCGCAACCCCGCCCTCGCCGCGACCTGGCGCCGGCTCGTCGCCGAGGCCGAGGCGACCGGCGGCGAGGACCGCACCGCGCAGATCGAGGCCGCCCGCGCGATCTGGCGCACGGGATTCATCGCCGAGGCCCTGGTCCGCCAGGCCACCGTCCCCACCATGGACACCAGCGGCGAACGCCACACCGGCACCCTCACCGCCGCCGACCTGGCCGGCTGGTCCGCCTCGTACGAGGCCCCCGCCACGTACGACTGGAACGGCTGGACGCTCGCCAAGGCCGGCGGCTGGAGCCAGGGCCCCGCCTTCCTCCAGCAGCTCGCGCTGCTCCCCGCCGAACTGCCCCGGTACGGCTCCGCCGAGTACGTGCACCTGCTCATCGAGGGCTGCAAGCTGGCCATGGCCGACCGCGAGGCCTGGTACGGCGACGCCGCGGAGGTCCCGCTCGCCACCCTGCTCTCCGAGCCGTACAACGCCGCCCGCCGCGCCCTCGTCACCGGCGAGGCCTCGCACGAGCTGCGACCGGGCAGCCCCGACGGCCGCACCCCTGTCCTGAGCGGGCACGCCCACGCCGTCGCCGCGGGCGAGTCCGGCTTCGACGCGATGGGCCTCGCGACCGCCGGTGTCGGCGAGCCGACGGTCGCCAGGGACGGAGCCGGGGAACCGACGGCAACCGCGGACCGCACCGGCGAGCCGTCTGTCGCCGCGGACGGCGCCACCCGCGGCGACACCTGCCACGTGGACATCGTGGACCGCTGGGGCAACATGGTCTCCGCCACGCCCAGCGGCGGCTGGCTCCAGTCCAACCCGGTCGTGCCCGAGCTCGGCTTCCCGCTCGGCACCCGCCTCCAGATGGCCTGGCTGGACGAGGACCTGCCGAACTCCCTCACCCCCGGCCGGCGCCCCCGCACCACCCTGACGCCGTCCCTCGCCCTGCGCGACGGCGTTCCGGTGCTCGCGTTCGGCACCCCCGGCGGCGACCAGCAGGACCAGTGGCAGCTGCACTTCTTCCTCGCCGTCGCCCTGCGCGACGAGGTCCGCGGCGGCCTCGACCTCCAGGGCGCCATCGACGCCCCGAACTGGCACAACGACAGCTTCCCCGGTTCCTTCTTCCCGCGTGGGATGCGCCCCGGCAGCGTCACCGTCGAGGAGGGCATGGACCCGGAGGTCGTGTCCGAGCTGCGCCGTCGCGGCCATGACGTCACGGTCGGTGACCCGTGGTCCGAGGGCCGGATGTGCGCGGTCGCCCGTGACCCGCGGACCGGGGTGCTGTCCGCGGCCGCGAACCCGCGGGGAATGCAGGGGTACGCGGTCGGCCGCTGACCGGCGCCGCCACCCGGCCACGACCGGACCGGCCGTGACCGGACGCCGGCCGGCCATCCACCCGTCATGACCAGGTCGTCGGCGCCCCGGACCAGCGTGCTTAGCTGGGGGCATGATCGATGACTTCCTTGCCGGGGACCTGACCGAGGTCGAGGCGGCGGTCCGCGCAGCGGCCGCCGCCGAGATCATGCCGCGCTACCGGCAGCTCGCCGCCCACGAGATCGTCGAGAAGAACGGTCCGCACGACCTCGTGACCACCGCGGACCGCCTCGCGGAGGAACACCTCACCGCCTCCCTGAGCCGGCTCCTGCCCGGATCGGTGGTCGTCGGCGAGGAGGCGGTCCACGCCGATCCGACGGTGTACGAGTCGCTGAGCGGCGAGGCGCCCGTCTGGATCGTCGACCCGGTCGACGGCACCCGCCAGTTCGTCCGCGGCGAACCCGCCTTCTGCACGCTGGTCGCCCTCGCCCACCACGGCGAGACCCTGGCCTCCTGGACGTACGCCGCCGCCCTGGACGAGATGGCCGTGGCCGTCCGTGGCCGGGGCGCGACGCTCAACGGCGCGCCCCTGCACGCCGGTTCACCCGAGCCCGGCGCCGCCCTGCGGGTGGCGATGTCGCACCCCGACTACACCACCGACGCCCAGAAGCGCGCCCTGCTCGGGCTGCGCACCGAGGGCATCGACGCCCGCCCCTGCGGCTCGGCCGGCCTCGAATACCTCGGCGTCGCCCGCGGCGACCTGGACGCGGTCGCCTTCAACTGGGAGTTCGCGTGGGACCACGCGGCGGGTCTCCTGCTGGTCACGGAGGCGGGCGGCGCCCAGGCCACGCTGTCCGGTGTGCCGTTCCGTATCGCCGGGGGCAACGACATGCCCTTCACGGCCGCCCGCGACCGGGCGACGGCCGACAGCGTCCTGGCCGCGCTGCGCGCCGGAGGCTGAGCGGTCGGGCGGCGGCGAGGCAGGCGCGGATCTCGCCGGGACCGCCCCGCCGCGCCACGGCCGTCCAGCGGGACCGGGCCGTACCCCTCAGTTCCCGCTCGTACCGTGCTTGACCAGGCAGAACGGGTGCCCTGCGGGGTCGGCGTAGATGCGCCACGGCCGATCGGACCCGGCGCCGTCGTCGAGTACGGTCGCGCCAGCCGCCACCACCTCGGACTCGGCCGTGTCCAGGTCGGGGACCCCGAAGTCCAGATGGAACTGCTGCGGGCGCTCCGGATCGGGCCACCGAGGCGGCCGGTGGTCCGCCACCCGCTGGAAGGCGAGCACCGGCCCGGCAGCGGTGTGCAGCGTCGCCCAGTCCTCGTCGAGCGCCCACCGGCGGTCCACCTGGTTCACGCGCCCGCCGAGCAGCGAGCGGTAGAACCCGGCGAGACGCGCGGGATCGGGGCAGTCGAGCACCACACACTGCAGTTCGGCGATCATGGCGGAAGCGTAAGGCCCGTCCGGCGGCTCAGCTGCGGTCGGGGCCCTGGGCGGACGCGCCGGTCAGGACCGCCCGTACGTCGGTCACGACGTCCGCGGCCGTTTCCACCGCCGCGGCGTCCAGCCCCCGCAGCGCCTCGCCGGCCCGGTCCGCGAAGTCCGCGGGGGTGTCCGGCAGGGCGGCGGCGGCCGCCAGCGCGCCCTTCTCGTTGAGACACCAGGTGCGGTGGTGGGCGTGCAGCGACTGGGCGAGGATGCCGAACGCCCGGGACAGGCAGAGCGAGACATGGAGCCGGTCACCGGAAGGAGCCGACTTGCGGGCCGAAGCCACCGAGAACTCCGCCTCCCAGGCCGCATCGGCGAGGGCCGTGCGCAGGTGCTCCGGATAGCCGCGCGTCTCGGCCTGAAGAGCCGTCAACTCACCCTGTGCGTCAGCGAGTACGTGCCCGAGAGCGACCTCGCCCGGATAGGCGGGGGACCAGAAGCCGAGCGGGTGGCCCGGCTGGACACCCACCTCGTAGCGCCCCTGGCGGCAGTCGGACCAGACCGCCTCGACCCGGTCCAGATCGCGCAGGATCCAGTCCACCGGTGTGCCGTCCACCCGGAGCCAGGCACCGCCGTTGACCCACGGCCCCCAGCCGCCGGGCCCGGCCACCTCGACCGGCGAACCCTGCACCTCGCGGGCCAGCGCGGTCAGCGCGGCCAGGTCCGGGACGCCCCGGTAGTAGAGGCCCAGATCCCAGTCGGAGTCCGGGCGGTGGGTGCCCCGGGCCCGGCTGCCGCCCAGGACGACGGCCCGGATCCCGGGCACGGCGACGAGTCGTTCGGCCATGGCGCCGATCCACTCGTACGGTGCGGAATCCTCCGGGGCCGCCCCGGGGGCGGGGTGCGGATCGGGGAGCGTTGTGGGGCGCGGCTGCCGCGCGGGGTCCGGAGTGCTCATCGAGCGGGAAGCCTACCCGCGCCCGTAGCGCCGGCGCCTGTGAATATCCTGGGGACTCCGACCGTCGGCTGACAAAGGAGTCCGAAGGTGCCGTCGATGCTTGACGCAGTCGTCGTGGGGGCGGGCCCCAACGGGCTGACCGCCGCTGTCGAACTGGCCCGCCGCGGCTACGCCGTGGAGGTCTTCGAAGCCGGACGGACCGTCGGCGGCGGAGCCCGTACCGAGGAGCTCACGCTCCCCGGCTTCCGCCACGACCCCTGCTCGGCGGTCCACCCGCTGGGCATCGGCTCGCCCGCCTTCGACGCGATGCCGCTCGCCCGGCACGGCCTGGAGTGGGTGCAGCCCCCTCTGGCCCTCGCCCACCCGTTCCCGGACGGGTCCGCCGCCGTGCTGGCCGGCTCGGTGGGGGAGAGCGCCATGTCGCTCGGGCCGCGTGACGCGGGCGCGTACCGCAGGCTCCTCGCACCCTTCCTCGGCCATTGGGACAGCCTCGCCCAGGACTTCCTGCGCACCCCGTGGGACGGGCTGCCGCGCGACCCGTACCGCTGGGTGCGCTTCGGGCTGGACGCCGTCCAGCCCGCCACGCTGCTGTCCCGCCGCTTCAGCGGCGAGAAGGCACGCGGTCTCTTCGCCGGGCTGGCCGCCCATGCCATAGCCCCCACCAGCGGTGTCGCGACCGGCGGAATCGCCCTGCTCTTCGCCCTGGCCGCGCACGAGAAGGGCTGGCCGGTGCCGCGCGGCGGCTCCCAGGCCATCTCCGACGCCCTCGCCTCGTACCTGCGCGAACAGAGCGGTGTCATCCACACCGGTACCGAGGTCAAGCGCCTGGACGAACTCCCGCCGGCCCGCGCCTACATCTTCGACACCTCGCCGACCGCGCTGGCCCGGATCGCCGGACTGGGCAACGCCTACCAGGGTTACCGCTACGGCGCGTCCTGCTTCAAGATCGACTACGCCCTGTCGGGCCCCGTCCCCTGGACCGCGCAGGAGGCGCGCCGGGCGGGTACGGTGCACATCGGCCCGACGGCCGGCGAGATCGATTCCGCCCTGCGCGCCGCGGTCACCGGCCGCGACCCGAGTGTGCCGTTCCTGATCACCGCCCAGCCCAGCCTCGTCGACCCGTCCCGCGCCCCCGAGGGCAAGCAGGTGTTCTGGGTGTACGGACACGTCCCGGCAGGCTGGGAGGGCGACGCCACCGAGGTCATCGAACGCCAACTGGAGCGCTTCGCCCCCGGTTTCCGCGACGTGGTGCTCGCCCGCGCGGTGACGGGACCGCCCCGGCTCGCCGCGCGCAACGCGAACTACGTGGACGGGGACATCGCCTGCGGCGCCTTCGCGGGGCTCCAGACGGTGATCCGCCCCAAGCTCGCCCGGGTGCCCTACGCGACGGCGCATCCGGCGGTCTTCATCTGCTCGTCGGCGACCCCGCCCGGACCCGGTGTGCACGGCATGTCCGGACACCACGCGGCGAAGGCGGTATGGCGCCGGCTGCGGGAGTCGGGGCCGTCCCGCAACTGACCGTCCCGCTGACCCGGCAGGCGCTCAGGGGCGGTGCAGGTCCGCGAGAGCGAGGAAGCGGGACGCGGCGTCGCCGTGCTCGACGAGGCGCCGGCCGGCCCCGCGCGGCGCGGGCTCCGGGTCCGGCCGGGCGAGCGGGTCTTCGTGGCCCGGCGCGGTGGCGACGGCACCGGGGCCCTCGTCCGGCACGTGCTGCACGACCACGACACCCATCGCCCCGCCCCGGTTCGCCGCGATCCGGTTCGCCCCGCCGCAGTTCGCCGCGTTCCGCAGAAGCAGTGCTCCTGGCCGGAATCGCTTCGTGCCTGCGGAGGAAATCCGCCCTCCGGCCGGCACCTGCACTGTTCAGATGCATCTCACAGCGGGGGTCCGGCGGATGTGCGGCGAGCGTTACCGCCCATGATCCGCCCGGGTCACACCGGCGTAATGGGCCATTCGTACCGTCGGGGCCACGATCCGATCCACGGGAAGGTCCCCCGGTGCCCCCAGAGAGCTCGTCGGCCGCCGTCACCCCGGTACGGACGGTCTGCTCCTACTGCGGGGTGGGCTGCGGCATGGTGCTCGACATCGGCTCCGGCCCCGACGGCCGCCGCAAGGTCCTCAGGGCGTCCGGTGACAAGGCCCATCCCGCGAACTTCGGCCGGCTGTGCACCAAGGGCGCGACGACCGCCGACATGCTCGCCGCCCCCGGACGGCTGACCACCGCCCTGATACGTCCCGAGCGCGGCGCCTTGCCCGTACCGGCACCCATGGACGAGGCGATCACCGAGACGGCCCGACGGCTGCGGGCGGTCATCGACGAGCACGGACCGGACGCCGTTGCCTTCTACGTGTCCGGGCAGATGAGCCTGGAGGCCCAGTACCTCGCCAACAAACTGGCCAAGGGCTTCGTCCGGACCAACCGGATCGAGTCCAACTCGCGGCTGTGCATGGCCAGTGCGGGCAGCGGCTACAAGCTCTCCCTGGGCGCCGACGGCCCGCCCGGCTCGTACCAGGACTTCGAGAAGGCGGACGTCTTCCTCGTCATCGGCTCCAACATGGCCGACTGCCACCCGATCCTCTTCCTGCGCATGATGGAACGGGTGAAGGCGGGCGCCAGGCTGATCGTCGTCGACCCGCGCCGCACCGCCACCGCCGACAAGGCCGGTCTCTTCCTCCGGATCAGACCCGGAACCGACCTGGCGCTCCTGAACGGGCTGCTGCACCTCCTCCACGAGAACGGGCACACGGACACCGCGTTCATCGCCGGGCACACCGAGGGCTGGGAGGCGATGCCCGCGTTCCTCGCGGACTACCGGCCCGCCGCCGTCGCGGAGATCACGGGCATCCCGGAGGCGGACATCCGCCGGGCCGCGCAGTGGATCGGCGGCGCGGGGGAGTGGATGAGCTGCTGGACCATGGGGCTGAACCAGTCCACGCACGGCACCTGGAACACCAACGCCCTGATCAACCTGCACCTGGCCACCGGGGCGATCTGCCGGCCCGGCAGCGGACCGTTCTCGCTCACCGGCCAGCCCAACGCCATGGGCGGTCGCGAGATGGGCTACATGGGGCCCGGCCTGCCGGGGCAGCGGTCGGTGCTCGTGGACGAGGACCGCGCCTTCGCCGACGACCTCTGGGGCCTGGCACCGGGCACCGTGCGCAAGGACGGTTCCGGCCAGGGCACCGTCGACATGTTCCGGCGGATGGCGGCGGGCGAGATCAAGGCCTGCTGGATCATCTGCACCAACCCCGTCGCCTCCGTCGCCAACCGCCGCACCGTCATCGAAGCCCTCAAGGCGGCCGAACTCGTCATCACCCAGGACGCGTTCGCCGAGACCGAGACCAACGCCCACGCCGATGTCGTGCTGCCCGGCGCACTGTGGAGCGAGAGCGAGGGCGTACTGGTCAACAGCGAACGCAACCTCACGCTCGCCCGCCCGGCCGTGGACCCGCCCGGCGAGGCGCTCGCGGACTGGCGGATCATCGCGCGGATCGCCTGCGAGCTGGGATACGCCGACGCCTTCACCTACGGCAGTGCCGAGGAGGTCTTCGAGGAACTCAAGCGCGCCGCGAATCCGCGCACCGGCTACGACCTGCGCGGGGTGACGTACGAGCGGCTGCGCACCACGCCCGTGCAGTGGCCCGCCCCGTCGGCCGACGGTCCCGACCGCAACCCGATCCGCTACCTCGCGCAGGACGGCACTCCGGTCTTCCCGACGGCCGGCGGACGCGCCGTCTTCTTCGCGCGCCCGCACGTCCCGGCCGCGGAGCTGCCGGACGACGACTACCCGTTCGTCCTCAACACCGGCCGCCTGCAGCACCAGTGGCACACCCTCACCAAGACCGGGAAGGTCGCCAGGCTCAACCGGCTCGATCCGGCCCCGTTCGTCGAAGTGCACCCCGAGGACGCGGGGCGGCTCGGGATCGCCGAGGGCGACTCGGTCGAGGTCGCGTCCCGGCGCGGCCGGGCCGTGCTCCCGGCCGTCGTCACGGACCGGGTGCGGCCGGGCTGCTGCTTCGCACCCTTCCACTGGAACGACCTGTTCGGGGAGTACCGCTGCGTCAACGCGGTGACCAGCGACGCCGTGGACCCGGTCTCCTTCCAGCCGGAGTTCAAGATGTGCGCGGTGACCCTCTCGAAGGTCGCCCCCGCGCCCGGTGCCTCTCCGGCGCCCGGTGCCGTCCCCGCCGAGGAGCCCGCGCCGCTCCCGGCGGCCGCCGCCCGGCCCGGTGCCGCGGCCGTGCTCGGGCTGGAGGACACACCGCCGCCGGTGCTCGCGGAGCACGAACGCCAGTACCTGGTCGGGTTCCTCGCCGGACTTCCCTCTGGTACGCCCGGCGTTCCCGTCCTGCCGCCCGGCGCGCCGTTCACCGGGGAGCACGCGCGGTGGGTGAACGGCGTCCTCGCCGGGATGTACTCACGCGCCCCGCGGACCGCGGAGGAACCCGCCGCGACGGCCCCCTCCGGCAGCCGCGAGGTGGTCGTCCTGTGGGCCTCGCAGACCGGCAACGCAGAGGAGTTCGCCACGGCCGCCGCCGACCGGCTGACCGCGACCGGGCACCGGGCCAGGCTCGTCGGCATGGACGACGCGGACCCGCGGGCCCTCCCGCCCGCCGCCGACCTCCTGCTGATCACCAGCACCTTCGGCGACGGCGACGCCCCCGACAACGGCTCCGGGTTCTGGATGGCCCTGACCGCCGCCGACACCCCGCCCCTGGACGGCAGGCGGTACGCCGTCCTGGCGTTCGGCGACTCCTCGTACGACGACTTCTGCGGCCACGGCCGGCGCCTGGACCGGCGCCTCGACGAGCTGGGAGCGGTCCGGCTGGCCCCGCGCACCGACTGCGAACCCGACTACGAACCCTCCGCCCTGGCCTGGCTGGACCAGGTCCTCGCCGGCCTCAACGCACAACCGCCGCCCGCCTCCGCGCCGGCTGTCGCTCCTGCCGCCGGGGCCTCCGTCTCCGCGCCGGAGCGCGGCGCCGGGCCGGTGCCCGTCACGGCCCGGCTGGTCGGCAACCGGCTCCTCAGCCTCCCCGGCGCGGGCAAGGAGGTCCGCCGGTTCACCCTCGACACCCGGAACGCCGACGGCCCACTCGGCTACGAGGTGGGCGACGCCCTCGCCGTACAACCCGTCAACAGCCCCGGCCCGGTCGCCGAATGGCTGGCCGTCACCGGTCTCGACGCCGAAACCGCCGTCGATGTCACCGGCCTCGGCGCGGTCCGGCTGGCCGATGCCCTGCACCGCCACCTGGACATCACCGGGCTCACCCCCGCCCTGCTCGGGTTCATCGCCGAGCGCACCGGCGACCGGGCCCTGAGGAAGATGCTCCGCCCCGACAACAAGGGCGAACTCGCCCGCTGGTCCTGGGGCCGCCAGGCCGTCGACGTCCTTGCCGAGTACCCGGTCCGTGCCGCACCGCAGGAATGGGCCGGCGTCCTCAAACGGCTCCGGCCCCGCCTGTACTCGATATCGTCCAGCCCGCTCACCGACCCCCACCAGGTGTCCCTGACCGTCTCCGTCGTCCGGTACGAGAACCCGCACGGCCGCCCCCGCAACGGGGTGTGCTCACCCTTCCTCGCGGACGCGGCCCCCGACGCCCCGGTGCCGGTCACCGTGCGGCGCGCCCCGCACTTCCGGCCCCCGGCGGACCCCGACACCCCGATGGTGATGGTCGGCCCGGGGACCGGAGTCGCCCCGTTCGTCGGCTTCCTGGAGGAGCGCCGGGCCCGCCGCCATCGCGGCCCCAACTGGCTCTTCTTCGGCGAACAGCACCGTGCCACCGACTTCTACTACGAGGGGGAGCTGACGGCCTTCCTCGCCGACGGCACCCTCACCCGGCTGGACACCGCCTTCTCGCGCGACCAGCGTGCCAAGGTCTATGTGCAGGACCGGATGCGCGAACACGGCGCCAGGCTCTGGTCCTGGCTCCGGGACGGCGCCCACTTCCACGTCTGCGGCGACGCCGCGCGCATGGCCAAGGACGTCGACCGGGCGCTGCGCGACATCGCCGTCGCACACGGCGGCCTCGACCACGACGGAGCGGCTCTGTACGTCAAGCAGCTGGTCGCCGACAAGCGGTACGTCCGCGACGTCTACTGACCGGTACGGATGGAGTGGGCCGGGTCTCCGGACCGCTCGCCCTCAGGCGGTCCGCGCCGGTCCGGCTCCCTCGACGTCGAAGGTCACCTCGTCCTCGTAACACCACCACCAGGTCTCGCCCGGCTCGTAGGAGCGGATGAGCGGGTGCCCGGTGGAGGAGTGGTGCGCGGTGGCGTGCTTGTTGCGGGACGAGTCGCAGCATCCGACGTGTCCGCAGGTCGGGCACTCGCGCAGATGCACCCAGGTGTCGCCCGTCGCGACACATTCCGTGCAGGAGTCGGCACTGTCGGGTGCGACCTGCCGCACCTGGTCCAGGTGGGAGCAGATCGGTGTCGCCTGTGCGTCCGTCATCGTCGGGCCTCCTTCTCGTCGCTCACCGCAGCGGCCCCGTCCCATTCTCGTTCGAAGTCCGGAACGGGGCGAGAGGAGGCGTGGATCGCGGGGGTGCGGGCAGCTCGGGGCTGATGTCGGATTCTCGCCAGCCGGGGCCAGGACGGGTGCCCCATGCTTGAACCATGCACACCGACACCGAGCGCTGCGTGCGAGCTGTCCGGTCCAAGGACTCCCGCTTCGACGGCTGGTTCTTCACCGCGGTCCTGACCACCGGGATCTACTGCCGGCCGAGCTGCCCCGTCGTGCCGCCCAAGGTCGAGAACATGACCTTCTACCCGAGCTCGGCCGCCTGCCAGCAGGCCGGATTCCGGGCCTGCAAGCGGTGCCGGCCCGACACCAGCCCGGGGTCGCCCGAGTGGAACGCCCGCGCCGACTCCGTCGCCCGTGCGATGCGGCTCATCCGGGACGGGGTCGTCGACCGGGAAGGGGTGCCCGGCCTCGCCACCCGGCTCGGGTACTCCGCCCGGCAGATCGAGCGGCAGCTCCTCGCGGAGCTGGGCGCGGGGCCGCTGGCACTGGCCAGGGCGCAGCGGGCGCAGACCGCGCGGGTGCTCATCGAGACCACGGGGCTGCCCATGGCCGAGGTGGCGTTCGCGGCCGGGTTCGCCTCGATCCGCACCTTCAACGACACCGTCCGTGAAGTCTTCGCGCTCGCCCCGGGCGAACTGCGCGGCCGGGCCGCCCGGTCGGTGAGACCCCCGTCCACGCCGGGCGTGACAGCGCTGCGGCTGCCGTACCGCGCACCGCTCAACCCCAGCAACCTCTTCGGACACCTCGCCGCGACGGCCGTCCCCGGCGTGGAGGAGTGGCGCGACGGCGCCTACCGGCGCACCCTCGACCTTCCGCACGGGCACGGCATCGTCGCCCTCACCCCGCACCCCGACCACATCGCCTGCCGGCTCTCGCTCACCGACCCGCGCGATCTCACCCTGGCCATCAGCCGCTGCCGCTGGCTGCTGGACCTCGACGCGGACCCGGTCGCGGTCGACGAACAGCTGCGCGCCGATCCGCTGCTCGCCCCGCTGGTCGACAAGGCGCCGGGGCGGCGGGTGCCGAGAACCGTCGACGGTGCGGAGTTCGCCGTCCGGGCCGTGCTCGGCCAGCAGGTGTCGACCGCCGCGGCCCGTACCCACGCGGCCCGGCTGGTGACCGCCCACGGCATGCCCGTCGAGGACCAGGAGGGCGGTCTCACCCACCTCTTCCCGGCATCCGGGGCGCTGGCCGGCCTCGATCCCGAGCAGCTGGCCCTGCCGCGCAGCCGCCGCCGGACGCTCACCACACTCGTCGGGGCGCTGGCGGACGGTTCGCTGCGGCTCGGCACCGGCACCGACTGGGAGAAGGCGCGCGCCGAACTGTCCGCGCTGCCCGGCTTCGGGCCGTGGACGGTCGAGGTCATCGCCATGCGGGCACTCGGTGATCCGGACGCCTTCCTGCCGACGGATCTCGGCATCCGGCGGGCCGCGGGGGAACTCGGCCTCCCCTCGACACCGGCCGCACTCACCACCCGCGCGGCTGCCTGGCGGCCCTGGCGGGCGTACGCCGTCCAGTATCTGTGGACCGTCGACGACCACCCCATCAACCACCTTCCCGCACAAGGAAGTTCCTCGTGACCGCAGCACGCACCCCCACCGCCGTCGCGTCCCGGCGGCACACCGTGACCGACAGCCCTTACGGGCCGCTGACCCTCGTCGCCACCGACGGGGTCCTGGCCGGGCTCTACATGACAGCTCAGCGGCACCGCCCGCCCGAGGAGACCTTCGGCGAGCCCGATCCCGGCCCCTTCGACGAGGCGATCCGGCAGCTGGACGCCTACTTCGCCGGTGAACTACGGGAGTTCGACCTCCCGCTCGCCCTGGACGGAACCCCGTTCCAGCGCACCGTCTGGGCGGAGCTCCGGCGGATTCCGTACGGTGAGACGCGTTCGTACGGTGAACTGGCCGAGATCCTCGGCAAGCCCGGGGCCTCGCGTGCCGTCGGGCTGGCCAACGGCAAGAATCCGGTCGGCATCATCGTGCCCTGCCACCGGGTGATCGGGGCGTCGGGGAGTCTCACCGGATACGGCGGCGGACTCGACCGCAAGCAGCGGCTGCTGGCCTTCGAGAACGGTACGCAGGACACGGCCCAGGCGCTCTTCTAGAGCACGCGACGGCGGGCCCGCCCACAGTTTGGTGGACGGGCCCGCACCTGCGCCCCGTGCCGGGGCTCCTCGCGTCAGCCGGTGAAGATCTCGATGACCGTCCAGATCGCCAGGCCCAGCATGCACAGGCCGCCGATCCGCTGGACCGTCTTGAGCGGGACGCGCTTGGCGATGAAGCGCCCGGCGAGCAGCGCCAGCGCCGATACGGACATCAGGGCCGCCGCGGACCCGATCGCGGTGGACCAGGCGCCGTTGCTCGCGGCCAGGTTGGCCGTGGTGATCTGGGTGAGGTCGCCCCATTCGCTGATGAACACCGCCATGAACGCGGTCGAGTACACCGGCCAGAAGCCGGTCACGGTCTTCGGGGCGTCCTCGCCGTCGTCGTCGCCCCCGCCGGCGCGCAGCAGCATGAACGCCCCGAACGCGAAGAGGGACGCCGAGACGAGCTTGACGATCCAGTCGGGCAGCAGTCCGAGGAGACCGCCCGCTCCGACCGCGATGGCGACATGGACGATGAACGCGGACGACGTACCGAACCAGACGTAGAGCGGGCGCATGCGCGTGCCCATGGCCAGCGACGCGAACATCGTCTTGTCGGGGAGCTCCGCGAGGAAGATCAGCCCGAAAGCGGTGAGGATCGCCAGGGGGTCGAGATGCATTCCGGGTGGCTTTCTGTAGGAGCCGGGCCCCGGGGCCTTCCGCGAAGTGCCACTCGGGCTTTTTCGGAGGACCACTCGGCCCGGCATGACGGTGGCACCCGCGGGACGCGGATGTGTCATACCTGACCGAAGGTCTCGCCCGCCCGTGACGATCCACGAACCCGGCCACCGGGAACCCGGGGGTTCCAGTGTGTCGACGACCGGTTTGCAGGGCTACTCCCCTTCGCAGCCATCAACATTACCGCACCCGGCAGCGGGGGAGTTCACCTGTTCGAGCCGACAGCGGGCCCCGGTACAGTCCCACGGTGATCATCCACGTCCCGATCCGGAGTCTGCCCGCATGAGCCGCCGCGACCGCAGGGCCGCCACCCCGCCCCGGCCCACCGTCAGCGTCTGCCGCGGCTGCTGCTGCGGCACCCCGAAGATCGAGGGCGTGGACCACGCGGGGCTGCTCGCCGCGGTGCGCGGCTCGCTCGACGGGATCGCGACGGTCCGGGTCGTGGACTGCCTGGACGCCTGCGACCAGGCCGACGTCGTGGTCGTCCAGCCGTCCGCCGACGGCCGCCGCGCCGGTGGCCGGCCGGTCTGGCTCGGCCTGGTGAACGACACAGAGGCGGTCGCCGACATCGCCGGCTGGGTGGCGGCGGGCGGCCCGGGGCTCGTGGACCCGCCGGCAATCCTGGACCTCTACGAGTTCCGTCCCTCCCGCCGGGTGCGGCAGGAGCTGGCGGAGGATTAGGGCCGGTACGGGGTTGTGACGCCGCGGGACAACCCCATACAGCCCATACAGCCCATACAGGCCGTGAGGGGCCTCTCGTCCGGATCGGTCAGGTGACCGGCAGCCCGTCCTCCAGCTCCGCCGTGCCCGCGCCCGAGTCCAGGACGTCCAGCGCCGCCTTCACCCGCCGCCCGAGTCCGACGGGCAGATGGCCGGCGAGCTCCGCCCGGCCGACCAGCTTCCACGACAGCAGCTCTTCCTCCTGGACGCGCACCGCGCTCAGCTGCTGCTCGTCGAGCACGCCGCCGTCGTAGATGTAGGCGACGATCGGTGGCCGCGCGGGGCCGCGCGCCCAGTCGACCGCGAGCAGCCGGCCCGGCTCCAGGTCGAGACCGATCTCCTCGGCCGACTCGCGCCGGGCCGCCTGCCGGGGTGTCTCGCCCTCGGCCGACTCGATCGTGCCGCCGGGCAGGGCCCAGTCGTCCCGGTAGTTCGGCTCGACGAGCAGCAGCCGTCCCTCCGCGTCGCGGAAGATGCAGGCCGCGCCCGCGAGCACCTTGGGGAGTCCGTCGATATACGTGGCGTAGTCATCGGTGGTCACGCGAGCAGCCTAGAGCCTGCCGGGAGCCGCGGGTCCAGGGCACGGACAGGCATGGGCAGGGAGCGGGTGGTCCGGATAGGGTCGGGGCGGCGCGACTGCCTGTTCGAAAGCAAAGGGAATCAAGGTGACGGACGGAGCAGTGATGGAGACCGCACGCGTGCTCGTCGCGGCGGACAAGTTCAAGGGCTCGCTGACGGCCGTACAGGTCGCGGAGCGGGTCACGGCCGGGCTGCGGCGCATCGCCCCCGAGGTGCGGGTCGAGACCCTGCCCGTGGCGGACGGCGGCGACGGCACGGTGGCGGCGGCGGTGGCCGCCGGGTTCGAGCGCCGCGAGGCGCGGGTGACCGGGCCGCTGGGGGAGCCGGTGACGGCGGCGTACGCCCTGCGCGGCACCACAGCGGTGGTGGAGATGGCCGAGGCCTCGGGCCTCCAGCACCTGCCGGAGGGCGTGTTCGCGCCGCTCACCGCGACCACGTACGGCTCGGGTGAACTGCTGCTCGCCGCGCTCGGAGCGGGCGCCCGGACCCTGGTGTTCGGGGTCGGCGGCAGTGCGACGACGGACGGCGGAGCGGGCATGCTGGCCGCGCTCGGCGCACGGTTCCTGGACGCGGACGGCAAGCCCGTGGGCCCCGGCGGCGGCGCGCTCGCCGACCTCGCCACGGCCGATCTGTCCGGGCTCGACCCGCGGCTCGCCGGGATCGACCTGATCCTCGCGAGCGATGTCGACAACCCGCTGACCGGGCCGAAGGGCGCGCCGGAGGTGTACGGGCGTCAGAAGGGCGCGACCGAGGAGGACATCGCGGTCCTCGACGCGGCGCTCGCCCACTACGCCTCTGTGCTGGGGCCGCACCACGCGGAACTGCCCGGGGCCGGAGCGGCGGGCGGTATCGGGTACGGGGCGCTGGTCGCGCTCGGTGCGCGGTTCCGGCCGGGGATCGACGTGATGCTCGACGTGCTCGGCTTCGCTCCCGCGCTGGCCCGCGCCACGCTGGTGATCACCGGTGAGGGCTCGCTCGACGAGCAGACCCTGCACGGCAAGGCCCCGGCGGGCGTCGCCGCGGCGGCCCGTGCGGCGGGCATCGAGGTCGTCGCGGTCTGCGGCCGCCTCGCACTGGCGCCGGAGGCGCTCGGCCGGGCCGGGATCCGCCGTGCGTACGCGCTGACCGAGCTGGAGCCGGACCCGGCGGTGTGCATGGCCGAGGCGGGGCCGCTGCTGGAGCGGGCGGCGGAGTCCATCGCGAGGGACTTCCTGCGCTGACCTCCCGCGCCTCAGCCGCCGGAGGGGCTCGACACACCTGTCAGCCTCGCCGGCGGCTGGGGCCCGGGGCGCGCGGCCACGGATCACGGCCCCGCCGCCCCCGGCAGCAACCGCACCGCATCCAGCGCGAGCACCACCTCCACCAGCTCCCGCGGCCGCGACAACGACCGTGATGTGAGCCCCTCCAGCCGCCGCAGCCGGTTCAGCACGGTGTTGCGGTGGCAGCCCAGCCGGTCCGCCGCCCGCGCCGCCGACCCTCCGCACTCCAGCCACGCGTCCAGCGTCGACACCAGCAGGTCCCGGTCCGCCGGGCCACGGGCCAGCAGGGGCCCGAAGACCTCCGCGGCCAGATAGGCCGACACCGCGGTCCGGCCGGCCACCAGGGCCGCGGGGACCCGGCCGGCCAGGCAGACGACGTCCTGCCCGCCGGGGCCGCACGTCAGCAGCGCCGCGTCGGCCAGCCGGCGCGCCGTGCCCAGCCCCGTCAGGCCCGCCACGGCCGGGCTGACGCCGCCGGGGCCCGGACACCGGTCCGCCAGAAGCGCGGCGACCGCGGCCGGATCCGCCCCGCCGAGCGCGACCACCGCGATCTCCCGGTCCGGCCGGGCCCGCCAGAGAAACCGGAGCCCGTGCGCGCCCGCCGTCCGGTGCGCGGGGCCGGGACGCCCCCGAGGCGGCAGCACGGCCACCGCGTACCGGCCCGCCTCCGGCAGCCCCAGCGCCGCGGCGGCCAGTGACGTGAGGCCCGGCCCGGTCTCGCCGTCCAGCAGCGCGTCGAGCAGCGCCCACCCCCGCTCCTCCCCGAGCTGCCCCATGTCCGCTCCGTCCTCCGCACCCCGCCGCGGACCGCTTCCCCGCCGGGTCGCCGGGCCGCCGACGTGAGGATGCCAGCGGCCCGGACAGGAGGCGACAGCGGGCGGCCCGGCTCTGTGCGCGTGCACAACCACCGGTCTCCCGCACTGGTCATCCGCAGCGTCTGCGCCGGGTTCCGTGGACGGGCGGGTCCGCCCGCTGCTGGTCTGTGGCCCCACGGCGCACGTGGCGCCACGGCCGGAGACAGCGGCCGGGGCCACCGCGCCGGCCGGCCCGGCGAACCGCGCCGGACCGGTTCGACGACAAGGCGGAAGGAGGAGGACGCATGGCAACGCTGGAGATCCGCGGACTGTCCGTGGGCTACGGCCCCGTACGCTCCCTGCGCGACGTCTCCCTCGATGTGCCGGCGGGCGCGATCACCGCCGTACTCGGCGGCAACGGGGCCGGCAAGACCACGCTGCTGCGGGCCGTCTCGCGGACCCTCGGCTTCCACCGCGGTACGGGCACGGGCACCGTCCGCTTCGACGGGCACCGGCTGGACGGGCTGCGCCCCGCCCAGGTGGTGGCCGCCGGAGTGGTCCAGGTCCCCGAGGGACGACAGGTGTTCGCCCGGATGACGGTGGCCGACAACCTGCGGGCGGGCGCCCTCGGGGCCCGCGGCGGCCGCAAGGCGTCGGCCGCCGCCCTGACCCGCGTACACGAACTGTTCCCGGTCCTGGGCCGGCGCGCCCACCAGCGCGCCGGGCTGCTCTCCGGCGGCGAGCAGCAGATGCTGGCCATGGGGCGCGCCCTGATGGCCCGGCCCAGGCTGCTGCTGCTCGACGAACCGTCACTCGGCCTCGCCCCGTTGATGGCGGCGCGGATCGCCGAGACGGTACGGGAGATCAACGCGGCGGGCACCTCCGTCCTGCTCGTCGAGCAGAACGCGGCGATCGCGCTGCGGCTCGCCTCGACGGCGTACGTGCTGGAGGTCGGTGAGGTCACCCTGGAGGGGCCGGCCGAGGCGCTCGCCGCGTCCGACGAGGTGCGCCGGCGCTATCTGGGCGTCGTCGACGAGACGGCCGCCGCGGACGCGGACCGGGTGGCCGGTTCCGCACGCACCCTGAGCAGGTGGTCCGCATGAGGACCGCCGGGCAGGCCGCCCCGCCCACGACCGCCCCCGCCGCACTCGCCGTCCGCGACATCACCGTCCGCTTCGCCGGACTCACCGCCCTGGACGGCGTCTCCTTCACCGTGGAGCCCGGCAGCGTCCACGCCGTCATCGGCCCCAACGGGGCGGGGAAGTCCACCTGCTTCAACGTGCTCTCCGGGGTGTACCGGGCCGCCGCCGGAAGCGTCCGCCTCGGAACGGCGGAACTCACCGGACTCGCCCCGCACCGGATCGCCGCCCTCGGCGTCGCCCGGACCTTCCAGAACCTCGCGCTGCCCCCGCACGCCACCGTCGCGGACAGCCTGCTGCTCGGCCGGCACCGGCTCACCCGCGCCGGGTTCCTCGCGAGCGGACTGCGCCTCCCGGCCGCCGCCCGCGAGGCCCGGCGCCACCTCGAACGGGTCCGCGAGATCGCCGATTTCATCGGACTGGAGAAGGAGCTGGAGCGGCCCGCCGGGTCGCTCCCGTACGGGCAGCAGAAGCTCGTCGAGCTCGGCCGCGCCCTGTGCATGGAGCCGCGGGTCCTGCTCCTGGACGAACCCGTCGCCGGAATGACCGCCGACGAACGGCGGCGCACCGCGGCGGTCGTGGCCGGGGTCCGCGACAGCCTCGGCATCTCGATCGTCCTCGTCGAACACGACATGGGCGTGGTGATGCGGCTCGCGGACGCCGTGACCGTACTCGACTTCGGACGCAGGATCGCGGACGGCACCCCCGCCGAGGTCCAGAACGATCCGGCCGTCGTCCAGGCCTACTTGGGGGCACCGGAATGACCACCTTCATCGAACTCCTCCTCGGCGGACTCTCCATCGGCTCGGTCTACGCGCTGATCGCGCTCGGCTTCGTCGTCATCTTCAAGGCCACCGAGGTCGTCAACTTCGCCCACGCCTCGCTGCTGCTCGCGGGCGGCTACGTCACCGCCGTGCTCCACGACGACATCGGCTTCTGGCCCGCGCTCGCCGTCGGCGTCGCGGGCGCGGCCGTCGTCGGCGCGGCCGTCGAGTTCCTGGTGATGCGCCGCTACCGGGGCAGCGACCACAGCGTCCTGGCCATCGTCACCATCGGCGTCGACATCCTCCTCACCACCGAACTCACCCGCCGCATGGGCACGGAGGTGCTCTCGCTCGGAGACCCCTGGGGCGACCGGGTCATCACCGTCGGCGATGTCACCCTCGCCCAGACCCGGGTCGCGGCCTTCGTCGCCGCCGCCCTCCTCATCACCGTGTTCCTGCTCGCCTTCCGCTTCACCTCCTGGGGGGTGTCGATGCGGGCCGCCGCCGAGAACCCGCAGACCGCGGCCCTGATGGGGATCAAGCTCGGCCGGGTCTCGCTCGCCGCCTGGGCGGTCGCCGGAGCACTCGCCGCCGTCGCCGCCCTGTTCCTCACGGTGTTCCCCACACCCGGCCTGGAACGGGCCACCTCACTGGCCGCCCTCAAGGCCTTCCCCGCCGCGATCCTCGGCGGACTCGACTCCACGACCGGGGCCCTGGCGGGCGGGCTGATCGTCGGCGTCACCGAATCCCTCGCCACCGGCTACCAGAGCGACCTCTCCTTCCTGGGCCGCGGCATCGGAGACCTCGCCCCCTACCTGGTGATGGTGATCGTGCTGCTCCTGCGGCCCGCCGGACTCTTCGGTACGAAGGAGCTCGCCCGTGTCTGAGACCACGACCACCCCGGGCCCGACGGGGACCGCGACCCGTGCACCGGGCACCGGCCTCGGCGCGCGGCTGCGCCGGCCCCGTACCTGGCTCTGGGCCCTCGGCCCGGTGCTCCTGCTCGCGTTCCCGTTCTACCTCGACCGCTTCTGGCTGCAGGCCGGGCTCTTCGCGATGGCCGCCGCGATCGGTGCCATCGGGCTCAACCTGCTCACCGGTGCCACCGGCCAGCTCTCCATGGGACACGCCTTCTTCCTCGCGGTGGGCGCGTACGGCTACTGCGTCCTGGCCGGCGAGAGCAGCACGGACAACGGGCACCGACTCACCGGACTCGGCCTGCCCAGCTGGCTCGCCGCCGTCCTCGCCGTCCTCCTGGCCGGAGTCGCGGGCGGACTGTTCAGCCCCATCGCCGGCCGGCTGCGCGGCGCCTATCTCGGCATCGCCACCCTGGCGCTGATCTTCATCGGCCAGCACGTCCTGTTCAACGCCGGCTCCCTCACCGGCGGCTTCAACGGCCGTGCCGTCCCGCCCCTCTCGCTGTTCGGCCTCGACTTCGACGACACCGAGGTCGTGGTGGCCGCGGTGCCCTTCCAGTCCGCGGAGAAGCTCTGGTACGCGGCGCTGCTCGCCCTGCTCCTCAGCGGGCTCTTCGCCCGCGGTGTGCTGCGCGGCAGGCCGGGACGGGCACTGAACGCCATCCGCGACCACCGCATCGCGGCCGGCGTGATGGGGGTGCCGGTGGCCCGCTACCGGGCCGGTGTCTTCGTCCTGTCCTCGATGTACGCCGGACTCGCGGGCGTACTGCTCGCGCTGGTCTTCCGGCGGACCGTGCCCGAGTACTTCGGCATGGTCCTGTCCCTCGAATACCTCGCCATGATCGTCATCGGCGGGCTCGGCACCGTGGCGGGGGCGGTCGTGGGGGCCGCCTTCGTCTCGCTGCTGCCGCAGGTGCTCACCCACTACAGCGATTCCCTGCCCCTGGTCTCCGCCCCCGGTACGGGCGGACTGGCACCGGGCGAGGCCTCGCGCTACCTGTACGGCGCCGCGGTCGTCGCGGCTGTCCTGTTCCTGCCCGGCGGCCTGACACGGCTCCTGCCCGGCGGCCCGACCCGTTCGAAGAACTCAGGGGAGAAGAAATGAAACTGCGTGTGCTCGGGGCCGTGTGCGCGGCCCTCGCCCTCACCCTCGTGGGCTGCAGCGAGAAGGCGAACACCTCCGACGGGGCGGCGCCGAGGACAAGGGCGGGGTGAAGACCGGCGAGGGCGTCACCGACTCGGTGATCTCCCTCGGCGCCCTCACCGACATGACCGGGGTCTACGCCTCCCTCGGCAAGAGCGTCACCCAGGCCCAGCAGCTGTGGGTCAAGCAGACCAACGCGGCCGGCGGCATCTGCGACCGGAAGATCGCGCTGACCGTCCGCGACCACGGCTACGACCCGCAGAAGGCCATCGCCGGTTACACGGAGCTGGAGCCGAAGGTGCTGGGCTTCGTCCAGTTCATCGGCTCGCCGTTCGTCGCGGCGGTCGAGCAGCGCATCGACGGGCAGGACAAGGGCCTCGTCCTGCCGCAGGCATGGTCGGCGAACCTGCTCGGCAGCACGTACATCCGCGTCATCGGTGCCACCTACGACGTCGAGACCATCAACGCGATCGACTACCTGCTCGCGGGGAAGCGCATCGCCAAGGGCGACAGCATCGGGCACGTCTACTTCGAGGGCGACTACGGCGAGAACGCCCTGGCCGGTTCGCAGTACGCGGCGAAGGAGGCGGGGCTCACCGTCGTCCAGCAGAAGATCAAGCCCACCGACAACGACATGACCGCCCAGGTCGCGGCGCTCAAGCAGGCGGGGGTCAAGGCCGTCGTGGTCAGCGCGGGCCCGCGCCAGGCGGCCTCCCTGGTCGGCGTCGCCGCCGCCACCGGCTTCGAGGTCCCCGTCGTCGGCAACAACTCCGCCTTCGCCCCCCAGCTGCTGAAGACCCAGGCGGGCCCGGCCCTGCTCAAGGACTACTACGTCGCCGCCTCCACCCTGCCGATCGGCGACCCGGGCGCGGGCCCGGCCAAGCTCTCCAAGGAGTACGGCGCCGAGTACCCGAAGGACGGCCTCGACAACGGCGTCATCGCCGGATACACGGCGGCGACGCTGTACGGCGAGGCCATCGAGAAGGCCTGCGCCGCGAAGGACCTCACCCGTGCGGGCATCGACAAGGCGCTGCTGACCATCAAGGACTTCGGGAGCGACTTCGGGATGTCGCACGACTTCTCCGACCCGGCGGCGCCCTCCACCCGGGAGAGCGTGATCATGAAGCCGGACGCCAAGGCCCCCGGTGGCCTGAAGGTGGTCAGGCCGGCGGAGGCGGCGGCGGCAGCGAAGTCCTACCCGCTGAAGTAGCGGAAGCGACGGGGACCGGCCGCCGGACGGACACGCTCAGCGTGTCCGTCCGGCGGCCGGTCGCGTCGCGGTCAGCTGGTGTACGCCTCCAGTTCGGAGAGCTGCGCCGCCGGCCACTCGGTGTTGCCGGTGAACGTCAGCCGCAGATAGCGGGCGGACGTGCCGGGCAGAGTGACGGTCGCCTTGTTGCCGCTCGACGGATCGAAGGTGTAACCCGCCGATGCCTTGAGTGAGTTGAACGTGTTGTTGTCGGTGCTGCCCGACACGCTCAGGGTCTGCGTGCGGGTGGACCAGGCGGCTGCCGGCGGCAGCTTCAGGACCACTCGCTTGACGGCCTTGGCCGCGCCGAGGTCGACGGTGATCGTCTGCGGGAAGGCGTGGTTGGCGCTCTCCCAGTAGGTGTTCGCGTTTCCGTCCACCGCGTTGGACGCGCCGTACACGTCCGCGTGGCTCGACTCGGCCACCGGACGGCCCTGGGCGAGGTTGCCCGTGTCGGCCGGCGGGTCCGTCGGCGGGTCGGTGGGGGGATTGGTCGGATCGGTCGGCGGGTCCGTCGGACCGCTGCCGCCCTGCGGCACACCGCCGTTGGTCCACACCGGGGCCGGCCAGTTGCCGGTGCAGGCGGGCGGGTCGGAGTACCAGCCGGAGTTGCCGGCGCCCCGGGTGATCTGGAAGCCGCTGCCGACGCAGTTGTGGATCGGGTTGGACTGCGCGATGTGGGTGGCCACGACGTTGGTGAAGGTGGCCGTGCCCGGCGACTGGATCTGGAGCGCGTAGGTACCGGCGCCGTCGATCTTGATGTTGTTGAAGTGCAGCCCGTTCGTCGCGCCCTCGATGAGGTGGATCGCGGCGTAGGAACTGTCGAGTATCTCCGTGTCGGAGATGTTGATGGTGGCGTTGATGGGCTCGTTGAGCCCGCTGAACCAGATGGCTCCGACGCCGAACTGCCAGTTGTAGTCGTTGTTCCCGGTGCGGATCAGGGTGTTGCGGGCCGCTGTGGTGGTGCCCGCGACCGCGGTGCCCTGACCGGAGTTGACCCCGGGGTAGCGGTTGGCGATGTGCAGCCCGCCGCCGTTGCTGATGGTGTCCGACATGACGTTGTCGGAGATCGTGATGTCCTTGCCGCCGTACGTCACGATGTTGTTGGCGAGGATCGGCAGGACCACGGTGTTGAACGTGAACTTGTTCTTCACGTTCGGGACGTTCTCCGCCCACATCGCCAGACCGTCGTCACCGGAGTTGCGGACGAAGGTGTTGGTGACGGTGGAGTTGGTGACGCCGTAGTGGAAGTTCACGCCGTCGGCGGTCTGGTCCAGGATGCGGCTGTTCTTGATGGTGAGGTTGTCCATCGGACCGTCCATCCAGGCACCGCACTTGGTGTGCTGCATCCAGATGTTGTCGACGGTGGAGTTCGACAGCGCACCGCCGATGGCGTTGACCTGGTCGTCGTCCACCCGCTCCTGGATGTCGCCGATGATGGCGAAGTCCTTGAGCGTGACGTTGCTGCTCCCGCCGTCCCTGGCGTACTTGCCGTAGACGCCGACGGCCTTGCTCCGGTTGGAGGGATCGCGTCCGGCCAGGACGGAGTACCAGGGGCCGGCACCACGCAGTGTCACCTTGTCCACGACGATGTGGTCGCGGACCTGGAAGGTGCCCTGCGGGATGTAGACCTCCTTGCCCTGGGCCTTGCCCGCGTCCACGGCCGCCTGGATCTTGGCGGTCGAGTCCGCGGCCCCGGTCGGGTCGGCGCCGAAGTCGGAGACGACGTCAAGCGCGCCCGAGGGCTTGGAGATCGGCGCGGCCACCTGCTCGAAGTCCGCCAGGTCGATGGTGAACGACGGTGACGCGGAGGTGGAGGAGACCTGTAGCCGGACCTTCGTGCCGGCGGCGAGGGTCGACCCGAACATGGTCCGGGCCTCGTCGTAGAAGTGGTGCGGGTTGGTGTCGCCCGGGTTGTTATTGAAGGGGTAACCGCCGTAGTACCAGCCGTACTTCGAGGTGACCGGCACCGCCTTCGGCGATCCGCCGTTCACCAGCACGTTGATCGAGGCGTCCCGGCCCGATCCGGCGGCGTTGTCCGGCAGCGAGTACCGGAAGGACATCGCGTTGGCCGGTGCGGTGAGCGTGAACTCCACGTACTCGCCGACGGCGTCCAGCGTCACGGCCTGCCGGCCGGAGGCCTCGGAGGGCAGCGTGCCGTACAGCCGGTTCGGGCCGATCAGCGTGCCGTTGGTGGCCGCGTACTCGGCTTCCTGCTCCTTGAACGGAACGGTCGCACCGCGACCGGGCACCGCCACGGGGGAGGGGGCGGGTACCCCCGCCGCCTGGGCGGCCGGGGCGCTGGACAGGACCACTGCGGCGGCGGTGCCGAACGCGGCGAGTGCCAGCGAGAGAGAGGCGGATATGGAGCGTCTGAGCAATGTGCGTCTGGGAGGTGGAGTCACTTGTCAGTCGTCCTTGCGGCTCGTGGGGGCTCTTCGGACGCCCCACAGGCTAGGAGCAGGACCGCAAGCACGTCCATGCTGCTGCGCAAAATTCTGCTTGGGATACTCAAATTCATGACTCAAACCTGTGAAGAACGCGTGATACGGGGTGCATGATCGCGTGCGCCGAGGTGGTGTGCGCGGAACATCAAGGCCTCGGCGGTCTCTGGTGGTGTGCAAAAGATTTGCATTCGTGCGTAAAAAACAACTGAAGCGGAGAGGGTGGGGGTGGCCGTCCTCCGTGGCAGCCCGAGCGTGCCCCCCCAAGGCCCGGCGGCCGGAAACCTTGAGGCATCACAATCACCCGAACGAGGGACCTTGATGTTCCCCGGACCTGACTAGCATTTCCCGCAGGACGCTGATGGGCGCACGGCGGGACGGGGGAGTCGGTTCATGCACGTACCGGAGTCGGTGGTCTACGCGCTGGTGCTGGGTCTCGTGATCCTTTCGCCCCTCATCGGGTTCGGCCGGGCCAAGTGGCTGGCCGTGGCATGCCTGTTGAACATCGGTGAGTACCGGGTGCTCGTGGCGAGTGAGCCGTTCACGATGGCGGTCGCCGTCACCGCGTTGCTCGGAGCCCTCCTGCTGCTCGCGGAGATGACCGTTCCGAGGCGGGTGTCGGGGACCCTGTGGATGGTGGGCGGGGTGCTGGTCGCGGTGGCTGTCTCCCGGCAGTCGGACGTTGCCTGGGGGATCGTGCACGCGAGGCCCTGGGTGGCGATCTCGACGGCGGTGGCCGCTGCCGTGCTGGCGGTCCGGGCGCGGCGGGCCAGGCTGATCGCGCACGATCCGTCCGAGGGTCTGCGGGGCATGTGATGGGGCAGTCCCCGTCCACTCTGCTCCAGGTCGCCCTGCTGGTGCTGTTCGTCCTGCCGGGAGTCACCTACCAGTTCCTGCGGGAGCGCTGGCGCGGCCCGGTCCCCGGCGAACGCGACCTGGGGGAGCGGGTGTTGCGGGCCGTGGCGGCATCCGTCGTGCTCGACACCCTGTATCTGATCGCGGCAGGGCCCCAGCTGGTGCGCTTCGCCCGGCACGCGGGACCGGCGGGCCGGGAGGCCGTCGCGCAGCAGCCCCGGTCGGCCGGGCTGCTGGGGCTGCTGCTCTTCATCGTCGTGCCGGCCGCGGCCGCCGGTGGTGTCACCTGGTGGCAGCGGCGGCGGCGGCCCGCGCGCTACCGCTCGACGCCCACCGCCTGGGACCACCTGTTCCGCCGGTCCGGGCCCTGCTTCGTCCGGATGCGGCTGCGGGACGGCGCCTGGGTGGGCGGCTGGTACGGGAGCCGGTCCTACGCCACCTCGTATCCGCAGGCCCCCGAGATCTACCTGGAGTCGGCGTGGCTGATGAAGCCGGACGGCAGCTTCGTGCGGCCCGTCCGGGACAGCGCCGGGATCCACATCAGGGCGGCGGACACCGATGTGCTGGAACTCCTCTCCCCGCCCGCAGCCGCCGCGCCGCCCGACATCCCCCCGGCGGCCGTCCCGGCCGCCCGGACCACCGAGGAGCCACGATGACCGCGTCCAGGGCCGAAGAGCCGGAACTGACCGAATTCGAGAAGAAGTTGCGCATGAAGGGCGGCGGGGAGTACCGGGGACACGCGCCGGTCCTCGGGATGCCGGAGCCGACCCGTGGCCCCGCCGACCCGGCGGGGGTCTCCTGTCCGCCGCGAGAGACCGACGCGACCACGCGGCCGCCCGAGCTCTCCGAACCGCCCGAGCCGTCGGGCGGCACGACCGGCGGGGCCTGAGCCCCGGTCACCGTTCAGCATCCGACGTGCAGATAACTGGCCCAGAACTGCGGCCTGTTGGGGCAGAGTTCACGGACCGCCAGGGTGGCGCGACGCACCGCGGCCGCCGCGTCGACCGGCGCGTCGGACCGGACCGCCTCGGCCAGCTCCGCATAGACCTTCTCGGCGAACACGGAACTGACCTGGTCCTCCACCCGCCACAGTGTCGCGATGACCTGGCGATAGCCCGCCAGTTGGAAGGCGGAGGCCAGGTGGATGGCCTCGTCGGCATGGCGGGGCGCGGTGCGGGCGGTGTCGCACGAGGACAGATAGGCCAGTTCGGGGCTGCCCAGGTCCAGCGCCGACACGTCCTCGACGGTCAGCAGATGCCGCCGATGATCGTGCAGGAGCAGCCCGCTGCGTGAGGGGACGCCGGGATCGGTTGCCGTGTGGCAGGCGAAGTGCGCCCAGGCGTGGTGCGGGAGCGCGCTCAGGACCCGCTCCCGGGTCGCGTCCGCACCGGTGAGGCGGACGGTCCCGGGGAAGAGGCCCTGCACCATCCGCGCCTCCGCCTCCGCCCCGGAGAGCGGGCCCGCTCCCGGTGTGCTGGACATGGTGACCGCGAGGGGCGCCCGTGGCCGGGCGGGGGCGGTACGGGCGGCGCGGGCGCTGGCCAGGGACCGCACCGTCGGCGTGTAGGAGGAGATCACCCGGTCGAGCAGGGACCGCGTACCGCCGCGGTGGCCCGCCGCGTGGACGGGCAGCAGCGCGAGCGATCCGGTCGGCACCCACCACACCCGTGGCAGCCCTGGTCCGCGATGTGCGCCGTGCAGGTCCTTGAGGGCGTTCAGTACGGGTTCGGCCAAGGTGTCCCACAGCCAGCCGAGCACCTCGTGCACCGCCGCGGCCCGCTCCGCCTCCTCGCCGTCCCGGGCGTCCAGGGCGGCGTCCAGCGTGCGCTGCTGGTGCGCGGCCTCGTCCGGGGTGACACGCAGCGGGACGGAACGGATGCCGTCGGGGGCGATGATGACCGCGTCTGAGCGGTACCGGCTGACGTTGAGGTAGACGACGGCACCCTCGGCGGCCCCGGCGAGCAGGCGTCGCGGGGAGGGCGGCCCCGCGAAGTCCGCGAGCCCGTCGAGCGAGCGGATCTCGCGCAGCAGCACGTCCCAGCGCTCGCCCTCCTCGCGGCGCCGGGAACGGGAGTCTGCGGCACCGGCCGCCGGCCGTTCGGCGCGTCCCTCGGCGAGAGCCACCCGCAGTTCCTCGAACTCCCGCGCCAGCGAGGGCTCCCGGGCACGCAGTTCACCGATGTCGGCCCGCAGGTCCAGCTCCCGCGAGAGCAGCACACCGCGTCCCAGCTCCAGCATCGCCACCGCCCGCTCGGGAGCGCCTTCGGAGAGGGCGCAGGCGGCGGCGTCCGCCGCGATGCCGGTGTACCGGCCGAGCCGGTCCTCCTGGTCCGCCCGGCGCAGTTCGCGGCCGGCCAGCCGGGGCAGGAGCGCGATGACGGTCTCGAACGCCGTCACCGCGTCCTGGTACCGGGCGGCGGAGGCGGCGATATCGCTCCAGAGCAGTCCGGCCCGCATCCGCGTCGGCACATCGGCCCTCGGGTGGGTCGCCGCGGCCCGCGCCGCGTCGAGGGCCAGGTCCAGCTTCCCGGGGCGGGCGGAACCGCCGCCGGCCGTGCGCGACGTGTCGTACCGGCCGCGATCACGAAGTGCCAGTGCCGCGACGACCTGGTAGACCGCCCTTTCCGGGGCATCGGCCGGCGCGGTGCCCAGGGCGCGCTCACTCAGGCTGATCGCCTCGTCCAGATCCTCCGTCGGCGGCTTCCGGTCGGCGCCCGCCCGCAGCCCGTGCCGGGTACGGAGCGCCAGCCCGAGATTGCTCAGGCACGTCGCGAACAGCGCCTCTCCCGGCGCGAGCGGCTCCAGCGCCTCCCGTCCCAGCTGTACGGCCCTGTCGATGTCCACGAGGTCCCCGGTCCGCTTCCCCCGCTGCACCAGGAGGTAGCAGAGGGTGGCCCGGTCCGCCGCGCGCCGGTAGCCGCGTGCGTCGGACCACTCCACCGCGGCCGACACCTGGGCAACGGCCTGTTCCAGGACGGCCATGTCGTCGGTGCGCAGGAACGCGCTGTGCAGTGCGGCGCCGAGCTGGCCGCACGTACCGGGGAAGTGGGGGCTGCGGGACGGGACGAGCCGTACGGCCTCGCGCCCGGCGGCGACGGCCCGCGCCAGATCGTCCGCCGCGCCGAGGTGGTCGTAGCGCAGCCGTAACGCGGTACTGAGCTGGCAGAGCATACGGCCGCGGGCCTGGCCTGCGCCCCGGGCCCGGTCGGCCCGCTCACCGGCCTCGATGGCCTCGTCGAGATCCTGGAGCCGCCCGAGCCGCTCGTAGCGCATCCGTACGGCCCGGATGAGGGAGCAGACATGGACGAGGTGGGAGCCGTGTCCCACGCTCCGGCGGGTGGCGGTGCGGAAGTCGTCCACGGCCCGGTCCAGGACGGCCAGATCGTCCGACACGGCGTAGCTCCGCAGCCGCTCCTCGGCGGTGGCCGCGTGCTCGTTCGCCGAGAACGGGTCGTTCTCCGGGTTGGCGCGCTGCTCCGGCGTGGTCAGCTGGAGGCGGGCGAAGCCCGCGAAGCCGGCCACCATCGCCGAGACGTAGGTCGACGGTCCGTACCAGGCGGGGGTGGAGCCGGGGAAGATCCAGATCCCCTTCTCCACCATCTGCGACACGACGAACCCGAAGATGCCCCAGGGAGTGCGTCCGCCCATGACGCCGGTGAACCGGTCACCGGCGCAGAAGAAGAACAGCATCGTCAATGTGCCGAGCACGCCGATCGCCAGTGGCCAGTCCGACATCCGCTGAATCCCCCTCTTCTGGTCCCGCCACGTCACGGGCGGTGCCTCCGTGCCGGCACCGTACCGCCGGGCCCGGCGGGAAAGCGGAGAAGTTTCCGTATGAGGGACGTGCCCGTGGCATGGATGAGTGAGGCGCTTCCGCACCACGGGAAATTGCCGGCCGAGTGCCCGGAACGCCAGAAGCGGACAACAGTGGAGACGACGCCCGGTGATTGAACGGAGAACATCTGCGAGGGCCCTGGACAGGTGCTCTTGGGTAAACAGCGCCCGCGCTCAAGGCATGTCCGCTCAATAGCCCCTGCCCTTTGGGGTCATTCGAGCCCTTCGGAACCTTCCGGACCGGTGGGGTATCTGACCACCAGTACGGCCCGTTCCCTGACCGGAGGAGCTGTTCCGAATGGTGCGTCGCGTTCGTGTATTGCTGTTGACCGTCTTACTGGTGGTGACGGGTTCGGTGATGTCGTCCGCCCCTGCCTCGGCCGTTATCGGGGGATCGAGGAGTACGTACGCCCCGTGGGCCGTGCGCATGCTCATCGACGGAACTCCGGCGTGCACCGGGACGGCGATCAGCCGCCGGTGGATCATCACCGCCTCGCACTGCTTCTTCGAGCAGGGGAATCCGATCGCCGACAAGCGGATCTCGTTCCGGGTCGGCAGCCTCGACATGCGCAAGGGCGCCACGGTTCACCCGGTGCCCCGCGGCCGGGTGGGAAGCGCGAAGGCCGACATGATGCTCGTCAAGGTCCCGCCGATGAAGGTCCGCACGGCCCGGCTTGCCACAGCCCGGGTCCGCCCCGGCCGGACCGTCCGGCAGTACGGGTGGGGCGCGACCTGCACCGGGGACGAGAACCGCTGTCAGTCCCCGGTGCTCAAGCAGTCGGTCCTGCGGGTCCTGCCGCCGGACGCCCGCCGGTGCGAGGGCTACACCGTGCCGGGCGGCTCGGACTTCTGCATGGCGAAGGTGTCCGGGATTCCCGCCGGCGGCGACTCCGGGGGCCCGGTGATGAGCATCGCCCCGCACGGCGCCGAAGTCCTCCTCGGCGTCTTCGACGGCTCCGACCGGGAGAAGACCGCAGGGGCGGGCGAGATCGCCCGGCAACTCGCCTGGATCCACTCGGTCATCCAGGTACAGCCCAGGCGGCAGATGCACCGGGTGCCCGTTCGGTAGGTGTCCGGAGCATGCGAGAGGGCCCGGATGCTGGGGAGCATCCGGGCCCTCTCGCCATCACGTGCGTGAGCCGTTACGGCAGCTGCGCCGCCCGTGCCTCGCGCCGGTTGTCGCGGAAGGTGTTCACCCGGCGGGCGGTCGCGAAGAGCGGGATGACCGCTCCCAGGACCACCTGGAGCGCACAGCCGGTCTGGAGCAGGAGCTGACCGCCGGGGGCGTCGAACGCCCATGCGGCCAGCAGCCCCATCGCGGCCACGATCCAGCCGAGCATCGCCACCGCGAGGACACCTCGCGGTTTGGGGTACTCGACCCGGCTGACCATCAGCCACGCCACTCCGACGATCGCGAGCAGCGTCGGCACGAAGGGCAGCTCCAGGAGCACGATCGAGATGACCGTGAGCGCTCCGAAGGGGCTCGGCATGCCCTGGAACATGCCGTCCTTCAAGGTCACACAGGAGAATCTCGCAAGCCTGAGCACCACCGCCAGCAGCACGACGATCGCGGCGAGGGCCGAGACCCGCTGGTGTGCGTCGTCCGCGACCATGCCGTAGACGAGGACGAAGTACGCCGGGGCGAGCCCGAAGCTGACGAGGTCCGAGAGGTTGTCCAGCTCGGCACCCATCGGCGAGGAGCGCAGCTTGCGGGCCACGAGTCCGTCGAACAGGTCGAAGATCGCGGCCATCAGCATCAGGATGACGGCGGTGGCCGCGGAGTGCCGGGCCATGCCGCTCTCGTCGCTGCCCGTGAGGTGCGGGATGAGGATGCCCGTGGTGGTGAAGTACACCGCCATGAAACCGCACGTGGCGTTACCGAGAGTGAGGGTGTCCGCTATCGACAGCCGCATGGAGAGCGGCATGTCCTCGGTGTCGTCCTCGGCATCCGCCTCGGGCACCCAGCCCGCCTGTGTCTCGGGATCAATCACGGTCAATTCGAGTCACCCCCGCGGTGGTGGCCTGGCCGACCTCGACCGCGACATCGATACCTTCCGGAAGGTAGATGTCGACTCGGGAGCCGAACCGGATCAGGCCGATCCGCTCGCCCTGGTCCACCTTCGTGCCCTGTGGGACGTACGGGACGATGCGGCGGGCAACGGCACCCGCGATCTGCACCATCTCGATGTCGCCGAGTTCGGTGTCGAAGTGCCAGACAACGCGCTCGTTGTTCTCGCTCTCCTTGTTGAACGCCGGAACGAAGCCACCGGGGATGTGCTCGACCGATGTCACCGTGCCGGCCAGTGGCGCGCGGTTGACGTGGACGTTCAGCGGGCTCATGAAGATCGCGACGCGGGTGCGCCCGTCCTTCCACGGCATGATGCTCTGCACCACGCCGTCGGCCGGTGAGATGACGCGCCCCTGGGTGATCTCGCGCTCGGGGTCGCGGAAGAACCACAGCATGCCCGCCGCGAGCGCGGTGGTGGGCACGGCCACGGCCGCCCAGCGCCCGGACCTGCGGGCCCGGGACAGGCTGAGTGCGGCGGTGGCGACGGTCGGGAGGAGCCACGGCGAAGCTCCGCGTGCAAGGCGGACCCCGCCGCGTGGTGCAGAGGTATGGCTGTCGGGCATGGATGACCTTCGTAGCGGATGATGCCGCGCTGGCAACGGGGGACGGCGGCTTTTCCGGCGATGTTATCGGTTGCGGACCGCAACTGGGCAAGCCAGCAGCCGAGTCGGACGTCTGGAAGGCACCAGGTGAGGATGACAGGGTGTGATCTTCTTCGCGGTAAAATCACCGCGAATGGGGCAATCAACCCTGGAACCGGTACTCCTCGAGGAGTCGGCGCCCGATGATCATTTTCTGGATCTCGGCGGTACCTTCACCGATCAGCAGCATCGGGGCCTCCCGGTAGAGGCGCTCGATCTCGTACTCCTTGGAGAAGCCGTAACCGCCGTGGATCCGGAAGGCGTCCTCGACGACTTCCTTGCAGTACTCGGAGGCGAGGTACTTCGCCATCCCTGCCTCCAGGTCGTTTCGTTCCCCGGAGTCCTTTTTGCGCGCTGCATTTACCATCATCGCATGAGCGGCCTCTACCTTGGTGGCCATTTCGGCCAGCTTGAACTGGATCGCCTGGTGCTGGGCGATCGGCTTTCCGAAGGTATGGCGCTGCTGTGCGTAGGAAACGCCCAGCTCGAATGCACGCTGTGCGACGCCGCAGCCACGGGCAGCGACATTTACCCGGCCCACCTCCACTCCGTCCATCATTTGGTAAAACCCTCGGCCGGTGGTGCCGCCCAGTACACGATTGGCCGGAATGTGTAGGCCGTCCATGATGAGTTCGGTCGTGTCGACGCCCTTGTAACCCATTTTGTCGATCTTCCCGGGGATGGTGAGGCCGGGCCGGACCTCGCCGAATCCGGGCTCCTTCTCCACCAGGAACGTCGTCATCGACTTGTGCGGCGGTGTGCCCTCGGGGTGGCCTTCGTCACTCCGGCACAGGACGGCGACGAGATGGGACGTGCCGCCGTTCGTCAGCCACATCTTCTGGCCGTTCAGGACGTACTCGTCGCCCTCCCTGACGCCCTTGGAGGTGATGGCCGCGACATCGGAGCCCAGGGCCGGCTCGGACATCGAGAACGCGCCGCGCACCTCGCCCAGTGCCATCCGGGGGAGGAAGGTGTCCTTCTGCTCCTGCGTGCCGTGCTGCTTGAGCATGTACGCCACGATGAAGTGCGTGTTGATGATCCCGGACACGCTCATCCAGCCGCGGGCGATCTCCTCGACGCACAGGGCGTAGGTCAGCAGGGACTCGCCCAGCCCGCCGTATTCCTCGGGAATCATCAGCCCGAAGAGTCCGAGTTCCTTGAGGCCCTCGACGATTTCGGTCGGGTACTCGTCGCGGTGCTCCAGCTGGGTCGCGACCGGAATGATCTCCTTGTCGACGAAATTCCGGACCGTGGAGAGGATTTCCTGCTGGACGTCGTTGAGGCCGGCGGTCTGGGCGAGTCGGGCCATGGCTACTTCTCCACGTTCTTCTGCGAAGTCTGCTTCGGCTCCGGGCGGCCGGGCTGTTCTCCGCCCCGTTCCTTGATGTAGGTCTCTGTGGGAACCATCACCTTGCGGCGGAACACACAGACCACCGTGCCGTCCTGCTTGTACCCCCTGGTCTCCACATAAACGATTCCGCGGTCGCTCCTGGACCTCGAAGGAGTCTTGTCCAGGACCGTCGTCTCGCCGTAGAGCGTGTCGCCGTGGAAGGTCGGCGCGACATGCTTCAGCGACTCGACCTCCAGGTTCGCGATCGCCTTTCCGGAGACGTCAGGAACCGACATGCCGAGCAGCAGCGAGTAGATGTAGTTGCCGACGACAACGTTCTTACCGAAATCGGTCGTCTTCTCCGCGTAGTTGCTGTCCATGTGCAGCGGGTGATGATTCATGGTCAACAGGCAGAAGAGGTGGTCGTCGTATTCGGTGACGGTCTTTCCGGGCCAGTGCTTGTAAACAGCACCGATCTCGAATTCCTCGTAGGTGCGTCCGAACCGCATGTCAGGCCTCCGGAGCTTCGAACGTGGAGGTGCGCTCCATGCCCGCCGCGCGGCCCTTGCCCGCGATGACCAGGGCCATCTTGCGGCTGGCCTCGTCGATCATCTCGTCGCCGAGCATCGCCGAGCCCTTCTTGCCGCCCTCCTCCGAGGTGCACCAGTCGTAGGCGTCGAGGATCAGCTCGGCGTGGTCGTAGTCCTCCTGCGAGGGCGAGAACACCTCGTTCGCCGCGTCGACCTGGCCGGGGTGCAGCACCCACTTGCCGTCGAAGCCGAGGGCCGCTGCCCGGCCCGCGACCTCGCGGTACGCGTCCACGTCGCGGATCTGCAGGAACGGGCCGTCGATCGCCTGGAGGTCGTGCGTGCGGGCCGCCATCAGAATGCGCATCAGGATGTAGTGGTACGCGTCCGCGCCGTACCCGGGCGGCTGCTGGCCGACGACCAGGGTCTTCATGTTGATCGACGCCATGAAGTCGGCCGGGCCGAAGATCAGGGTCTCCAGACGGGGCGAGGCGCCGGCGATGTCGTCGATGTTCACCAGGCCCTTGGCGTTCTCGATCTGCGCCTCGATGCCGATCCTCCCGACCTCGAAGCCCATCGTCTTCTCGATCTGGGTGAGCAGCAGGTCCAGGGCGACGACCTGCTGGGCGTCCTGGACCTTGGGCAGCATGATGCAGTCGAGGTTGGGGCCCGCGCCCTCGACGACCGTGATGACGTCGCGGTACGTCCACTGCGTCGTCCAGTCGTTGACCCGCACGACCCGGGTCTTGCCCGTCCAGTCACCGTTGTTCAGCGCGTCGACGATGGTGTGCCGGGCGCCCTCCTTCGCCAGCGGCGCGCAGGCGTCCTCAAGGTCCAGGAAGACCTGGTCGGCCGGGAGGCCCTGGGCCTTCTCCAGGAAGCGGGGGTTGCTTCCCGGCACCGCGAGGCAGGAGCGGCGGGGGCGCAGGCGGGAGACGGACGGGCGGTTGACGGCAGTCATGCGGGGACCTCCAGAGGGTCGAGCTTGTTCGCTTTCCGGATCTCGTCGACGATACGGCCGATGATCTCCGTGATGCCGAAGTCCTTCGGGGTGAAGACGGCGGCGACGCCGGCCCTGATCAGAGCCTCGGCGTCGGCGGGGGGGATGATCCCGCCGACGATCACCGGGATGTCGCCCGCGCCGGTCCGGCGGAGCCGGTTCAGCACGTCCGGCACCAGCTCGGCGTGTGAGCCGGAGAGGATCGACAGGCCGACGCAGTGCACGTCCTCGGCGACGGCGGCAGAGACGATCTGTTCGGGCGTGAGGCGGATGCCCTGGTAGACGACCTCGAAACCGGCGTCCCGCGCGCGTACCGCGATCTGCTCGGCGCCGTTGGAGTGCCCGTCCAGGCCGGGCTTGCCGACGAGCAGCCGCAGCCGGCCCACGCCCAGGTCCGCGGCGGTCAGGGCGGCCTTCTCGCGTACCAGGGCCAGTGGGGTGCCCTCCTGAGCCGTCACCGCGACCGGGGCGGACGACACCCCGGTCGGTGCCCGGAACTCGCCGAAGACGTCGCGCAGCGCCCAGGACCACTCGCCCGTGGTGACACCCGCGCGGGCGCACTCGACGGTGGCCTCCATCATGTTCTCGGTGCCCGCGGCGGCCTTCTTCAGGGCGGCCAGCGCCTCGGTGGCGCGGGCCTCGTCGCGGTTGTCGCGCCACTCGTGGAGCGCGGCGACGACCTCGGCCTCGATCGAGGGGTCGACCGTCATGATCGCGGCGTCGAGGTCGGCGGTGAGCGGATTGGGCTCGGTCGTCTCGTAGATGTTGACGCCGACGATCTTCTCGTCGCCGCCCTCGATCCTGGCCCGCCGGGCGGCGTGCGAGGAGACCAGCTCGGACTTGAGGTAGCCGGACTCGACGGCCGCCATGGCGCCGCCCATCTGCTGGATCCGGTCGATCTCCGCGAGCGAGTCGGTGACCAGCTCGTCCACCTTGGCCTCGATGACATGGGACCCGGCGAAGATGTCCTCGTACTCCAGCAGATCGCTCTCGTGCGCGAGCACCTGCTGGATACGGAGCGACCACTGCTGGTCCCAGGGGCGCGGCAGCCCCAGCGCCTCGTTCCAGGCGGGCAGTTGCACCGCGCGGGCGCGGGCGTCCTTGGAGAGGGTGACGGCCAGCATCTCCAGCACGATGCGCTGGACGTTGTTCTCCGGCTGGGCCTCGGTCAGGCCGAGCGAGTTGACCTGGACGCCGTAGCGGAAGCGGCGCTGCTTGGCATCGGTGATGCCGTAGCGCTCCCGGGTGATCCGGTCCCAGATGCGGCCGAAGGCGCGCATCTTGCACATCTCCTCGATGAACCGGACGCCCGCGTTCACGAAGAAGGAGATCCGGGCGACCACGGCGCCGAACTTCTCCTCCGGCACCTGCCCGGAGTCGCGCACCGCGTCGAGCACCGCGACGGCCGTCGACATGGCGTACGCGATCTCCTGGACCGGGGTGGCCCCCGCCTCCTGGAGGTGGTAGCTGCAGATGTTGATCGGGTTCCACCTGGGGATGCGGTTGACCGTGTACGTGATCATGTCGGTGGTCAGCCGCAGGGAGGGGCCGGGCGGGAAGACGTGCGTGCCGCGCGAGAGGTACTCCTTGACGATGTCGTTCTGGGTGGTGCCCTGGAGCTTGTCGGCGTCCGCGCCCTGCTCCTCCGCGACCACCTGGTAGAGCGCCAGCAGCCACATCGCGGTGGCGTTGATCGTCATCGAGGTGTTCATCTGCTCCAGCGGGATGTCCTGGAACAGCCGGCGCATGTCGCCGAGGTGCGAGACGGGCACGCCGACCCGGCCGACCTCGCCGCGGGCGAGGATGTGGTCGGGGTCGTAACCCGTCTGGGTCGGCAGGTCGAAGGCGACCGACAGACCCGTCTGGCCCTTGGCGAGGTTGCGCCGGTAGAGCTCGTTGGACGCCTCGGCGGTCGAGTGGCCCGCGTACGTCCGCATGAGCCAGGGGCGGTCCTTGCGGCGGCCCGCCATGTCAGACGTTCCGGAAGCGGTTGATGGCGTCGATGTGCTGTTCGCGCAGCTCCTCGTCGCGCACGCCCATACCCTCGCGCGGTGCCAGCGCCAGGATGCCGACCTTGCCCTGGTGGAGGTTGCGGTGCACGTCGTACGCGGCCTGGCCGGTGTCCTCCAGGGAGTAGACCTTCGACAGCGTCGGGTGGATCTTCCCCTTGGCGACCAGGCGGTTGGCCTCCCACGCCTCGCGGTAGTTGGCGAAGTGCGAGCCCACGATCTTCTTCAGCGACATCCACAGGTAGCGGTTGTCGTACTCGTGGGTGTAGCCGGAGGTCGAGGCGCAGGTGACGATGGTGCCACCCTTGCGGGTCACGTACACACTCGCGCCGAAGGTCTCGCGGCCCGGGTGCTCGAAGACGATGTCGACGTCCTCGCCGCCGGTCAGTTCGCGGATGCGCTTGCCGAACCGCTTCCACTCGCGCGGGTCCTGGTTGTGCTCGTCCTTCCAGAACTTGTAGCCCTCGGCGTTGCGGTCGATGATCGCCTCGGCGCCCATCTTCCGGCAGAGCTCGGCCTTCTGGTCGCTGGAGACGACGCAGATCGGGTTGGCGCCGCCGGCCAGCGCGAACTGCGTCGCGTAGGAGCCCAGTCCGCCGCTCGCGCCCCAGATCAGCACGTTGTCACCCTGCTTCATGCCCGCGCCGTTGCGCGAGACGAGCTGGCGGTACGCGGTGGAGTTGACCAGCCCGGGGGCCGCGGCCTCCTCCCAGCTGAGGTGGTCCGGCTTCGGCATCAGCTGGTTCGACTTCACGAGGGCGACCTCGGCCAGCCCGCCGAAGTTGGTCTCGAAGCCCCAGATGCGCTGCTCGGGGTCGAGCATCGTGTCGTTGTGGCCGTCAGAGGACTCCAGTTCGACCGACAGGCAGTGCGCGACGACCTCGTCACCGGGCTTCCAGGCGTTGACGCCGGGCCCTGTGCGCAGGACGACGCCCGCCAGGTCGGAACCGATGACGTGGTACGGCAGGTCGTGGCGCTTGCTGAGCTCGCTGAGCTTTCCGTACCGCTCCAGGAAGCCGAAGGTCGAGACGGGCTCGAAGATCGACGTCCACACGGAGTTGTAGTTGACCGAGCTGGCCATGACCGCCACCAGCGCCTCGCCCGGCCCCAGCTCGGGCACCGGCACGTCCTCGATGTGGAGGGACTTGCGGGGGTCCTTGTCGCGACTGTCGACGCCGGAGAACATCTCGGCCTCGTCCTTGTGCACGGTCACCGCGCGGTACGACTCGGGGACGGTCAGCGCCGCGAAGTCCGCGGCCGTGCTGTCCTGCGATTGGATCGCGTCCAGGATTTCCTTCACGGTGTGCCTCCGATGGAGCTGCGTTTGAGGGAACGCTTGAGGGTCCTGCGAAGCAGGGGGAGCGGTGGTGCGTGGAGGTGTGCCGTCGGTTCGGCTGGTGGTGCTTCGGCTGTTTGCTCTGTGGAGCAGAAGGGTTCGCCTGTGACGCAGGCGTCCGGGCACGCAGGCACCTGGCTTGCGGGGACAGCCGGCGTACGTGAGGTCTCAGCACGCCGGCCGCCCGGACGACTTCAACGTATGGCACTCCGTGACAGCTGGCAAGGCACTGGGTGCCAGCAATTTCCCTCAATTGTCGTCCGGGTGCCACGCATGAGCAACACGAAGGGCGTTCTGGTGTGTTGTGCCCCGTGGCGGGAGCTCAGGAGGCGGGGCGGTGGATGTACGGGGTCGTCGTGGTCAGGGCCGTGAACCCGAGGCGCTGGAGGATCGGGCGGCTGTCCTCGGTCGCGTCGACCTGGAGGTACCGGAAGCCGCGCTCCGCGGCGATCCGGGCCCGGAAGGCGATCAGTGCCCGGTAGACGCCCCGGCCGCGCCACGCCTCCACCGTGCCGCCGCCCCACAGCCCGGCGAAGCCGGTGCCGGGGTACAGCTCCATCCGGGCCGAACTCACCGGCTCCTCGCCCGCCATGGCCAGCACCCCCACGAAGTGGTCCGGGTCCTCCGTCAGCCGGGCCAGCACCTGCTGCCGCAGCCGGGTCCGGTCCGAGCCGAACGCCTGCTCGTGGGCGCGGGCCATCAGCTCCACATCGGCCTCGTCACGTACGGTGCGCAGCCGGACGCCGTCGGGGAGCACGACCTCCGTGGGCAGGTCCGCGACCGGCGCGACCAGCAGGGTCTCCGGCTCCTCCGCCTCGAAACCGGCCGCCAGCAGCCGGGCCCCCAGATCGGCGGGGCGGTCGTGCGCGTACAGCTTCCACTCGAACTCGTCGTACCCGCGCTCCACGCAGTGGGCCACCTGGGCGGCGATCGCCGCGTCGGCCCGTGCGGCGTCCAGGTCCGGGGACGACCAGACGACCCCGTTCCAGTCATGGGCCGCGCCGGCCTGGCGTACGACGTCGCCGGTGCGCTCGACGCGGACGCCGGGGCCGTCGGAGCGGGCGTGCTCGCGCATCTCCCGGTCGAAGACGGCCAGCAGTTCTTCGCGGTGTGCGGTTGTCTGATCGCTCATCCGCACACCACAGCACCGGGCCGGTACACCGGCAACCGGATTTGCCGCCGTTGGATCGGTCCGAGCGGGGCAGACGGCAGACATGAATGATCTTGGAAGACGCATATCGGGGCGGCGCGCATGACGGTACCGGTGCGAGGGCGGGGCTCCGGCGGCTCCCCGAAGGCTTTCAGCGTGCGCACGACCGCCGGCGGATTCGGGGCCGTGGCCCTGCTGATCTGCGGTGGAGGACTGATGGTGCGCATCGCCTGGGAGGGGGCGCTCAGGCATCCGGCCGCCGTCGTGCCGGCCGCCGCGCTCGCCTCTGCGGGCGCCCTCCTCCTGTACCTCCGCCGGACGCGTCGCCGCCCGCGCGGCGGCCCCGGCCCGCTCTCCGAGGCCGTGCAGGAGCTCTTCGAGCCGCCCGAGGAGCCCGGAAGCTCCCCGGGCCCGGAGTTCCGGGCCCTCCATGACGACGGCACGGGGCGCACGGCCGTCCTGCCGGGGCCGGAACCTCTGCCGGAACTGCTGCCGGAACCGGTGCTGGAACAGGAGTGGGAGCCGGCCGAGCCCGAGGAGGAGGCGCAGGGCCACGAGGCCCTGGACGCCGACGGGTTCGAGGACGCGATCGCCGCGCTCTGCGAGCGGGACGGCTGCTCCGACGTGCAGGTTGTCGGCGGAGCGGGCGACCTGGGGGCCGACGTGATCGCGACCGCCCCCGACGGACGGCGACTGGTCGTCCAGTGCAAGTACTACGGGCCGGACAACAAGGTCGGCTCACAGGACCTCCAGCGATTCGGCGGAACCTGCTACGCCGTGCACGAGGCCGAGATCGCCGTCTGCGTCACCACCAGCGCCTACACCACTCCGGCCCTGGAGTACGCGGAGCAGTGCGCGATCCTCTGTGTGGACGGCGAGGCGCTCGTGGCCTGGAACGAAGGGACCGCACCGCCGCCGTGGCTCTGAGGCCGCCGGGAGCCGTGCGCCCCCGCTCAGCGCTCCTTGAGCGCCTGCTGGATCGTGCGCATCACTTCGTCCAGCGGCGCGTCCGTGCGCGCCACGGCGACCAGGACCTCGCCCTCGGCGCTCACCGAGGCGGCCTGCGCCTTCGCCGGCTCGCTCCCGGCGGTCCGGCCCGCCCCGATCCCGGTGCCGAAGGTGTCGCGGACGATGGCGAACGCGTGGTCCAGCTGCGCCTCCACATCGCCCTGGCCGCCCACCCGCAGCCACCGGCGCAGCACATGGTTGTGCGCGGTGACCACGGCGGACGCCGCGACCTCCGCCAGCAGCGGGTCGTCATTGCCGACATGGTGGTCGCGCTCGTCGAAGTGGCCCAGCAGATAGCGCGTGAAGAGCCGCTCGTAGCGGGCCACAGAGGCGATCTCGGCCTCCCGCAGGGTGGGCACCTCGCGGGTCAGCTTGTAGCGGGCCACGGAGACCGCGGGCTTCGCCGCGTACATCTTCATGACTTCCTTGATGCCCCGGCAGACCGTGTCGAGCGGGTGCTCGTGCGCCGGAGCGGCGTTCAGGACCGCCTCGGCGCGTACGAGAGTGTCGTCGTGGTCCGGGAAGATCGCCTCTTCCTTGGAGCGGAAGTGCCGGAAGAACGTCCGCCGGGCGACGCCCGCGGCGCCCGCGATCTCGTCGACCGTCGTCGCCTCGTACCCCTTCGTGGCGAAGAGCTCCATCGCCGCGGCGGCCAGTTCACGGCGCATTTTGAGCCGTTGGGCGGCGGCACGCGTGCCCGCGGCACTTTCCGGGGCGTCGGGCGCGGCGGACACACGGGGGGACCTGGCGGGCTGGGACATGGTGTGAACGTACTGCATCGGCGCAGGGGAGCGCGCCTGTGGGGGCGGGCTGCCCGGAGGACCGAGCAGCCCGCCCCAGCCGGCTCCGGGACCGCCGGGCCGGGCCCTCTCAGCGGCGGGCATACTCGCGGAAGCCGCGCCCCGTCTTGCGGCCGAGGCAACCGGCCGCCACCAGGTGCTCCAGCAGCGGCGCCGGGGCGAGGCCCGGGTCGCGGAACTCGTTGTGCAGCACCTTCTCGATGGCGAGCGAGACATCGAGGCCGACGACGTCCAGGAGCTCGAAGGGCCCCATCGGGTAGCCGCCGCCCAGCTTCATCGCGGCGTCGATGTCGTCGAGGGTCGCGTAGTGCTCCTCGACCATCTTGATCGCGTTGTTGAGGTACGGGAACAGCAGCGCGTTCACGATGAACCCGGCCCGGTCCCCGCAGTCCACCGGGTGCTTGCGCACCTTCGCGCAGACCTCGCGGACCGTGGCGTGCACGTCGTCGGCGGTGAGGACCGTGCGGACCACCTCGACCAGCTTCATCGCGGGCGCCGGGTTGAAGAAGTGCATCCCGACGACGTCCTCCGGCCGGGCGGTGGCACGGGCGATCGACACCACCGGCAGCGAGGACGTGGTGGTGGCGAGCACCGCGCCCGGCCTGCACACCTTGTCCAGGGCGGCGAACAGCTGCTGCTTGACCAGCAGGTCCTCGGCCACGGCCTCGACGGCGAGGTCGACCTCGGCGAAGGAGTCCAGCGAACCGGCCGCCGTGATCCGGGCCAGGGTCTCGTCCCGGGCCCCGGCCGTCAGCCGCCCCTTGGCGACCGAACGCTCCAGCGACTTCGCGATCCGGCCCCTGGCGGCCTCCGCCTTCTCCTGGCCGCGCGCGGCGAGCACCACGTCGTACCCGGCCTTCGCGAAGACCTCGGCGATCCCCGAAGCCATCGTCCCGGAGCCCGCGACCCCCACGGAGCGCACGGTGCGCCCCGCGCCCGCCGCGCTGTCCCGCGCGGGGGTCAGCGCGTCCGGGACCACGTCCGGGCTGCCCGGACCCGCGTAGGTGTAGAAACCGCGGCCCGTCTTGCGGCCGGTCAGCCCGGCCTCGCTGAGCTGGCCGAGGATCGGCGCGGGGGCGTGCAGCCGGTCGTGCGAGGCGGAGTACATCGCCTCCAGGACGGTACGGGCGGTGTCGACGCCGATCAGGTCCAGCAGGGCGAGCGGGCCCATCGGCAGACCGCAGCCCAGCCGCATCGCCGCGTCGATGTCCTCGCGGGAGGCGTAGCGCGCCTCGTACATCGCCGCGGCCTGGTTGAGGTAGCCGAACAGCAGCCCGTCGGCCACGAACCCCGGGCGGTCCCCGACCGCGACCGGCTCCTTGCCCAGCCGGCGGGCGAGGTCGGTGACCGCCGCGACGGCGGGCGGCGCGGTGAGCACGGACGAGACCACCTCGACCAGCTTCATCGCGGGCGCCGGATTGAAGAAGTGCAGGCCGAGCACGCGCTCCGGGTGCCGGGACTCGGCGGCGAGCCGGGTCACCGACAGGGCGTTGGTGCCCGTCGCGAGGATCGCGGTGGGGGAGACGACCGCGTCGAGATCCCGGAACACCTGCTGCTTGATCTCGTACGTCTCTGGCACCACCTCGATGACCAGTTCCGCGTCCGCGGCGGCCTGGAGGTCGGAGAAGGTACGGAACCGGGCGAGGACGTCGCGCCGCTCCTCCTCGGTGATCCGCTCACGCCGCACGGCGCGGGCGGTGGAGGCCTCCAGGGCGGCGACGGCCTGGCGGGCGGCCGCGTCATTGATGTCGATTCCGATGACCTCGCGGCCGGAGCGGGCGAGGACCTCGGCGATGCCGGTGCCCATCGTGCCGAGGCCGACGACGGCGATGGTGCTGAGCGGGGTGTCCATCACGGGACTCCAGGGATGAGTGACGACTGAGGGACGCGCGGCACGCGGCCGATGAGAGGGGCCGAGGGTGCGCGGCGCGCGGGAGTTGTCTGTCGTGGTGCTCACGTCCGGGCGCACGGGGCACGCCGGGACCGGGAAGGGGCGGCGGACTCTGTCCCGGAGTCACGCCTCGCACAGCTGCCGAACCGACATCCACTCCGGGTGGCTGCGTCACCAGGCCACCGGAGCCGGCGGGGGAGTGTCCCGCTCACATGAGGTTAACCGGCGAGTAACGAGCGCGCCAGCCCCGGGTCGTTGTGCGCCCGCTCACATTCGACGCCCTCTTCGGCACGCTGCGTGTGCACCGATACGCTGACGGTCATGGACGAGGAGCTGCGGTCGCTGACCCACCGGCTGGCCGAAGAGGCGGGGGAGTCGGCGGCCTACCGCCGACTGCTCGTCACCGAGGACGACGAGGAGCTGGCGCAGGTCCTCATCGAGCGCGAACGCCCGTTGTGGGCCCGCGAGATCGCGGCGTTCCGGCTGGGCTGCGGCGGCGACCGGCGGGCCTTCGAGACCCTGGTGCTGCTGCTCAACCACCGCGACCCGGAGCGCTGCGCCGGCGCCGCCCACGCCCTGGCCCGCCTCGGCGACCCGCGCACCCCGCGCGCCGCCGCCGCACTCGCCACCAACTCCCTGCGCACCGCCTACGCGCTGTACCCGGTCCGGCTGCTCAGCGAACTGCGCGCCCCGGAGTCCGTACCGGCCCTGGTGAGTACCCTGCGCAGGCTGCTCGGGCCGGACGAACCGCACTGGCGGGTGGCGCTGGCCTGCGTCGAGGGGCTGGGGCGGCTCGGCGACGCACAGGCCCGCCCGGTGCTGGAGGCGGCCCTGCCGCACCCCCGGCTGGGCGGCGCGGCCGGCGAGGCGCTCAGCAGGCTGCCGACGTGCTGAGGGGCGCGGCGGTGTGTGGTCAGCGCCCCTCGGACGCGCCGAGCGAGCGCACGTAACGCACCTCGGGCACCGGCACACCGTCCACCTCGAAGGGCTCCTCCGCGCCGTCCGGGCGGAAGCCCGCGCGGGCGTAGAAGCGGCGGGCCGGCGCGTTCTCCCTGAGCACCCAGAGCGCGAGCTCGGGGTGGCCGGCCGCGGCGGCGCGCGCCAGCACCTCGGCCATCAGGGCCCGGCCCACCCCCGTCCCCGTCCGCTCCGGCAGCACGTAGAGCGCGTACAGCTCACCGCGTGCGAGCCGTCTGCCGTTCTCGCGGTACGGCCCGTACGCCGCCCAGCCGATGACGCCGAGGTCCGCCCGCTCCGCCACCACGTTGACGACCTCGTTGCCCTCGGCCAGGAACCCGCGGCGCCGCTCCGCGTCCTCGGCGATGCTCATCGCGTCCAGATGCGCCTGCGGCATCAGCCCCGCGTAGGCGCTCTGCCAGCCGCGCACCCGGACCGTCGCCACGGCCCCGCAGTCCTCGACGGTCATGTCCCGGACCAGCAGTTCGGGGGCGTGCGCGGAAGCGGGGCGTGTGGTCACCCGCCCATCCTCGCGCACGCCCCCGCAGGGAACGTGAATCCCGGCCCCGTCAGCCCCGGAAGCCGAGCACTCCGTGCAGCGCGCTGCCCCGGCCCTCGGCGCCCGTACGGGGCGCCGTCTTCGCGGCCTTGCCGGTCGCGGGCTTCGGGTCGGGCGTCTTCGCGCAGACCGCGTCCACGTCGCCGCCCTTGCCGCGTGGCACGGTGCCCTTGGCGAGATAGTCCGCCAGATACGCGTCCAGGCAGTCGTTGCCGCCCAGTGTGACGCCGTGGTTGCCGCCGCCCTGCTCGACGACCAGGCTGGACCCGCGGAGCTTGCGGTGCAGGGTGACTGCGCCCTCGTACGGTGTGGCCGCGTCGTCGGTGGCCTGGAAGAGCAGCGCGGGCGGCAGGTCGTGGTTGGAGACCCGGACCGGATTCAGCGGCTCCACCGGCCAGTCGGCGCACGGCGCGTTGTACCAGGTGTTGCTCCAGGCCATGAAGGGCGCCTTGGTGTGCACCCTCCAGGCGTCGTTGCGCCAGACGTTCCAGTCGCGCGGCCACTGGGCGTCCCGGCACTGCACTGCGGTGTAGACCGAGTATCCGTTGTCGCCCTGCGCGTCGACCGCGCCGAATCGCTCGTACGCCTTGACCAGCGTCTTCTCGTCCTTGTGGTTCACGTAACCGGCGAACGCCTCGGCCAGCGCGGGCCAGTAGCCGTTGTAGTAGCCGCCCGGCAGGAACGTGTCGTCCAGCTCGCTCGCGCCGACCTTCTTGCCCGCGGGATGCTTCCTGACCGCGTCCCGCATCCGGTACCAGGCCGCCTCGACCTTCGCCGGGTCACTGCCCAGCCGGTAGGTGCTCCGATACTTCGCCACCCAGGCCATGAACGCCTTGTGGCGGTTGTCGAACGCGTAGTCCTGGCTGAGGTTGTCGTCGTACCAGATGCCGGTCGGGTCGACGTTCGAGTCGAGGACGAGGCGCCGGACGCGGTCCGGGAACAGCTTCGCGTACACCGAGCCCAGGTAGGTGCCGTAGGAGTACCCGAGGTAGTTGAGCCTGGCCGCGCCGGTCGCCCGGCGGATCACGTCGAGGTCCTTGGCCGCGCTGACCGTGTCCATGTAAGGCAGCAGGTCCGGGTACTTCTTGCCGCAGGCGGCCGCGAAGGACCGGGCGCGGTCCCGGTTGACCTGCTCGTCCCGCAGGGTGCGGGGCACCGAGTCGGGCCGTACCGGATCCGAGTACTTCGGCACGCAGTCCAGGGCCGGCCGGCTCTTGCCGACGCCGCGCGGGTCGAAACCGATCACGTCGTACTGGGCGGCCACCGCCTTCGGCAGCGAGGCGGCGACGAAACCGGCCATCGACAGTCCGCTGCCGCCGGGGCCGCCCGGATTGACCAGCAGCGGGCCCTGGAAGGTCTTCGAGGTGTGCGGGACCCGGGTCAGGGCGAGCGTGACCTTCCGGCCCGACGGGTCGTCATGGTCGAGCGGGGCACTCACCGAGGAGCACTGGAGCGTCGGGGACGACTTGGTGGCGCAGTCGGCCCACTTGAGCGATACGGCGCGCTGCGCACCGGTGTCGGCGGTCGCCGGGGACGGGGCGGCGGTCACCAGACCCGCGACCGTCGCCCCGACGGCGAACAGAATCCCTGGACGTTTCGTCATATGGCCTCCCGTGGTGGGGGAACACGGCTGCGCGTGACGGCAGCCCCCGCCGGATGCTCCCCGCATTCGGAGCCGGAGGACCTGTTCCGGTGAGAGATGACCCGTTTGCCCCTGCCGGGCGTCCGGTGTCCCGGATCCGCCGGGGTCCGGTCAGAGCAGGGTCAGCTGGGTGGGCTCCGCGCCGTCGAGCGGGGGCTGCGGCTCGTCGCGCCCGGGGAGTGCGCGGGGGGTCCCGCGGTGCGCGGGCCCGATGCCGTACTCGGCCGCCAGCTCGTGCACCTGGCGGGTGATGCGGCGCTGGTACCACGTGGGCGCGTACGCCCCGTCCGCGTACAGGCGCTCGTACCGCCCCACCAGCTCGGGGTGGTGGCGGCCGAGCCACTCCATGAACCACTCCCGGGCGCCGGGGCGCAGATGGAGGACGAGCGGGGTCACCGAGGTCGCGCCGGCGGCGGCGATCGCGCGGACCGTCGCCCGCAGCTGGTCCGGCCGGTCGCCGAGGAACGGGATGACGGGCGCCATCAGCACCCCGCAGCCGATGCCGTGCTCGCTGAGGGTGCGCACGACGTCCAGGCGGCGCTCGGGGGAGGGGGTGCCGGGCTCCACGGTGCGCCACAGCTCGGGGTCGACGAAGCCCACGGAGACCGAGACGCCCACCTCGGTGACCTCGGCCGCCTGCCGCAGGACCTCCAGGTCGCGCAGGATCAGCGTGCCCTTCGTCAGGATGGAGAAGGGGTTCGCGTGGTCGCGCAGGGCCGCGAGGATGCCGGGCATCAGCCGGTAGCGGCCCTCGGCGCGCTGGTAGCAGTCGACGTTGGTCCCCATCGCGATGTGCGCGCCGTGCCAGCGGCCGGCGGCGAGTTCGCGGCGCACCAGCTCCGGGGCGTTGATCTTGACGACGATCTGCGAGTCGAAGCCGAGCCCGGTGTCGAGGTCCAGATAGCTGTGCGTCTTGCGGGCGAAGCAGTAGACGCAGGCGTGCGAACAGCCGCGGTAGGGGTTCACCGTCCACTCGAACGGCATCCGGGACGCGCCCGGCACCCGGTTCACGATCGAGCGGGCGCGGACTTCGTGGAAGGTGATGCCCCGGAACTCAGGGGTGTCGAAGGTACGCGTCGTCACCGCGTCCGCGGCGAAGAGCGCGGCCTCTCCGCTCGTGGCGGTCTTGGCGGGGTTATCGGCCAGATTGTCCCAGCGCATGGACGCCTCCTAGGTAGCACTGACCCGAGAATAGAACACTTGTTCCCTTGATCGTTTCCTCCCCTTCGTCCCCGAGCGGATTTTGAGCCGGGTGCCGGAGGTGGTTGGCTCAGCACACCCCGAACAACCGAGTGCTGGAGGAACAGCCATGGCGCAGGTCGAGGCCACGACAGAGCGGATCATCGCGGCGGACCCGGAAGCGGTGTTCGACGCGCTGGCCGACTACAAGGACGTCCGCGGCAAGGTGCTGCCCGGCCACTTCAGCGAGTACGAGGTGCGTGAGGGCGGTGACGGCGAGGGCACCCTCGTCCACTGGAAGCTCCAGGCCACCAGCAAGCGGGTGCGCGACTGCCTGCTGGAGGTCAGCGAGCCCACCGAGGGCCGGCTCGTGGAGAAGGACCGCAACTCCTCGATGGTCACGACCTGGACCGTCACCCCGGCCGGCGAGGGGAAGTCCAAGGCGGTCGTCTCGACCGTGTGGAACGGCGCCGGCGGCATCGGCGGATTCTTCGAGAAGACCTTCGCGCCCAAGGGGCTTGGCCGCATCTATGACGAGCTCCTGCAGAATCTCGCCACCGAGGTGGAGAAGTAGCCCCCGGTCCCGCTTTCCGGCCTCACCGGTTCGGGTGGTCTTTCCATCCGGCCGGTTGTGCGCCGTAGTGGCCCCCACCGGCGGCTAAGCCTTCCGGGTGCGCCGTCAGCGCCCCTCGCCGCGTTTGCCCTCCCTTATATCGCAATGCGACAAATGGGCGGCGCAGAATGCGACGAGGGGAGCGGCACGTGGTGGGTGGGATCACTCTGGTCAAGGACGAGCCCGACGGTACGGGCGACACCGGAACGGTGCAGACGTCCGAACCGCGCCCGCCACCGGCCGCGACGGAATCGGCCGCTCCGCTCCTGCCCCCGGCATACGAGACGGATCCCCGCCGCATCCGCCTGATCTTCATCGGGCTGATGCTCACGCTCCTGCTCGCGGCGCTCGACCAGATGATCGTCGCCACCGCGCTCCCGAAGATCGTCGGTGAGCTGCACGGCCTGGAGAAGATGTCCTGGGCGGTCACCGCCTATCTCCTCGCCTCCACCATCGGGCTCCCGGTCTACGGCAAGCTCGGCGACCTCTTCGGCCGCAAGGGCGTCTTCCAGTTCGCGATCGTCGTCTTCGTCATCGGCTCCGCGCTGGCCGGCTGGTCGCGCACCATGGACGAACTGATCGCCTTCCGCGCCCTCCAGGGCGTCGGCGGCGGCGGGCTGATGATCGGCGTCCAGGCGATCATCGCGGACGTCGTGCCGCCCCGGGAGCGCGGCCGGTTCATGGGACTCATCGGCGCGGCCTTCGGACTCGCCTCCGTGGCGGGCCCGTTGCTCGGCGGCTTCTTCACCGACCACGCCTCCTGGCGCTGGTGCTTCTACATCAACATCCCGTTCGGCCTGGTCACCTTCGCGGTCATCACCGTCGTACTGAAGCTCCCGAAGCCCGCCGTCCGGCCGCGGCTCGACATCCTCGGCGCCCTGCTGCTGGCCGTCGCCTCCACCTGTCTGGTGCTGCTGACCAGCTGGGGCGGTACGGAGTACGCCTGGGGCTCGGGCACCATCCTGGGACTGGCCGCGGGAGCCGCCGGAACGACTCTGCTCTTCGTCGTCGTCGAGCACCGCGCACCCGAACCGATCATTCCGCTGCGGCTGTTCCGTGACTCGATCTTCAACGTCAGCGCCCTCGTCGGCGCGGTCGTCGGGGTCGCCCTGTTCGGCGCCGCCAGCTATCTGCCGACCTTCCTCCAGATGGTCGACGGGGCCACCGCGACCGAGTCCGGGCTGCTGATGCTCCCGATGATGGGCGGCATCGTCGCCGCGTCCGTCGTCTCGGGCCAGCTGATCTCCCGTACCGGCAAATACCGCGTCTACCCGATCGCCGGCAGTGCTCTCGCGGCGGTGGGCATGTGGCTGCTGTCCCGGCTCGAAACGGACACCCCGCGGCTGGAGTACAGCATCGCGCAGGCGGTGCTCGGTCTCGGGATCGGGCTGATCATGCCGGTGCTGGTGCTCGCCGTGCAGAACTCCGTACGGCCCGCCGACCTCGGCACCGCCACCAGCGCCAACAACTACTTCCGGCAGATCGGCGGCAGCGTCGGCGCGGCCGTGTTCGGCACGCTCTTCGCCGGGCGGCTCGCCGACGCGCTCGCGGTGCGGCTGCCGTCCGGAGCCGGTCTGCCCGACCCCGAGTCGATCACGCCGCAACTGGTCCACGCCATGGACCCGGTGCTGCGTGACAGCTATATCCAGGCATACGCCGACGCGATGCCCCGGATCTTCCTCTACCTTGTGCCGGTCCTCGTGCTCGGCCTGTTCTTCGCCTTCTTCCTCAAGGAGAAACCGCTGGTGTCCCACCACAGCCCAGAAACCGCAGCCGAGCCCGCGACGATCCCCTCCGCCCGCACCGACCCGGGCACCCAGCCCGCCGCACCGCTCTCGGGGGTGCCCGTCCGCGGCAGTGTCCAGCACCCCGACGGCACGAAGGTCCCGCACGCCGCCCTCACCCTCATCGACGTCCAGGGGCAGCAGGTCGGCAGGGGCGCCAGCGGCGACGAGGGGCGGTACGCGCTCAGCGTCCCCGGCGCCGGTTCCTACGTCCTCATCGCTGCGGCCGGGGGCCACCAGCCGCAGGCCGTCAGCGTCACCGTGGGCGAGCGGCCCGTGGAACTCGACGTGGTGCTCGGCGGTGCGGGCCGGCTGGCGGGGACCGTGATGACGGCGGACGGCGTTCCGGTGCGCGACGCGGCGGTCACCCTGACCGACGTACGCGGCGAGGTGGTCTCCTCCACCCGCAGCGGCCGCGAGGGCGGCTATGTGATCTCGGAACTGGTGGCGGGGGAGTACACCCTCGCGGCCAGCGCCCCCGCGTTCCGGCCCGCCGCGCTCCCGGTCAGTGTGCAGGCGGCCCGTGAGACCCGGCAGGACATCGAACTGGCCGGCGGCGCCGTGCTGCGCGGCGTCGTACGCGCCAGTGGCGGGCGGCTCGTCGAGGACGCCAGGGTCACGCTCCTGGACGCGGCGGGCAATGTGGTCGACACCCTGACCACCGGGCCCGACGGGGCCTTCCGGTTCGTCGACCTGTCCACCGGCGAGTACACCGTGATCGCCGCCGGCTACCCGCCGGTGGCCACGGTCCTCCAGGTCGCGGGCGGCGGGCGCACGGAAAGGGACCTCCAACTGGGCCACGAGGACTGAGCCCGAGACAGGTGATGAAGGTGATGCGCCCCCGAGTGCGCGGGGCGCACCACCTTCGTGGGTGATTCGGTCGATGCCCGGCGAGCGCCGGTCGCGGCCCCGTACGGTGGAGCCACGTACCGCAGAACCTTGCGGTGGGGAAGGAGCCTTCCACCCATGGACCTCGGTGTGCCGTCGCAGAGGACACCACCACCGCCACCGCGTGACGCCGCGGCGGGCCGCGTGCCGCTCGCCGTGGTCGTCGTCGACGCGGACGGACTCGTGTCGCATTGGTCGACCGGGGCCAGAAGGCTCTTCGGTGTCGCCAGGGACGACGCGGTCGGCTGCCCGGCCGGCGAACTGCTCCCGGTCGCCGGGGCGTTAGGGGACCACGGCGAACCGTCCCGGGGCGGGATGTACGCCGAGTACGGCCCCGAGCTCGACAGCTCCCTCAGCGGCACCGTCGGCTACCCGGCCGCGGGCCGGGCCCGGGTGGACGAACCGGACCGCGGCCGGATCGAGGTCCTGTGGTGGGCCTATCCGCTCGTCGGCCCCGGCCCCGAGCGGCTGCTCGTGCTCGCCGCGGACTCCGCGCAGGTACGCGGAGCGGAGGCGGGCGAGGGTCGGGACGCCGAGACGATCGCACCCGGATTCGCCCTGCACACCGACTTCCCCGGCTACCGGGAGCTGTCCGGGCGGCTGCCCGAGATCCTGCCCAGCATGAGCGTCCACGAGGCCACCCGGATCGTCTCCCAGGTACTCGAACTCGGCTATCCCGTACTGGACTTCAGCCGCCACGACCGGATCCCGGTGACCCCTGACTGGGGAGTGCCGCAGCGCGCCGGACACCGGGGCTCGCGGGACTCGCACCACGGCGCCGACGACCGGCTCACGCCCCGTGCGGCGCCCCGCCCCGAGCTGGACCTCGAATACGCGGCGGTCCGTGAACGGCTGGAATTCCTCAACGAGGTCAGCGGCCGCATCGGTTCCTCCCTCGATCTGGAGCGCACCATCCGCGAGGTCACCAGCGCCGCGGTGCCCCGCTTCACGGACTTCGCGGGCACCCATCTGCGCGCCGCGGTCCTCGCCGGCGAGGGCTTCCCGGACGGCCCGCCCGACGTCACGACGATCTGGCACCGGGTCTGGGTCGAGCACAACGACGAACCGGGCCGCTGGGACGACACCGTGCCGGTCGGCGAGTCCATCGCCTTCCCGGAACACACCCCGTTCTTCCAGTGCATGGTCACCGGCGAGCCGGTCATCATCCCTTACGTCAGCGAGGAGTTGAGCAACCGGATCTCGGGCGAGTTCGAGAAGCGCGACCTGCGTCCGCTGATCACCCACCGCTCCCTGCTCATCGTGCCGCTCAAGGCCCGCGACGTGGTGCTCGGCTTCATGGTCCTGATGCGGCGCCCCGGCCGGGAGCCCTTCGACGACATGGACCGCACCACCGGCGCCGAACTCGCCGCCAGGGCCGGGCTCGTCCTCGACAACGCCCGCATGTACACCTACCAGGAGAACGTCGCGGAGACCCTCCAGGACAGCATGCTGCCCCAGGTCGAGCCGCGCATGGCCGGCTGCGACATCGCCACCCGTTATCTGCCCGGCGCCCGGCTCGGCAGGGTCGGCGGCGACTGGTTCGACTCGGTGAAACTCCCCGGCTCCCGGACCGCGCTGGTCGTCGGTGACGTGATGGGGCACGGACTCAACTCGGCGGCGATGATGGGTCAGTTGCGTACCGCGGTACTGACGATGGCCACCATGGAGATGCCGCCGGCGCAGCTGCTGCGCAACCTGGACGACCTGGCCCAGCGCCTCGGCGAGCAGTATCTGGCGACCTGTCTCTACGCCGTGTACGACCCGATCCGTTCCGAGCTCCAGATCGCCAACGCCGGGCACATCCCGCCGGTGCTGGTCCGGGCCGAGGACGGCCGGGCCGAACTGCTCGACCTGCCGACCGGCGCCCCGATCGGGGTCGGCGGGGTGGCCTTCGCGACCGCGACCGTACAGGTCCGGCCGGGCGACCGTCTGGTGCTCTGCACCGACGGCCTGGTCGAGGTGCGCGGCCAGGACATCGGTGCCGGTCTCGCCGCGCTCTGCGCCTCCGCCGCGCACCCCGCCGCGTCGATGGACGACGCCTGCGACACGATCATCCGCGCGCTCAACCCCAGGGGCGGCCGCAACGACGACGTCGCGCTGCTGATGGCCAGGCTCAACGGCATCCCCGACGGCGACGTCGCCGAGTGGCAACTCGCCCTGGATCCGCGCGAGGTGGCCCGCGCCCGCCGGATGGTCCGCGGCAAACTGCTCGACTGGGAGCTGCCGGACGCGGTGGAGGCGGCCGAGCTGATGGTCAGCGAGCTCGTCACCAATGCCGTGAAGCACGGGCGCACCCATCACATCGGGCTCAGGCTGGTCCGCACCGGCGCCCTGCTCTGCGAGGTCAGCGACGACGAGCCCGCCCCCGCCACGCTCCTCGAAGCCACCGCCGACGACGAGTTCGGCCGCGGGCTCGTCCTGGTGAGCGGCCTCGCCCGGGAGTGGGGCAGCAGCACCACGGCCCGCGGCAAGACCGTCTGGTTCGAGCTCGCTCTCTCCCGGCTGCCCCGTCTCCCGCGCACCGGCTGGTGAACGCGGCGGCCCCGGCCCCCGGTCCTGTACGCACCCTTGCCCCGACCGGCGGGGAGCGGTAGTCCCTTGTGGTGCAAGGTGCTTCAGTGCGACGGGACTTCGGGAGTGCGCATGGATGTTTCACAGCGGTACAGCGAGGCGTGGGAAGGCTTCTGGGCCGCCACCTCGGACGCGCCCGGCGAGGCGATCTGGGACTCCGACCCCTCACTGAGCGCCGCACCGCACAGCGAGCTGCTCCTGCCGTACGCGGACGCCGCGCTGCCCGTCGTCGACCTCGGCTGCGGCAACGGCACCCAGACCCGCTACCTCGCCACCCGGTTCGCCCGCGCCATCGGCGTGGACCTCTCGCACGCCGCGATCGGCCATGCCCGCCGCGCGGACACCGAGGGCGTCGCCGAGTTCGCCCAGCTCGACCTGACCGACGGCGACGCGGTGCGCGCCCTGCACGAGCGGATCGGGGACGCCAATGTCTACATGCGAGCGGTGATCCACCAGAGCGAGGCCGGGGACAGGCCCGCGGTCGCCGCGGCCGTGGCGACGCTGCTGGGGGCGCGCGGCCGGGCCTTCGTCGCCGAGCTGACCCCGGCCTCCAAGGACGTGCTCCGGCAGGCGGCGCAGGGGCCGGACGGTCCGCCCAAGAAGCTGCGCCGGGTCTACGACCACGGGCTCAAGCCGGCCGACGCCACCGAGGAGGAGGTGCCCGCACTCCTGAGGGCGGCCGGGCTGACCACGCTGGACAGCGGTGACACGGCCCTGCCGCAGACCGAGCAGCTGCCCGACGGGACCCGGATCGACCTGCCGGCCAGGTGGTTCGTGCTCGCCGGCGGCTGATCCGGGGCCCGAGAGGAGACCGCGTCGGCCCCCACCGGGTATCCGGGACGCTGTCGGATTCGGGGCCTCGCGCGACGTCGGCCTCCGGGACCCGGGTGTGGTCTTGAAGGCCGATGTTGTCGTGCGCGGTGGGTGTGGATGTCGACGCGGCCGAACGGGGCCCGGGCAGAGGGCGCGGGTGGCCCGGGACGCCCTCCCGGAGGGGAGCCTGGCGATCCGGGACGAGCCGGGTCCGTTGTCCGGAGACGAGGAGTCCGCGGACCTGTCTCCGGCGCGGTGCAGGCCGGCCCGGCCACTCGGGCGGCCTCCGGGCCGCCGCGTCCCGGAAACCCTCAGCGCCCCGTCTCCTCCCGCACCAGCGTCATGAGCGCCCGCGCTCCGGGGCTCATGGACCGCGCGTCCGGAAGCACCACGACGCTCTCGTAGTACGGCTGGACCGCCCCGTCGAGCCGGACCGCCACCAGGCCCCGTGCCTCGGGCTTGCGGGAGAAGTGGTGCGGCACCACCGCGATGCCGAGCCCCTCCTGCACCAGCTCCAGCAGGCTGTGCACGTCGTTGACCTCCAGCGCCACCGTGCGGCGCACCCGCGCCGTCGCGAACGCCTCGTCGGCCGCCCGGCGCGGACCCCAGTCCGGATGGAAGTCGATGAACGGCTCACCCGGCAGCTCGTCCCACCCGACGCGCTCCGTCGCGGCCAGCCGGTGGCCGGGGGCGCACAGCAGGACCATGGGCTCACGGGCCAGCGGGACCAGCTCGCCGCGCCACTCCACGGAGCTCACCGTGGCGGCGAACGCGATGTCGAGCCGCCCGCCGGCCACCCCGTCCACCAGGCTCGTCGTCCCCTCCTGGCGGAGCCGGATCTCCATGTGCGGGTGCGCACGGTGGAAGGCGGCGAGCAGCCGCGGCAGGCTCACCCCGGCCACGCACTGCTCGACGCCCACCGACAGGGTGCCGCGCAGCAGCCCCCGTACGGCGTCGACGGCATCCTTCGCCGCCCGCGCGCCCGCCAGCGTGCGCTCGGCCTCCACCAGCAGGGCGCGCCCCGCCTCGGTCAGCCGCACACTGCGGGTGGTCCGGCTGAACAGCGGGGTCCGCAGCTCCTGCTCCAGCGCCCGGACGGAGGCGGAGAGGCCGGACTGCGACACCGCGAGGCGCTCGGCGGCCCGGGTGAAGTGCTGCTCCTCTGCGACCGCGACGAAGTGTTCCAGCTGCCGCAACTCCATGATTGAGAAATATAGACGCTGAATCCAAGCGGAATCTCCTGTTGGACTGCTGGATCGATGTGGGCGAGCCTGGACCCTGCAATCTCGCCGGGGCGGAGCCGAACAGCAGCCCGTCCCCGGCGGACCGGAACGATCTCTCCCGTGGAGCCCCGCATGTACATCCCGTCCGCCGACCGCTACCAGGACATGCCCTACCGGCGCACCGGGCGCAGCGGACTGAAGCTGCCGGCCCTCTCGCTCGGCCTGTGGCACAACTTCGGCGGGGACCGGACGCCGGAGACCCAGGGGCAGATCCTCCGCAGGGCGTTCGACCTCGGCATCACCCACTTCGACCTGGCGAACAACTACGGCCCGCCGCCCGGCTCCGCGGAGAGCGCGATGGGCCGCGCGCTGAGGACGGACTTCGCCCGCCACCGGGACGAGATCATCGTCTCCACCAAGGCCGGCTACCTGATGTGGGACGGCCCCTACGGGGAGTGGGGTTCGCGCAAGAACCTGCTCTCCTCGCTCGACCGGAGCCTCGGCCGCCTCGGGCTCGACTACGTCGACATCTTCTACTCCCACCGGCCCGACCCCGAGACCCCGCTCGAAGAGACGCTGGGAGCCCTCCACTCGGCGGTCCAGCAGGGCAAGGCGCTCTACGTGGGTGTCTCCAACTACTCGGCCGAGCAGACCCGCGAGGCCGCCCGGATCCTGAAGGACCTCGGCACCCCGCTGCTCATCCACCAGCCGCGCTACTCGATGCTGGACCGCTGGGTCGAGGACGGCCTGCTCACCGCCCTCGACGAGCTGGGCACCGGCTCCATCGCGTACTCCCCGCTGGAGCAGGGCATCCTCTCCGACCGTTACCTCCGCGGCATCCCGGAGGGGTCACGGGCGGCGGGCAGCAGCCCGTTCCTGTCGGCCGACTCGGTCACCCCGGAGCTGGTCGGCTCGCTCCGCGAGCTGGACCAACTGGCCTCCGAGCGAGGTCAGTCGCTGGCCCAGATGGCGCTGGCCTGGGTGCTCCGCGGCGGCCGGGTGACCTCCGCCGTCGTCGGCGCGAGCAGCGTCGCCCAGCTGGAGAACAGCGTCCAGGCGGTCCGTAACCTGGAGTTCAGCGACAAGGAACTCAGCCGGATCGAGAAGCTCCTGAAGGGCGCCAAGCGCCGCTGAGGCCCGCTCCTGGGCCTTCCGCCGGACCTCCTTCAGTGGAGTGGACCACTGGAGGTCCGGGCAGCCCTGGCCTGCCCGTTCCGCGACGCGTACCGTGTGGCCGCATGAAGATCCTCGTCAGCGCCGACATGGAAGGCGCCACCGGTGTGACGTGGCCGGCCGATGTCCTGCCAGGCTCCCCGCAGTGGGAACGGTGCCGTTCCCTGTTCACCTCCGACGTCAACGCCGCTGCCCTCGGGTTCTACGACGGGGGCGCCGACGAGGTGCTCGTCAACGAGGCCCACTGGACCATGCGCAACCTGCTGCTGGAGCGGCTCGACGACCGGGTCCAGATGCTCACCGGCAAGCACAAGTCGCTCAGCATGGTGGAGGGCATCCAGCACGGGGACGTCGACGCGGTCGCCTTCGTCGGCTACCACACGGGTGCCGGTACGGAAGGGGTCCTGGCCCACACCTATCTGGCCAACTCCATCACCGGGGTGTGGCTGAACGGGGTCAGGGCCAGCGAGGGGCTGCTCAACGCGCACGTCGCCGCCGAGTACGGCGTCCCCGTCGTCCTCGTCACCGGGGACGACCTGACCTGTGTGGACGCGCGGGGGTACGCCCCCGACGCCCGTACGGTCGCGGTCAAGGACTACGTCTCGCGGTACGCCGCGGTCTGCCGCACCCCCGCCCGTACCGCCGCCGACATCCGTGCGGCGGCCAAGGAGGCGACGGCTCTCGCCGGGCGGTACCCGGCGGTCGACGGCGGGCCGTTCACCGTGGAGCTGGAGTTCGACGCCGAGCACCTGGCCGCGGCGGCCACGGTCGTCCCCGGCGTGGCGGCCTCCGGCGAGAGGCGTGTCGCCTACACGAGCGAGACGATGTACGAAGGTATCCGCACGTTCAAGGCGGTGACGACCATCGTGTCTTCCGCCGTGGAGGAACAGTATGGCTGAGGTGACCAACCCCAAGAACGGCGTCGATGACCTCGCGCTCGACGAATCGGTGACGTTCACCTCCGAACTCATCCGGATCGACACCACCAACCGGGGCGGCGGCGACTGCCGCGAACGCCCGGCGGCCGAGTACGTCGCGGAGCGGCTCGCCGGTGCCGGACTCGACCCCGTGCTCCTGGAGCGCACCCCCGGCCGCACCAACGTGGTCGCCAGGATCGCGGGCACCGACCCGTCCGCCGAAGCGCTCCTGGTCCACGGTCACCTGGACGTGGTGCCCGCGGAGGCCGACGACTGGACCGTGCACCCCTTCTCCGGCGAGATCCGCGACGGGGTCGTCTGGGGCCGCGGCGCCATCGACATGAAGAACATGGACGCGATGGTCCTCGCCGTCGTCCGGTCCTGGGCCAGGGCCGGCATCCGGCCCCGCCGCGACATCGTGATCGCGTACACCGCCGACGAGGAGGCCAGCGCCGACGACGGCTCGGGCTTCCTGGCCGATCAGCACGCCGGACTCTTCGAGGGCTGTACGGAGGGCATCAGCGAATCGGGCGCCTTCACCTTCCACGCCGGACCGAACATGCCGCTCTACCCGATCGCGGCGGGCGAGCGCGGCACCGGATGGCTCAAGCTCACCTCACACGGCAAAGCGGGGCACGGCTCCAAGGTCAACAAGGCCAACGCGGTCAGCGCACTGGCCGCCGCCGTCGCCCGTATCGGCGCACACGAATGGCCGGTACGCCTCACCCCGACGGTCCGCGCCGCGCTCACCGAGATCGCCGCCCTGCACGGCATCCACCCCGACCTCGACGCCCCCGGCTTCGACGTGGACGAACTCCTCGGCAAGATCGGACCGGCCGCGGCCCTCGTCGAGCCGACCGTCCGCAACAGCGCCAACCCGACGATGCTGGACGCCGGTTACAAGGTCAACGTGATCCCCGGCCACGCCACCGCGTTCATCGACGGCCGGATGGTGCCCGGCGGCGAGGACGAGTTCCACGCCACCATGGACCGGCTGACCGGCCCCTCGGTCGACTGGGAGTTCCACCACCGCGAGATCGCCCTGGAAGCCCCGGTCGATTCACCCACGTACGCCAAGCTCCGGGCCGCCGTCGAGCGGTTCGACCCGGACGGCCACGTGGTGCCGTACTCCATGTCCGGCGGTACCGACGCCAAGCAGTTCTCCCGGCTCGGCATCACCGGCTACGGCTTCTCACCGCTGAAGCTGCCCGTCGGCTTCGACTACCAGGCCCTCTTCCACGGCGTGGACGAACGTGTCCCCGTCGAGGCGCTGCACTTCGGCGTCCGGGTCCTGGACCACTATCTCCGCACCGCCTGACCCACTCGGGGGAATCGAACATGGCAACCACAGGGGCCTACGGAAGCTGGCCGTCACCGATCGACGCCGCGACGGCCGCCTCGCGGGACGGCCGGCCGGAGTACGTCGAAGCGGTCGGCGACGAACTGTGGTGGACGGAGCCGCGCCCGGCCCAGGCCGGCCGGCGCGCCCTCGTGCGACGCCTGGCCGACGGGACCACCGCGGAGCTGCCCGCCCCCTGGAACGTCCGCAGCCGCGTCATCGAGTACGGCGGACGGCCCTGGACCGGCACGGAACGCGCCGAGGGCGGCCCGCTGATCGTCTTCGTCCACTTCGACGACCAGCGGCTGTACGCCTACGAGCCGGACGGGCCCGGCGAACCCAGGCCGCTCACCCCCGTCTCGCCGGTCGGCGGCGGACTGCGCTGGGTCGATCCGCGACTGCACCCGGACCGGGGCGCCTCGGGCGAGGTCTGGTGCGTCCTGGAGGAGTTCACCGGCGAGGGGCCGGGCGAACTGCGCAGGCTGATCGCCGCCGTGCCGCTCGACGGCTCGGCGGCCGACGACAGGTCGGCGGTACGCGAACTCTCCGACGCCCGGCACCGGTTCGTCACCGGGCCCGAGCTCTCGCCCGACGGTCGGCAGGCGGCCTGGATCGCCTGGGACCACCCGCGGATGCCGTGGGACGGCACCGAGGTGATCGTCGCGGACCTCGGCGACGACGGTACGTTCCACGCCCCCCGGACCCTTCTGGGCGGTCCGGAGGAATCGGTACCCCAGATCCAGTGGGCCGCGGACGGAACGCTGCTCCTCGCCAGTGACCGCAGCGGGTGGTGGAACCTGTACCGCGCGGGTCCGGACGGCAACGCGGTGGAACTCTGCCCCAGGGCGGAGGAGTTCGCCGGACCGCTGTGGAAGATCGGCCTCAGCTGGTTCCGGCCGCTGGAGAACGGGCTGATCGCCACCCTGCACGGCAAGGGGTCCACCACGCTCGGCATCCTCGACCCGGAGACCGGCAGCCTCGTCGACATCGCCGGACCCTGGACCGACTGGTCGGGGACGCTCGCCGTGCAGGGCAGCCGGGTCATCGGAATCGCCGCGAGCCCGCACAGCGCGTACGAGATCGTCGAGCTGGACACCTCGACCGGGCACACCCGGATCATCGGGGCACCCCACGAGGACGCCGTCGACCCCGCGTACTACCCCCGGCCCGCCGACCGCACCTTCACCGGTCCGGGCGGCCGGGAGATCCACGCGCACATCTACCCGCCGCACAGCCCCGACCGGACCGGACCGGCCGACGAGCTGCCGCCCTACGTCGTGTGGGCGCACGGCGGCCCCACCAGCCACGCCCCGCTCGTCCTCGACCTCGAGATCGCCTACTTCACCTCGCGCGGCATCGGCGTGGCCGAGGTCAACTACGGCGGCTCGACCGGTTACGGACGGGCCTACCGCAACCGCCTGCGCGAACAGTGGGGCGTCGTCGACGTGGAGGACTGCGCGGCCGTCGCCGGGGCACTCGCCGCCGAGGGCACCGCGGACCCGCACCGGCTCGCCGTCCGCGGCGGCAGCGCCGGCGGGTGGACCACCGCCGCCTCACTGACGGGCACCGACGTCTACGCCTGCGGGACCATCATCTATCCCATCCTCGACCTGACCGGCTGGGGCACCGGGGAGACCCACGACTTCGAGTCGCAGTACCTGGAGTCGCTGGTGGGCCCGCTCGCCGAGGTCCCCGACCGCTACCGCGAACGGTCGCCGATCACCCGCACCGACCGGCTCACCACGCCGTTCCTGCTGCTCCAGGGGGAGGACGACCCGATCTGCCCGCCCGTGCAGTGCGAACGCTTCCTCGCCGCCGTGGCGGGGCGCGGCATCCCGCACGCCTACCTCACCTACCCGGGCGAGGGCCACGGCTTCCGCCGCGCCGACACCATGATCAGTGCGCTGGAGGCCGAACTCTCCCTCTACGCCCAGACCTTCGGCATCGAGCGGCCCGACGTGCCCCGGCTGGAGCTGCGGAAGTGACCCACGCGGCCTCGGCGCCCCTCGCACCGCTGACCCGCCCGGCCCGGCTGCGCGCGGGTGCCAGGGTCGCCGTCGTCTCCCCGAGCGGACCGGTGCCCGCCGACCGCCTGGAGCCCGGCCTCGACGTCCTGCGGGGCTGGGGCCTCGACCCCGTGGCGATGCCGCACGTCCTGGACGTGCACCCCGAGCTGGACCACCTCGGCGGTACGGACGGGGCGCGTGCCCGGGATCTCCAGGACGCCTGGTGCGACCCGTCGGTCGACGCGGTGATCTGCGCCCGGGGCGGGTACGGGGCACACCGCATGGTCGACCTGCTCGACTGGGCGGCGATGCGGGCCGCCGGGCCCAAGGTGTTCGTCGGATACAGCGACATCACCGTGCTCCACGAGGCGTTCGCCCTGCGGGCCGGGCTCGCCACCCTGCACGGCCCCATGGTCGGCACCGAGACCTTCCTCAAGGACCCGCGCACCCAGGAGTCCCTGCGGGCCACCCTGTTCGAGCCCGGGACGGTACGGACGCTGGGGCTCGACGGAGCGGCGGCCCTCGTGCCGGGCCGGGCCCGGGGGATCACCTACGGCGGCTGCGTGAGCCTGCTGGCCGCCGATCTGGGCACCCCGCACGCCCGCCGGTCGGCCCGCGGCGGGCTGCTGGTCATCGAGGACACCACCGAGGACCCGTACGGCATCGACCGCATCCTCACCCAGTTGCTGCGGGCCGGGGCGCTCGACGGCGTCGCCGGGGTGGCCTGCGGCTCCTGGGCGGGCTGCGGGCCGTACGCGAAGGTGCGGGCGGTGCTCGCCGACCGGCTCGGCGGCCTCGGTGTCCCCGTCGTCGAGGAGCTCGGTTTCGGCCACGGCCCCACCGGGCTGACGATCCCGCTCGGGGTGCCGGCCGTGCTGGACGCGCCCGCGGACGGCGGGCCCGCCACCCTCACGGTCGAGGTGCCGGCGCTGGTCTGAGCGGTGCGGGCGGGCTCCGGGCCCGCGCCGGGGGCGGCACGGCGAACCGATGAGGCGAGCGCCTGCCGCACCCCCGCCACCCGGATGGGCGTACAGGACCGCCCCCCGGCACCCGGACGGAGCCATCCTGGTGCTCCGGGGGCGAGGCGCGCCAGGAGCAGGGAAGGGGCCGGTTCATGAGCCCGAAAGATGTGTCGAGCGGCGGGACGAGGGGCACCGGGCCGTTCACCCCGGCCCGCATTCTGGTCCTCGTCATCGCGGTCCTGTCGGTGGTGTTCATCGCGGAGAACACCGGCGACGTGACGGTCCGCCTCCTGATCCCGCTGGTGACCATGCCGCTCTACGTGGCGCTGATCGTGATGTTCGTGGCCGGTATGGCCTGCGGCGCCTACGTCTTCCGCAGGCGGCCCAAGTAGCACCGGCGGCCCCCTCGGGCGCCGGACCGCACCGGCCCCGCCGTCCGGGACACAGCACTTACGCTGGGCCGATGCCCGACACCACCTACCTGGCCGAGGGGCCGCGCACGGCGATCCGCCCCTTCACCCTCGCGGATGCCGACGAGTTCACCGCACGGTCCCGGGAGAGCCGCGAACTGCACCGGCCCTGGCTCTTTCCGCCCGCCGATCCGGACACGTACGCCGCGTACGCGACCGTACTGATCGAGGACCCGGCAAAAGCCGGCTTCCTGGTGTGCGAGCGGCACGGCGGCGAGGGCGCGGCCGACGGTGCCGTCGCCGGCTTCATCAACATCAACAACATCGTCATCGGCGGCTTCCGCTGCGGCGCCCTCGGATACGGCGCCTTCGCCCACGCGGCCGGGCGCGGGCTGATGGCAGAGGGGCTCGCCCTGGTTCTGCGGTACGCCTTCGGGCCCCTCGGCCTGCACCGCCTCGAAGCCAACATCCAGCCGGGCAACAAGGCCTCGCTCGCACTGGTGCGCCGGGCCGGCTTCCGGCTGGAGGGCTTCTCGCCGGACTTCCTCTTCATCGACGGGGGCTGGCGCGACCACGAGCGCTGGGCGATCACCGCCGACATGCGGTGACGACGCCGCGGGTCCGGCCGCCGGCCCGGCCCCGCCGCTACTCCGGCCGTGTCGCGAGCTGGATCAGATTGCCGCAGGTGTCGTCGAGGACGGCGGTGGTGACGGGGCCCGTCTCCAGCGGCTCCTGGACGAAGCGGACGCCGAGACCGCTCAGCCGTTCGTACTCCGCCTTCACGTCGTCCACGGTGAACTGGGCGAGCGGGATCCCGTCCTCGACGAGCGCGTCGCGGTAGGTCCTGGCGGCCGGGTGGCCGAGGGGCTCCAGGAGGAGTTCCGTACCGCCGGGCTCTTCGGGCGAGACGACGGTCAGCCACCGGTCGGTCTCGCCCACCGGGACGTCGTGCTTCTTCACGAAGCCGAGGATCTCGGTGTAGAAGCGCTCGGCCTTGTCCTGGTCGTCGACGAAGACGCTGGTCAGATGGATCTTCATGAGGTGCTCTTCTCCGGTCCGGGTGTATCGGCCACGAGCCAACGCTCGGTGATCTGCCGCAGCGGCGCCGTGCGCAGGTCGTGGAACTTGTAACGGCCCTCCCGCCTGGTCTCCACGAGCCCGGCGGCTTCCAGCACGGCGAGGTGCTGCGAGACCCCCTGACGCGAGATGCCGAGCCCGTGTCTCATGCTCAGCCGCGAACAGATCTCGAACAGGGTCTGTCCGGACTTCTCCGTGAGCTCGTCGAGGATGGTGCGACGGGTGGGGTCGGCCAGGGCTTTGAAGAGGTCGTCGGCCACCCCCACATGATAGGCAAGTGCTCACTTGCTTGTCATGTGGGGCGCGCCATCGGCGGACGCTGTTCCCCGGCACCCGCTCGTCGCCCGTCCGCCCGGATGGTGTACGAATTCCGGGTGAACGAACAGATCCGGCCCGCCACCCTTCGCCTGTTCATCGCGCTCGCCCCGCCCGACCGTGCGAAGGAGGAACTCGCCCGGGAGCTGCGCCCCGCGTACGCCACGCACCCGGACATGCGGTGGAACCGCATCGAGGACTGGCACATCACCCTGGCGTTCCTCGGTGAGCTTCCCGCCGCGGCCGTCCCTCCGCTGATTCCGCGGCTCGCCGCCCTCGCGGCGGCCCGCAGGCCGATGCGGCTGGCCCTGGGCGAGGGCGGGAACTTCGACGACCGGGTGCTGTGGAGCCGCGTCGACGGAGAACTCGACGCGGTGCACGCACTCGCCGCCGACGTGCGTGCCGTCGTCAGGAGCTGTGGCGTGGCCCTGGAGGACCGGCCCCTGCGACCCCATCTGACCCTGGCCCGTGCCCGCCGGGGCGATCTGTCCTCGGTGGCGGAGATCGCCGCGGTGTTCGCCGGGTTCACCGGCCTCCCGTGGCCGGCCGAACGCCTGCACCTGGTCGGCGGCACGACCGGCGGTGGCCCGGGACCGGTCCGCTACCGCGACATCGAGGCATGGCCGTTCGACGGCGGGGACCGGACCTGACGCAGCGTCGGCGAGCCAGGCGGGGCGTCGTGGGTCAGGCCGGTGTGCCGCCCGTCCAGGGCGAGGCGTATTTCGCGGCCAGCGGGGCGATCTCCTCGGGTGTGAGGAGCCGCGGAGTGCGGTCGCCGAGTGCCAGGAGCAGCGCGGAGACCTCTTCCAGCTCCACGGCGGCGTCGACGGCCGCGGAGACGGAGTGGCCGGCGACGACGGGCCCGTGGTTCTGCAGCAGAGCCGCCCGGAAGGGGAACGGGAGGGCCTCCATCCGCTCCGCCTGCCCGCTGTCGCCCGGCGCGGCGTAGGGCAGGAGCGGCGTCTGGCCCACCCGCATGACGAAGTACGGGGTCAGCGGCGGTATCGCGCTGTGCTCGCTCCAGGCCGGCAGGCAGGAGACCGCGGTGGCGTGCCGGGAGTGCAGGTGGACCACGGCGCGGGCGGCCGGATCGCGGCGGTAGAGCGCCGTGTGCAGCGGGAATTCCTTGGAGGGCTTCGGTCCGTCGAGATGAGCCCCGGCCGGATCGAGCACGCTGAGCCCGGCGGGGTCGATCCGGGACAGGTCCGTGCCGGTGGGGGTGACGTAGACGTACGGGCCCTCCCGCACGCTGAGGTTGCCCGAGGAGCCGGGGCTGAGGCCGAGCGCGGCGAGATGGGCGCCCGCGGCGGCGAGTTCGGACCGGGGATCGCTCATGCGAGGACGCTCCACGCCTCGGTGAAGATGTCCGTGTCGCCGAAGTTGCCGGACTTGAGGGCCACGTCGACCGCCCCGTCTGTCTGTCCGGTGCCCCGGGCGGCCGTGGCCCAGGTGACACCGGGGGCGATGGGGGACCCGATGGTGAGCGTGCGTACGCCGAGTGCGGTGATCACCGACCCCGAGGTCTCACCGCCCGCGACGAGGAGCCGCCGTGCGCCGGCTCCGACCAGCCGTACGGCGCAGGCGGCCAGCGCCCGCTCGACGAGGACGGAGGCCGCGGGCGTGGCGCCCTGCGCGGCCCGGTCCAGGTCGCGCAGGTCGTCGACGGCGTAGATGAGGGGTGGCCGCCGGGGGTCGGCCTGCCAGCAGTCGCGGGCGAAGCCGACCAGTTCCTCCACCGAGGCGTCGAGGTCCGCCCGCAGGGCGGCGATGTCGAGCTTGCGGTGGGGGAGGTGCGCGCGGCCGTGGGCCACCTGGGCGCGGGTGGCCGCGGAGGCGCTGCCCGAGAGGACGACCGCGGGATCGCCGGGACGCGAGGCGGCCCGTGCGCGCGACGCCCCGGGGTGGGGGCCGGTCAGTCCGAGCGCGAGGCCGGCGGCGCCGGTGACCAGGCGGTGGTGCAGGGTGGCCGCGGAGATGGTGCGCAGGTCCTCGTTCTCGGTGGCGTCCACGACAACGAGGGCGTCCGACAGTGCGGGGTCGTCCAGCGCGGCCCTCAGCGCCGCGGCCCCGGACCGCACCGTCTCCAGGTCGACGTGCCGTACCGGGTGCGTGGTCTGCGGGGCCAGCAGCCGGCCCACGTCGGAATCGCGCATCGGCGTGAGCGGATGGTGACGCATCGGGCTCTCGTCGAGGGGCTCGCCGTGGACGAGGAGACGTCCGTCGCGGACGGTGCGGCCCGTGTCGGGGAACGCGGGTACGACCACGGCGCGTCGCTCGTCGACCGCGTTCAGCAACGCGTCCGTCACCGGACCGATGTTGCCTTCCGGGGTCGAGTCGAAGGTGGAGCAGTATTTGAAGTAGAAACGTTCGCAGCCGGCCGCGCGCAGGGCGCGGAGTGCCGCGAGTGAGGACGCCACCGCCTCGGAGACCGGTGCGGTGCGCGATTTGAGCGCGACCACGACGGCGTCCGCCGCCGCCACGGCGTGGTCGCCGGCGACGGCGTCGGGGCCGACGGTCACCACCGTGCGGTACCCGCGGGCGACGAGCATCGTCGCGAGGTCCGTTGCTCCGGTGAAGTCGTCGGCGATGGCCCCGAGGGTCGGCATCAGGCCTCCTTGCGTTGGGTGCGGTGCGTTGTCCTGCTGGCCGGATCCGTCATCGACCAGGCGTTTGTGAAAAAATGTTAACAGACTTTACGTGAATGGGATCTGCTGATACATCTTGTTAACACGCTCCTCGTGGCTCTCGCTTCCCTGACGAGTCCGCCCGTGCCGGGAGCACGTCACCACCTTGCTCGCGCCATCCAGGAGGGCCCATGAACCTGCACCACCTGTTCGCCGACACAGGCGACCGGACCGTGCGCTACGCACTGTCCGGAGCCGGGGGCGGCTTCGCCCGGACCCTGCTCGCCCAGACCCGCCGGCTCGGCCGGCTGGTGCCCGCCGTGCTCTGCGACCGTGATGTGGACCGCCTCCGGACGATGCTCCTGGACCTCGGCCACGATGCCTCGGAGCTGCGTGTCTGCGGCACGGCGGACGAGGTGGCAGCCGCGGCCGGCGAGGGGCGCGTCGCCCTCGTCGCGGACGGCGCCCTGCTGCCCGCAGCCCCCTGGGACATCCTGGTCGAGGCCACCGGCAGCCCCGCCGACGGATACACGATGGCGCGCGAGGCCCTCACCCTCGGCCGGCACGTGGCCATGGTGAGCAAGGAGGTCGACTCCGTCGCGGGACTGCACCTCGCCGACCTGGCGAAGGAGAACGGCGTCGTCTACACCACGGCGGACGGGGACCAGCCCGCCAACCTGATCGCCCTGGTGACCTGGGCGCAGATGCTGGGCCTGGACATCGTGGCCATCGGCAAGTCGAGCGAGTACGACCTCGTACTCGACCCCGCCGCGGGCACGGTGACCCAGCTCGACACCACGGCCCCGGCCCCGGAACTGACCGGTCTGCTCACCCTCGGCGACGACCCCCGTGCCACCCTCGCCGCCCGCGCGGCCGCCGTGGCGGCACTGCCCGTCGGCGCCACCGCCGACTACTGCGAGATGGCCGTCGTCGCCACCAACACCGGCTTCCGGCCCGACGTCGAGCGCCTGCACTACCCGGTCGCCCGCATCGCCGAACTCGCCGACGTCTACGCGCTGCGCGAGGACGGCGGACTCCTCCACCGCCCGGGTGCGGTCGACGTGTTCAGCGCGCTGCGACTGCCGGGCGAGGCATCCTTCGCCGGCGGCGTGTTCGTCGTCGTCCGCACGACGGACCCGGTCACCTGGGAGACCCTGCGCGGCAAGGGCCACGTCGTCAGCCGCGACGGCCGCTACGCCGCCATCTACCTGCCCTACCACCTGATGGGCGTCGAGACCCCGCTCTCCCTCCTGTCGGCCGTCCTCCACCACCGCCCCTCCGGCGGCACGGACCCCCGCGCCCACGCCGCCCTGGCCGGCCGCGCGCAGCAGGACCTGCCCGCGGGGACCGTCCTCACGATGGGCGGGCACCACCACGACGTGACCGGTGTCCAGGCCGTGCTGCTGCGCGACGAGGACACCCCGGCGGACGTCGCCCCCCTCTACCTCGCCGCCCACCGCACCCTCGCCCGTCCCGTCGCGGCCGGTGAGCTGATCGTGCTGGCCGACCTCGCCGACGCGGACGAGGACCTGCTGCGGGCCTGGACCCTGGGCCGGTCCTCCCGCGCCACCGTCACCGGGGGAGCGCGGTAGTGGACACGGACATACAGCACCTGCTGCTGGGCGCGGCAGCGGTCGCGATCCTGATCCTGCTGATCACCAAGGCGAAACTCCACCCCTTCCTGGCGCTGAGCATCTCCGCGCTGGGACTGGGTCTCGCCGCCGGGATCGGTCCGGGCCAGACCGTCGAGAACTTCCAGAACGGCTTCGGGGACGCCCTGAAGAGCACCGGTCCCACCATCGGTCTGGGCACCGTCCTCGGCGGCATCCTGCTCGGTTCCGGCGGGGCCGACCGCATCGCCACCGTCTTCATCGGAGCCCGGCCGGTCAAGTGGATCCCGACCGCCATCACCGCGGCGGCGCTGCTCATCGGGATGCCGCACCTGTTCGACGTGAGCTTCGTGATGCTCGTACCCCTGGTGTACGCGGTCGCCAAGCGGACCGGCACCCATCTGCTGTACGTCGGACTGCCGATGGCCGCGGGTCTGTACATCTCGCACGGGCTGCTGCCCCCGCACCCCTCGCCGACGCTCGCCGTCTCCGCGTACAGCGCCAACACCGGGCTGACCATCCTCTACGGACTCATCATCGGCATCCCGATCGCCGTGATCAGCGGGCCGCTGCTGACCAAGGTCGCCGGCCGCTGGTTCGGCCCCGCTCCCGACCTGGACAAGGGCCCGGTCCCCGAACCGGAACCCCTGCCGGAGAACCAGCGCCGGCCCGCGTCCTTCACGCTCGCGCTGATCACGGTGCTGCTGCCGCCCGTCCTCATGCTGATCGGCACCCTCGGCACGTCCAACACGGCGAAGGGCTCCCTGCCGTACGCCCTGTTCGAGGCGTGCGACTCCTCCGTCCTCTCGCTGCTGGCCGCCGTCGTCTTCGCCTTCTTCGCCCTCGGCGTCCGTTCCGGCTTCGGCCTCGGCCAGCTCCAGAAGATGGCCGGCAAGGGACTCGGACCGGTCGGCGGCATCGTGCTGATCCTCGGCGCCGGAGGCGGCCTCAAGGCGATGCTGACGGCCACCGGCATCGACCAGCTCATCTCCGACTACGCCGTGGACTGGTCGGTGCCCCCGCTGCTGCTGGCCTGGCTGGTCGCCGCGCTGCTGCGGATCTGCCTCGGCTCGGCGACGGTCGCCACCGCCGCCGCCACCGGCATCGTCGCCCCGCTCCTCGGCGCCTACCCCGGGCTCTCACCCGAACTGATGGTGCTGGCCAGCGCCTCGGGCGCCGTCATGCTGTCCCACGTCAACGACTCGGGCTTCTGGCTGTTCAAGGAGTACTTCCAGCTCTCGGTGTCGCAGACGTTCCGCACCTGGACGCTGATGCTCTCCCTTCAGTCGCTGCTCAGCCTCGGCGGGGTCCTGCTGCTCAGCACCTTCGTCGGCAGCTGACCGGGACCGGTCCGCGCACGCTGTCTCCCGGTCGCGGTCCGCGGCCGGGAGACAGCCGTCCGGCCCCGTGCGCCGACCCGGCGTGAGCGGCCGCCGCACAGGAACGGCACAATCGCCAACGACCGATGCGGTCGCAGAACAGGAAGGACCACCGACGATGGCCGAGGAACACTCCCCGCCGCTGATCCCGGACCAGCGGCGTGAGCAGTTGCTGAAGCACCTGCGTCGTGACGGAGTGCTCAGCGTGCAGCAGATCACCCAGCTCCTGGGCGTCTCGCACATGACCGTGCGCCGTGACATCGCCGAACTGGAGCGCCAGGGACTGGTCTTCTCCGTACCGGGCGGTGCCAGGATCGCCAGCCATCTGCAGAGCGAACCGAGCCACCAGGCCAAGACCCTCATCGAGCAGCCCGAGAAGCAGGCCATGGCCGCGCGGGCCGCGGAACTGGTGCGGGACGGGATGACCGTCTACCTCGACGCGGGCACGACCCTGCTCGCCATGGTCCCGCTCCTGGTGCACCACACGTCGCTGACCGTCGTGACCAACGACTTCACCACCGTCGACGCGCTGATGGCCGCGCCCCACCTCGACATCATCCACGTCGGCGGACAGGTGGAGCCCTCCAACCGGTCGAGCGTGGGCCGGCTGGCCGCCACCGTCCTGCGGCAGCTCGCCCTCGACATGGCCTTCATCAGCACCAGTTCATGGGATCTCCTCCGAGGCGTGACGACCCCCTCCGAGCCCAAGGTCGAAGTCAAACAGGCGGCCATGGAGTGCACCGGCAGCTCCGTGCTCGTGGCGGGCTCCTCGAAGTTCGGAACCTTCGGCAAGTACCGCGTGGCCCCCCTCAACGCCTTCGACACGATCATCTCCGACAGCGCCCTGGCCGACGCGGCGGCCGAGGGCGTGCGGGCCTCAGGAACCGAACTGCACCTGGTGAACACCTGACGAGGCGCAGGACAGCGCTGAGAGAACGTCAGCGGCCGAGCCCGGCCGTCGCGATCACCGCCGGCCGTGCCCGGTTCCCCGGCCCCTGACCGTCCGCACGACCTCGTCACCTCACTGCCCCCTCACCGGCCCGAAGTCCGACCCTAAGAAGACCCGAAGCCCTTCCGAAGGCATATGACGCAGAGTGGAAGCGTGCTCGGAAAAGGGGCTCGGGCCAACGGCGTGGGCAGGGTGTGAGAGGGATACAGATGGACGACCAAGTCGACCGGCTACGGCTGGTGATCCTCGTCGGCGCGGCCAGGGAGGACCGGTTCGGTCTCGCCGCGGCCGAGTGGCTCGGGGCTCGCGCCCGGCTGCGCCAGGACTTCGAGGTCGATGTCATCGATCTCGCCACGGCCTGGCTGCCGGACCTCATGGCAGCCGATCCCACCGCTCCGCTGCCCTCGGCGGTCCGCGACCTCTCCCCGTGGCTGGCCGCCGCCGACGCGTTCGCCGTCGTCACGCAGGAATACCGCTTCGGATATCCGGCGTCGCTGAAGAACGCGATCGACTGGTACGACATGGAATGGCACGCCAAGCCCGTCGGCTTCGTCTGCTACGGCGGCGCGTCCGGTGGACTCTGTGCCGTCGGCCAGCTCCGGCAGGTCTTCGCCGAATCCCACGCGGTGACGCTCCCGGAGACCGTCAGCTTCCACCACTACCAGGAGCAGTGGGGCGGCCAGGGGCAGCTCCTGGACACCGAGGACTGTCGGCAGGACGCCATCGCCATGCTCGACCGGCTCGCCTGGTGGGCCCGTGCGCTGAGCAGGGCCCGCCGCAGCGAGCCCTACGACCACCCGGACCTCGCGCGTGCCGAGGACTGACCTGAGGAGGACGGACGTGAGGAGCACCGACGTGAGGAGTGACAGGGACATGGACACCACCTGGTTCCGGCGGTTCGGCGAGCCGGTGCCGACGGCCCCCCGACTGGTCTGTATGCCCCACGCGGGCGGTTCGGCAAGCGTGTACGCGCCACTGGCACGCCAGTTGTCCGGGGCCCTGGACGTCGTGGCGGTGCAGTACCCGGGCCGCCAGGACCGGCGGGCCGAACCGGCGGCGGACAGTATTTCCGGCCTCGCCGCGCGGATAGCGGACCGGCTCGCCGCGATGGCCGACGACCGGCCCTACGCGCTCTTCGGCCACAGCATGGGCGCACTCGTCGCCTACGAGACCGCGCGGATCCTGCGGGACGGGCCCACCCCGTCTCCCACCCGCCTCTTCCTCTCCGGACGCGGCGCGCCCGGCCCGGCCCCCGCCCGGCACGACCGGCTCAAGGACGACACGGAGATCCTCGCCGCCGTGCGGAACCTGGGCGGCACCGACACCGCCGTTCTGGACGACCGGGACATGCTCGACATGGTGATGCCCGTGCTGCGTGCGGACTACGGGGCCCTGGCCTCGTACCGCTGGCAGGACGGTCCGGTGCTGAACATCCCCCTCACCGTGCTCGTCGGTGACGCCGACCCGGTCGTGCCGGTCGCGTCGGCGGCGGGCTGGGCACAGCGGACGGACCAGGACAACGAGGTCCTGGTCTTCTCCGGGGGGCACTTCTTTCTGAGTGAGCGGCTGCACGAGGTGAGCACGGTCGTGCGGAGCCGCTTGACCGCAGTGACAGGGGGTAGCAGTGGAATTCCGGGTTCTGGGCCCATTGGAGGCATTGCAGGAGGAACATCGGCCGGCCCTGGGGGGCCACAAGCAGCGGGCCGTGCTCGGTCTGCTGCTTCTCCGCGCGAACCGGGTGGTGGCGACCAGCGAACTGCTCAGCGCGCTCTGGCCTGACGAGACACGGCCCGCCACCGCCCGCAAGATCGTGCAGAACGCGGTGTGGGCGCTGCGCGCCCTGTTCGCCGAGTCCGGCGGCCACGGCCGTGGCACCCGTCCCGAACTCGTCACCCAGGCACCCGGATACGTGCTGCGGATCGACCCCGAGAGCGTCGACCTGCACCGTTTCAACCGCCGGGTGGCCGAAGGACGTGTGGCGCTGTCCACCGGCCGGCCGGACGACGCGGCCCGGCTGCTCGGGGCGGCACTGGAGGAATGGCACGGCCCCGCGCTCGCCGACCTCGCGGAGGCCGGAACCGACTGGCCGGAGCTCACCGCCCTGGCCCAGTTACGGCTGGACGTCATGGAGGACCGCTTCGAGGCGGAGCTCCGCAGCGGCCACCACCACTCCGTCCTCTCCCAGCTCGTCTCCCTCGCGGAGGAGGAGCCACTGCGTGAGCGCCTGTGCGGACAGCTGATGCTGGCCCTGTACCGCTGCGGGCGGCAGGCGGAGGCGCTCGACGTGTTCAGCCGGGTACGCCGCGCGCTGGTCGAGGAGCACGGCCTCGAACCGTCCCGCGAACTCCAGCAGCTCCAGCAGCACATCCTCACCCACGACCCCTCGCTGGCCGCGCCACCCGCCGCCCACACCCGGCCCGAACCGCCGGAGCCGGCCTACGGAAGCCCGCACACCGGTGCGGCGGCGCCGGCGGACGAGCCGACGGGGACCCCGCCCCCGGAGCCGGTCCGGGCGGCCTACCCGGCACCGAGGGCGGCGCCCGCCGGGCCGCCGCTCGGCGGCCGCGTCCTGCACTCCGAGCGGCGGCCGGTCGCCGTCCTGCTCATCAGCGCCAGCAGCCCGGACGTCGCGGCCGCCCCGGCGGCCGACACCGGACCACGGTCCCGGACGCTGTACGACGCCGTGACCGCGGTCACCGAGTGCGTCGAGGAATTCGGCGGCGAAGTCGTCGGATCGCTCGGCCGGATCTCGGTGGCGGTGTTCGGCCTGCGCACGGAACGGGCGGACGCCTCGCGCGCCGCGGTGCGGGCCGCCGTGGCGCTGTGCGCCACCCTGCACCAGGTGCCCGGACCGGCCTGGCACGCCGTCGTGTCGGCCGGAGAGGCCCTGGTGCGCCACGACCCGGACACCTCCAGCCCCGTCATGGTCGTGGGGCGCCTCGTCGACGAGGCGCGGGCCCTGCTGGCCCATGTACCGCCCGGCGGCATCCATCTGAGTGCCGAGGCGGCGGCCGACACCACCGACCTGGTACGGCTCATGCCGACCGACCGCGCGGCCATGCAAGCGGTGGCCGGGCTCCGGTCGGCGGGCGACGGGGCCGTGCTGCCGGACCCGTTCGGCAGCTTCGAAGCCGAACTGGGCATCCTGCGCAGCCTGCTGGTGCGCGCCCGCCGCCAGGACGCGCCGCACCTGGTGACCATCCTGGGCGACCCGGGCGTGGGCAAGACGCGGTTCCTGGCCGACTTCGTCCGGGACATCCAGGGCGAGGCGGTACGGGTGGTGCGGGTACGCGGCGGTGACGCGGCCCGGTGGACGGTGTGCGACGTGCTCCGCGCGGGCTGCGGGCTCGCCGTCTCCGACGCGCTGGACAGCAGGCTCGACGAGGTCGTACGACGGGTCGCGGGGCGCGGCGAGACCGCGGAACGGCTCCTGAGGCGGCTCGGCCTCGGCAACGGGTACACGGGCTGCGACGCGTACGGTGCGGACGGTGCCGGCCGGGCGTCGAGCACGGAGGCGATGGACGCCTGGTGCGATCTGCTCGGGCTGATCGCCAGGGAACAGCCGCTGGTGCTGTGCGTGGACGACGTCCACGCTGCCGACGAGGCGGTCCTGGGCCTGATCGAACGTCTCGCGTCCCTGCCGGAGGACGTGCCGCTGTTCATCCTGGCGAGCGCGCGGCCCGGCGCGCTCCGCGACCGGCGGCCCTTCTGGGGCAGCGGCCTGCGGCACAGCGGGACACTGACCCTGGAGTGGCTGCCCGGCGAGGGCCCCGACCACCCCCTGGGCCCCGGCCGGGCGAGCGAGCCGGCCGCTCGCGAGACGTCGGGCGGGCGGTGGGGCGGCAGGGTGTAGACCGCCCGGGACGGCAGTGGCCCCCATGCGCGGGGCCACTGCCGTGCGTGACGGCGGCCCACGCGCGATCAACGGCGCGGGACGTCAGGCCGATTCGCTGTCCGGCAGGAGGACCGAGCGCATCAGCCGGTCCAGAGGGTCGGCGGCCAGCGGGGCCAGCCGCAGGGTCATCGTGTGCCGCACGCTCCGCGGCCAGGCGGGGCGGCGGTTGAGCAGATCGTTGCGGGCACCGACCACGGCGAGGAGCGGGGCGTCCGGATGCTCCGCGCACAGCTGCTCCACCGTGTCGAGCAGGGTGTCGTCGGCCCGGTGCAGGCTGTTCCAGACCAGCACCAGAGGCGTGCTGCGGGCGGCCTCGGCCATGAACCGGCGCCAGGCGTGCAGGACCGGCCACGGCTCCTGCTCACCCCGGCCCGGGACGAGCAGGAGCCGCAGGAGCGGCAGCAGCTCCGCCGTGCAGTCGGAGTCGGCCACCTCGCGCAGGGCGCTGGTCAGCTTGAGCCGGGCGGGTTCCGAACCGTCCTGGCAGGTGATGCCGCAGTAGTCCGCGAGCATCGAGGCCGGGACGGACAGCACGTCGCCGGGTCCGGGGACGGTGCCGGTCAGCACGCGCACCACATCCGGACCGGAGTCCACGACGCGGCGGTGGAACTCGTTCAGCAGCCGCGTGCGGCTGACGTCGGAGTGATCGAGGACGGTGATCAGATGCGGGGTGGAGTGCCGCCGGACCCGGCTCAGGAACCCGGTCATCAGGTCCAGTTCGGAATCACGCTCCACGCACCGGGTACCGCCGTCCGCGACGGGTTCCGCCCCGCGCACCCGCCACGTCGGGGTGACGGCCGGCAGGAGGTGGTAATCGACGCCGTCCTCGGTCCGCCGGCGCGTCTCGTCGCACACGTGGACCTCGCCGGGCGGGGTGCGGTCCAGCATCGCCTCGCACCTGTCGATCAGTTCCCCGCCGACCCAGGGCCTGCCGCCGCCCGTCGCGGAGGGCCATCTGCACACGTACGCGGTGCCCGTCGTCACCGCCGCGTGCACCGAGAGCCCCTCGATCACCGGGACCTGCGCGGCGAACGGCGAGGTGGGGAGGGTGAGGCAGTCGCGGATCGCGATGCACGCCCGTACGGCCCGTTCCGCGCAGTCCGTACGGTCCGCGGTGTCCTGGAACACTCCGAGCAGCACGGATCCGACCGAAGTCGTCACGCAGCCGCCCGACTTCTCCATCTCCTCACGGGCCAGCTCGCACACGGTGTCCAGCACCCGGTCGATGGCCCCGGGCTGCAGGTCGTCGAACTCCGCGCCCAGCCCGAAGCGGAGCATCAGCACGCCGGCGGGGCGATGGTCACCCGACTCGTCGGACCGAGGGGCGCCGCCGTCCGGTACCGGGCGGCGGCCGGGGCCGGCGGGTATGTGCGGGCCGCGCAACTCGGGCACGGCCCGGTGCGGCGGTGCGGGCGGGTCGAGCCGGCTGTCCTGGGCGAGGATGTCCTGCTGGAGCTGCTGTATCTCGCGGCCCGGCTCCAGGCCGAGGCCCTCGACCAGAGCGGTGCGGACGCGGGCGTAGACGTCCAGCGCGTCGGCCTGGCGGCCGCACCGGTAGAGGGCCAGCATCAGCTGGCGGGGGGCACGCTCCCGCAGGGGCTCGGCCTGGACGAAGGCATCCAGCTCACTGAGCACCGACAGGTGCTCGCCGCACAGGAGTTCACCCTCGAAGAGGTCCTCCATCACGTCGAGCCGCTTCTGCTCCAGTGCGGTCAGCTCCGGCCACGCCGTGCCCTCCTCGACGAGGTCCGAGAGGGCGGGGCCGTGCCACAGGTCCAGCGCGTCGCGCAGTGCCCGGCGGGCACGCCGGGCGTCGCCGCCCAGCAGCGCCGTCCTGCCCTGCTGCGCCAGCCGTTCGAAGCGCATGAGATCCACCCGCTCGGGCGCCACCCGCACCATGTATCCGGGTGCCTGGGTGAGCAGTTCGGGTGCGTCGGTGTCGCCCGGCGGCGCCGCCAGGGTGCGCCGCAGCCGCCAGATCGCGTTCTGAAGGATCTTGCGGGCCGTGCCCGGCACGCGGTCGGTGGGCCACACGGCGGACAGCAGGCGCCGGGTCGGCACCACCTCGTTGGCATGCAGCAGCAGATAGGCCAGGGCGGCGCGCTGTCTGGTGCCGCCGAGCGGCACCAGACCGGTCTCGCGTTCCATTTCGAGCGGTCCAAGAAGCCTGAGCTCCATGTTCTCTCCCCCGTTTCCCGGCCCCGTCGCCCCCGACCACGGTCGGTGGATTCGCGAGCCGGTCGCTGTCTCAAAGGACGGTAACGCCGGTGTCGTTCGAACGAACGCGAATATGACGGTGGCTGGGAAGCGGGCCGGAGCCGCTGCGGCACGGCGGATCAGGGTGCCGAGGCCCCCACCAGACTCTCGCCGTCCCCGTCGCGCAGGAGACGGCACAGATCCCGCAGCCCGGTGCCGAGGCGCTCGATGTGTTCATCGGGAAGCTCGATCGACGGCTCGAACCGCAGGGTGTTGATCGCACTGGCCGTCGGGAACGTACGAACCCGGTGGTTGCGCAGCAGCCGGCCGGCCAGGAAGTAGCCGAACAGCCCGCTGTCCGCGAGCGCCCGCACCGACGCCGACGCGGCCGCCGACTGGTCGTGGAACTCCAGGCCGAGCAGCAGCCCCCTCCCGCGGACCTCCTTCACCTGCTCGGGGAAGTCGGCCCGGACCGACTCCAGCGTGGCGCGCAGGGCCTCACCGCGCTCGACGGCCCGCCGGTACGCGGCGCCGTCGTCCGCCTCCAGCAGTTCCAGCACCTTCAGGGCGATCCCGCAGGAGAAGCTGTCCTTGGCGAAGGTCGAGCTGTGCACGATCTCGAAGTCCCGCCGGTAGCGGCTCTCCCGCACCAGCATCACCGAGGTCTTGGCGATACCGCCGCCGAGCGCCTTGGCCAGGACGTAGTAGTCGCCGCGCAGGCCCAGTTGCGAGGAGGCCAGCAGTGTGCCGGTACGGCCCATGCCGCTCTGGACCTCGTCGACGACGACCGGGCAGTCGATCTCCTCGCAGAACCGCTGGATCGCCTCCGCGAACCCGGGGTCCAGGACATGGATGCCGCCCTCGCCCTGAACAGGCTCGACGAGGAAGGCACAGAACACGGGGAACTCCCGTTCCACGACGTCGACCCGCCCTCCCGACACGGTCAGCTCGCGCACCGCACCGCGGTCACGCGCGTAGATCTCCTTCAGCGTCTCTGGCCGGTCCCACGGCACGAACCGGGCCTGCGCGGCCAGGGACCGGAACGGAGCGCGGTAGGCCTCGTTGTGCGTGAGCTGCACCGTCAGGCCGAGCTTGCCGTGGAAGCCGCCCTCCAGCGCCAGGAACAGCGGCGGCCGGTCCAGTTGGGCGGCGTTGTCCCGGTCCAGGCGCTCCACCAGGGCCTCCAGGGCGGCGGCCGGGTCCGCCCCGGCCGCGATCCCGTGACGCGCACGGACGCCGTCCGGGACAGCGGCCGTACCGGCGGCCACGGCGGACCGGGCCGCGGCGGTGCTCCGCCCCAGTTCCTCGCGGAGCGCGGCGATCCGCAGGACGCGGTCCAGTTCCGCGTGTTTGACGGCCGCCTCCACGGCCTCCGCTCCGCTGTTGCCGAAGATCGCGAAGTACGGTTCCGCGGTGCCCAGTTCGCGGTGCACGATCCGGTTCAGTGCGGCCGCGAGCTCGTTGGCGTACGGGTGCCGGGAGAACTGCGCGTGCACCGGCGTCCCCGCCTCCAGCAGGTCCCGGGCCCGGCGCACGATGTCCGGCTGACTGTGGCCGAGCAGCACCGAGCCGTAGCCGCCGGCGAAGTCGGCGACCGGGATCTCGCCACCGTCCTCGTCGCGCCTGTACAGCGTGTTGCCCTCGGCGCGCACGTACTCGACGGCCAAACCAGCCATGCCCAGCACTTCGCGCAAGTACGGTTCGGCCAGTTCCGGCGCGTCCGCCTCGGAATTCTTGATGTCCATGCCCTCAGATTGCGCCAGTCGGGTCAGCGGCCGGTCACTGGCGGCTCTTCGCTCCCGCGGCGGACTGTCGCCGGTCTCCCGCGCCGGGAGCGGGACCGGGCGATTACCGGTGGATGAGAAGCCGTCGGAAAACCCGGAGGTACGTTGAAGAATGCGGGCCCGCCGTCGCCGTACCTCCGGCGAGGGACGGGACCTGTGTCTCGCAGAACAGAGCCTCGCGAAATGCGCCTTGCGAAACAGTGCGACAAACCCGAAACGGATCGGAGAATACGGAATGAATTCCGCGCCCGCCGGCCTCGGCCCCGCGATCTGCCCGCCCGCGCACGACGAGGTGACCCCGTCGGTGCTGCGCTCCGTGGTGTCGCGCTTCGCGACCGGAGTCACGGTCATCACCGTGGGCGGACCGGAGCCGCACGCCATGACGGCCAACGCCTTCAGCTCGGTGTCCCTGGAACCGCCGTCGGTGCTCTGCAGCGTGGGGCACGGTGCGGTGATGCACGGCGCCCTGACCTCGGCCGGGCGGTTCGCCGTCAACATACTCGGCGACGACCAGGAGAAGCTCGCCCGGCACTTCGCCGACAAGGACCGCACCCTGGGCGCCGCCCAGTTCGAGGGCGTCCCCTGGTCCCCGGGGGCCCGGACCGGTGCCCCGCTGCTGGGCGGCTCGCTCGCCTGGCTGGAATGCGAGCTGACGGCCGCGCACGCCTTCGGCGACCACACGGTCTTCATCGGCACGGTGGTGGGCGCGGGCCGGTTCACCGAGGGCCGCGGACTGCTCTTCGTCGACGGCCGGTTCGCCAGGCCGGAGACCGACGCCGCCTGAGAACCCGGCGGCGGACCGGAGGCCGGGAAGGCGCCACGTTTCCGCCGGTCAGCCGTCGGCCTTTCCATGAACCGTTGATGACCGGGCCGTTACCGCCTGATTGCATGACCGTGAACGGTTCCTTCTCCGTCCCTGTTCTCATGAGCCGTCAATATTCACGACGTTTCTCGGAACGGAGTCTTCCATGGCGGACAAAGACCTTTCACCGGTGACGGTCATCGGGCTCGGGCTGATGGGCCGGGCGCTCGCCGCCGAATTCCTGAAAGGGGGGCACCCGACCACGGTGTGGAACCGGTCGGCCGACAAGGCGGCCGACCTGGTGTCCCGGGGGGCGGTGCTCGCGGCGACCCCGGCCGACGCCGTGACGGCCGCGGACCTGGTCGTCGTCTGCGTGTCGGACAACAACGCGCTGCACGCCGTACTGGACCCGGTGACCGACCAACTGCGCGGCCGAGTCGTGGCCAACCTGACGTCCGGATCGTCGGACCAGGCACGGGCCGACGCGGCGTGGGCCGAGGGACTGGGCTTCAGCTACCTGGACGGTGCCGTCATGACGGTGCCGGCCCTCGTCGGCGAGGAGCACTCGGTGTTCTTCTACGCCGGTCCCCAGGAGGCCTACGACAAGCACAGCGCCGCACTGAGGCTGCTGGGCGGCGGTACCACCCACCTCGGCGAGAACCACGTCCTGGCCTCGCTGTACGACGTGTCGCTGCTCGGCGTGATGTGGGGAACGCTCAACAGCTTCCTGCAAGGTGTCGCCCTGCTGTCCACCGCCGGCGTCAGGGCGGAGGAGTTCCTGCCCTGGGCGGCCAGGTGGATCGACGTCGTGAAGGTGTTCGCCACGGACTACGCCGGCCAGATCGACGCCGGAGACGGGGAGTACCCCGCCAGGGACGCCACGATGGAGGTGCACTTCGGCGCGCTCAAGCACCTGCTGCACGAGAGCGAGGCACAGGGTGTCAACGCCGAACTGCCGCGCTTCGTCCACGGGCTGATGGAGCGCACACTCGCCGACGGCTTCGACCGGAACAGCTACGCCGCGATGATCGAGCTGTTCCGTACCCCCGGGAAGTAGACAGCCCCACGCGTCACGGGCCCGACCGCGGGGAGGCGGTGCGGGCCCGTCGTGCCGTCCGGGAGAACCGCGGCGGGCCGGAGCCCGGGACGCCGACGGCGCCCCGGGCTCGTGGGGGGCCGCCGCACCGGCCCCGTTCGTACCGGCCCGGGAGAGGACTCCGAGCCGGGGGATCAGAGGAAGTACGTCCCCGGCTCCAGGCCCATCAGCACCCGGCCCTGCACCTCCAGGTTGGCGCCGAGCTGCGTCAGGGCGTGCAGGGAGAAGCCCTGGATATCGCGGTGGAAACGCTGCAGGTCCACATCGGTGCGGATGACCGAGCCACCGCTGGCCGCGTACAGCAGCTCGACGGCCTCCTTGCACACCTGGTCCGCGTAGGCGGTCTGGCCGCGGATGACGGCCTTCTCCCGGTCGGTGGGCTGCTCGCCGGCGTCGGCCCGCCGCTGCAGCACCTCCTGCCAGTGCTCGGAGAGCGCTCGGGCGGACTCGATCTTGTTGGCGGCGAGGGCCACCTGCTGCTGGGTGACCGGGTGCTGTCGCTGGTCGGTCCAGTCCGTGTAGGTGATGCCACGCCCCGGCACCCGCTCCAGGAACAGCTCGTACGCGCCCTCGGCGATGCCGATGAGGGTCGCGGAGACCGTGGACAGGATGTAACCGAGCAGACCGTAGTTTCGGCCCGTGGCACCGGTGTTGGACCGGTCGCCAGTCGCGCTGACCATCGCCTCCTCCAGCGGCACCGTACGGTGCGCCGGCACGAACAGGTCCGTGGCCTTCACGGTGCAACTCGCCGTCCCCGCCCCCGACGAGACATGCCAGTCGTCGACCACGGTGAGCTCGCCGGTCGGCACCAGCGCGACCAGCTCCTGGTGGGAGCCGTCCGGCAGCTCCACCTCGGCGGTCAGCAGATCCCAGTCGGCGCCCCGGACACCGGAGTTGTAGCGCCAGGTGCCGTCCAGGCGGTAGCCGCCGTCCACCGGCTTCAGGGTGCCGGTCGGCGCGAAGACGATCGACACCCGGGTGGAGCCGCCGGAGAAGACCTCCTCCTGGGCCCGGTCGGGGTAGAGACTGACGCACCAGGCGCTGGTCAGCCACACCATGGTGAGCCAGCCGGTCGACGGGCAGCCGCGGGCGACCTCGGAGACGACCCGCGCCTGCTGGGCCACGTTCAGGTCGAGTCCCCCGAACCGCTCCGGGACCGCGGAGCGGAACACCCCGGCCTTCTCCAGGAGCTGGATGTTCTCCTCGACGATCCAGCGCCGCTGCTCGCTCTCCTGCCCGTTGCGGCGCAGGACCGGCACCGTGGCGCGTACCCCGTCGAGAACGGAGGCGAATTCTTCTTCGGTGGTCATGGTTCTTCTCCTCGTCGCACGGGATCGGAGCTCTGCCGTTTCACGTTATGGGGTGCGCTTCCCGCACCGGGAAATCCCCGGCCTCTCTCGGGTAATCGCGGGCCGCCGCGGTAAGCGGGATTCGGCGGGCGGAATGACCCGGTGGTGACCACGCGATGACCGGCGGATGGGCGGGCGGTTCCCGGCGGGCCGGGAAAGGCGGAAGCGGGCTGGCAGGATCAGCGAAATGACACACGGATGGGACGACCTCGTTTCGGCCGCCGCGCAGGACGGCGCTGCCCTTCTGGAGAAATGTGCCGGGGACTGGTCACTGCCCGCGGGCGAACTGACCTGGAGCAGCCTGGAGACGGTCGATCACCTCGCCCAGGCGGTCGTCGGCTACGCCGCCCTGCTCGTGGCCCGGCCCACCGACCGGTACATCGCGTTGCGCCTCGCGATGGACCCGTCCGCGCCCGCGGACCAGATCGCGGAGAGCGTTCGCGTCGGCGGCACCCTGCTCGCCCAGACCCTGCGTGTCACGGACTCCGAGGCCCGTGCCTTCCACCCCTGGGGCACGGGGGACGCCGCCGCGTTCGCCGCGGCCGCCGTCCTCGAACTGCTCGTCCACAGCCGCGACATCGCCCAGGGCTTCGGTATCGAGGCGAGCCTCGACGACGAGCTGTGCGCACCGGTCGTCGAGCGGCTCTTCCCCGCGGCACCGGCCGGCCACCGTCCCTCGGACACGCTCCTGTGGTGCGCCGGCCGTACGGCGCTGCCCGGCCTGCCCCGCCGGACGGACTGGCGCTGGTACGGCGACGTCCGCTGACCGGAAAGCCCCCGGCACGGCGGTGCCCCCCTGGACCGGTTCGTCCAGGGGGGCACTCGTGCACGGTCGGGAGGTGGCTACTCGGCCGCCACCAGACCGGTGGCGGCCACCGGGCGGTCGATCGCCATCAGCCAGCGGCCGTCGTCGCCGCGGCGCAGGACGTCCGTGCAGACGCCCTCCAGGTGCACGGGTTCGCCGTCCTTACCGGTGGTGTCGATGCTGTACTCGACGCCGATCAGGGCCACGTCCCCGGCGACGTGGGCGTGCGTGACCTCCGCCTTGAGCGACGGCTTGGCAGCCAGGAACTCCTTGAAGAACGCCAGCCGCGCGGCGCCGGTGAGCGGTTCGCCGGAGAAGTTGGAGACGGAGTTCTCGCGGTACAGGCTGTTGAATATCGCGCCGTCACCGCTGTTGAACGCCTGCAGGAAGATCTCGTTCTGGGTGTCGGTGTCGCTGGTGAGATCCGGGTTCTCGGGGTCGAAGTCGGTGCTGAAGTCGTAGGCCATGGTGACCGGCCCGCCTCTCTGTGAAGGTGACTGGAACGGGAAGGGACGTGCGGTTGTTCCTGCTCGGGTTCGTCGGCCGGGAGGCTTCCGCGACTCCGGGCCGAGCGGCTGCCCGGCCGCGTGCAGGCCCGACTCGACCGCGCCGTCGAGGAAGTCCGGCCATCCGTTGGCCAGGTCACCGCTCGCGAACGCGACCCGGCCGCAGGCCGCGAGGGCCTCCGGGCAGAGCGAGGTGAGCCGGCAGGGCTTGCGGAGGCCCCAGCCCCCGCGCGCGTACGAGGCCTTGCCCCGGTCGTGCGCTGCTTCCTCGCCCGCGCCGGTGCCGTCGGTGAGGGCCGGAGCGGCCGCGAACGCGGGCGCGGTGACCGGTGAGGCAGCTCCCGCGGCCTTGAGTGCGGTGCGGCGCGAAGGGCGTCGCGGCGCCGACTCCAGGTCAGTGGTGCCGTGTATGTGTTTCCTGTCTTCCACGGGATGACCGAGGGACAGGGCAAGGCGTGGAGGCCGGGGCGGAAGGCCTGGGGGCTGGGCGCCGACGCTACTTCTGCCCGTACGGGTCGTCGACGGCGTACCGCCAGACACCGTCGGTGCCCAGCCGCAGGACGTCGACGCCGATGCCCGTCAGCCGCTCCGGCCGGCCCTCGTCGTCGACGGTCTCGATCACCCAGTCGACGATCAGCAGGGCGGTGTCGTCGGCGACGAACGCGTCCCGGGTCGACGTACTGATCTTCGGACTGCGGGCCAGGAACTCCCGCTGGGCGTCCCGCCGCGCCTGCCCGGTCAGCGGGACACCGGGCTCCCAGACGGCCACGGCGTCGTCCGTGTAGAAGGCGTCCATGGCTTCGAAGTCGCCGGCGTTGAACGCCTCGACATATTGTGCGTTGTGCTTTTTCAGATTCTCCAGCTGAGACATAGGAAGAGTCGACCTGCCTTTTCGGTAGTCGGCGTTCCGGGCCTTGAACGATCGGCATCCGGGATATCCGTAACGAAGCTAGGCGGTGACGTTCCGCAGGTCGTCCATCGGTCGGTAATTCACCGGTCATGCGCGCTTCCGTCCACCCCGGAGATGAACCCGATTACCCGTTCGAGGTCGATTGCTGAAGACCGGAAGAGAGGCCCCTGCCTACGATCGAATGGATTTGCGGCCCTGACTCGGGATTTTCGTACGTGTTGAACAATTCAGCTGGAAAGGCAGTCGAGCGCGATGACGAATCAGCACCGGATCGAATTTCCTGCGACGCGTGGAGACGAAGCGGAGGCGATCGCAGTCGTCGGGCTGTCGTGCCGACTGCCCGGTGCCGACGGGCCCGAGATGTTCTGGGAGCTCCTGCGCACCGGAGCGAGCGCCGTCACGGACGTCCCGGAGGACCGCTGGCGGTCCGCGACCGGCGAACCGGCCCCCGAGGACACCGTGCCCGGAATGCGGCGTGGCGGCTTCCTCGACCGCGTCGACACCTTCGACGCCGCCTTCTTCGGCATCGCCCCCCGTGAGGCCGTCGCCATGGACCCGCAGCAGCGGCTCGTCCTGGAACTCGCCTGGGAGGCACTCGAACACGCCGGCATCGTGCCCGCGACGCTGCACGGCACCCGCACAGCGGTCTTCGTCGGCACCCTGCGCGACGACTACGCCGCCCTCCTGTACCAGCACGGGGCCCGTGCCGTCACCCAGCACACCATGGCCGGCATCAACCGCGGTGTCATCGCCAACCGGGTCTCCTACCACCTCGGCCTGAACGGCCCCAGCCTCACCGTGGACTCGGCACAGTCGTCCTCGCTCGTCGCCGTCCACCTCGCCTGCGAATCCCTGCGCGCCGGAGAGTCCGACGCGGCGCTCGTCGCCGGCGTCAACCTCAACATCCTCGCCGAGGGCGCGGTGACCGAGGAACGGTTCGGCGGCCTGTCCCCGGACGGCACCGCCTACACGTTCGACGCACGCGCCAACGGGTTCGTCCGCGGCGAGGGCGGCGCCGCCGTCGTCCTCAAGCCACTGTCCCGCGCCCTCGACGACGGCGACACGGTCCTCGCCGTCATCCGCGGCAGCGCCGTCAACAACGACGGTGCCACCCCCGGCTTGACCGTCCCCGGCCAGGCCGCCCAGGAGCGGGTGCTCCGCGAGGCGTACGAGCGGGCCGGCGTCGACCCGGCCCAGGTGCAGTACGTCGAACTCCACGGCACGGGAACCCCGGTCGGTGACCCGATCGAGGCCGCGGCGCTCGGCGCGGTGCTCGGCGCGGACCGGGCCGGCGGACCTGCGCTGCGGGTGGGCTCGGCGAAGACCAACGTCGGCCATCTCGAGGGCGCGGCGGGCATCACCGGCCTCGTCAAGACCGTGCTCGCGGTCAGCCGTCGCCGCCTGGTGCCGAGCCTGAACTTCGAGACACCCAACCCGGCCGTCCCGCTCGCCGCCCTCGGCCTTCAGGTGCAGCGCGAGGCGACGGACTGGCCGGAACCGGAACGGCAGCTGATCGCGGGCGTGTCCTCGTTCGGCATGGGCGGAACCAACGCCCACGTGGTGCTGGAGGAGGGCCCGCGCCGTCCGGACCTGGCCGCTGTCGCGGATGCCGGTGACGCGGAGCCGACGGCGGGGGACGGCTCCGCGGCCGGTCTGCTGCCCTGGGTGGTGTCCGCCCGAGACGAGAACGCCCTTCGCGACCAGGCGGCCCGCCTGCGTGACGCCCTCGGTAGTGATCCGGCACCCGACCCGGTCGACGCGGGCCGGTCGCTCGCCGCGACCCGCACCGTCTTCGCCCACCGCGCCGTCGTCCTCGCCGACGACCGCGACGGCATGGCCGCCGGACTCGACGCGCTGGCCGCGGGCCGCACCCGCACGCATGTCGTCAGCGGAACCGCCCGCCCCGGCCGCACGGCCCTGCTGTTCACCGGCCAGGGAGCGCAACGCCTGGGCATGGGCCGCGAACTGCGCACCGCCTTCCCGGCGTTCGGCGCCGCCCTCGACGAGGTGTACGCGGCCCTGGACCCGTTCCTGGACCGGCCGCTCGCCGAGGTGATCGACACCGGCGCGGGCCTGGACGACACCGGGTACACCCAGCCCGCCCTGTTCGCCGTCGAGGTCGCCCTCCATCGGCTGGTGGCGTCCTGGGGAGTGCGCGCCGACCTCGTCGCCGGTCACTCCATCGGCGAGATCGCCGCCGCACACGTCGCGGGCGTGCTCTCGCTGCCCGACGCGGCCCGTCTGGTCACCGCACGCGGCCGGCTGATGCAGGCGCTGCCGACCGGCGGAGCCATGGTCGCCGTACAGGCCGCAGAGGACGAGGTGCTGCCCCTGATCGAGGGCGGGGAGACCGTCGCGATCGCGGCCGTCAACGGGCCCCGCTCCGTGGTGCTGTCCGGCGCGGAGGACGAGGTCACCCGGATCGCGGACCGCCTCGCCGCCGACGGCCGCCGCATCAGGCGGCTGGCCGTCTCGCACGCCTTCCACTCCCCGCTGATGGCGCCGATGCTGGACGACTTCCGACACGTCGTCGCGGACCTGACCTTCCACGAGCCCCTGATCCCCGCCGTGTCGACCGTGACCGGCGAACCGGTCGAGGCCGGCCTGTGGACATCACCCGACTACTGGGTCGAGCAAGTGCGCCACCCGGTGCGGTTCCTGGACGCCGTACGCACCCTGGAGGCCGAGGGCGCCACCACCCTGCTGGAACTCGGCCCCGACACGGTCTGCGCGACGATGGCCGCCGATTGCGTGCGTGACACCGACACCACCGCGCCGCTCGCCGCCCTGCGCGCGGGACGCCCGGAGGCGCGCACACTGCTCGCCGCCCTCGCCGCCGCCTTCGTCCGTGGCACGGACGTCGACTGGGCAGCCGTCCACGCACAGGCCGACGGGCGCCGCGTGACCCTGCCCACCTACCCCTTCCAGCGGGAGCGCTACTGGATCGACGGCACGGCCCGCGCCGCGGCGCTCGTGGAGCCCGCCCCACAGGCCGCTCCCCGCCCTCCGCTGCCGGGGACCGCGACCGGCGCCGACACCACCGCTGCGGTCCTCGACCGCATCGCGGCCGTCCTCGAGTATCCGGAGGGACGCCGGGTCGAGACGCACAGCACATTCAAGGACTTGGGTTTCGACTCGCTGATGTCGGTCGAGCTGCGCAACGCACTGTCCGCCGCCACCGGCCTGAAGCTTCCCGGCGGCCTGTTGTTCGACCACCCGACCCCGGCCGCCCTGACCGAGCACCTGAACACCCTGCTCGGCGGAGCCGGGACGGAGGACGACGCCCTCGCGTCCCACGCCGTACCGGACGAGCCGATAGCGATCGTGGGCATGGCGTGCCGCTATCCGGGCGGGGTCTCCTCGCCCGAGGACCTGTGGCGCCTGGTGGCCGAGGGGACGGACGCCGTCTCGCGGTTCCCCGACGACCGTGGCTGGGACGCCGCCCTCTACGACCCCGACACCTCCGCGAGCGGCCACAGCGCCGTCCGCGACGGAGGGTTCCTGCACGACGCAGCCCTCTTCGACAACGACTTCTTCGGGATCTCGCCGCGCGAGGCGCTGGCCATGGACCCGCAGCAGCGCCTGCTGCTGGAGACCGCCTGGGAAGCCGTCGAACGGGCCGGCTTCGACGCGGCAGCCCTCAAGGGCACACGCACCGGCGTCTTCGTCGGCGCCACCGCGCTGGAGTACGGGCCCCGCATGCACGAGGCGCCCGACACGGTCGAGGGCCACCTGCTGACCGGCACCACGCCGAGCGTGCTCTCCGGCCGCATCGCCTACCACCTGGGCCTGATCGGCCCGGCCGTCACGGTGGACACGGCCTGCTCGTCCTCGCTGGTCGCCCTGGACCTGGCCGTCCGCTCGCTGCGCTCCGGTGAGACGACCCTCGCCCTGGCGGGCGGCGCGACGGTGATGTCCTCACCCGGCATGTTCGTGGAGTTCTCGCGGCAGCGGGGGCTGGCGCCCGATGGCCGGTCGAAGTCGTTCGCGGCGGGTGCGGATGGCACGGGGTGGTCGGAGGGTGTGGGGTTGTTGTTGGTGGAGCGGTTGTCGGATGCGCGGCGTAACGGGCATCGGGTTTTGGCGGTGGTGCGGGGGAGTGCGGTGAATCAGGACGGTGCGAGCAATGGTCTGACGGCTCCGCACGGTCCGTCGCAGGAGCGGGTGGTGCGTGGGGCGTTGGCGGATGCGGGGTTGTCGCCGGGTGAGGTGGATGTGGTGGAGGCGCACGGTACGGGGACGCGTTTGGGTGATCCGATCGAGGCGCAGGCGCTGCTGGCCACGTATGGGCAGGACCGTGAACGGCCTTTGTTTCTTGGGTCGTTGAAGTCGAATATTGGTCATGCGCAGGCGGCTGCGGGTGTGGGTGGTGTGATCAAGATGGTGGAGGCGATGCGGCACGGGGTGATGCCGAGGACGTTGCACGTGGATGAGCCGACGCCGATGGTCGACTGGTCCAGTGGGTCCGTCGAGCTGCTGACGGAGGCGCGGGAGTGGCCGTCCACGGGCCGGCCGCGCCGGGCGGGTGTGTCCTCGTTCGGAATCAGCGGCACCAACGCCCACGTCGTCCTCGAAGAACCCGAACCCACACCCGCGACCGCACCCCGCCCCGGAAGCGAACTGCCCGCTGCCACAGGCCCATGGCTCCTCTCCGCTCACAGCCCGGAGGCCCTCGCCGCCCAGGCCGCACGGCTGCGCGGCTTCGCGGGCGAAGCGGACGTGCCGCCCGCCGACATCGGCTGGTCCCTGGCCGTCACCCGGACGGCGCTGCCCGAGCGGGCCGTGGTGAGCGGCGGGACGACCGAAGCCCTGCTCGCCGCACTCGCGGCCCTCGCCACCGGGGAGCAGGCGCCCGAGGTGCGTACCGGAAGCGCCGCCGGGGCCGGTCGGACGGCGTTCCTGTTCACCGGCCAGGGTGCCCAGCACCTCGGCATGGGCCGGGAACTGTACGAGACCTCCCCGGTCTTCGCCGACGCACTCGACGAGGTCTGTGCCGCATTCGACCCGCACCTCGAACACCCCCTGCGGGAGGTGATGTTCGCCGCCGAGGGCAGCCCGGAGGCCGAGCTGCTGCACCGGACCGCGTACACCCAGCCCGCGCTGTTCGCGGTGGAAACGGCCCTGTTCCGGCTCGCCGGGCACCATGGCCTGGTGCCCGACCTGATGGCCGGCCACTCGATCGGAGAGATCTCCGCCGCGCACGCGGCCGGCGTGCTGAGTCTGCCCGACGCGGCCCGGCTGGTCGCCGCGCGCGGCCGGCTGATGCAGTCCGCGCGGGCCGGCGGAGCCATGGTCGCGATCGAGGCCGAGGAGGCCGAACTCGGCGCCGACCTGGAGGCGTTGAGCGGTCGGCTCGCGCTGGCGGCCGTCAACGGGCCGTCCTCCGTCGTGGTCTCCGGTGACGAGGACGCCGCCGAGGAGCTCGCCGAACGCTGGCGTGCCCGAGGGCGCCGGACCCGCGCCCTCCAGGTCAGCCACGCCTTCCACTCGCCGCACATGGACGACGTCCTCGACGAGTTCCGCGCGGTCGCACAGAGCCTCACCCTCCACGCGCCGCGGATTCCGATCGTCTCGACCGTGACGGGCGAGCTCGCCACCCCCGAGCAGCTCACCGCGCCGGGCTACTGGGCGGACCAGATCCGCAGGCCGGTCCGGTTCCTGGACGCCCTGCGCGCCCTCGTCCGGCAGGGTGCCACCGTCTTCGTCGAAGCCGGCCCCGACGCGGTGCTGACCTCGCTGACCCGTACGGCGCTCGGCGACACCGCTGCGGCCGTCCCCCTCATGCGGTCGGGCCACCCCGAGCCGGGCACCCTCATCGCCGGGCTGACGTCCGCGTGGCTCCACGGAGCCCCACTGGACGGCGGCACCCTGCACCCGGACGGACGACGCGTCGACCTGCCGACGTACGCGTTCCGGCGCACCCCCTACTGGCTCGCGCCGCAGGCTCCCACCGACGCGCGCGGCCTCGGCCTCGACCCGGCCGGACATCCGCTGCTGCACACCGCGGTCGACCTCGCCGGACGGGACGACCTGCTGTTCACCGGGCGCTTCTCCACCGACACCCACCCCTGGCTGGCCGACCACGCCATCGGCGGCACCGTGCTCGTGCCCGCCACCGCGTTCCTCGAACTTGCCCTGGCCGCAGGCAGCCGCGCCGGAACGGACCGGGTCGACGAACTGACCCTGGAAGCACCGCTGGTGCTGCCCGAGCGCACGGCGGTCCGCGTCCAGGTCGCCGTCGCCGCACCGGAGCCGTCCGGCACACGCGGCTTCACGATCCACGCCCGCCCCGACGACGGGGCCGCCGAAGCCGAGCCGTGGACCCGCCACGCGTCCGGCATCCTCGCCACGGCCGACGACGCGGGCACCCCGCCCGCCACGACGCGCGAATGGCCCCCCGCCGAGGCGGTCGCACAGCCGCTGGACGGGGTGTACGACCGCCTGGCCACCCTCGGATACGGGTACGGCCCGGTGTTCCAGGGGCTGACCGCGCTGTGGCGGTCCGGCGACGAGCTGTACGCCGAGGTCGCCCTCCCCGCCGACCAGCACCCGGCGGCCGAACGGTTCGGCCTGCACCCCGCGCTCGCCGACGCGCTCCTGCACCCCCTGGTGCTGCACGCCGCGGGCGCCGACGGGGCGGCCGACGGCATCAGGCTGCCGTTCGCCTGGACCGGCACCCGACTCCACGCGACCGGTGCCACCTCGCTGCGCGTCCATATCGCCCCGGCCGGGACCGACACCTACACCCTGACCGCGGTCGACCCGGCCGGCGCGGCCGTGGTGTCCGTGGAGGCCCTCGCCCTGCGGCCCGTCACGGCCGACCGGCTCTCCGCGTCCGCCGTCCGTCGTACGGACGACCTGTACGACGTGGAGTGGCCGCCGGTCACGGCACCCGAGCACACCGAGCCCGGGGTGCGGAGCGTCGCGGAGGTCACGGGACCCGAACTGCCGCAGGCGGACGTCCTCCTGGCCCGCGCGGAACACCTCGCCGCGAGTGGCCCCGACCCGCGTGATGAGCTGCCCGGCGCCGCGCGCGGGTCGGCCACCGCCTTCCTGGGTCTGCTCCAGCGGTTCCTGGGCGACACCCGCCTTGACGGCTCACGGCTCCTTCTCGTCAGCCGGGGCGCGGTCGCCACCGCTCCTGGCGAGGACGTGACGGCCCTGGACGCCGCGCCCCTATGGGGGCTGGCGCGTACGGCGCAGTCCGAGCATCCGGGCCGGATCGTGCTCCTCGACACCGACACGGTGCTCGGCCACGACGACCCGCGGGTGGCCGCCGCACTCGACTCCGGCGAGCCGCAACTCGCCCTGCGTGAAGAAGTGTTGCGCGCGCCGCGGCTGGCCCGTGCCGCCGGTGGCGGCCCGGCCCAGGCGTGGGGCGACGGCGTCGTCCTGATCACCGGTGGCACCGGTGGTCTCGGCGCCCTCTTCGCCCGGCATCTGGTGCGTGTGCACGGGGTGCGGGAGTTGGTGCTGGTGAGTCGGCGGGGTGCGGATGCGCCCGGTGTGGCGGAGTTGGTGGCTGAGCTGACTGAGCTGGGTGCGGTGTCGGTGGTCGTGGAGGCGTGTGATGTCGCTGACCGGGGGCAGTTGGCGGAGCTGGTGGGCCGGGTGGGTGGGGGTCTGTCGGGTGTGGTGCACACGGCGGGTGTGCTGGACGACGCGACGATTGAGGGGTTGTCGGGTGAGCGGCTGGAGGCCGTTCTGCGTCCCAAGGTGGACGCGGCCTGGCACCTGCACGAGCTGACTCGTGATCTCGGGCTGAGCGCCTTCGTCCTCTTCTCCTCGGTCGCGGGTCTGCTCGGTACGGCGGGGCAGGCCAACTACGCGGCCGGGAACACCTTCCTGGACGCGCTCGCCGCGCACCGCCGCGCCCACGGCCTGCCCGCACTCTCCCTGGCCTGGGGCCTGTGGGACCCCACGCACGGCATGGGCGGCACCCTCGGCGAGACCGACCTGGCCCGCTGGACCCGGACGGGCATCCGTCCGCTGTCCCCGGAGCGCGGCCTCGCACTCTTCGACGCCGCGTCCGGTGAACACGCCCTGCGCGTCCCGGCCGCCTTCGACCCGGCCCTCCTGAACACGGCCGGAGCCGAGCCCGCGGCACTGCTGCGCGGACTCGTCCGCACCCGTCCCCGGCGCACCGCGGCCACCGCGGTCACCGCCGCGTCGTCCGGCGGCGACTGGGCCGCACGGACGGCCGCGCTCCCCGAGGAGCGGCGCCGCGAGACCGTCCTCGACCTGGTGCGGAGCACCGTCGCGGGTGTCCTCGGGCGCATCGACCCCCAACGCCTCGATCCCAAGCGGGCGTTCAAGGAGATCGGCTTCGACTCGCTCGCGGGGGTGGAACTGCGCAACCGCCTGAACACCGCCACCGGGCTGCGGCTGCCCGCCACGGTCGTCTTCGACCACCCCTCGCCCCAAGGAGTCGCGGACCTGGTGCTGTCCCGGCTCGTCCCCACCACGGTCACGGCCGGCACCGGCGGGCCGACGACCCGGGCCGCCGACGACGAGCCGATAGCGATCGTGGGCATGGCGTGCCGCTATCCGGGCGGGGTCTCCTCGCCCGAGGACCTGTGGCGCCTGGTGGCCGAGGGAACGGACGCGGTCAGCGGATTCCCCGAGAACCGTGGCTGGGACCTGGACGCCCTGTACGACCCCGACCCGGAACGCACCGGTACCTCCTACGTCCGGCACGGCGGGTTCCTGCACGAGGCCGACCGCTTCGACCGTGAGTTCTTCGGGATCTCGCCGCGCGAGGCGACCGCGATGGACCCCCAGCACCGGCTGCTGCTGGAGACCGCGTGGGAGAGCTTCGAGAGCGCCGCGATCGACCCGACCGGGCTGCGCGGCTCGAAGACAGGGGTGTTCGTCGGCGCCATGTACGACGACTACGTCTCGCGGCTGGCCGCGAGCCCCGAAGAGTACGAGGGCTTCCTGCTCGCCGGCAACCTCTCCAGCGTGGTGTCGGGCCGGCTGTCGTACACCTACGGCTTCGAGGGCCCGGCCATCACGGTGGACACGGCCTGCTCGTCGTCCCTGGTCGCGCTGCATCTGGCGGCGAACGCCCTGCGCAACGGTGAGTGCGACCTCGCCCTCGCCGGCGGGGTCACGGTCATGGCCGGACCCCACGTCTTCATCGAGTTCTCGCGGCAGCGGGGGCTGGCGCCCGATGGCCGGTCGAAGTCGTTCGCGGCGGGTGCGGACGGTACGGGGTGGTCGGAGGGTGTGGGGTTGTTGTTGGTGGAGCGGTTGTCGGATGCGCGGCGTAACGGGCATCGGGTTTTGGCGGTGGTGCGGGGGAGTGCGGTGAATCAGGACGGTGCGAGCAATGGTCTGACGGCTCCGCACGGTCCGTCGCAGGAGCGGGTGGTGCGTGAGGCGCTGGCAGCCGCGGGCCTGTCGCCGGACGAGGTGGATGTGGTGGAGGCGCACGGCACGGGCACTCGCCTGGGTGATCCGATCGAGGCGCAGGCGCTGCTGGCCACGTATGGGCAGGGGCGTGAACGACCTTTGTTCCTGGGGTCGTTGAAGTCGAATATCGGTCATGCGCAGGCGGCTGCGGGTGTGGGTGGTGTGATCAAGATGGTGGAGGCGATGCGGCACGGGGTGATGCCGAGGACGTTGCACGTGGATGAGCCGACGCCGATGGTCGACTGGTCCAGTGGGTCCGTCGAGCTGCTGACGGAGGCACGGGAGTGGCCGTCCACGGGCCGTCCGCGCCGGGCAGGTGTGTCCTCGTTCGGAATCAGCGGCACCAACGCCCACGTCATCATCGAAGAACCCGAACCCGAACCCGCACCCCGGCCGGATCCCTCCCGGCCGGCCGGGCCGACGTCCGGTGCCGCGCCCTGGCTCCTGTCCGCCCGCACCGAGCCCGCCCTCGCGGCGCAGGCCGGACGGCTGCTCGCCCATCTGACCGCGCACCCTCAGGCGGACCTCGCGGACATCGGCCACTCCCTGGTCACCACGCGGGCACTGCACGACCGGCGGGCGGTCGTCGTGGCCGGTGACCGCGCCGAACTCCTCGACGGGCTCGGCACACTGGCCCGCGGCGAGAACGCCGCAACGGTGCTGCGGGCCGCCCCAGCAGCGCGCGGAAAGACGGCGTTCCTGCTGACAGGACAGGGCTCGCAGCGACTGGGCATGGGCCGGGAGCTGTACGAGACCTCCTCGGTCTTCGCCGACGCACTCGACGACGTCTGCGCTCACCTGGACCGCGAACTGGTCCGGCCGCTGAAGTCGGTGCTGTTCGCCCCCGAGGACTCCGCCGACTCGGCGCTGATCGACCAGACGGCATTCACCCAGGCCGCGCTGTTCGCCGTGGAGACCGCCCTCTTCCGGCTCGCAGAGCACCACGGCCTCACCCCGGACTATCTGCTCGGCCACTCCGTGGGCGAGGTCACCGCCGCCCACCTCTCGGGTGTCCTGGACCTGCCGGAGGCCGCCGTCCTGGTGGTCGAACGAGGCCGGCTGATGCAGGCCGCCCGGGAGGGCGGGGCCATGGCGGCGATCGAGGCGGTGGAGGACGAGGTGCGCACCGCGCTCGTACCGTACTGCGGCCGGGTGGACGTCGCCGCGGTCAACTCCCCACGTTCCACAGTGATCTCCGGCGACGCCGACGCCGTCGAGGAGATCGCGGACCTCTTCAAGCGGCAGGGCGCCCGGACCGGGCGGCTGCCGGTCAGTCACGCCTTCCACTCGCCGCACATGGAGGAGATCCTCGACGAGTTCCGCGCCGTCGCCGCCGGACTGACCTACCGGGCGCCCCGCATCCCGGTCGTCTCCAACCTCACCGGCGACATCGCCACACCGCAGGAACTGGCCTCGCCCGACTACTGGACGCGGCACATCCGTGGGGCGGTCCGCTTCCTGGACGGCGTACGCCTGCTGGAGGGCCGTGGTGTCACCGAGTGGCTGGAGCTGGGGCCGGACGGGGTGCTGACCGCGCTGGTCCAGCAGTCGCTGACCGGAGAGGCCGGCGCCGTCGCCGCCACCCTGCGCCGCGGCCGCCCAGAGCCGCGGACGTTCGTCTCGGCGCTCGGCCTGCTCGCCGCCCACGGGGCCCGGCCCCGCTGGGAGACCGTCTTCCCAGGCGCCCGGCGCACCGCGCTGCCCACCTACGCCTTCCAGCGGCAGCGCTACTGGCTGGACGCACCCGTCACCGTGGGCGACGCGGCCGGGTTCGGCCTGTCCGCCGCCGGCCATCCGCTGCTCGGCGCCGGGCTGCCCCTCGCCGCCCGCGACGAGCACGTCTTCACGGGGCGCCTCTCGCTGCACACCCACCCCTGGCTGGCCGACCACGCCGTGGCCGGCACCGTGCTCGTGCCCGGCACCGGCCTGCTGGAAATGGCCCTGGCCGCCGGAGAACGCACCGGCTCGCCCGCGGTCGGCGAACTGACCCTCGCCGCACCACTGACCGTGCCGGGCCGCGGCGCCCGTCAGCTCCAGCTGACCGTGGGCACACCGGACGCCGCCGGAGCGCGACCCCTGCGGATCCACTCCCGTCCCGATGACGACCCGGCCGAGGACGGGTGGACGCTCCACGCCCACGGCACACTGCACGCCGAGGACGGGACCCCGGACGCCGAAGCGGATCTCACGGCCTGGCCGCCGCCGGGCGCCACCGAGACCGACCTGAACGGCGCGTACGACCGACTGGCCGCCCAGGACTACGTCTACGGGCCAGGCTTCCGCAATCTGCGCAGGCTGTGGACCGAGGGCGACGCGTTGTACGCGGACGTGGCGCTGGACGCCGGCCAACAGCCCCTCGCCGAACGGTTCTTGATCCACCCGGCCCTCCTGGACGCCGCGCTGCACACGCTGCTGCCCGGTGTCGCCCAGGAGACCGGCGACCCGTTGCTGCCCTTCTCGTGGTCCGGCGTCTCCGTACGCGCCACCGGCGCCTCTGCCCTGCGCGTACGGCTCACCCGCACCGGCACCGAAGCCGGGTCCCCGGTCGTCGCGGTGACCGTCGCCGACGAGCAGGGCACGACGCTCGCCTCGGTACGGGAGCTGGCCCTGCGCCCCATGCGGGCCGGAGCCCTGGACGGTGGCCCGGCGCGGTCCGACGGGCTCCTCCGGATCGACTGGACGCCGCTGGACGGCACCGGAACGGTCGGTGCGGCCGACGGCTGGGCGGTGCTCGGGGCCGGGGGAGCGGACGCCCTCGGCCTGCGGCCCGGGGTCACCTCGTACGCGGACCCCGCCGCCCTGGTCCTGGCACTGGACGCGGGGGCGCCGGTGCCGACCGTGCTGATCCTGCCGTACCTCGCCGAACCGGGTTCCGACGCGGCTGTGGCCGAGGACGCCCGGACCGCGGCCCGAGCCGCCCTGGCGGACGTCCAGGCCTGGCTGTCCGACGACCGGCTCGCCGGCACCCGGCTCGTCGCCGTGACCCGCCACGCCGTCGCCACCGCGCCGGACGAGGACGTCACCGACCTGGTGCACGCGCCGCTGTGGGGTCTGCTGCGCTCGGCCCGGTCCGAGCACCCGGGACGCGTCCAGCTCGTCGACACCGACGACCCCGGACGGCTCTCCACCACCCTGACCGGGGTCGTGGAGAGCGGGGAACCGCAGGTCGCGGTCCGCGGCGACGGGCTCCTCGTACCGCGGCTGGCCCGGATCCGGCCGGCCGCGGATGAACCGGCGGCCCCGGTATGGGGCGACGGCGCGATCCTCATCACCGGCGCCACCGGAACGCTGGGAGCCGTCCTCGCCCGGCATCTGGTGCGTGTGCACGGGGTGCGGGAGTTGGTGCTGGTGAGTCGGCGGGGTGCGGATGCGCCCGGTGTGGCGGAGTTGGTGGCTGAGCTGACTGAGCTGGGTGCGGTGTCGGTGGTCGTGGAGGCGTGTGATGTCGCTGACCGGGGGCAGTTGGCGGAGCTGGTGGGCCGGGTGGGTGGGGGTCTGTCGGGTGTGGTGCACACGGCGGGTGTGCTGGACGACGCGACGATTGAGGGGTTGTCGGGTGAGCGGCTGGAGGCCGTTCTGCGTCCCAAGGTGGACGCGGCCTGGCACCTGCACGAGCTGACTCGTGATCTCGGCCTGAGCGCCTTCGTCCTCTATTCCTCGGTCGCGGGTCTGCTCGGTACGGCGGGGCAGGCCAACTACGCGGCCGGGAACACCTTCCTGGACGCGCTCGCCGCACACCGCCGCGCCCACGACCTGCCCGCACTCTCCCTGGCCTGGGGCCTGTGGGACCAGTCCAGCACCATCACCGGGCACCTCGCCGACACCGACCTGCGCCGTCTCACCCGCTCCGGGCTGCTGCCGCTGGCCACCGACGACGCGATGGCCCTGTTCGACGCCGCACCCACCGCCGGCGACAGCACCCTCGCCGTCACCCGGCTCGACGTCCGCGCCCTGCGCGGCCGGACCGGTGAACAGGTTCCGGCGGTGCTGCGCGGCCTCGTCAGGACCCCGGCCAGGAAACCCCGGGCGGTCTCCGGCACCGGGCCGGACAGCGGCCCGACGCTGGCCGAACGGCTCGCGCCGCTGTCCGCCACCGAGCGGGACCGGCTGCTCACGGACCTGGTGCGGGACCGGGCGGCCGCCGTACTCGGCCACACCGACGCGACGGCGATCGACGCCGACCGGCCCGTGCAGGAACTGGGCTTCGACTCGCTGACCGCCGTGGAACTGCGCAACCAGCTCGGCCTGGAGACCGGGCTGCGGCTGCCCACCACCCTCGTCTTCGACCAGCCGACCCCCAAGGCCATCGCCGCGTACCTCACCGGGCAGCTCGTCGTCGAGGAGCCCACGCCCGACGCGGCCGTGCTCACCGAACTGTCCCGGCTGCGGGCCGTCGTCGCGGCCGCCGCCGCGGACCCGGACGCCCACGGCCGGATCAGCGCTCAGCTGCGCGAACTTCTCGTCGCGGCCGACGCGGCGGCCGGCGCCATCGGTGACCCCGAGGACGACGACCTGGAGTCGGCGACGGACGAGGAACTCTTCGCCTTCGTGGACGAGCGGGACTGAGCAGGTCCAGGGCCCGGCACCCCAATCGATCCGAACACACCAACTTATAACGGGAGTTGACGCAACATGGCGGGCGAGGAAGAACTCCGCGGCTATCTCAAGAAGGCCGTCGCCGATGTCCGGGAGGCACGTCGGCAGCTGCGGGAGGTGGAGGAAAGGCGCCACGAGCCGATAGCGATCGTGGGCATGGCGTGCCGCTATCCGGGCGGTGTCCGCTCGCCCGAGGACCTGTGGCGCCTGGTCGCCGAGGGGACGGACGCGGTCAGTGGTTTCCCCGAGAACCGTGGCTGGGACCTGGACGCCCTGTACGACCCCGACCCCGACCGCACCGGCACGTCGTACGCCAGGGAGGGAGGGTTCCTGCACGAGGCCGACCGGTTCGACCCGGAGTTCTTCGGCATCTCGCACCGGGAGGCCGCCGCGATCGACCCTCAGCAGCGGCTGCTGCTGGAGACCGCGTGGGAGAGCTTCGAGAGCGCCGCGATCGACCCCACCGCCCTCCGTGGCTCCCGCACCGGTGTGTTCACCGGGCTGATGTACAGCGACTACGGCTCGCGCCCCCATCTGCCGCCCGAGGATGTCGAGGGATATCTGTTCAGTGGCAGTGCTGGCAGCATCGCCGCCGGCCGGCTGTCGTACACCTACGGCTTCGAGGGCCCGGCCGTCGCCGTGGACACCGCCTGCTCGTCCTCCCTGGTGGCACTGCATCTGGCGGCGAACGCCCTGCGCAACGGCGAGTGCGACCTCGCCCTCGCCGGCGGGGCGACGGTGATGTCCACACCCGTGGCGTTCGTCGAGTTCTCCCGCTTACGGGGCCTCGCCCCCGACGGCCGTATCAAGTCGTTCGCGGCGGGTGCGGACGGTACGGGGTGGTCGGAGGGTGTGGGGTTGTTGTTGGTGGAGCGGTTGTCGGATGCGCGGCGTAACGGGCATCGGGTTTTGGCGGTGGTGCGGGGGAGTGCGGTGAATCAGGACGGTGCGAGTAATGGTCTGACGGCTCCGCACGGTCCGTCGCAGGAGCGGGTGGTGCGTGGGGCGTTGGCGGATGCGGGGTTGTCGCCGGGTGAGGTGGATGTGGTGGAGGCGCACGGTACGGGGACGCGTTTGGGTGATCCGATCGAGGCGCAGGCGCTGCTGGCCACGTATGGGCAGGGGCGTGAACGACCTTTGTTCCTGGGGTCGTTGAAGTCGAATATCGGTCATGCGCAGGCGGCTGCGGGTGTGGGTGGTGTGATCAAGATGGTGGAGGCGATGCGGCACGGGGTGATGCCGAGGACGTTGCACGTGGACGAGCCGACGCCGATGGTCGACTGGTCCAGTGGGTCCGTCGAGCTGCTGACGGAGGCACGGGAGTGGCCGTCCACGGGCCGGCCGCGCCGGGCGGGTGTGTCCTCGTTCGGATTCGGCGGCACCAACGCCCACGTCATCGTGGAGGAGGCCCCGGCGGAGAGCCCCGCGGAGCCGACGGCCGGGACGCCCTCCGTGCCCGTGCCGGCACTGCCCTGGCTGCTGTCCGGCCGTACGCCCCGGGCCGTCGCGGCCCAGGCGGAGCGGCTGCTCGCCCACGTCGGGCAGGACCCCGGCCTGAAACCGCTGGACGTCGCCTACACCCTCGCCACCGGCCGCGCCGCGCTCGGCCACCGTGCGGTGGCCGTCGGAACGGGCCGCGAGGCGCTGCTCGAAGCACTGCGCGACCCCGGCCTCCACACCTCTTCGGGGGTGGGTGGTGGTGTGGGGTTGGTGTTTTCGGGTCAGGGTTCGCAGTGGGTGGGGATGGGTCGTGAGCTGGCGGTGGGGTTTCCGGTGTTCGGGCGGGTGTTGGACGAGGTGTGTGGTGTGTTGGATCCGTTGTTGGGTGGGTCGTTGCGTGAGGTGATGTTTGGGGTGGGTGGTGGGGGGCGGTTGGATCGGACGGGGTGGACGCAGCCGGCGTTGTTTGCGTTTGAGGTGGCGTTGTTCGGGCTGGTTGGGTCGTGGGGTGTTGTTCCGGCGTGGGTGGCGGGGCATTCGGTGGGTGAGTTGGTGGCTGCGTATGTGTCGGGGGTGTTGTCGTTGGAG
>NZ_JBIUXR010000009.1:0-434810 GCF_044744085.1 Streptomyces sp. NPDC087428
CGATCCACGGCGAAGTCCCCATGCCCGAACAACGCTGAATCTCTGACGCGGACACGGTCAACAGGACCGATCCACCTCATTGTGTTAGCCGTTGTAAGGCGAATGCTGAAAAGCCTTCTGCGGGGAGGGAATCTGTACCTGCGAAACCACCTCCATTCCCCGCTACCAACACGGCCAGGAGCCCGTGTACGGCGAGGATTCAGGTTCCCGCAGCGGACGCGTCCACGGTCCATTGATCGGCTGGGAGAACAACGCAAATGGGGTGCAAGCCAGTTATGCGGTGGGCGCCTCTTTGATTTCAGATGCCGTATGCGGATTTCGCTTGCGCGCTCGTCGTTCGTCGCCGGTACGTCAATCTGGTGACGTACCGGCGGGGCCGCAGACGTACACGGTGGCCGCGGCCGGGACGGTGCGCGGTAATCACCGGTACGTGGGTGGTGAGTTCCACTCCCTGGCCCCCGGGCCCCGTCCGGGGCTGTCAGGCGTCGGCTGTTCCGGTCCCGAGCTTCCGCCGGCCCCGCGGCTCGGGTGCTTCGTCGCCACGGGCCGTCAGGCGTGCTCCGGGGCCGATGCGTTCGGCGGCCAGCAGCCGGAGCTGCTGTTCCGTGCTCGGCTGGGGTGGTGCGGGGGTGACCGGTCCGGTGCCGAGAGGGCGGCGCGTCGTGCTCATGGACGAGACCGTACGCAGCCCGTCCCAGCGGGCGGCCCACACCCCACCCCGGAACATCTGGCCTCTCCCACGGCTATCGCGTGGAAAGAGGTGTCGGCGTCACAGACCGGCTTGCCCACGGGGTCTGACCTGCATGAACGAGCCGATCGAGAAAACAGGGGTTCACACCTCCGGTAACACCCCCGGTGCAACCCCTGGTCCTCCTGTTCAGCCAACGGTGGAAACAACCCCGGGCGCAACCCCCAACAGTCCCCCAGGGGCCGCCTGGCCGGGGCCGGCACCGGGCTTGTCCGGTCATCGGACGACGATCGGGCTCAGATCCACCGGGCGCTCACCGCCGACGGCTCACCAGGGCAATGGAGAGGACCGGGGCCGCCACCGCGCCCAGGGCGCCCATCGCGCCCAGCATCACCGTGAGCGGGGTCGCGGAACCGGGGCGCAGCCAGGCGATGACAGCGACGGCGACGCACGCCCCCATGAGGACCACCGTGCCGAGGACGGCCAGGACCGCCACGACCCACGGAGCGGTAGCGGGCGGAGCCGGCACGGCAGGTACGGACGGCACGGACGTGGTGGGTGTGGTGGTGGGCGGCTGCGGAACGGTCGTAGTCATGCGTTTTCCCCTGAGTTGAGTGACGGACGAACAGCGGGTGCTGCGTCCTTGGCAGCACTTTCGAACGGCGGAGGGTTAGCCGCGCAAGTGCCACTCACTCTGGTCATGAAAAAACGTCCCATTCAATGTCTGACCTGGGCTTTTACGGGTCGGTCAGCTATTGAATGGGGCGCCGGGCACCGGTAGGGGCAAGCTGCGCAAGTGCTTCTGTTGTCCCAGTTTTTGACGGTTCGATACGAACGCAATGCGCTATGACGTGCGCCGCACCATCGGGCGAAGCGCTGTGCGGCGATCTACGGGCCGAACGCGCACCGCCCCGGACCCGTGGAGGCCCGGGGCGGCTGATGATCGCTCAGGACGGGCTCAGGGCTCGCTGACTGGCCTCTTCTGCCTCGGCGGCCGGCGAGGCGGCCTGCGGCGGCCTGCCATTCCTCCTCGATGCGGTCGCGGTCGCGCTGGACGGCGATGCGGCAGCGTACGCACCTGCCCGCGTTGGTGATGGGCCGGCCGCAGGGGCCGTTGTGTCCGGGGTTACCGGCCGCCCTCGGTCTCCGGTTCGGGCAGCGCGTCGGCCGTGCGGAGGTAGTACTCCTGCTCCTGGCAGGTGGCGCACTGTCGACCGTCGCGGGTACGGCGGTCACAGGAGCGCCCGCCGTGGCCGGGGTACAGCGGCCAGCCCAGGTGCTGCGCGCACCGGGTCTCACCGACCACGGCCAGGCGGTCGCACAGGCCGTCGTCGCCCTTGCATCCAGGGTCGCTCCACACCACGCCGCAACTGCTGGTGGTGCTCCTGGACGTCGTCCCACCGGTCGGGCGTCGGTGTCGGCGCGTCCTCCCACCGCCGCGGCTCTCCCGGCGCTGCCCGGTCCGGTTCCGGGGTCTGATGCGGCACCAGTCCGCCCACCGGGCTCCGGGCGTTCGGGCTCGGTACCGGCATGGGCGCCGCTGTCCTCAGCCGCCCCGAGGTGATTGCGCCGACCGTCCGGTGCAGCGGGTCCGCCAGCGCCCGGGCCGCGATGACCTGCCGCAGGTGCTCACGCGGCTATCCCGCCGCCAGCAGCCCCGGCAATGTCAGCCCTTGGTCCCGCAGTGTTTGACCCGTCGTCAGCAGGAACTCAGACTTCCGCGCTCCGAGGGACAGCAGGAGATCGACACCGGGAGACGAGTCGACGCGTACCCGGCCGACTGGGGCGGCGGCCCCCGTTCCTGCTGTTGTGTTCTTCTCCGGCGGGGCGCTGGCCGCCGCCGGACCGTCCCCGGCCGGTACCGGCCGCTGCTCCTGGTCCTCGATGTCGCCGTCGCCCCGTCCGTCCGTGGGTTTGTGCGTCGTGCGGTTCTGTACCCGCAGGTGTCGGATGGGGTTGATGTGGTCTGTGTGCGCTGCTCAGGCGCCGATTCCGATGGAGCCGACGTATGCGTAGGCGGCGTAGTCGGAGTCGAGGTCGGTGATGATGTCGTCCCAGATCTCGTCAAGGGTGTCCATGTCGCTCTTGCCCCAGGCGCCGATCATGTCGTCCCAGACGTAACGGGCCTGCACGGAGCGCTCGCTGAGGTTCGGCCGACGGTATTGCTCGTCCACGGCTGTCTGGTCCACGGGGTAGATCTCGATGCGTCGGCCGCGGCCCTCGTTGTTCAGTAGCCGCTTCAGTGCTCCCGAGCGGATGAGGTTGTCCCTGCGGCGCTCCTGGTACGCGCGGTCGACGGCTTCCAGCTTAGGGGCGCTGGGGCGGGTGCCGCGTTCCCAGGAGCGCAGCAGGCGGGCGGATACGCCGTGTTTGGTGAGGGTTTCGCGGCCGGGGGGGGTGTTGAGGTAGCGCAGGCGGGCGGAGAGTCCGCGGTGGGTGGTGGTGGGTGAGGCGATGCCGCCTTCGCGGGCGATGCGGTCGAGCTCTTGCGCGAGTGCCTGGGCGCCGCTGAGGCCTTGGGCGCCGTGTTTCTGCCACTCGCCCCATAGGTCGGTTGCACCGCCGGTCATGGTCTACTCCCCCAGTGTGTAGATGGTTTTCGCCTTGACCTGGGATAGGTCGCGGCCTTCCGGGAATACCTGCTGCCAGTCTCCGGCGACGTGTAGTTCGTCGGTGCCGGACATTTGAACGACTGTCAGTCCTGATGTGTGTGCTTTATGTGCTTTCAGCCAGAGGTTTGCGAATGCTTGGGAGCGAATGATGTGCATCCAGTCGGGGCGTCTGATTGCGCGGTTTGCGCTGCTTTCCCCGATAGTTGACACGAACTTAGAATACATGGATTTCACGTATTCCAGGGCCAGTTCGTCATTGTTGGAAATGGCTTCCTTGCGAACTTCCGCGAGGGCGCGGCGCATTTTTTCCAGCAGTCCTTCCGAGGCGCCGGATGTCCACGATTCGTGAATGACCGGGGCGTCGCAGTAGCGGAGTTTCGCGCAGCGCAGGAGCAGGCGGAGTGTGGGTTCTGTGACCCACAGGTCCCCCGGTTCTTTCCGTGCGCCGAGTGGTGGGGGGAGGTCCGGCTGTTCCCAGGCGGCCGGGGTGACGCGGTGGATGCCGGAGCGTTTCGCGTCGTGGTGGTTGCCCTCGGAGCGCACCAGTTTCCCGATCGGCAGCCAGGTCTTGAGCGCGCTGAGGTAGGCGGCGTTCATGTCCAGGGCGGTGACTTCGAGGGTGACGTGCCCGCCGCGTGCGGCGCGGTGCAGTTCCTCGGAGCGCCATTTCGGGCGGGCTTCCCAGACCTGGTCCGGGCCCTTCTGCGACGCTTTCTTGAGGATGTCGGCGGTGGGCGGGAACTCCGAGTGCTCGTAGCGGCCGCCGACCCGGGAGGCGGCGAAGAGTGTCATCACGTCGGGGACCGCCGTTTTGATGAGTGCGGCCCGCGCGGCCTGAAGGTCCCCGTCGTGCGCGGTCAGTTCCTCCCTGACGCGCTCGTGGACACGATCCGTGAGCGGACCGGCAGGCGCGGCCACGCGCTGCGGGGCCGGCGGCGCGGGCGCGGAAGGTGTTGGTGCCGGCGTCGGTGAGGCCGGGGCGGGGGGCGCGGGTACGGTCGAGGCGGGAGCAGTGGTGGGGTCGGGTGTGGGTGTTTCGAGTGGGATGAGGGTCTGCTGCCCGCCGGTTGGGATGCGGTCCGGGGGGAGTTTCGTCAAGGCGTGGGTGGGGCCCGCGAGGAGATCCAGCACGGGTATCCCCCAGTGGGCGGCGAGGCGGTCGCAGTCCGTCAGCGTCCACGACGCGATCCCCCGCTGTCTGCGGCTGATCTGGCCCTGCGTCAGCCCCAACACGGCGGCCAGGACGGACTGCTGCTCACCGGTGCGGTGCGCGATCGCGGTCACCGTCACCCGCAAGGTCTCCTCGGTACTCATCACCATGAACACATCCTACCCAGAGTATGAGCAGATCGCATAGGCTATGCGATATAAGCATATTTTCGGAGATGCTGTGCGTTTTGGTCCTGATCCGCAGAAGCGCCTGGTCATGCCCTGGAGCAGCTGCGCCAGGTCCCGGCGGGCGAGGTCCTCGCCCGCCACGAACCCGGGATTCGTACTGGAGGTCCTGCTGGGCTGTTGCGGGTACAGCACCGGCCGTTGGGGGCACTCGCTGCCGCCGTGACCTTCGGGTACGACGAGGAGAGGATCGCCTTGGGGTGGGTTCCTCGACTCCTTGGCCGGCGTACCCGCCCAGTACGGATGGCTTGCGGTTCGGTACCGGCCCCGGGTCCGGAGAGCAGCTCTTCATTCGTTGGACATGCTGGCCGGCCGCCGGCCGGCCTGTAATGATTGGTGTTGTGGCAGGCAGGCGGCGGGTGGCAGCAGTGATCATTCGGGATCGGCACGTCCTGATGGTGTGCCAGCGGGGCATGGGTTCATCGGGCCGCCACGACGGCCAGGAGTACTGGACTCTGCCGGGAGGCGGCATCGGGCCCGGCGAGTCGCCGGAGGACGCGGTGGTTCGCGAAGTGGCTGAAGAAACCGGTCTGACCGGCATGTCCGTGCAGTACGTGTACGACGTGCCGTATCCGTCAGGATGGACTGCTTGTTACCGCATGGACGTGGCGCCGGGCGAACCTCGCCTGGGCGTGGACATCGGGCTGGCCTGTGACTGTCCCCGGATGACGGGGCTCCGGTGGGTACCCCTCGGTGAGGATTCGTCCGGCAACACCTATATGGTGCCGCCTCTGCTGATGTCCACCGGCCACACCGGCTGAGACCGCCGGCCGGTCACGCTCCTGTCGGGCCGGCCCCCGGGAAGGGACGATGAAGGCCTCGCCCTCAACACCTCCGCCGCGAACTCCTCACCCTCAAGGCCCCGGTGTCCTAGCTCAGACTCCAGCCGCAAAGTAGGTCGTGGGTATGGAGGCGAGTCCCGTTTCCCTGTCCGGGGCGCCGTCGTTGGTCTGATCGAGTGATCGAGGCCAAAGGGGCGGGCGTGCGGCAAGAGTGGTCGTCAGAGGAGCTGTTGGCGAACTGGACGCTGGTAGACGGCGACTGGGGCTTGGTGGCGAACAAGAGCGGGGCGACGCGGCTCGGCTTCGGTCTGTTGCTGAAGTTCTTCGAGCTGGAGGGCCGGTTTCCCGATGTGCTGGAAGAGGTCCCGCCGGCCGCGGTGAGGTACGTCGCCGATCTGGTGAAGGTCCCGGCTACCGACTTCGCGAAGTACACGTTGGTCGGCCGGACTGCCGAGTACCACCGGAAGCAGATCCGAGAGGCCCTCGGGTTCCGGCCGTCGACGGTCGCGGACGAGAAGGCGCTGGCCCAGTGGCTGGCCGTAGAGGTCTGTCCGTAGAGGTCTGTCCGGTCGAGCTGGTGGAGGACCGGCAGCGCGAGGCCCTGCTGGTCGAGTGCCGGGCCCGGAAGATCGAACCACCGGGCCGGACCCGGGTCGAGAAGATCCTGGTCGCGGCGCGGGGCAAGTGGGAGAAGACGTTCTGCGCCCGCACGATCGGCCGCCTGGGCGAGGCGGGCACGGATCGGCTGCTGTCCCTGGTGGCCGAGGACAACGAGTCGGGTACCGCCCTGCTGGCCGCGCTCAAGCGCGACCCTGGCGCGGTCGGCCTGGACTCCGTGCTCACGGAGATCACCAAGCTCAACGACGTGCGCAAGCTCGGGCTGCCCCGAAGGTCTGTTCGCGGACTGCTCGGAGAAGCTGGTGGCCGCCTGGCGGGCACGGGCGATCAAGATGTACCCCTCCGACTTCCGCGACACAGCGGAGAACGTACGGATCACCCTGCTCGCGGCGCTGTGTTCGTCCCGGCAGGCGGAGATCACCGACGCTCTGGTCGACCTGCTGGTCGCCCTGGTCCACAAAATCAACGCCCGCGCCGAGCGACGGGTGGAGAAGCAGCTGACGGCCGAGTTGAAGAAGGTCCGCGGCAAGGAGGGCATCCTCTTCGAACTGGCGACGGCCGCCGTCGACAAGCCTGACGAGGTCGTACGCCGGGCCCTGTTCCCGGTGGTCGGGGAGAAGACGCTCCGCGAGCTGGTCGCGGAGGCGAAGGCGAACGAGAAGGTCTTCAAGGCCAAGGTCCGCACCACACTCCGCTCCTCCTACAGCTCGTACTACCGGCAGATGCTGCCGCCGCTGCTGAACACCCTGGGCTTCAAGTGCAACAACACCGCCTGCCGTCCGGTGATGGATGCGATGAAGCTGCTGAAGAAGTTCGCCGATGTCGACGGCAAGACCCGGTTCTACGACGCCGGTGACGCGGTGCCGATGGACGGCATGGTGCGCAAGGACTGGCGCGAGGCGGTCGTCGACGACAAGGGCAAGGTCGAGCGCATCCCGTACGAGCTGTGTGTCCTGGTCGCGCTGCGGGACGCGGTCCGCCGCCGCGAGATCTGCATCGAGGGCGCGGCTCGTTGGCGCAACCCGGAGGACGGCCTGCCCGGCGACTTCGAGGCCACCCGCGCCGTGCACTACGCCGCGATCCGCCAGCCGCTGAACCCGAGAGCGTTCATCGCGGACCTGAAGAAGCGCATGACCGCGGGCTTGGACCGACTCTCGGCCGCGCTCGCGGACGGCTCAGCGGGCGGGGTGAAGGTCACCACGCGCAAGGGCGAGCCGTGGATCACCGTGCCCAAGCTGGAACCGCTGGCCGAGCCCACCGGCCTGGCGGCCCCCAAGGACGAGGTCGCACGCCGCTGGGGCGTCCTAGACCTCCTGGACGTACTGAAGAACGCCGATTTCCTCACCGGCTTCACCGACGAGTTCGCCTCAGTGGCTGCCTACGAGCGCATCGAGCGTGACGTCCTCCAGCGCCGCCTACTGCTGGCCCTCTTCGCGCTGGGCACGAACATGGGCATCCGCGCGATCGTGGCCACCGGCGAGCACGGCGAGAGCGAAGCTGCGCTGCGTCACGTACGCCGACACTTCATCACCGTCGACAGCCTCCGGGCCGCCGTCACCCGGCTGGTGAACTCCACCTTCGCCGCCCGCGACACCGCATGGTGGGGTCGCGGCAACGCCTGCGCATCGGACTCGAAGAAGTTCGGGTCCTGGTCCTCGAACTTCATGACCGAGTACCACGCCCGCTACGGCGGCAACGGCGTGATGATCTACTTGCATATCGAGCGGAAAAACGTCTGCATCTACTCCCAGCTCAAGTCCTGCTCGTCGTCCGAGGTCGCGGCGATGATCGAGGGCCTGCTGCGGCACTGTACGGACGCCGAGATCGAGTCGAACTACGTCGACACGCACGGCGCGAGCATTGCCGGGTTCGCCTTCACCGAGCTGCTCAACTTCCGCCTGCTGCCGAGGCTGAAGAACATCGGCAGCATCCGCCTGTACCGCCCGGACGACGCCCCGCCCGGCTGGCCCGCCCTCGGCGGCTCGCTGACGCGGCCGATCCGCTGGGAGCTGATCGAGCAGCAGTACGACCAGATGGTGAAGTACGCGACCGCGCTCCGTCTCGGGACAGCAGAGGCGGAGCAGGTGCTGCGGCGCTCCACCCGCGGCGGCCCCAAGCACCCCACCTACGCCGCGCTCGAGGAACTCGGCCGCGCTGTTCGTACGGTCTTCGCCTGCGACTACCTGGCCAGTCCGGGCCTGCGCCGCGAGATCCGCGGTGGGCTCCAGGTCGTGGAGAACTGGAACAGCGCCAACACCGTGCTCCACTACGGCAAGGACGGCGCCCTGACCGGCCCGGACAAGGAGCATGCCGAGACCTCGATGCTCGCCCTGCACCTGCTCCAGTCCGCGCTCGTGCACGTCAACACCCTGCTGGTGCAGCAGGTCCTGGCCGAACCGGCATGGGCGAAGAAGCTGAGCGCCGAGGACCGGCGCGGCCTGACGGCGCTGTTCTGGTCCAACGTCAACCCATACGGCACCTTCCGCCTGGATATGGACAAGCGCCTCGACCTGGAGCTCACGATGCCCCGCCCCCGCACCCCCGCGGACGCCGCCGACCGATCGAGCACGGAGACACGAAGGCAGCGGGCATGACGCTGCTCCTCCATCATCGCCGGCGGACGGCCGAGTCGGGCGCCGCAGGCGCGGGCGGCTTCTCTGGCCGACTCTCAGTAGTGCGTCGGCGAGGACCTGGGGCCATGACGCAACCCTTCCCACAGGTGGCACTCAGTGCCACAGTAGGGCCATGAATTCTCCAATCATCTCGGGGGCCTCCCAGGCTTGGGCGGCACTGGGTGCCGATTCTTCGCTGCTCGACCGGGTGTCCTACGGCGGTCCGTCCGGAGGGCTGCCGGCACGGCTGCCCGTCATGGAGCTGGCGCGGGCCACCGTCGCGGTGTGCTCGCTCGCGGCCGCCGAGCTCACTTCCGTACGCACGGGGCGCCCCGTGCCCCGTGTGCGGGTCGATGACGAGGCAGTCGCGGCGGCGTTCCTCAGCGACCGGTTGGTGCGGGTCGACGGACAAGGGTGGTCGACCTTCTCGCCGCTGTCCCGGTTCTGGCGGGCGACCGACGGATGGGTTCGTACGCACGCCAACTACCCGCACCACCGGGCCCGATTGCTCGCCGCTCTCGGGGTGCCGGGAGACGTCGCCGAGGAGGCGGTGGACGCGGTGGCTCAGGCGATCGCGGGGCTTACTGCGCTGGAAGTGGAGGAGACCGTGTACGCGGCGGGCGGTTTGGCCGTCGCGGCACGCAGCCCCGAGGACTGGGCCAAGAGCGAGCAGGGGGTCATGGTTGCGGGGCAGCCGCTGCTGACGACGGCGCGCATCGATGATGCCCCGGATCGGATGCTCGGAGGTGCCGCACTACCGTGCGCGGGGCTGCGCGTTCTGGATCTGACCCGAGTGCTGGCCGGACCGGTCGCCACCAGAACGCTTGCGTTGCTCGGAGCTGACGTGCTGCGGATCGACGCTCCACAACTGCCGGAAAGCCAGGAGGCTCACAACGACACAGGGATGGGGAAACGCTCGACCACCCTAAACCTGGGGGAGGTCACCGACCGTAGGCTCTTCGAGGAACTGCTCGATGCGGCAGACGTGGTAGTCACCGGTTACCGGCCGGGCGCGCTGGAACGGTTCGAATTGACGCCCGAGGCGCTCGCCGAACACCGCCCAGGGCTCGTGATCGCCCAGCTCTCCGCGTGGGGCCGTTACGGGCCGTGGCGCGAGCGGCGCGGCTTTGACAGCCTGGTCCAGGTGGCCACCGGCATCGCCGAGCTGGAGGGCTCGCCGGACTCGCCCGGTACTCTGCCCGCTCAGGCGCTCGACCACGGCACCGGCTATCTGCTCGCGGCCGGTGTCCTGCGAGCGCTCACCGAGCAGCACCGCACGGGCGGCACCCGGCTGGTCCACCTCGCGCTGACGCAGACCGCGCACTGGCTGGTCCACGACCTGGTACCCGCTCCGGGCGAGGACGAGGGCTTCGACGCCGAACACTGGCTGACCGAGACCGACAGTCCCATGGGCCGACTGCGGCACGCGCTGCCGCCGGTGTCGTACGAAGGGGGCCCGGTGAACTGGGCACGTCCGCCGGGTCTATGGGCAACGGATGCCCCGGTCTGGGGCGGTGCCTGACGAATACCTTCGGGGCGTGCGCCCGTCACACCGATGCAGTCGTGTCACGGCCGCCGGGAGTCGGACGGCCATGACACCGAGTCGCCCCTCACGGCACCGCACGGAGGCGTGGCAGGAGTCGGCCAGCGGCATCGGCGTCACTCCTGGCTCCTGCCCCGGAGCGAACAAGCGCGTTTCGTAGGTGTTCGCTCATGAAACAGCCGACCGTCCGATGGCCCACCTGCGGTGATCATGTTTCATGAGTTGTTGCAAATGACTGGACGTCTGAAACACCCCCATGAAACGCTCCGGGGCGTGAGCGACGACTTCAAGCGCGTGGAATCGAACGACTGCCCGATGCCCATCTGCGCCGCCCCCGCGGGCTCCCCGTGCCGAACCGGCAAGGGCAAAGTGGCCATCCAGTACCACACCGCCCGCTTCCGCCTTGTGCCCCGACTCGCCAAGACGCTCAGCGTGCCGACCCCGGCCGTACGCAAGCCGGGGTCGGTGTGGACCGAGCTGCCCCGGCCGGTGAGTGCCGGCGCCGAACCAGTCGGGCACGTCCGCCTCGGCTACGCACGGGCCTCGACCACCCGGCAGTCCCTCGACGCACAGCTCGACTCCCTCGCCGAGGCGGGGGTGACCCGCGTCTTCTCAGAGAAGATCTCCACCCGCGCCACCCGGCGCCCCGAGCTGGAGGCCGTCGTGAAGCTCGCCGGGGAGATCCGTTCCTCCGGCGTCGCCGTGACCCTCACCGTCCACGAGCACAACCGGCTCGGCCGTGGCATCGAACTCGCCATGCTCGCCGAAGAGCTGAAGGCCAGCGACGTCGGGCTGGAATTCCTGACCGGGGAGCTGAAGGGCTCGCACGACCCCTCCGGGATCGTGTTCACCGTGTTGGCGGCCATGTCCGGGATGGAGCGCGAGTACCTCCGCGACCGCACCCTTGAAGGCCACGAATCCGCCCGCAAGCGCGGCAAGACCATCGGCGGCGCGGGTGTCACCGACGAGGACATGCTGTCCATGGCCCTGTACCTGCGTGACCAGGAGACGAGCCTGCGCGACATCGCCAAGCGGCTCGTCATCACCACCGGCACGAAGAAAGGCCAGCACCCCTCACCCGCCACCGTCATGCGGATGCTGCGCGAGCACGACGAGAAGGCCGCCACGGTGGCCAGCGTGTGATCACCCGCTACCTTGCGGCTGATGTCTGAGCCAGGACACCAGGGCCCTCAACACGTACACCTCAAGGCGCTCGCACCACCTCACGCGCGGCCGCACACCCGGAGAACGATGCACCACCACCCTCCCCAGACACACAATGCCTCTCGCGGCCGGTCAGGCCGGGCCCGCCACCTGGCCACGGCCGGCGCGGACCACCAGGCCGCCGATGACGGCCAGACCGAACAGGACGGCGCCGAAGACAACGATGGTTCGTCAGACCGGCCGCGTCGCTGAGGCAACCGGCCGAGACGGGCAGGAAACCAGCCGGAATGCACCCACCCACGTCGAGTGCGGCGCCGGCCTCGGCCAGGCACTGCGGCGGAACACTTCAGCCGAGCAGCAACAGCACGCCGAACCGGCCCGCGCCCTGACCGGCACCAGCAAGCAACGTGCAGCGTGAAGCGTCGAGATGACCAAGGCCGTCACCGACCGAGACGTACACAGCGATGAACAGCATGATCACCCTCAGCACGGCCCTCCCCACACCGCCCGTGAAAATGGTACGGCAGGCTGAGCCACCGCACAGCGAACCGCACTCCAGAAACAGCGAGAAACCCCACGAAGGCCACAACACCAACAACGACACGACGGGTGACGGCGAACAGTCCCGAAAGCCACGAAGAACCGAACAAGAACACGAACAACATAGCGGCGGCACCAGGCACCAACAGCGTTCCACCACAACAGCGTTCCACCACAACACCTACAAGGGTGCCGCCGTGTTCGAGAACGAACACGGCAGCGATCGGCAGCGATCGGCCGGGCAGCCCCCATACCCACCAAAGCAACACGAATCCCCGCCCACCGACCCACACGACGCTCAATCCGCACCCCCGGATCGCAAACGGCGTCACCCAGCCCACCGCACTGACGAGTAGCGTCGGGCCTCATGGACGAGATCACGGTCAGGATCGATCGGCAGCTGTACTCCTTCGACGGCCGCGTGCTGGAGATATTCGGGCTGCGGGAAGCTACTGAACGCTTCCATGTGAAGTACATGTACATCGACGTGGCCGGCCCGAACCGCAAAGGCGTCATGGAGGTCAGGCTCTGCCACGGGCACCGGGACGCCCCTGCCGGCAGTCACGGGCGCACGTACGATGCTGCGGAATGGGCAGCACTGGCCCCGCTGCTGCATACCGTGCAGTCCGCTATCGACGATGCAGCGGCAGGCCGTTGACACTTCGCCTGGGGCGGCCCGCCGACACGTTGTAGCTGCCAGCCTGGTGACGGCTATTCGGAAGCTCAACGGTGTCAGGGGCAACTGCCGTGCCGCCCCCGCCGTAGGCGACAAGCAGCACGCCGATTCGGTGATATCTGCCATGTCTTGTCTGTGCAGAATAGGGGTGCCACAACAGCAGCCCCGGCTGACGGTGACCGTGCATCACGCACTGGCGGCATCGGCCGCCCCTTCGGAGGCGCCCGTACGCTCCCGGCGGGCACGCCTGCTCACGTGGTGTCCTTGCCGGGGGAGATTCATCCAGACGCGCTCGCGCAGCAGGCGCAGGCCGTTGAGGCCGACGATGACATGGATCCTTCGTGGCCGACTCCGAGTGGTAGCGGGGGGCCGATCAGGTCCCAGGCTTCGAGCGCGGTCCGACCATGGCCCGAGCGACGAGCGGCACTGTGCCCGGAACCGCTCGAACAGCCCGAAGGCGTCGCTTTTTTTACCGACCCCGGAACGGTTCATAGTCATGTGATCGTGGAGGCACAGGTGCGTGACTGCGGGTTCTCGGCGGCTCAGCAGGAGGAAGTCTGGAGACGGTGGTGTGCGGGGCAATCGTTCAGCTTGATCGGGCGGGCACTCGGGGCGCCGATGCACCATGTCCGTCAGTTCCTGTACCAGAGCGGCGGCATCCGTCTCACCCCGCGTCGCACGACGCGATCTACCTCTCGCTCTACGACCCTCGCCGGCGCCAGGCGATCGACCGCAGCCTCACCCAGCGACTGCGGTCAGGCAGGCCGAGCATCGCTCGATGCTCGCCCGTCTGCCCACTGGGCGGGGCATCATCCGCAGCATGGTGTCCATCAGCGCCCGTCCGTCCCGCCAAGGGCGCGGATCTCCGCACTTTCAACCAGGCCGACCTGGACGCCATCGCCCACGAGCCCAACCACGTCCGCGCAAGGCTCACGGCTCACGGCTCACGGCTCACGGCTGCCGCATTCCGGCGGAGTTCCGTGCTGAACCTCTGAACAGCGGTGTTGTGCTGGCTGTTTGGGCTCGCCACACACGGCGACGATCACTCTGCTCGACGGGTGTGTAGTGTGCGGCAATGACAAGAAGCGAGCGGATCGCGGAGCAGTTGGACTGGTACTGGCGCAAGAACCTGCGGCCACGGCTGGACGGTCTTACCGACGAGGAGTACTTCTGGGAGCCGGTGCGCGGCTGCTGGAGCATCCGCCCACATGGCGCGTCGGCCGTACCGATGTCGGCAGGTTCGAGGAAGTGGACGATGGACTCCGCGTCCCCTGACCCGGTGCCGGCGCCGGTGACCACGATTGCCTGGCGGCTGGCGCACATCATCGTCTCGTGCCTGGGCTATCGGGTCGGATGGTACTTCGGCGGCCAGGACGTCGACTCCCAGACATTCGCCTACGCGGGGACCGCTGACGAGGCGCTGAAACAGCTCGATGAGATGTATGGGAGATGGAACTCGGGGGTCCGCGAGCTCTCGGACGCTGACCTGGACCATCCGCCCACGGTGGGTCCCGAGCGGTTTCCCGTGGAGAACAGGGTCCTGCACGTCAACAGGGAGCTGATCCATCACGGCGCCGAGATTTCCCTGCTGCGCGACCTCTACCGCTGGCAGGGCGGAGCCGTACCGCACCGAATATGACTTTCGGCAACCGGCGATCGAGCTTCGGAAACACTCCTGCGAGGCATCAGCCGCACATGGCTCAGCACCACCATCGAGACCACGGGCAGACGATCGAAGCCGTCTTGAACCCCTGATCTTGCTCCGGAGATCGTTCTGTTGGAGGCTGAGGCATGCAGAATCCGCCGACATTCATTCTTGTTCATGGGGCCTTCGCGAATTCGTTCTCGTTCGCGCCGCTGCAGGCCGAACTCGCCATACTCGGGCACCGCTCGGCCGCGGTCGACCTTCCGGGGCACGGGTTCGAGGCGACCTTCCCCGCGGCCTACCAGGCTCCCCAGGATCTCGACGCCCTCGCCGCGGAACCGGGGAGTATCAAGGGAGTCACGCTCGCCGACAACTCCGCCCGCGTGATCGAAGTCCTCGAACGGACCAAGCGGAACGGGCCCACCGTCCTCGTCGCCCACAGCAGGGGCGGCATCACGGCCACCGCCGTCGCCAACGCCCGGCCCGAGCTGATCGACCGGATCGCTTACGTCTCCGCCTGGTGCCCCGTCGATCTGAACGTGAGCGACTACTACGCTCAGCCGGAGATGGCGGACGTCGACGCGGGAGCCTTCGCCACCACGCTCGTCGGAAACCCGGCTGAACTCGGTCTCCTCCGGACCAACTTCCGCACCGCCGACCCGGCAGCGCTCGCCGCGTTCAAACGAGCCTTCGCCGCCGACCTCACCGATGACGAGTTCCGGACCCTCCTGAACACCTTCCAGCCTGACGAGAACCTCGACGTCGGTACGTCCGCCGACCGGGCACAGGCCACGACATGGGGCCGGATTCCCAAGACCTATGTGCGCCTGGCCGCTGATGCCAGCCTTCCGCTCGCCGTGCAGGACCGCATGATTCGCGAAGCCGATGTGCTCACACCCGACAACCCCTTCGATGTCCGGACACTCGAAGGGAGTCACTTGCACTGGCTCGTCCATCCGAAGCCCGCCGCCGAGCTGCTCGCAAACCTCGCAGCGCGCTGACACACCCCCCGAGGCGGCTGCCCACGGTCGAGTGGGACGAGCTGAGTGGCTCCCGTCGGCCGCCTCCGCCCAGTGCACCTACGGTGGCGGCTGTCGGAACAAAGCTCCGCTGGAAGCTGACAGCGGACGTCAGGGAAATTACGGCACTGGAGAGCTCGCCGCGGACTGTGCGGACACGCCCGTCGTGTACGAGGTCGCCCCGTAAGGTTCAGCGACGGGATCTTAGGAACGGTTCTCGCCGTGCCCGTCAGACATTCGGCGCCCGTCGCGCGAGGGCGCGGATCGCCTCGATGGTCCGGTCCACGCTGAGGGTTCCGTTCGCGCAGTCGCGCAGCAGGGCCGTCACCCGTTCGTCTCGGTATTCACGCAAAGGCGCGGGTGGGGCCTCGGGCACTGCGGCTTGGGCGATGTCGTCGCGGGTCAGGAGGTAGTCCGCCAGGGCGGCGCAGGAACGGTGCTGGAAGATGACGTCCGGCTTGATGGGAACGCCGAGGACTGCCCCGACCCGGCGGGCCAGGCGCACGTAGATGATGGAGTTCAGGCCGAGTTGCCGGAACGACGCGTCCTCGTCGAAGCTCAGCGCCTCGTCGCCGATCTCCGGCTGGAGGATCTCGCGCTTGATGCGCTCGATCAGGTCTCGGCGCAGGTCGGGCGCGGGCTCTTGCGCGGTGGTGATCCGGTCGATGAGCGAGGTGAGGACCTTCGATTCGCTCAGTTCCGTGAAAACCGACACGCCCGCGTCCCGCAGATACCGGATGCAGTCGGTCCAGCGGACGGGCTTGGCGATCTGCTCGGCGAGCAATTCGCGGACTTCCTGAGCGTCGGGGCCGAACGGACGGCCGGTCACGTTGGAGATGACCGGTGTCCGCAGTTCGCCCACGTCGGCCTTGGCCAGCAGGCCGCGGTAGCGCGCGGCGGCGGGGGCCATCGCCGGTGCGTGGAAGGGTCCGCTGACTCGGACCGGGACGAAGCCCCGGACACCCTCCACCTTCTCGAAGACCAACTTGATCCGTGCCAGTTCCTCGCGGCTGCCGGAGAGCACGAACTGCTCGGGCGCGTTGTAGTTGGCGATGACGACGCCGGTGGCATCGTGCTGCTTCAGGGTCTCCTCGACGATCTGCTCGGAGACACCGACGACTGCGGCCATCGCACCGCCGCTGACTTCGCTCATCAGTTCCGCACGGCGTTGTACCAGCGTCAGGCCGGTTTCGAAGTCGAAGGCGCCGGCCGCGAACAGTGCGCTGTACTCGCCGAGGCTGTGGCCCGCGAAAAAGTCCGCGGGTGGCAGGTCCTCCTGTGCCGCTGACCAGTGCAGCGCGTTGACGACGTAGATCGCGGGCTGCGCGTACACGGTGTCGGACAGCCGTCGTTCCGGGTCTTCCAGACAGAGCTCTTCGACCGAGTATCCGAGCACCCGGTCGGCGCGGCAACGGAGGTCGGGGAACCTTTCGAACAGGCTTCGTCCCATCCCCTTCTTCTGGGTGCCCTGTCCCGGGAACACGTAGCAGCGCATCAGCTCCGCCCGCCCCCGAGGCCGGATCCGGCCGGCGGTGTCGGCCACTCGGGAAGCTCGGTGATCCGGACCACGGCGCACGTCCAGGTGAAGCCGGCGCCGACACCGAGCAGCATGCAGAGGTCGCCGGCGCCTACGGCGCGCTCTTCCACGAGGTGGTCGAGTCCGGCGATCTGGTCGCCCGCGCCGAGGTGGCCGACGGTGCGACCCCAGGACCAGGTCGTGAGATCGAGGTCGATATCGAGTGCGGCGAGGACCTCGCGCTGCAGCACGGTGCGTCCGAAGTGCGGAACGACGAACCGGGCGATGTCGCCCAGCCGAATGTCCGCGTCGTGCAGGGTTCGATTGACGCAGTTGCTGAGGCCGGCCCGGAATCGGCGGGTGAACTCGTCGAGCTCCACGTCTCCCAGGTACTGCAGTTTGCGCAGACGCAGGTCGATGGGGAGCGTGGGGTCGTGGTGAGGTGTAAAGGGCGCGTCGCCGCGATGGAGGCGCTCAAGGGTTGGATCCGACACCGTGGAGATGCTCAGCACCTGGGCGAACCCGGACCTCTTGCTGAGCACCATCGCCGACGCACCGTCGCCGGGGACGATGCCGATGTCGCTGTTCCAGCGGTCGATCGCCGGCGGACTGACCTTGTCGGCGGTGGTCACCAGCGCCGCCACGTCGTCGGTGGCCGTGAGGGAGCGCGCCGCGATGTCCAACGCGGTCATGCAGCCGTTGGAAGCATTCTTGACCTCGAAGGCGAGCGCCGAATGGTCCCCGAGTACTTCGCGGTGGATGTAGGAAGCCGTCGGGTAGAGCTCGAGGCCTTGGAAGTACACGCAGGCGTGCAGCAGCAGCGCGATGTCCTCGGCTCGGTGACCCGACCTTTCCAGGGCATCTCTGGCAGCGGCTGCTGCCATCTCGGGCGGAGCTTCGTCCGTGGCCTCGCAGACCGACTCGAGCTGCGTGTCCTCGGCGTCCTGGGCGTCGAACCGGCCGTCGGCGACGGCTTGTTCGACCTTGGTCGCCGGGGGCAGGTAGGTTGCGGTACCCGCGATGAACAGGGCCTCTGTCTTCACTTCTCGTTCCCTCTCAGGGTGGTGGCGTCGTGGAGCAGGAGCCCGACGATGGCCTCGACGGTCGGATAGTCGAACACCAGGGTGGCGGGCAGTGTGGTGTTCGACCGCTTGGCGAGGCGCTTGCGCAACTGGACCATGGTGAGTGAGTCGATCCCGAGGGAACGCAGTGCTCTGTCGGCCGGCACGCTGTCGGGTCCGGGCAGGCCGAGCACGTCGGCGACTTCGCTGCGGACGAGGTCCAGCAGCAGAGCCGGCCGTTCGGCTTCGGAGGCGTCCGCCATCCGCGTATCGAGCGACTGTGCGGTCCCGGAGACTTCGGTTTGGCGCCCTTCGCTCGTGCGCTGCAGCATGTCGCGCAGCAAGGGAGGCGCTTCCGCGTCGCCGAGCGCGTGTCGCAACGATGCCAGTTCCAGGTACACGGGCATCAGCTGGGTCTCGGGCCGCGCAAGCGCGATATCCAGGGCGTTCAGGCCCTCGGCCAAGGTCAGGGCACCGATCCCCTGACGCCGCAGGCGTCCCAGCTCGGCCTTGCCGAGGTGGGCGGTCATGCCCACTCCGGCCTGTTCCCAGAGCCCGAAAGCGAGGCTGAGTCCTGTCAGACCCCGTTTGCGTCGGTTCGCCGCCAGGGCGTCCAGCGTCGCGTTCGCCGCGGCGTACCCGCTCTGTCCTGCGGTGCCCAGCGTTCCGGCCGCCGAGGAGAAGAGTACGAACGCGGCCAAGTCCAGCGGCTCGGTCAACTCGTCCAACAGGCGCGCGCCCTGGACCTTGGGTGCCATCACCCGGTGCAGCCGCTCCGCGGTGAATCCCTCCACCAGGCCGTCGTCGAGCACGCCTGCGAGGTGGAGCACGGCCGTGAGGGGATGGCTGGGGTGGATCCCGTCCAGTACCGCAGCCACCGCGGCCCGGTCCGCGACGTCGCCCGCGACCAGGTGCACTCGCTCGGCGCCCGCGGTTTCGAGCGCCCGCACGAACGAGGCGGCTTCGGGGGTGTTGCCACCGCGCCGCGACAGCAGCACGAGCCGCCGCGCTCCGTGCGCGCGGACCAGGTGTGCGGCGAGCGCGCTGCCGAGTTCGCCGAGACCGCCGGTGATCAGGACCGTGCCGTCCGGGTCGAGGGCGCGTGGCAAGGTCAGCACGGTCTTGTGCGCAGCGTTCCGCTGCGCGTGGCGCAGGGCGTACGGCGTGTCGCGTACGTCGAAGGCAGTGAACGACGCCTTGTCCTGCCTTGGATCGGGGGCGGACGGATCGGCGGCCGCCTGTGCGAAGGTGAGGTTGACGGGCATCGGCCTGAGGGTGGCACCGTCCACGCGGATCTGGTTGCCGAGCGCGCCTGCCGCACTGCCCATGACCCGGTCACCCGTGTGTACGGAGGTGACGCCGCTGCCGGTCTGCGTGACGATCCCTGCGAACTCCAGGGCCTGTGCGTGTCCCGGGCTCATTCCGGCGGCGCGCACCTCGACGCGGACTTCCCACGGTGCGACCGGCTCCGCGCCCTCGTCGTGCGTGGCGGCGATGACGTCCAGCTGATCGTCTTCCCGCTGATGCACGTGCCAGCTGCCTTCGTCCGGCAGGACGAGTGCGTCGACCTCCTCGACGGTCGGCCTTGCTCGTGGCACGTGAGCGGTCTCGCCGCGCAGCACGCACTCCGGCTCGCCGCCGGTCTCGATCACGCGCGCCAGGAGCCGGAAGTCCGGGGTACCGGGATCGAGGTCGATCAGGCGCAGGACGCGCTCGGGTTGTTCCGTGCGGGCCGTGCGCACCATGCCCCACACTGCGGCATGGGCCCAATTGCCCACCTGATCGTCAGGGCTCGACGACACTGCGTCACGGGTGATCCAGACGAGCTCCGCGCCCTGGAGCCGGGCATCGCCGAAGCACACCTGAAGCGTCCGCAGTGCTTCAGCGGCGCTCCGTTCCGCGTCGTTCCACTGGGCGGACGGTCGGTCAGGCGGCGCGAACAGCAGTCGCCGAGGCGTGTCCGTCCGGGCATCGAGCCGCTTCACGAGGGCGTCCAGATCGGGTACGGCGTCGGCGCCGAGCCCCGCGCCCAGCTCCGCGTCGCCGACCACGAGGGTGCCCGCAGGGTCGGTGGTTTCGGCCACGGGGTGTACGGGTTCGAAGCCGACGCGGTAGAGGTGCTCGGCGAACGGGTGTCCGCGACGTCTGCCGTGCTGGAACTTCAGCCTGCCGATCCGGGCCACCAGGTGGCCTGCCGGGTCGGCCAGCCATACGGTGGCCGGCGCGGGGTCCTCGTCTCCGCCGGATTCGAACGACACTCGCACGGTCAGTTCTCTGCCTGCGGCACGAAACAGCTCGATGTCCGACCAGATGAACGGGACGAGCGGCCCGGGAGCCGCACCCGCCTCCATCAGACCGGCGACGACGACCTGCAGGGCCGCGTCGAACAGCGACGGATGCAGGCCGTGGTCGGCCGGATCCAGCGCGCCCGGAAGGGATACCCGGGCATAGTAGACGCCGTCGCGGCAGGCGAGTTCGCGCAGTCCTCGGAAGGCCGGGCCGTAGTCGAGCCCGTTCGCGAGGGCGCGTCCGTAGAAGGCTTCGATGTCGAGGGCCCGGACATCGGGCACCGGCCAGTTGTCGATGTCCGGCGGCAACGCGCCGCCGGCGCAGGCACGGGTCTCGCACTCTCCGGTCGCGTGCTGCTGCCAGATCAGCGGCTCATCCGTGTCCTCGGGTTGGCTGTAGAAGGCGAAGGGGCGTCGTCCGTGCGCGTCCGGATCGCCGACGGTGGCCTGGATCCGCAATGCGCGGCCCGGAAGGAGGACGACCGGTTCCAGCAGCGTCACGTCTGCCACGGCGTCGGCACCCGCGGTCCGGGCGGCGAACAGCGCAGCGTCGATCAAGCCCGCGCCCGGCACGTAGACCTGCCCGCTGACGACGTGATCGGCCAGCCACGGGCAATCGTTGAGTGACAGCCGGCCGGTGAACAGGTATCCGCCGCTGCCGGCGAGAGTCGTGATCGCATCGAACCACGGGTGGCTGTCCGCGGACTGGTCGGCCGTCACCGCGACGGGCCCGGCCGGAAGGTCTCCGAGCCAGAAGCGCCGGCGCTGGAACGCGTACGTCGGGACGTCGGCCTTGCCGGCGCCACGGGACCCGAGGACTCGCTCCCAGTCCAGCGGGAAGCCCCGCTCGAACAACGTGGCGGCCGCTCGCCAGAGGCGGTCCACGCCGCCCGAGGCACCTTCAGAGGGTGGGCCGACCTCGACGAACACTCCGAAGCCCTCGCCGCGCAGCCGCTCCAGCGCGCGGTCGAGCCTCATGGGCTGCGGCTCCGGCAGGTCGCGGAACCAGTAGTCGCCGCCGAGCTCCGGGCCCGGCACGGCCTCGCCCGTCAGGCGCGAACAGAAGGGGATGGCAGTCCGGGCAGGGACAATCCCTGAAATCGCGCCACCGGCCGGGTCCCCCGAGCGCGCGCGAGCTCGAAGGGCGATGACGCGGGCGCCGTCCTCCAAGCTCAACGCCCCGCTCACCACGGCGGCGGCGACCTCGCCCTGCGCGTCGCCCACCACCGCCGCCGGCTCCACACCCCAACTGCGCCACAGCGCCGCGAGTCCGAGGTATGTCGCGAACAGCGTGCACGGCAGCACATCCGGACTGTTCACGTCCTCCTCGCCGCGCAGCACCTTCAGCACGGACCAGCCGGTCAACGGCGAGAGGACCGCGTCGCACTCCGCCACGGTTTCGCGGAACACTGCGCTCTGATCGAGCAGTTGACCGCTCATCCCTGGCGGCTGCGCGTCCTGACCGCCGAACACGAAGGCGATCTCCCCCAGCGCCCTGCCGGAGCCGGGCTCGACCGCCCGCAGGGCTTCGGCAGCGTCCATGGCGTTGCCCGCGAAGACCACGGCACGCGCGTCGAAGTGCGTACGGCCGACGGCGGAGGTGCAGGCGATGTCTCGCATCGCCGCGGCGGGCCGCGTGTCGAGCCACTCGGCCCAGTGCAGGGCCTGCGCACGCAGGGCGGGCGTGTCGGTGCCCGAGATCACCAGCGGGTAGACGAGATCGTCGCCGGGCTGGTCCGCGACGACGGTCTCCGGTGCTTCTTCGATGATGACGTGCGTGTTCGTGCCGCTGATACCGAATGAGCTGATGCCGGCGCGACGCACCCGCCGTGTCCGCGGCCACTGCCTCGGCTGCCGCAGGAGCTCCAGTTCGCCGCCGGTCCAGTCGATCCGGGTGTTCGGGCTTTCCGCGTGAAGCGTGCGGGGCAGCCACTCGTGCTGAAGCGCCATCACCATCTTGATGACGCCGATGACACCGGAGGCCGCCTGGGCGTGGCCGATGTTGGACTTTGCCGATCCCAGGTGCAGGGGGCGCACGCGGCCCGAGAACACTGCGGCAAGGGCGCCGGCCTCGATGGGATCGCCGAGCACGGTGCCCGTGGCGTGCGCTTCGACGACGTCGATGTCGGCCGGTGCCAGTCCCCCGTCGGCCAAGGCACTGCGTAGCACGCGCTGCTGCGCGAGGCCGTTCGGCGCGGTGAGCCCCTGGCTGCGGCCGTCCTGGTTCATGGCGGTGCCCCGCACAACGGCCAGCACACGGTCACCGTCGCGCCTCGCGTCCGAGAGCCGCTTGAGCACCAGGACGCCGCAGCCCTCCGCCCAGCTCGTCCCGTCGGCGTCGTCGGCGAAGCTCTTGCAACGGCCGTCGGCCGCAAGCCCGTTGAGGCGGCTGAACTCGACGAAGATCTGCGGGGTGCTCATCACCGTCACTCCGCCGGCGAGCGCCAGGTCGCATTCGCCGCTGCGCAGCGCCTCGCACGCCAGGCGCAGGGCCACGAGCGACGAGCTGCACGCGGTGTCGATGGTGAGCGCCGGCCCGGACAGGCCGAGTGTGTAGGCCACACGCCCGGAGATCAGGCTCGACCCGTTGCCAGTGATCTTGTAGCCGTCGCTGCTCCCGACGTCCCAGCGCCGGGCAACGTCGTAGTCCGAACTCATCGCGCCGAGGTAGACGCCCGTGCTGCTGCCTTCGAGGGACGCGGTGCGCAGATTGGCCCGCTCGAGTGCCTCCCACACGACTTCCAGAACGAGCCGCTGCTGCGGGTCCAGGGACAGTGCCTCGCGCGGGCTGAGCCCGAAGAACGCCGCGTCGAAGTCCTCGACGTCGCGTACGAAGCCGCCCTTGCGATCGAAGCGCCTGCCAGTGGCGGCGCGCTCCGCCTCCTCGATCGTGCTGAGATCCCACCCGTCCCAGCGCTGTGGGAACGGGGAGGAGGCTTCGCGGCCGTCGACGAGCAGGTCCCAGAACGCTTCGGGCGTGTCGATTCCGTCCGGAAGCCGGCAGGCCATGGACACGATCACGACGGGGTCGTCATCGTCGGGCCGCGTGGGCACTGCGGCGACGGCGGGCGAGACTTCCGGGGCCTCGTACTGCGTATCGGCGTGCGTCAGCAGCAGTGTCGCGATTGCCTGCGGTGTGGGGTAATCGAAGGCGAGCACGGTGGGCAGTGGGACCCGTGTCCGTGCGCTGAGCCGGTTTCGCAGCTCGACCACAGTGAGGGAGTCAAAGCCCTGTTCGCGCAGCGTCATGTCGGGGCGCACGTCTTCCGCCGGCCGGCCGAGCAAGGCCGCGGCCTCCCCCGTGACGAGTGCGACCATTGATCCCAGACGCTCGGGTTCGGGCAGTGCCATCACGTCCTGGCGCCACGAAGCACTGTTGACGACCGGGATCGCGTCGTCGTGTTCGTCCAGCCAGTAGCTGCGGTGTTCGAACGCGTACGTCGGAAGGTCCGCCCTGCGCGTGTCCGAGGTCGAGAACACACGCTGCCACGGGATCGGGACCCCTTGGACGTGCAGCTCTGCCAGCGCCCGCAGCGCCTGTTCGATCCCGCCGTGATCGCGGCGCAAGCTGCCCACCACGACGGCCGTCCCGTCGGCCTCGGTGCCCTGCGCCAGGGCTATCTGGAGCACCGGATGCGGACTCACCTCGACGAAGATCCCGAACCCGTCCGCTCGCAGGCGTTCCAGCGCGCGATCGAAGCGCACCGGCTCGCGCAGGTTGCGGCACCAGTAGTCCGCGTCGAGCTCCGGCCCGGCTGCCCGTTCCCCCGTCACGCTCGAATAGAAGGCGATCCCCGCATCCGCGGGGGCAAGGCCCGTGAGCTGCTCGCGCAGCGCGGGCAGCAGCGAATCCATGTGCGGGCTGTGCGAGGCGTAGTCCACGTCCACGCGCTGGCAGTACGCGCCGGTGGCCTCCATCCGCACGAGGAAGCGGTCCACCGCCTCGGCGTCTCCGGCCACGACGGTCGATCGCGCGGTGTTCACCACCGCGACGGACAGCGCCTCGCCGTGGGCCGCCAGCTCCTCGATGACTTCGCCCACCGGGCGCTCCACGAGTCCCATCGCCCCGTCCGGCGCATGATCGTGCACGGCCCGAGCGCGCAACGCCACAATGCGAGCGCCGTCCGCCAGGCTCAACGCCCCGCTGACAACCGCCGCGGCCACCTCACCCTGACTGTGGCCGACGACCGCCGAGGGCTCGACGCCCCAGGCGCGCCACATTGCGGCGAGACCGACATACATCGCGAACAACGCGGGCTGCACCACGTCCGTGCGCGTGAAGGGCGGCGCGAGACCGTCCTGCCCACGCACGATCGCGGCGACCGAAAACCCGGTGTGCGGGATGAGGGCCTCGTCGCAGGCCGTCACGGCCTCGCGGAACGCGTTGTTCTGCTCCCACAGCGACCGGCCCATTCCCCACCACTGGGCGCCCTGGCCGGGGAAGACGAACGCGACGCGGCCGCGACCGGCAGTCGCGCCCGTCACCACGGCGTCGTGGCTCTCGTCCGCGGCGAGCGCCCGCAGCCCGGCCACGGCCTCGTCCGTCCTTCCAGCGATCACCACGCCGCGCGTGGGGTGCTGCGTGCGGGTCGTCGCCAGCGAGTAGGCGACGTCGGACAGCCTCGTCCCGGGCGACTGCCCGAGGTGGCTCGCCAGCCGTGCGGCGTTGCGCGCGAGCGAGTGCGGGCTCGTGCCGGACACCGTCAGGCAGACCGGACCGCCCGCGTCCGGCGTGCCTTGTTCCGGCGCGCCCTCGGGCGCCTCACCGAGGGCGACATGCGCGTTGGTGCCGCCGTATCCGAAGCTGCTCACCCCCGCGAACCGCGGCCCGGCCGGCCACGCAGTTGTCTCGGTGACCACTTCCAGACGTTCGGCGGGGAAGTCGATGCGCGGGTTCGGTGTGCGGAAGTGCAGGCTCGGCGGAATGACGCCGTGGTGCACCGACAGTGCGACCTTGACCAGCCCGAGCACGCCGGCCGCCGGCTCGAGATGGCCGAAGTTCGTCTTCGCCGAGCCGATGCGCAACGGGGCGGGCCGGTCGGGCCCGAACACGGCGCCGAGCGCGCCCGCCTCCGTTACGTCGCCCAGGGGTGTGCCCGTGCCGTGCGCCTCGACGTACGACACCGCACGCGGCGCGACGCCGGCGTTCTGCCACGCCGACCGCAGCACCTCCGTCTGCGCCTCGTGGCCGGGGGCGGTCAGTCCGTCCGTCGCGCCGTCGTTGTTGACGGCGCTGCCGTGCACCAGCGCATAGACGCGGTCGCCGTCGGCGAGCGCGTCGGACAGTCGGCGCAGCACGACTACCGCGCAGCCCTCGCCCCGGGCGTAGCCGTCGCCGTCGCCGTCGAAGGCCCGGCACAGACCGGCAGGGCTCTGTGTGCCGAGCTTCGTCAAGGCCACCGAGGTGTTCGGATGCAGCATCAGGTTGACGCCGCCGGCAAGTGCGAAGTCCGACTCACCGGAGCGCAGGCTCTGCACGGCGAGGTGCACCGCGACCAATGAGGAGCTCGACGCGGTCGCCACGCCCATCGCGGGGCCGCGCAGCCCCAGCGCGTAGGCGATGCGGGACGGGATCACCGAGTTGTCCCAGCCGATGGCCGAGTGGGCGTGGATCGCCTCGGCGACGCCCTGCGTGAACAGCGGGTACTCCTGCCACATCGCGCCCATGAAGACGCCGGTGCGTGTGCCCGCGAGACTCGCTGTGGAACGCCGCGCGTCCTCGACCGCGGCGCACGCCACCTCCAGGGCGATCCGCTGCTGCGGGTCCATCTGCCGTGCCTCGGCCGGTGAGATGCCGAAGTAGTCCGCGTCGAATCCCGTGACGTCATCGAGGAATCCACCTCGCCGGTTCGCCGCCCGGCCGGACGCCTCCGCGTCGGCCCACGCGGTGGCGTTCCACCGGTTGGCCGGCACCTGACGCACCGCGTCGATGCCCTTGAGCAGAGCCTGCCAGAGTGCGGTCGGATCCTCGATCAGTGCGGGCAGTCGGCAGCCGATGCCGACGAGCGCCACCGGCTCGTGGCGGTCGTGCGTCTGGGCGGCGGTCCGGTCAGCCACGGGAAGCCCCGATCTCGTCGGACGCGTAGAGCGCCAGGCATGTCTCCTCGATCGCGGTGAGCGGCCCCGCGTCGTTCAGGATCGTCATGTGGTTCGCGGCGTCGATCTCCACCATGCGAAGGTCCGGCAGTTCACGCCCCCAGTCCTGCTGGTAATTCACGTGGTCGAGGGAGAAGGTCTCGCCGGCGACCTGGAAGTAGGGTTCGGCCTCGCCCAGGAAGAGCCCGCGCCGGTTACGGAAATAGGTGCACACCACGGCTTCCGGCCGCGGCAGAGGCCTGATGGTGTGCTCGCCGAGCCGGTAGGCGAGCTGGATCGCCATGTTGCGCGTGACGAAGCGCGCGATCTGGGCAGGTCTCATGGCGAGCCCGCGCTCGGCCGCCAACTCCGCGAGCCGCAGTACGAACGCGTCCTCGTCCAGGTCCTCCGCGACCTCGTCCCGGTGGACGAGACGGGCACGCAGGACCGTCGGGTCCTTCTCCCCCGCCGGCCAGAGCAGGGAATTGACGATCTGCAGCGCCGCGCTCCGGGCCGACTGGAACCCGTTCCCGTTCGCCTTCGCCAGGCCGGTCTCGTCCGGCGAGTCCACCATCGTCAGCGAGGCCACGTCCTGGCCCTGCGTCTGAAGTCGCCGGGTCACCTCATAGGCGACGATGCCGCCGAGGCAGAATCCGCCGACGTCGTACGGCCCCTCGGGCTGCACCGAGCGGATGACCTCGGCGTAGTACTCGGCCATGGCCGTGACGCCCTCGATCGGCGCGTCCTCGGTCAGCAGGCCACGGGCCTGGATGCCGTGGAACGGGCGGTCGATCCGCTCGGCGATCGTGCGGTAGGACTCGACGCCGGCGAGGGCGCCGTGGATCCAGAAGACCGGTCTGCCCTCGGTCGCGCCGTTGAGGCGCACCAGCTCCGGGGCCGGCACGCGGGCGGAGCGGGCCGCCGCCTCGGGCAGCCTCGCGACCACGTCGTTCAACGTGTCGTGCGGCTGCCACCACGCAGGCTGGAAACCCGGAAACACCTTGCTGATCCGGCCCAGCATCGCGACCAGAAGCAGGGAGTTGAGACCGTAATCGGCGAGCGACCTCGTGCCGTCGATCTCGTGGCGCGACAGGCCCAGCACCGAGGCGACGAGGTCGGTGACGAAGGCTTCGCCGTCCGGAGGGCCGAGGCCTGTGCGCGAGGTCTGATCCGGTCGCGGCGCCTGCTCGGCGAAACACGTCAGACGTGCGAAGGGATACCCGGGCAGTGCGATCCGTCTGCGTCGAGCGCCGCGATGCATCAGGTCCCAGTCGATGAACGTGCCCGCGGCCCAGTGTTCTGGTACGTGGTCGAGCTGCGTCGGCTTCCCGTCGTGCCCGGCGCCGGCAGCAGCATCGACGCCGTCGGCGAACGCCACGTGGGCGAGCGTGTCCGGGTCGCCGTTGAGCCAGCCGCCCAGAATGCGGGCGGCCTCGTCAGTGCTCTGCGCCACGAACGCCAGCCGGCAGCTCATCGCTTCCCGGCCGACCTGCAACGTGTACGCGATGTCCGCCCAGGAGCGCGGATCCGCTTCGGCAAGCCGGTCAATCAGCCGGCGCGCTCGCTCGCGCAGAGCGTCGACGCTCCGCGCGGAGAGCACCAGGATCTGCGCACCCGGGTCGTCGTCCAGGTTCGCGGAGGCGATGTGCTGCTCCAGCACAACATGCGCGTTCACGCCGCCGATCCCGAAGCTGTGCATGCTCGCGCGGCGCGGCAGCGGCCGGCCGGCGTCGTCGGTGCGCTCGGGCCAGGGCAGGTTCTGCGCGGCGATGCGCAGCCGCGTCCCCTTGAGGGAGAGGTCGCGGTGCAGCCGCCCGAAGCCCGGGAGCGCCGGGATCACGCCGTGCCGCATCGCCTGCGCGGTCTTCACCAGCGCGGCCAGGCCGGAGACCACCTCCGTGTGCCCGATGCAGGGTTTCACGTTGCCCAGGTACGTCACGTCTTCGCTGTCGTCCTCGCTGCGGAGTCCGGCGCCGAGCGCCGCCAGCTCCGCGCTGTCCGCCAGCATCGAGCTCATGCCGTGGGTCTCGATGTAATCCACGGCGCCCGGCTCGATCGCGGCGTCGGTGTGGGCGTGCGCGACGGCTGTCTTCATGCCCTTGATGTTCGGTGCCGTAAAGGACACACCCCTGCCGCCGTGGGCCACGCCGGTGCCGCGCACGACGCAGTGGACGAAGTCCCCGTCCGCCAGGGCCCGGCTCAGTGGTTTGATCAGTACGGCGGCGACGCCCTCGCTGCGCGCCGTTCCGTCGGCGTCCTGCTGGAACGGCCGGACGTCGCCGCTCGGGCTGAGCATTCCCGCGGCCTGCATCCCGCCGAAACCTGCGGGTGACATCACCAGGTTCACCCCGCCGACCAGGGCCTGTTCGCACTCGCCGTCGCGGATGGACCGGATCGCCCGGTGCAGGGCCACGAACGAGGACGAGCACGTCGTGTCGCACTGCTCGCTGGGGCCGTTGAGGTCGAGCAGGTACGAGATCCGGTTGGGCACCATCGCGGGCGACGGCAGGCTCATCAGGTCCATGGCCGCGGGCCGGTATTCGCTCTGCGTCGTAGCGACGAACACGCCCGTGGGCCGGTTCCGCAGCTCGGCCGGCCGATAGCCCGCGTCCTCGACGGCGTTCCACGACGTCATCAACAGCAGGCGCAGTTCCGGCGTCACCTGGCGTGCCTCGGTCATCGACATGCGGAAGAAGAGAGGATCGAATTCATGCACCCCGTCGAGGAATCCGCCCCGCAGCGCGGCTGCCTCGTCGCCGTAGCACGCCCAGTCCGCACGTTTTTCCGGCGGTGCGGTGATGCACCGTCTGCCTTGCTCGACGGTCCGCCAGAACGCGTCGACGTCGTCGGCCCCGGGGAAGCGTGCGGACATACCGACGATCGCCATGCCGTCGAGCGCGGCCTCGTCGAGCTCAGGCCGAGGTTGAGGTTGAGGTTGAGGTTGAGGCTGCACAGGATCGGGCGCCCGGTCCGGCAACGCGGGCTCCGGCGCAAGCACTTCCCGCAGGTCCTCGACGTATTCGGAGACGATGAACTCTCCCAGCTCGGCGAAGGTGTTGTGCTCGAACAGCACGGTGATGTCGAGGTCGATGCCCAGCGTCCCGCCGAGGGTCCGGGCCACGTTCACCGCGAAGATCGAATCGAGTCCGTAGTCCGAGAAGGGCTCGCCCCGCCCGATCCTCGCCCGCGGGATGTCCAACGCCTCTGCCAGCACATCGAGCGCGACTGCCTCGATGTGGGCGCGCAGCCGGTCCCCGGGCTCGCTCCCGGCGCTGTGATCGGCCACGGCCCGCGCCGGACTCTCGCGCACCGGCGCCGCTTGCGGCCTGGACGGGCGCGGTACGGCCGTCGCCTGCCGTATGACGCCGTCGCTCTCGGCCACGATGATCTGCTGTCCCAGATCCTCGGCATCCCGCGCGGGCAGAGCGATCGCGCGGAATCCCTCCTGCGTCAGGACGTGCCGCCAGTGCGCCGTGGAGAGCAGCGGGCTGCCCTGGATACGCACGTGGGGGTCCTCGTGGCGCCACCATCCGTCGAGGAGGCCGAACGAGAACTGGCTGAGCAGGTTGTTCGCGGTGAGCTCGTTCAGGACCAGCAGTCCGCCGGGCCGGAGAAGCGCCTTGGCGTTGCGCAGGGTGTGGCGGATGTCCCGGGTGGCGTGCAGGACGTTGGCGGCGACCACGGCGTCATACCCGCCGACGGTGAAGCCCTGGTCCGCCACCGGGCGCTCGATGTCCAGGATTTCGCAGGTCAGCGAAGGGTTTCCCGGACCGAACGAACGCTGCGCGTGGTTCAGGAAGACCCTTGATATGTCGGTGTAGCAGTACTCGCGCACGTCCAGCTGCGCGGACCGCAGGGCCTCCAGGACGACGGCGCTCGTGGCACCCGTGCCGGCGCCGATCTCCAGGATCCGCGCGGCATCCGCCGTCAGGGCTCGTGCCCGCCGTCGCAGCCGCGCCACCATGTCGGCGGCCAGCACCTGGTTGAAGAACGCTGACGCCGGGTTGGTCGCGTAGGCGTTCTGCACCAGCTCCAGCGATCCCCCGGGGAAGATGACCTCGGTGGCCGGTCGCCGTCCGCTGAGAATGTCGGGGAAGGCACGCAAGGTGGTCTCCACCAGTAGGTGGGTGGCCGCGAGGTCGGGATTCTCCTGCCACGCGGGCTTTCCCGTCTCCCACTCGCGCCACAGCTGCTCGACCGGTCGATACCGCACGGCATCGTCGAGCAGGATCCTGCCGTCCCGCCGATCGATGTAGCCGGCCCCCTCGAAGACGCGCAGGCACTCGTCGAACCAGCCGCCGTACCCCGGCGCGAGGCCTGCCGACTCCCGTGCGGCCTGCGGGGTCTGCCCGGACTCACGGAACGCGCCGAGCGTGCACAGATGGGACCAGAGAAAGTCGAGCAGCAGCTGTTTCATGGTCAGTCCCTTCGAAGGCCGCGATCAGATCGCGAGCGCGGTCAGCTCTGCGGTGCGGGCGCGCAGCCGCTCCAGTTCGCCGCCCGGCGCCGCCGCCGGTTCCTGGACGTCGGCGGGCACTGCGTCCGGCGGCACGGCCGTGGGAAGGACGACCTCGTCGTCGCCCAGAACGATGCCCCGGTTGTTGAGCGCGGGACTGAACTTCATCAACGTCAGCCTGCTGACCGGCCCCGCGCACAGCCGTTCGATCGCCGCCGTCAGCTCGTCCGGCTGGATGAGCGGCGCCTGCGCTCCGACCACCGCTCCCCGCTCTCCCTCGGTGGGTGCGTTGTTGAAGCAGTAGCCCAGGTTCAGCACCTTGCCGACAGCGCCGTAGTGGCGTCGCACCGTCGGTGCGAACGAATCGAGGAACGTGCAGGCGGCCGCGTAGTTCGCCTGCTTGATGGCTTTGAGGTAGGAGTTGATCGAGGACAGGAACAGTGCGAAATCGAGCGAGTCACCGCCGAACACCTGCATGCACCGGACGCTCGCGTCGACCTTGCCGCGCAGCACGTCCTCGAACTGCGCCTCGCTCATCCGGGCCAGGCTCGCCCCCGAGAACACGAGGCCCGAGTGGATGACGCCGTGCACCGCGCCGAACCGTCGTACGATCTCGTCCTTCGCCGCGCGCAGGGACGCGAGGTCGGTGGCGTCGGACCGCAGGTACAGCGGCGCAGGCCCGTCCGCGCCGGTCGCCTGAGCGATGGCGGCTTCGACTCGCGCGTCCTGCGGCCTGCGTCCGAGCCACACCACCTGGGCGTGGTAGCGGCGGATCAAGTACTCGCTGATGACCGTGCCAAGGGCGCCCGCCCCGCCGATGATGACGTAAGTGCCGCCCTGCCTCAGCCGGGACGACGTCGGCGAGGCCGGCTGAACAGTCATCAGCCGCTGCCCGTGCCAGCGGCCGTCGCGGTGGATACGCAGGTTGCCGTCCGGGTCGGCGGCCAGGTCGAGCACCGCGGCGAGAGAAGGCGCTTCGTAGTCCTCGACGTCCGCCACCCGCACCCGCCAGTCCGGGTACTCCTTCGCAGCCGACCCCGCCAGGCCGGCGACACCGGCGTGCGCCGGGTCGACGACCTCGGCCTCATGGGCGGCGTGCGCCCGCTCAGTGATCAGGGTCAGGCCCAGTGAGCGATCGCCGTACCCTGCGGCCAGCAGTGCTTTCACCGTGCGGAAGGCATGCAGCGAGCCGCTGGACTGGCCCTCGACGACGCTCGCACCAGACCGGTCGTCCACGGCGCTGGGGGCCACCCAGATCAGATGGTCGAGTTCCGGGACCGACCGGACGGACGCCTCCAGGTCGTCGTGCGTACTCTGCGACGGGTCCGCGACCACGTGGGCGCCCGGCAGGCGCGCGATGAGAAGGTCCCGCGCCTGCCCTGGGGACGCGATGATGCCGACTGATTCGGAACTCCGCGGCCACGTCGCGGATTCCGTCTGCTGAAGGGGATCCCAGACCGGCACCAGCGTGGCGGCGTCGTCCGCCGGGTCCGGCGTCTGCTCGGTCCGACGGCCCGCGATGCCTCGCAGACGCAGGCACACCGTGCCGTCGTCGGTCGCGAGGTCGATGTCGATCCGGTCCGCGCCGCGCGCGTCCTCGGCACGGCGTATCAGGGCCCACATTGTGGTCGCGCCGGGGGCGAGGACTTCGGCCGACTTGATGGTGAACACCAACCCGACCCGATCGTCGCCGTCGAGGAGTCGCATGCACTGCATCGCCGAGTCCACCAGCGCCGGGTGCAGGACGAGGCCGTCCATGGTTCCTGACGCCGCGCCGGGCAGCCGCAGTTCGGCGAGCACCGCGTTGTCACTGCGGTGCACCGCCACGACCCCCTGGAACGTGGGTCCGTAGGTGATGCCGCGGTCCCGCCACTCGGCGTAGAACCGCAGGGGGTCGAATTCCGTGGACCGGAAATCCCGGAACAGCGCGGGCAGGTCGAGCGCCTGCGCAGCCGTCGGCTCCGCGGCGGACACCTCGCCCTGACAATGGAGCACGGGCTCGTCTCCGGCGGACTCCGTGGAGGACACCGTGAACCGCGTGATGTCGCCGTCCGCGCGGAGAGCCACCCGCGGTGCGCGCGGCACCCCCGGCACCGAGAGGGGTCGCAGGAAGACGATGTCGTGCAGGCGAACCGCGTCGCTCGCGGTCCGCCTCGCCGCTGCTGCGACCCACTGCAGATACATGGCCCCCGGGACGATCCCGGTTCCCTGCACCTGATGTTCACGCAGGTAGAACTCGTCGCCGGTGAGGACTCCCCCGTCGCGCCGCGGCCCGTCGTCTGCCGCCGCGCGGACCGGCAGCGCGTAGCGTTCCCTCTCGAAGGGGTAGCCAGGCAGCGGAACGCGGCGGTAGCGGCTGTCGCGGAACAGCTCGGCGAAATCCGGTGCCTCACCGTCAAGGAACCGTTGGGCGAGTGCCTGCAACCCGGAGTCCGTGCTCCGCACCGGAGTGCCCTGCCCGGAGGGCCAGGCAGTGCACTGGCTCTCCAGTTCTGCGATGTCCCGGACCACACTGGCCCATCGATGCCGCAGGTGCCTGCGGCCGAGCAGAAGTGTGTGGCTCACCTCGCCGACATCGAGGTCCGGGTGTTCGCGGCAGTGGCGCGCGAGCCGGGCCACCTGTTCGCGCAAGGCGTGCTCCGTCGCCGCCGACAGCGCGATCAGCCGGGCCCCGTCCTGTCTGCTCCGCGGCGGCGCGGGCGGCTCCGACGGCTGCTCGATGACAGCGTGGGCGTTGGTTCCGCTCGCGCCGAGCGACGTGACCGCGGCGCGCCGCTTGCCGTCTTCTGGCACGGCCCACCGCCTCGGCTCCGTGTGCACGAAGAACGGACTGCCGGCCAACGTGACACTGGAGTTCGTCGCGGTGTGATGGGGCAGACCGGGGATCACCTCGTGCCTCATCGCCAGCAGTGCCTTGATGACACCGATCACGCCGGCCGCGGCCTGAGCGTGGCCGATGGAGGCCTTCGTCGAGCCGAGCGAGCAGAACCGTTCGGCGTCCGTGAAGCCGCGGAACGCGCGATCGAGCGCCCGGAATTCCACCGGATCGCCGAGCTTGGTTCCGGTGCCGTGTGCCTCGACCAGCCCGATCCCCGCGGGGTCGATCTCAAAGTCCTGATAGATCTGCCGGATCAGCCGTTCCTGCGAGGTCCCGTTCGGCGCGGCGATCCCGTTCGTGGTGCCGTTGTGGTTGATCCCGATTCCACGGATCACGCCGTGGATGTGGTCGCCGTCCGCCTCGGCGTCCGAGAGCCGTTTGAGGATGAGCGCGCCGACTCCCTCGGCGGGCACGAATCCGTCGGCCGCCTGGTCGAACGAACGGCACCGGCCCGTCGGGGAGAGCATCCCGGCCCGGGACGCCGCCAGATACAGCCGCGGCGAGTTCTGGACGTAGACCCCGCCCGCGATCGCCGTGGTGACCTCGCCCGCCCACAGCGCCTGACACGCCAGGTAGAGGGAGACCAGCGAGCTGGAGCACGCGGTGTCGACCGCCATCGCCGGCCCGTGCAGGTCCAGGTAGTACGCGATGCGGGACGGCACGAGCGAGTTCATGTTGCCCCACAGTGCCTGGCCCGGGTAGTCGGACGGTCCCGTCATGTCCAGGTAGTCGCCGGCAGCGCAGCCCACGTAGATACCGCACCGGTCGCGGTCGAGCGACTCGCCCGCGTGGCCCGCGTCCTCGAGCGCCCGCCACGCTTCCTGAAGGAACAATCGCTGCTGCGGCTCCATGTAGACGGCCTCTGCACCGGAGATCCCGAAGAAGAGCGGGTCGAACTCGTCGACGCCGTCCAGGAGACCGCCGTCCAGGCACACGCTGCCCAGCGACGCGAGGTCCCAGCGGGACACCTTGGAGACAGCATCCCGGCTGGAGGCCAACAGATCCCAGAACTCGTCGGCATCCCGGGCGCCCGGGAACCGGCCGCTCATGCCGACGATCGCGACGGGCTCCCGGCCACCGCCCGGCGGCTCGGATACCGCGGAGGGCTCGGTCACCGCCGGATCGGACACCGCGGACGGCTCGGACACCGCCGGATCGGACACTGCGGCCACGATGGCGGCGTCTTCCTCCTCGACGATGAAACTCGTCAGCCGCCTGATCGACGGGTTCTCGAACAGCACGCTCGGATCGAGGTCGGTGCTCAGCGACTCGTTGAGCCGGTGCACCAGGGAGACGCCGGTGAGCGAGTCCAGTCCGTAGTCGGCGAAGGGCTTGTCGGCCGCGAGCTCATCGGCAGTCAGCTTCAGCGTTTCGGCGAGGGTCCGCTCGACGGTCGCGCGGACGTGCTCCTCGAGCGAACCGGGCGCGGCAGGCCGCGGATCGAGGCGCGGGGCGGGGCGCGGATCGAGGCGCGGGGCGGGGCGCGGGGCGGGCGAACCTGCGCGCGCCAGCAGTACTTGCTGGCCCAGGTCGCGGGCGGGCTCCGCCAGCAGTTCAACCGTGTCGAACCCGCACTCCCGCAACACTTCGCGCCACGCGTTCGAGGACAGCGCCGGTCCGCCCTGGATACGCCTTCCGTCGGTGAACCGCCACCACCCTTCGAGGAGCCCGAAGGTCAGGTGCGACCACCAGTCGTTCCGGGCGAGCTCGTTGAGTACGAGGACGCCGCCGGGCCGCAGCAGTGCTCTGGCATGACCCACTGCCCGCACGATGTCCTTGGTGGCGTGCAGGACATTGTTGGCGATGACGATGTCGTAGCCGCCCGCGGTAAGTCCCTGTGCGCCGGGCTCCCGCTCCACGTCGAAGGCCGTGAAGGACACGTACGGCACGTGGTCGGCGAACCGCCGCTCCGCGTCGATCAGGAACGCCTTCGAAACGTCCGTATAGCAGTACTCAGCGACGTCGCGGCCCGTCAGCTGGGCGAAAACCCGCTCGCTGGTGCTGCCGGTGCCCGCTCCGATCTCCAGCAGCCGGATCCCGTCGCGGCGGGCGTCCACCTCCGCGCGCACCGCGGCGGCCGTCACGTCGTTGAAGTAGTCGGCCGTCGCGTTCCCCCGGTACGCCGGTTCGACCAGCTCGAACGAGCCGCCCGGGAACATGACCGCCGTGGCCTTCGTCCGCCCGGACAGGATCGCGGGCAAGGCCTCGATCATGCGCTCGGTCAGGCCGGTCTTGGCCGCCAGCTCCGGATCTTCGGCATGGACGTCCTTCCACGCGCGCCAGGTGCGCCAGGCCTGTTCGGGGCCTGGCGCACTCTTCCTGGGCACCACGAATTCGCCCTCACGCACGAGCTCTCCGTGGCTCAGCAGCACGGTCACCGTGTGGTCGAGCCACTGGGCGAAGGACGGCGCGATCCTCTGCCCGATCAGGTCGCGGCGAACGGGCTCGTCGAAGAGTCCCGCCGCCACGAGCTGTGCGAGCACGAGCGGGCGCGAGAGGCTGTCCATCTCGTCCGTGGCGGACGCGTGACCGGACAGGAACGTCTCGACGCTCTCGGGCCCGGCCGCGGCCACGAGCAACGATGCCGCGTCGAGCGAGTCAGTGGCCCGAGGAACCGACACCGCCTCGGCAGCCGGCCAGTACCGTTTCCCAGCGAACGGATACGTCGGCAGGCTCACCCGCACCGGCGGATTCGCGCCGTGGCAGGCGTGCCACTCGACGTCGACGCCGTTGACCCACAGGGGCGCGATCTTGTCCCACTCCCCGTGTTCGAGCCATCCGGCGACCAGGTCTCGCAGCTCCCCGGGGCGATCGAAGAGGCCGAGCAGCTTGTCCTCAGGCCGTCGGGCCGTACCTTCGAACACCGTTCCGCGCGCCCTGCGCTCGACGTAGTCCTGAAGGGTTGCGATCAGCCCGTCGACGTCGTTCGCGACGAAGACCACTCGTTCGGCCATCGGCCGCCGCCCGACCTGCAAGGTGTACGCGAGCGACGCCAGATCGCCGTGCGCGTCCCGGTATCCCGGCAGGAACTCCAGGAGCTGCCGCACGAGGACGCCGAGCCGCTCCCCGTCGCGGGCCGAGAGGACCACCGCTTGGGGGCCGGGGCGCCCGGCGGCCCGCGCACGGGTCGGCGCCTGTTCCAGCACCGCGTGCACGTTGGTGCCGCCGATCCCGAAGGAGCTCAGTCCCGCCCGCGCGGGCTCGTCGCCGTCCAGCGGCAGATTCCGGTCGGCCACGAAGAACGGCGACTCGTCCCAGTCGATCTCCGAGCTCGGCTCGTCGCAGTGCAGCGTCCGCGGAACCTCTCCGTACTGCAAGGCCATCGCCACCTTGATGAGGCCGGCGATCCCCGCGGCCGCGTCCAGGTGGCCGATGTTGCTCTTGACCGAGCCGATGCCGCAGTACTGACTGCGTGCCGTGTAGTGGCGGTACGCCTCGGTCAGAGCCGCGACCTCGATGGGATCGCCGAGCCTCGTGCCCGTGCCGTGCGCTTCGACGTAGCTGATCGTCGACGGGTCCGTGCCCGCCTTGTCCAGGGCCTTGCGGATCACCTCGGCCTGGCCGCGCACACCGGGCGCGTAGAACCCTGCCTTGTCGCCGCCGTCGTTGTTCACCGCGACGCCGCGGATCAGGCAGTAGATGTGATCGCCGGCGGCGATCGCCTCACCGGCGCGCTTGAGGACGACCACGCCGACACCTTCACCGCCGGACATGCCGTCGGCGCCGTCGGCGAACGCGCGGCTGCGCCCGTCGCTCGAGAAGTTCAGGCCCGGCTGGTGCACGTATCCCAGTTCCCCCGCGGAGAACAGGCTGGCCGCGCCGACGATCGCCTGGTCGGAATCGCCGGCCAGGAGCCCCTGACAGGCGACGTGCACCGCGCTCAGCGCCGAAGAGCAGTTGGTGCTCACCGCCATGCTGGGGCCACGCAGTCCCATCTTCGTGGAAATCATGGTGGGCACCGTGCCGCCTTGGGCGAACAGCCACGCGGCGTAGGTCTCAGAGCTCGCCAGCACCCGCGGGCCCGACGCGTTGGCCATCAGAGCCGGGAGCAGGGCCTGGTAGAAGTTCGTGCTCGTGGACGTCGTGACGCTGGTACCGGGAACGTCCTCCGGGCGGTATCCGGCGTCCTCCAACGCCTGCCACGCGTGCTGCAACAGCAAGCGCGCCTGTGGGTCCATGAACTCGGCGTCGCGGGGGGAGATGTCGAAGAACGCTGCGTCGAACTCCGCCCTGCCGTCCACGACCGACCGCTGCGGCACGAAACCGGGCCGGGTGATGAGCTCCTCCGGCACTCCGAGCGCGCGCAGTTCCTCGACTGTCCATGACGTGCCGCCGCTGCGTCCTTCCACGAGCGCGGACCAGAATTCGCGGTGGTCCACGGCTCCCGGGAACCGGCAGGAGATGCCGATCACCGCGATCGAATCATCGAGCGAGGCGTCGTCGGCCGCCGGAGTGGCACGGCGCGGACCAGGGTGCTGTTCGGGCTCGGCCGGCTGCGCCGCAGTGGCCTGCCGAGCAGGCAGCAGCTCCGTCAGGTGTCGGGCCATCGTCGCGACGGACGGGTGCGCGAAAACGCTGGTGGGTCGCAACGCGCAGCCGAACTCGCGGTTGATCTGCGTCACCGCTTCGATGGCCGCGAACGAGTCTCCGCCGATGTCGAAGAAGCCTGCGGCACGATCGATATCACGCGAGCCGAGCACCTCTTCGAAGATCCCGCGCACGGTCCGCTCGATGTCGAGCGCGGCCACCGGGCTGTCGGCGGCCGGGAGCGGCGCCGTCTGGGCGGCGGCGGTCAGCTGCGCCCGGTCGACCTTGCCGTGCGCCGTGAGCGGAAAGGCGTCCAGGGCCACGAATGCGGCGGGCAGCATGTAGGCGGGGAGGGTTTTGGCGAGTTCCGCGCGCAGCAGTGCGGCGTCGACCGGCGCCTCCCCGTTCCCCGTGTAATAGGCCGTGAGCCTGTCCGACAGGCCGCCGTGCTCGAGCAGGACGACGCTTCGGCTGATCTCCGGGTGGGCGTTGAGCACCGCTTCGATCTCGCCGAGTTCGATGCGATGGCCGCGCAGTTTGACCTGGTTGTCCATCCGGCCCAGGACGACGATCTCGCCATTCGGCAGTCGGCGCGCGCGGTCGCCGGTCCGGTACAGCCGTCCGGGCGCGAACGGGTTGTCCAGGAAGCGCTCGGCCGTCAGCTCCGGCTTCCGGTGGTAGCCCAGGGCGACCCCGTCGCCCGCGATGTGAAGCTCGCCGGTCACGCCGACAGGCAGGGGGCTCATGTTCTGGTCGAGGACGTACAGCTGGGTGTTCGCGATGGGGCCGCCGATGGTCACCGGCTCCTCACGGCGCAACCGCTTGGCCGCTGACCAGATGGTCGTCTCCGTGGGCCCGTACAGGTTCCAGGCCTCTCCGCGCGCCACGAGTTGGTCCTTCAGGCCGTCGGGTAACGCCTCGCCGCCGCACAACACCTTGACGCCCTCGGTGTTCTGCCACCCGACGCGCACCAGCATGGCCCAGGTCGCCGGAGTGGCCTGCATGATGGTGGGCCTCCAGTCGGCGACCTTTTCGGCCAGCAACGTGGCATCGGCGGCCGTGGCCGATTCACAGACGCAGACCTGCCCGCCGGTGATCAGCGGGAGGTAGAGCTCCAGGGCGGCGATGTCGAAGCTGTGCGTGGTGACGGCCAACAGCCGATCGCTGGACGCCACTCCAAGCGTGTGCGCCATGGCCAGCACGAAATTGGTCAGCGCCGCGTGCGGAACTACGACGCCCTTGGGCTTCCCCGTGCTGCCCGAGGTGTAGATCACGTAGGCGGCTGGAGATGCCGAAGCTCGCGAGTCCGGCGCATCGGCGGTTGTCTCCCCCGCCGCTTCCCCTGCCTGGGCGACCTGATCATCCTGCCGGTCAGTCGGGTACAGTCTCGCCTTCGGCGTCCTCACGGCGGCCAGCCTGTCCGTCACCGCCTCATGGCAGATGACGAGTTGCGCGCCGCTGTCCTCGACCATATAGGAGAGGCGTTCGGCCGGCAGTCGGCCGTCCAGGGGCAGGTACACCGCGCCGAGCCTCATGACGGCGAGGAGGGCCACGACAAGGTCGAGTGACCGTTCGTAGCAGACCCCTACAACGTCCCCGGGGCCGACGCCTTGACGTGTCAGCGCCTGTGCCAGCGCCGAGCTGCGGTCCGCGAGTTCGCGATAGGTGAGAGTCCGCTCCCCGCAGGTGACCGCCGGGGCATCCGGATTCGCCTCTGCCCGCTCCGCGAACAGATCCCAGCACGTCCGATGCGCGGGAAAGTCGACCTGGGTGCGGTTCCACGCCTCGATGACGAGGCGCCGTTCCTCGTCGTCGAGCAGGTTCAGTCTGCCTATCGGCGACTGCCCGTCCGAGTCGAGGATGCTGTCCACCAGGGTGGCGAAGTGTTCTGCCATGCCCCCGACGGCGTGGGCCGAGAAGGCGTCGGGGTGGTATTTCCAGTTCACCAGGAACCCGTCACCGGGAGCCACGTCCACCGTGAGGTCGTACTCACCCAGCTGGTACAGCCCGTCGACGAGTTCGAATTCCGTCTCGCCGGTGGCGCGGGCCCGCTCGCCCAGGTATCCGGAGAGAGCAGAATCCTGATAGTTGTACACGAGCTGATAGAGAGGCGACCGCGGATTCACGCCCCGGGCACCGAGATCGCTCACGATCCGGTGGAACGGGTAGGTCCCGTGCTCGAGTACTTCGAGCACCGTGGACTGTACGCGCCGGGCGAACGACGTGAACTCCTCGGAGGCGTTTGGCCTGCTCCGTACGGGCAGCGTGTTGACGAAGCAACCGACGATCGGGTCGAAGCGTTCCGTCGGGCGCCCGGCCACCGGCATCCCGATGACGAGGTCCTCGCTTCCGGTGTACCGGTGCAGCAGAGTCAGGAAGGCCGCCAGGAAGAAGGTCCCCGGGCTGATCCCATGTGAAGCGGTGAAGGCCACGATGGCGGCGGCCTGCTCTTTCGGCAGCCGGCTGGTGTGCACCTCGCCCACATGGGGCGCGTCCGGCAGCAGAGCCACCTGCGAGGGTAACCCTGTGAGGACGTCCGCGCCGGCGAGCTCCCGCACCCAGAACTCTCGGTCCTCCTCAGCGCGCTCGCCGGCGAGTACATCCCGCTCCCACGCGACGAACTCACCGAATGAGGCGGAGCCCACCTCGATCGGCACGTCCCGTCCCTCGATCCGCGCCCGGTACGAACTGAACAGCGTGTCGATGACGAGACGCCCCGACACTCCATCGATCACGAGGTGATGAGTGACCAGCAGAACGTACGCCTCGGACGCGGAGCGACGCAGGACAGCCAGCCTGGTCAAGGGATCACCGGCCAGGCCGAACGGCCGCCTCGCCCTTTCCTTCAAAAAGTTCAGCACTCGACCGGACGGCACATCGGAGATGTCCACGTACTCGACGAAGAAACCGTCCGCATCTCCGTGGGACAGACGCGGCCCGTCATCCGTCTCGCGCACCGTGGCCGAGAGAAGCGGATGCCGGGAAAGCGTGTCGCGGAATGCGGCCTGAAGCGCCGCGGCATCTACATCCGCAGACGAAAAGCACACGGGAACGTTGTACGCATACGTCTCCGGCTCCATCTTGGCAAGCGCCCACAGGCCGCGCTGTCCCTCGGACAGCGGAATGTCCACGCGTCTGTCGAGCTCGGCCAGCACCCCCGTCGTCGATATCTCGCCATCGGCATACATGCGGGCGAGCGCGTGAAGGCTCATGACGGGCTCCTTCCTGCCATACCACCCGGGCATGACGCTGCGGCAGAAGATCGCGAGCGAACGCAAGGACTCTGCCCGAGCCCGCACGGAGCGGGCTTCCAGTTGTCTTCCGACTCCCACTCGTGCACCCTGCCGACTACGACCGTTCCTTGATCATCGTGGCCGACCATCGCGTCGCTGTACCGGGCCACGTCCCCGAGCGGCTCCCGCAGGGGCTCCGGATTCCGGGTGCCGAAGTGAGGGCACGAGTCGAGGCAGGCGCGAATCCGGGCGAACATGCGGCCCCACTCCTGGCGGTGGAGTTCCGCATAGGTGAACATGGCACGGTCCAGCGGTCCGCCCTCGGCGTCGGCGAGCCCGGAGAGGTCGATCGAACGCGACATCTCGGCCGGGCACTTGAGGCCTGCGCGCAGCAGTGAACAGCAGCGAGCAGCAGGCGCCCACGGATATGGCCGTCGGTGTCATGACAATGAGTATGACCCGCAGACCGTTGCGTGTTCTCACGTCAGTTCCGCTGTGGGATACATCACTTATGCGTTTCGGCCAGCGTGGAGTACGTGATGCATGCTGCTGCCGTGAGTCAGTGCGGACCTCATGGAGATCCTCGGCGAGATCCGGGAAACGGACGCGGTCGCCTGCCTGTTCAGGGTGGCGGAAGGTTCGGTGGACGAGGACGCTCCGGCGTACTGGCTGCGCCGGATGGCCATCTCCTCTCCGGGGGAGACCGGCACGGCGGGAGCCCTTGAAGGCCTTCGCCGGATGACAGCCCAGTCGTGACCCGACGTTGTCCGATGGCACGCGGCTGTCGAACTCGGGGGCGAGGACGAGCTCGGGTGGACGAAGATCAAATGCTGGGGTCTCCGGAGCCCCGGGCGCTGTTGAGATCCAAGGATTTCCCATGGCGTCGCCCCACGCTTCCAAGGTGAATAGGCTCCCCGGTAATTAATCTGAACCCATATAGAGTAGTCAACGTTCTTGGGGGTGTATCCGTTAGCCCAAACCAACCCTCTATTGGTGTTGCAGTGAAGCGCAACACCAATCCCCCTGATACCACTTTAATGCAATACGATCCATCCAGCAGTGAGTGTCGCCACCTATCCAGACCTCTTCAGGACACTCCCTTTCATAAGAAGCGGCGACGACTCCAGGAGCGGCTACCTCTGCCGTCGAGGCTGACCCCATCAGTGATGCTGATACCGCAAAGCCATCGCCGCCTTAGTCGCTAATCGTTTGTACACGATGACACATCCCGTCGTTGACGGATGGTGAGCCTGACGATTATGTCGACGTAATAGAACAGCGGGCTAGAGTTTCCTAGTGCGCCGGCCAGCACATGACTTGTGACCTATCGGCGCCTCTTGACAATTCTCAACCCTCCTGTCGCAATACACGACATTCAACCTTGTAGTCCCGCCATCCTGATTTCCGTTGGTGGAAGGGGGTGGCGTGACAGTTCGGTGTGATGCTCGGACTGGTGACGGCGGTATTCATGCGCCTTGGTCAAATAGGCAGGTGCCAACGCCGGTCTGTTTCCCTGCTGCTCGCCCACTCGACAGGAACCAGCCACGGCGCTGGAAGCGAAGGACGTCCTGGCGGCCGCGGAGCGGTTCAGGTGGGCCCTGGCCGCGCCGGACGGTGAGTTCCTGGACGTCGCGGGGCCCTGGCGCGGTGGTGCTGGCAGGTTAAGGAGCCGCGTCCCGGATGTGCGGCGTTCACGAAGCGAGCCGAACGGGTCCCGATGTGTTCGGTGAGGCGGCATGATCGGGAGATGCTCGTAGTGGGGGAGCGCCGCGATCGGCGTAAGTGGCAGGCTGTGTGGGTTGTTTGTGCGGTGTTGGTCGTGGCAAGCGTGGCTTTCGCCGTATGTTCCATCATCGCGGACGAAAGGCACACACCTCCCGATACTGCGGCCCTCCTCGGTGTTCCGATCGGTGTGATCGGTCTGGTGATCGCGGTCATGGCGCTGCGTAAGCCGGTGGAGGACAACGGTGCCGAACTCGCGCGCAGCCGCGCCAAAAGGCTCGCCAAGCAGGTCGAAGACAGCGAGGTAAAGGTCCTGCGGCAGTTGCTCGGTGACGACACTCCGCGCATCAATCTCGCTTATGTTCTGCAGTCCGCACCAGCGCGGGTCGCGACGGCTCCACCGGCTGGGCAAACGTTCGCTGACGGCCCCGCTACCTTGCCCGATGTTCTGGAGTACTACCGCTCCACCCAGCCCCGGCGTCTGGTCGTCACCGGGGTGGCCGGGGCCGGAAAGACCGTCCTGGCCCTGGAACTCATGCTCGCTCTCATCGACCATCGTGCCGAGGGCGATCCCGTCCCGGTCCGGATCTCACTGGCCCAGTGGGGCAGCGGCCAGTCCCTGACCGCCCTGCTGGTGCAGCGTCTGGTCGATGCCTATAAATGGCCTGCGGGTATGGCGGCCGGACTCGTCGCTCACGGGATGGTGTTACCGGTCCTGGACGGGCTGGATGAGATGGATCCCCTGCGTGCGGACAGTACCCCCGACCCCGACGCGCCCCGCGCTCGCAAGGTTCTGGAGGCTCTCAACGCCTACCAGAACGGCCGGGAGGCAGGCCCTCTCGTCCTGACGTGCCGCACTGGGCACTACGACGCACTCGCCCCCGTGTCCCGGCTGATCGACGCCGCCCGCGTCGTCATCGCACCCATCGACACCCGCCACACCGTTGCCTACCTCCGTGACCGGGCCCTGGACACACCTCGTTGGCAGCCCCTGATCGACCACCTCGACACCCAGCCCGCCGGCCCACTCGCCACCACCCTGTCCACGCCCTGGCGCCTGTGCCTGACCGCCACCGTCTACCACCGCGCCGGTAACCCCTCAGAACTCCTCCACCACACCGACGGACACGACCTCGACCAGCATCTCCTGGCCCGCTATCTCCCCACCACCATCGCCAACACACCCAACCCTCGCCACTACCGGCCCGAAGACGTCCACCGCTGGCTCAACCACCTCACCGGCCACCTCGCCGGCACCACCGCGAACACCCCAGCCACCGATATCACTCTCCACCGACTCTGGCCCCTCGCCGGCACCACCCGCGTCCGCATCACCGACCTCATCCTCAGCGCTCTCGCCCTCGCCCTCGTTTCTTTCCTCTTCGCCATCGCGGTGTTCCTCAACAACCCCCTCGGGGACAGTGCCGAAAAGATCATCACGATCTCCCTGTTCGCCGCAGTCTCCGTAGTCGCTGGTGTCATCGACTGGCGCCCGACGCCTAGACCCAACCGTCTCCGTGCAACCCGAGGAGCGCGCCAGGGCGGATTCATGGCCAGGTTCTGGGCCGGATTCAAGATCTGGTTCGCCGTCGGCTTCGCGATCGGCTTCGCGATCGGCTTCGCGATCGGCTTCGCGATCGGCATCGCGCTCAGGCTCCCGACCCCGAGTCCGGGCGCGATCATGTTCGAGCTCGGGACAGCACTAGGCATCGGAACCGGCCTCATCGGCGGACTCATGGGTGGGCTGGCAGGTGAATTCGCAGCCGGGTTCAAGACCTGGTTCAGGAGCTGGTTCACGGTTGGACTTATGGCCGGCCTCGGGCTCCGGCTCGGGTTCGGCGACCTCGGGCTCTTGCTCGGGATCGGGTTCAGGTCCCGGCTCGGGCTCGAGCTCGTTGGTGGGTTCGGATACGAGATCGTGCTCTGGCTCGGGATCGGGACCGCCCTCGGGCTTGTCGGCGGGCTCGCGGGTGGACTGATGCGCGGGCTCAAGGGGGAGCCGACCACCGTGGCCAAACCTCGGGCAATTATCCGTGACGACATGGTCTACGGACTCCTGATCTGCCCCATGACCGGATTCCTTACTGGACTCCTGGCCGGACTACTGGCCGGATTCCCAGCCGGAATCACGGACGAGTTCCTGGCTGGACTGACGTTCGGGCTCACGGCCGGGTGGATGGTTGGGCTTGTGGTCGGGTGCGCGAGCGGGTTCGCTCGCGCGTCGCGGAGATACGGCGTGTTCTTGCTGTGCTCACGCGGCAAGCTGCCCTTCCGCCTCGCTGTCTTCCTCGACTGGGCTGTCACAGCCGGTCTCCTTCGCTACAACGGGCCCGGCTACCAGTTCCGCCACCGTGAACTTCAGCAGTGGCTCACCGGCCACCCCCACGCCTGAACTCCGGCACCAAAACCCTCCTCCAACCACTCGTCAGGTTGGGCACGGCTCATTGAGGTTCTTCAGCGGTGCCACTCCAGGGTGAGTACGGCTTTGCCAATTGACGTCATGTGGTTGTAGCGGGCGGGACGGGCGATTCTCCAGGACTTGAGGTGGGCAAGGCCGCGCTCCGATGCCGATGCCCAACGGGCGGGAGTTGACTCTCCCCTTACGTCAGGCTTGAGGCTGTATGCCGACGAAAGGGCAGGTGTATGAGCTACTCCGTGGGGCAGGTCTCGGCCTTCGCCGGGGTGACGGTGCGGACACTGCATCACTACGACAAGGCGGGACTGCTTTCGCCCAGTGTCCGCAGCCACGCCGGCTACCGGCTCTACAGTGAGGCTGACCTGGTCCGTCTCCAACAGATCCTCTTCTACCGTGAGCTCGGCTTCGCCCTCGACGAGATCGCCGCGATCTTCAAGGATCCGCAGGTGAACCCCTTGGAGCGGCTCCGGTCCCGGCAGCGGCAGCTGCGTGAGGAGATCGCCAGGCTGCAGCGGCTGGCCGAGGTGGCGGAACGGGCGATAGAAGTCCAGAAGACCGGGATCTCCCTGACTCCTCAGGAACGCTTCGAGGTCTTCGGTGAGATCACCTTCGACCTGAGCTATGCCACCGAGGCAGAACAGAAGTGGGCGCACTCGGACGGACAGCGCGAGGCCATGGCGCGCGCGGCTGCCCACACCAAAGAGGATTGGTGTCAGCTCATGGGCGAGGCCGCCGCCTGGCGCGCGGAGCTGCTCGCGGCTTTCGACGAGGGGGAGCTGAGCAACGGCGAGCGGGCCATGGATCTCGCTGAGGAGCACCGCTTGCACACCGCACGCTGGTTCACCACCTGCCCGCCCGACATGCACCGGCGCATCGCGGACGACTTCGTCGCCGACCCGCGCGCGTTCGCTCTGGTCATACCGCCGTCGCAGCAACGCCCGGGCCTGGCCGCCTATACGCGCAAGGCGGTTCACGCCAACGCAGCCCGCCACGCAGGTGACCGTGGCGATCCCGAGGAGGACCAATGAGGATCCTGATTGCCGCAGCCGGATCGCGCGGCGACGTCGCGCCCTACACGGGCCTGGGCGCCGAACTATGCCGGGCCGGATACGACGTTATCCTCGCCACCACATGCGCCTACGCACCCCTCGTACGCGACGCAGGGCTGGAATTTCGCAGCCTCCCCGCCGACACACGGGTACGTGGCAGCGTCACAGGCAAGCGTGAACTTATCCGTACTGCTGCCGCGTTCATCACCGAACTGGGTCAGGGCTTCGCCGACGTGATGGACGCCGGCACGGACCTGCTTCTGCTGTCGACCACCACGGCTCCGCTCGGCTGGCACCTCACCGAGGCCACGGGCACCCCGAGCCTCGGCGTGTACCTCCAACCCACCACACCGACCGGCGACTTCCCGCCCGCCGTCACAGGCTCCCCCTCACTGGGCCATTTCGCCAACCGAGCCACCGGACGCTTCGCACTGCGCATGGCCGACCGCGTCTACGAACAGGCAGTCACAAAGCTGCGCCACCGCCTCGATCTGCCCCCGGCCTCCCCTTCCGAGATGCGTCGCCGACAGGAACAGGCGAATTGGCCCATCTTGCACGGCTTCAGCACGGCCCTGGTGCCCCGTCCCTCCGACTGGCGCCCTGGCCTGGAGGTCGTGGGCAACTGGTGGCCCCATCACGATGCGGCCGAACGGCTGCCTACTGATCTGGAGGACTTCCTGCATGCCGGACCACGCCCCGTCCTCATCGGCTTCGGGAGCATGGCGTCCGGTGACGGGGAACGGCTGAGCGAGATCGCTGTGCAAGCCCTGCGCCGCGCCGGGCTACGCGGCATCCTGCAAGCCGGCACCGCCGGGCTCGCCGCCAACGGGAACGACGTGCTCACGATCGGGGACGTACCGCACGCCTCGCTGTTTCCCCGGCTGGCCGCGGTGGTCCACCACGGCGGGGCCGGCACTTCGGCCGCCGCGTTGCGCGCCGGAGTGCCCGCCGTCACCGTACCGGTGACCGCGGACCAGCCGTTCTGGGCGAAGCGACTTGCCGCCATCGGCGCCGCCACCGACCCGATCCCCTTCCGGTCCCTCACCGCCGAACGGCTTGCCGACTCACTTGACCAAGTAGTGAAGCAGCAGGCACACCGTCGAGCCGCCGCAAGGGCGGCGCAACATCTGGTGACCGAGAACGGAGCGTGTCAGGTGCTCAGGGCCATCCAGCAGCTGACCGATGGATGATGCCAATCCGTTCCTCGTCCTCGTCGCTACGCTTTCTCAGTCTGGGCAGCGATCGGGTGACGGCTGAGGGTGCGTAACGGGCGAGGCCCTGGGTTGCTCTGGGTCACCACCGGCAACAAACGCCGACCACACAGCGACCTCACCCCCACCCAGCAGACCGCGAATCGTGCGTTGGCCCCAACCCGCGCCCCGGTCGAGCGCGGCGTTGCCCGCCTCAAGTCCTGGCGGATCTTCCGTCACGCGCGCTGCAGCCCGAACCGCATAACTCAATCGCCAAAGCCGTACTCACCCTGGAGCAGCACCGCTGAAGAACCTCATTGATCGAATTCAATGAAGAGTCAGGCGCGCATGTTTCATTGCTGCACTTCCTTCAGGGCCGCCGCCACCGTGGCGAAACCGTTGTCCACGTGGAGCACCGTGTAACCGTGGCGGACCGTGGCCCTTGCGCGAGCAGCGGCAGGGACTCTGCCTGGCACATCTGCGGCTCAGCTTCCCGTCACGGTCCATCCGCAGTACACGTCGCCGACTCCACTTGGTCGAACCGCGTCTGCGGGGTGTGGGTCGTGCTGTGCCGCCCAGCACCCCGCAGGCGAAGGCGGCCGGGTGCTGCCGCAGACTCAGAATGTCGAATTCGGGACAAAGAGCGAATAGGCTGCGCTCTCGGAGGCTGCACGGGGCCGGCGCCCGGCCCTCAGAAGCGTCGGATGTAGCGCATGAGGAGGGTACAGGCATCGGCCTCGGTGAGTCCGAGGGCGGTGCCGATCGTGCACCAGGGCCGCTCGTCGCTATGGACCGCGTAGACGGCGGCACGGGCGGCGTCGGCGATGGTCCGCTCAAGGGCGCCGACGACTCTCAGTCCGGCAAGCGGTGCGTCCGCGGCCAGGACGACCAGCTGGGTAAGACCGCGAGGAGAAACCCCGTACGGTCCAGCTCCATCGCCGCGTCGACGACATAGGTCAGCCGGACATCCCCCACGGTGGGGGGATGCACAGCCGACTGCACACACGATGGACCGATAGAGCCGATAGGACCGAACGACCCGAGCATGCCCATTGATCACGCCGCCAGCCAAACGGCGAGACTCCAAAAATCCCGGCAGGGGCAAGCTCAGCCCGGTGGACTGAGAGGGTGCGCGGTCAGGTCATTCAGCATGCTGTCCGCCTGGTCGGCGAGGGCATGGATCTGGGCGTCGGTGTACCAGGCGCGGCTGTAGTTCAAGGTCACGGTCAGGCGGCCTCGGTAGCGTTTGACGACGGCGAAGACCATCGGGACGTGGCCCAGTGGTGCCAGGCACACGTCGACCAGGTGGAGGCCGTCGGGCAGATCGGGTGCGGTGACGGAGCCGATGTTGGTGATGACGAGGCTGGGCGGGTGCTGGTTGAGCATGTGAGGGAACGCTGCCAGTTCCATCGCGGCGGCTCCGCTCTCCAGAGCAGTGCGCAGCTGGGTATCCAAGTCCTGTCCGACCGCTACGGGGTCTGCCCCGTCGGCAACCTTGAGCCGGATCGATGTGGTCGTCGCGGCGGACTGGAGTACCTCGTTGGCCAGCGGCGGGGTGAGTCTGCGGCGCATGTCGACGGCTGTCGTGCACAGGATCCGCACCGGACCGCTTTGTGAAGGAAACAGGGTTCGCAGCGCGGTCAACAGGATTCCGGAGACGAGTGCGTTGACGGTCAGGGACGTCTCGCGGGCCCGCTGGACCAACTGTTCGCATTGGTCGGTGCCGGCCTCGACAGTGATGCTACCGAAGCTCAGGTCAGGGCCGGGGCCGCCATCGCGGGAGGCCGGGGTGGGCAGGAGTGCGGGCGGTGCCTCGGTGTCCAGCCGCGCGCGCTCCCCGACGAAGTCACGCAGTTGCTGCTGGGTGAAACGCGCCGCGAGCAGATCGTCGAGCGCAGGGCCCAGCACCGGCAGGACGAGCTCGTCGGGTGCGGGCCGGCCGGTGGACAGCGCGGTGTAGAGAGCCCACAGGCGTCGGTGGACAGCGAGGTAACTCATGGCGTCGGCGAAGGCCCGGGGAAGTGTCATGACCACCCGGCTGTGACCGGGGCGGCCCGGCTCGCGGAGCACAGTGATCCGGAGCAAGGGGCCCTGCTCCCAGTCGAGGGGGACGCTGATCTCCTCACCGAGATCAGCGCCGTGTCCCAGCGCGGGCCCGGGGACGGGGTCCTCGATCCGGACCAGTTGACCGGACCCCGCACCATCCGTGGTGATCCTGCCCGAGAGCAGGGGGTAGCAGGACCGCAGCCGGGCCAGCGCCTGTGCCAGGACCACCTCGTCGAGCTCACCCATCACATCGCAGTGCAGTACAAGCCGCACGCCAGCAGCAGTAATGGCCGCCTCGTGCGGTGCGAGCAGACGCTGCATCATGTTCCCTCCCCCCGAATACACCGACCGCAACACCATCGCCCACCACGCCACCAGCGGAGTCTGCTTCACCCGGTGTTCATCCGGACGAATGAACACACCATGGCTCGCCATCGAGCCGGTCGAGGCCGCAGAGGAACGAAGTAGCGGCCCTACTTCGACGGTGCGGCGATGCCCGCGCGCCGGGACTCCGGACCCGCTGACGACGGCACGAGGTTCCGGGCGAGCACATCCAGCGCCGCCGAGACCTCTCTCAGCCGCTGCGGATCGTCAGATCCCAGCGCGCTGCTGAGAGCATCCTCGATGCCGGCGGCGCGGATCTGCGCCACCCGCTCGGACACCTCGGCGGCCTGACGCACCAGCACCCGGCGCCGGTCGATGGGATCCGGAGCCGTCTGCACCGAACCGGCTTCCTTGAGCCGGGCGATGACGGAGGACACCTGGCTCTGCGGCAGACCGGTGCGGGCGGCGATCTCACCGACGGCGGTGTCGGGATGAGCGGCGATGTCGCTGGCGCGCACGCGACGTCGTCCGTCCCTCAGCCGCGGCGTGCCGAACGGCCATCAGGCCAGGCGTTCCGGACGCCCGGCTGCACCGGCGGTCTCAGATCCGGTGGTGCAGTGTCTCCAGCCGCAGATCCTTGGCCGGGCCGCGCACCGTCCACACCACCCGCCAGGAGTCCGTGGCGAGCACACTGAACTCGCCGCGATAGACGTCCTCGGCGCACGGATGGTCGGCAACGTAGCGCCCGTCACGCAGGTCCAGGGAGTGGAACGGGCGGCCGTCGGCGAAGCGTACGAACGCTGCCCCGCCGCCGGCCGGCTCGAAGAGATGCTCGCGGTAGGCCGGCCGGGTCTTCCCGCCCCAGGTGAACTCTCCCCGCTCCACATGCCGCAGTTCGACGCCGGGCTCCTCGTGTGTGAAGTCGGCCGTACCGCGGAAGGTGCCGCACCGGTCCTGGGACAGGTCGTACACGGTCCGCTCGACCTGCCATCGGCCAGCGAGATAGCCGAGAGTGTCCGCCACGAAACGACGTTCGCCGGGCGGAAACGCTCCCCCGCCCGCCGTCGTGTCCTGTGGTGCCACCGTCTCGTTCCTCCGCGTTGCCCGTCCGCCCTGCGCCATGCTAGTGCCACGTCAGGCAAGGTTCGTCTCCTCGGGCGTCGCCTGACAGCCGGCACCCACCGAGGTCAAGGCCATGTTGTCCGTCGGCCTTCCTCGCGGTTGGATTCCCGCGCCTGCCGTACGTCCCGACGATTCGGGTCCGGGCAACTCATGCACCTACGCGAACGTCCGGTTTCGTTGAGACAGGACAGTGGTCATCAAGCCCTGTGGAATCTGCTGAACGCGGTGTACCCGGCGCACTTGTGAACCCGGATGGCGCAGGGAGGTGCAAATGTGCGAGGGATCAGGCGAGTTGCTTGAGGAGTTCGGTGGCGAGCAGGCGGGACGAGGCGGGGTTCTGGCCGGTGACGACGTTACGGTCGACCTCGACGTGCGGCGCCCACGGCTCGCCCACCTCGACCTTCAGGCCGGCCTCGGTGAGCCGGTCCTGCAGCAGCCACCTCGCCGTCTCGGCGTTACCGGCCAACTGCTCCTCGGTGTTGGTGAAGGCGGTGATCCGGTAGCCGGAGTAGGCGTTGGTGCCGTCTTCCTTCAGTGCGGCCAGCAGTGCGGCCGGGCCGTGACACACCACGCCCACCGGCAGGCCGGCCTCCAACGCCTCGGTGAGGACGCGACCGGAGTCGGTGTCGACCGCCAGGTCCTCCATCGGGCCTTGGCCGCCGGGAACGTACACCGCGTCGAAGTCCCCCGCCCGCACGTCGGAGAGGGCCAGCGGGCTGCGCAACTCCGCAGCGCCTTCCACCACGGCACGGACCGCGGCAGCGTTCGCTTCACCGCCGTTGGCACCAGCGCTGAGACTGGACGGGTCCGCCGGCGGAACCACGCCGCCCGGAGTGGCCACGGTGATCTGGTGGCCGGCGGCCTTGAAGGCCTCGTACGGGGTGACCGCCTCGTCGGCCCAGAAGCCGGTACGGACCTTGCCGCCGTCGGCCAGCGTCCTCTGGTCAGCGCCGGTCATCACAAAAAGGATCTTCGCCATGTGCTCTCCTGGAAGGTTCCGGCCCGTGTGGTCGCCTCCCCGCGAAGGCGCCTTCACCGGGCGCCACCAGGGCGACACCCACGACGTTAGACCCGCACACCGCAGCAGTGCCAACAGGGCTACCGGTGGAGATACCGATCCCGGCCATCGGAGATCCGATGCGGGCCATGCACGCGATGACAGCCGTGAAACCCGGACACCGGGGACCGCGGTTGTCTCGCTCAAGTTGCTCGAAGGCCGGGGGCGGTGGGGCGGGCAGAGGTGCGGCGGGGAACGGACGGGCAACCGTACGGGGGAATCGTCGAGCCCCTGCTGTGGGGCATTCGCCGCGCACAGGGCGACGAGTTCACCCGCGTCGGAACGGCCCGGCGGCCGCCACCGCCACCACCGCCCCGCACCGGGGATCGGTCCAGTCCCGTACCGGGAGCGTGTCGTCGCCGGCCTTGAGGCGCGCCTCGTGGCGGACCCACAGCCGCAGCAGCGCCGAACCCGGGTCGGCGTGGTCGGCGGCGGCCCGGACCTGGGCCTCCGGGAGGAGCCGGGCCAGTACGGGTACCGGGCCGGGGCGGCGGTCCGTGGGTTCGACGTCGACGCCGATCGGGCCCGGCCCCACTGCGGCCGCCACGCGGCCGTCGGCGTGGCTGAAGGAGAGGCCGACGCCGGGATGCGTGCGCAATGAGGGCCGGCCGTGTCCGAATCCGCCGCAGTCCGGGCAGTGCTGCTCCAGTGCCGTGTCGTTCGGGGCCCGCCCTGTGAAACGCGCGGCGCACAGCCGCACCAGCAGGCGGGCCGCCACCACGTCGTCGCGGCGGCTCGGCACCCGGATCCCGGCCAGTCGCCGCAGCTCCCACGGCAGGAGCAGGCTCTCGTCCAGGTCCGGGTGGTCCAGAACCTCGCCGGTCGCCGCGACCGTCACCAGAGCCGGCTGTTGTGCGGGCGGTGGCGCGGGCGCGGTGTCGCTCACGGTCGGGTGCTCACCCTGCGGCCGCGACGGAGGAGGTCAGGAAGCGCTCCCGTACGCGGTTGAGCGTACGGAAGTCGTCGATGGTGACTTCCTGGAGATCGATGCTGCTGCCCGAGATCTCCTCCAGGAGGTCGATGAACTCCAGGAAGTCCATCGAGTCGATGAGGCGTGCCTCGATCAGGTCCTCGTCCGGGGCGATCTCCTCGTCGAGTCCGGGGTTCTTCTCGTACAGCCATGCGATGACACGTTCCATGGGGCGCGGTCGCTCCTTGCTCTTCGCGGATTTCCTGATTCCTGGGGCTGTTCGAAGCCCAGGCTCCGGGGGTTCAGATGCCGGCGGCGCTCAGTATTTCGAGCGCCTGCTCGGGGCTGCCGTGGGCCAGAATCATGGCGTGGACCCAGCGTTCGACGCCGAAGGCGACGCACGCGCTGTACGCCGGTCCGTGGGAGCCCGCGCGGATGTCCAGCCGCTCGCCGAAGAAGTTGCGGTGCCGGTTGACGGATGCGATGGCTGTGCCGTCGGGGGCGCTGAACTCGTGCTTGACCGGGTCGAGCGCCATCAGGCGGGCCCGGGAGCCGCCCTTGTCGTAGAACGGGTCGTCGGCGGCGGCGCGGGTCAGTTCGAGGCCGAGGAGCGCCGCGGTCTCCTGTACGAACTCCGCTCCCTGATCGAGGTGTTCGACCGCCCCGTCCTTGGTGCCGAGGTAGAGGACTTCACGCATGTGGAAGCCCCAGAGCCGGCGCAGGGCGTCGTAGTGGGTCTCGTTGCGGAAGCAGCGGCCGGTGGCGGAGAGGCGCAGGCCCTCGTCCCCGACATCGCGTCCTTCCAGGGAGAGCAGCAGTCCGTAACAGGTGGCCGATGGCAGCAGGTAGCCGGTGGGCCGCAGCGGGAGGCCGGAGGGCGGGCCGCCGTCGGCGAGGACGTCCAGTGCTTCCGGGGTGAAGCCTCCTGCGGAGACTCCGAGTTGGGGAAAGTTGCGGAAGTAGTCGAGCTTGGTGAGGCCCTCGGCGGGCAGGAGCGGCGGGCCCACTACCTCGGGGGCGCCGAGACGTCCGGCGAGGCGGGTGAGGAGTGTGTCCAGGCCGCGTAACAGGGCCGTGTGCACCGGGTCCAGCGGGATCAGGCCGGGCCCCGGGCTCTTGAGACCGCCGTCCGGCAGGACCGTGATGCCGGTTGTGCTCATGAAAGAAGTGCTCCTCTGGGGTGGTCGAACAGGCAGGGGCCGGAGCCGCGCAGTGGGACCTTAGGCCAGCATCCGACGACTTGTCTAGACCAAAGGTGCTGAGTCAACTTGGCTCGGCATGACGGCATTTCGGGATGCGGCCAGGCGTCTTTGTGACATCCGTCGCGACACTCGGCATCCACTTGACAGCAGAGCAGGTCTGGACCAATTCTGCTCAGCGACGTGGACGCTCATCTCCGCCCGCAGCAGCCATCCGTACACGCCGCCCAACGCCCTCGCTCCGCCGAGGGCCGCCCCGTGCTGCCGTCGTCCGCGCTCCCGGCTCGGCCGCACACCGCCGCGCTCCCCCGCGGCATCCACCGAAGTTCCGCTGGAAGGGACCCCATGACGCCCCCCGTTACCCACCGTCGACGCCCCCGTTTACACCGGGCGGCGACGGACGCTCCGTACTTCAGCGCGGACGGTGAGGCCTACCTCGCGCAGAGCACCCTGCGCGAGCTGAAGAAGACGCAGCCCCTGCGGGTGCTGTCCGAGGAGGACTTCGCGCACTGGCAGACGTACGGGTACGTCATCGTGCGCGAGGCCGTCCCGGCCAAGACGGCGCGCCAACTGCTCGACTTCACCTGGGAGTTCCAGGGGCTCGACCCCGACCGCCCCGACAGCTGGTACGAGGACCGGCCCTTCCGCTCCGAACTCGACCAGCAATTGCACGTCTACGGCTTCGTCGAGGCGTACCACCACCAACTGCTGTGGGACAACCGCCAGGCGCAGCGCGTGTACGACGCGTTCGCCGACGTGTGGGACTGCGAAGAGCTGTGGGTGACGCTGGACCGGCTGAACCTCAATCCACCCAACGTCCGCAACCGCGACCGTGCTCTGATCGAACCCACGGACCGCGGCTTCGACATCGAGCTGCACTGGGACATCGACACCACGCTCGGCGTCCCGCCGCAGCGCGTGCAGGGCATCATCGCGCTGAACGACACCAGCCCGGAGACGGGCGGGTTCCAGTGCTGCCCGGAGCTGTTCCGACAGTTCGACGAGTGGCGGATCCGCCAGAGCCCCGGCCGTGATCCGCTGCGCCCCTCCATCGACCGGTCAGAACTGCCGGTCGTACGGCCTGAATTGCACCCGGGTGACCTGCTGATCTGGAACGGCCTCCTCGCGCACGGAGTGGCGCGCAACGTCTCCCCGGACGGGGTGCGGGCGGTCCAGTACCTGTCGATGATGCCCGCTCTGGAGGAGCACTCCCGGCTGCGGCAGTCGAGGGTCGAGTCCTGGCGGCACCTGCGCACGCCGCGCTGGAACCGCACGCTCGTCGGCGATCCCGTACTGCACGAGTCCAAGCGGTATCCCACCGCCGCGCTCACCCCACTGGGCAGCCGCCTTCTCGGGCTGGCGTCGTGGCAGGACGCCCTGGACGACGGCGCCGCGGTGGGCGGCGCCACGAACCCGGCGGACGGCGAGCGGGGCGGAGCGTCCTCGTGCGTCGTGTCTGCCTGACCCTTCCCACCGACCGTGCCTGCAAGGCGACGATCGCCGCCGTCGCGGAGGAGGCGGCTTACGGCGCCCGTGAGTTCGGAGCCGAAGTCCATCTGCTGGTCCTCGACTCCGCCGACGCCCCGATACGTGCCGCTCATCGCGAGGCGGTCGAGGCGCTGGCCCCCGCGCCCGGCGTGATCGTCCACCACATGGACGAGGATGCCCAACGAGTACTGCTGCGGGCGGTGATCGGCCGCTCCGGAGTCGCCCGGCCGGAGAAGGTGCTCGACCTGCTGCTCCCGCAGGGCGTCTCCTACGGCGCCTGCACCAACCGCGCGTTCCTGATCGCGGAGGCCCTGGGCTGCGCTTCCACCCACCGTCGGGACTCCGACAGCCGCTACCAGTCGGCGGACGGCGCCCCCGTCTTTCCCCTCCACCACGAGCTGCGGTCGCTGGGCCTCCCCGCGTCCGAAGCGGCCGGTCTGGTGTCCCGGCGGCGGCTGGACCCGGCGTACGCGCACCGGCGCGTGTCCCTGGTCGGCGGGTCGTTCGTCGGCGAGATGTCCGTGGACGTCGAGGAGATCCGCCGGCTCGATCCAGCCGTGTACCACGAGGTCATAGGCCTCTCGATACCCTCGGGACAGCCCGAGATCTGGCGCCGCAGTCTCGTCGAGAGCTCGTTCCGGGGCGCCGGGACCACTCCGTTCACCGGCGACCTGACCACACTGACGCTCGTCGCCGCGACGCGGGTGGACATGTGCAACATCGCCTTCGACCGCGAGGTGTACGGCCGGGTGCCGCTGCCGCCCGCCCTCGACACGATCGGCAGCGACTACTTCCTCATCCATGTGGTGCAGGACGCCGGGCTGCCCGGTGTCCTGCACAACCGGCACATCGTCAACTACCACACCGGGGAACGGCGTTCGGAGAGCGGATTCCTCGCCTACCAGTTGCGGCTGGCGAAGTTCATCCTGTCCACGCCGTACCTGGACGCCGTGTACACCCGGATGCGAGCAGCCGGAAGCACCCTGCTCGACGATGCCGGGCACGTCCGCGCCCCGGCGGTCGCCCGCTACGTCCGGGAGGCCGCCGCGCTGGATCCGGCGGAGAACTCCGAGCGCCTGGACGTGCTGGAGCGCTGTTACCGCTCGCTGGGCGGCCGCTACACCGGCGCCGCAGACCTGTTCGCCGCCCGTCGCAGCAGCCTCCTCGACCACGCACGCACGGACATGGACGGCTTCGCGCTGCTGATCGACGCATGGGAGCCCCTGACCCGCACCGCCCGCCGCACCGGGCTGACCGCGGTCTCGCCGGCTCCGTCCCTCTGAACCGCCCCAGGGCGCGAAAGGCATCACATGAACAACCCACCGGGCACTGCTCCCACGACGCGCCGGACCCCTCGGACGGTACGCCGGTGACGGCGGTCGCCCCCTCCGTGCGGCCATCGGGCACCCGCACCCTCACCGTCGCCTACGCGGGCGGTGCGAAGGGCCGTGGGCCGCTCACCATGGGCCAGACGAACATGATCCGCTGCATCCTGCGGGACGAGCCGGAGCAGATCAACATCCACGACGTGTGGCCCGTGCCCCCGGAGACCGCTCTCGGCTCTGTGACCGACGCGCTGCGTCTCCTGGCCCTGCGCCACGACGCCCTGCGTACGACGTTCCCCCGCTCCCCCGGCGCCGCGCACCGGGAGCAGGAGGTGGCCGACGAGGGATCGTTCGAGGTCACCGTCCTCGACCACACGGACCTGTCCGTCGAACCTGCGCAGTACGCCGAGAAGGTGGCCCAGGCCGCCCGCTCCGAGCGGTTCCGCCTCGACCACGACTTCCCGCTGCGGATCACGGTCCTCCTCGTCGGCGGCGCACCGCGCTTCGTCGCGCTGGCGGCCAGCCACGCGGCGACCGACGGCAGCGCCCTCGCCGTTCTGCGCGAGGAGTGGCTGGCGCTGCTGGCCGGCGAATCCCTGCCTCCCGTCACCGCGTTCACCCCACTGGACCTCGCGGCCGAGGAGGCCGCACCGGCCGGGAGACGGAAGTCCGCGGCGTCCCTGCGGTACTGGGAGCGGGTCCTGCGCACCGGACCCCAGGCGATGTTCGCCGAACCGCGCGCGACGGGCTCCGAAAGTGCGCAGCGCCGGCTGACGCTCCGTTCGCTGAGGGGCGGTCGGGCGCTGGCCCGGACCGCGGAGCGGACCGGCGCACTGCCGTCCACCGTGCTGCTGTCGGCGTGGTGCGTGCTCGTCGCCCACCGGGCGGGCCAGAGCTCGTGCGTGGCCGCCGTGCCGACGTCGAACCGGTTCACCACCCGTCTCGCCCGGTCGGTCGCCCCCGTCTCCCAGGACGCCCTGCTCTTCCTCGACGTCCAGGTGCCTTCGTTCGACGCGCTGCTCCGCAAGGCGTGGGGCGCGGGCCTGAACGCCTACCGGCACAGCCAGTTCGATGCCGTGGCCCTGTGGGAGATGATCGGGTCCGTCGCGTCCGAGCGCGGCAGCCACTTCGCACGCGATGTCGTGTTCAACGACATCAGCTCTCTGCCCACGACGTTCGCGCCCGTCGTGGCACGGGAGACCGAGGCTCCGGACCTGGAACTGGACCGGGGCCCGGAGCAGGTACTGCCGACCCGCCTCCTCAGCTTCGTCCACACCACCGCGCCCCTGCTCCACCTCAGTCTGTGGACGGACGCGCAGCTCTTCCCCGGCGCGGCGGCCGAGGGGTTCCTGACCGGTCTCGTCAGGCTCCTGGAGGCGTCCGCCGAAGCGGACGTACCGATTGACGCCCTCACCGAGGTGACGGGCGTGCGGCCTCCCGCCCGTACCGCCGACTGGCAGCAGGTGGACGGCTGCTGGGTCTCACCGGCGGATGTGGCGAACGGCCTGGCGGCGGCGCTGGGCGGCCTGCCTGTGCACGTGACCACGGGGTCCGTGGCCGGCCAGGACCCGGACTCCCGGACCCTCACCGCGTTCATCGCGTCCGGCGACGTCTCGCTGACACCCGGCCGGGCCCACAAGGCGCTGATGGAGACCCTCTCCGGCAACCCCGGGCGGCTGGCCCCGCACCGGTACGTGATCGTCCAGGACCCGCCGGCCCGGACCGACCTCACCTCGGCGTGGCTCAGCCGGAACATTCTCATGGAAGGGACCGGCCGCGACCGGACGATGTGACATGACCAGAGACGACTCCACCGAACAGCCACGATCCGACGTCCTCCCCAGCCCGTGGAGCTCCCACCGCTTCCGGCTGTTCTTCACCGCCCGCAGCACCTCGCTGCTGGCCGACGGCATGCTGATGGTCTCCCTCACCACCGCCGTGCTCGGAGCGGGTTACGGCGCCGGCGGCGTGGGCTACGCGCTCGCCGCGTGGATGACACCGATCGCCCTGCTGGTCCTGTTCGGCGGCGTGCTCGCCGACAGGTTCACCCCGCAGGTGATGATGGTCGGCGCCGACGCCGTACGCATGGTGGCCATGCTCGCCCTGGCCGCGCTGCTGGTCACCACCGACATACGGCTCTGGCAGATCATGGCGCTGATGGCCCTGAGCGGCGCGGCGACCGCCATGTTCCAGCCGGGGCTGGCGAGCATGATCCCTCAGGTCGCCGAGGACATCCAGCGCGCCAACGCGCTGCTGCGGATCTCGGAGGCGATCAGCACACTGATCGGCCCCGGTCTCGCCGGACTGCTCGTCGCCTACTGGGACGTGGCGGGCTCCTACCTCGCCATCGCGGCCGCGTACGCCCTCAGCGCGCTGGGCCTCATCCCCCTGCGCAAGCTCAGCACGGTCCGGGACGAGGGGAACGATCCGATCTGGCAGCGCCTGGCCACCGGATGGCAGGAGTTCCGTTCCCGTTCCTGGCTGTGGGGGGTCATCGCCGTGTGGGCGGTCTACGGCCTGTTCGTCTTCGGCCCGTCCCTGCCCCTGGGCGCTGCGCTGCTGACCGAGCAGCACGGAGCAGGCGGCTTCGGCTGGATCGCGTCCGCCGACGGCGCCGGCACCATCGTCGGCGGTCTGCTCGGCATGCGGGTCCGGCCGCGGCGGCCGTTGGTCGCGGGGGCCTGCGCGATGTTCTTCTTCTCGCTCAACCCGCTGGCTCCCGCGCTGGGCTGGTCCTTCCCGGTAGCGGCGGTCACCGGGATGATCGCGGGCTGCGGTTTCGCCTTCTGGGGGGTGATGTGGGCGACCAGTGTGCAGTCCCACATCCCGCTGGCCGTCCTCAGCCGGGTGTCCGCGTACGACGTCGCCGGATCGATCATGGTCATTCCGCTGGGCCGGGCCCTGTCCGGCCCGGCGGCGGAGCTGGCCGGCGCCGACCACGTCCTGCTCTTCTCGTCGGGCATGGGCCTCGTCTGCATCGCCGTGATGCTCTCCATCCCGGCGATACGGGGCCTGGGCCGCGCGCCGGTGGCCCCGGCCGAATCCCCCGTGCCCGACCTGCGGACCGTGGAAGCGCTCACCGCACCCGCGCCGGTGGCGCCCGGCACGGACGCCGCTCCCTCCGCGCAGGGCGACGGCGCGACGCCGTCCGCGCCGGGCCGGGACGGGGTGCCGGTCTCCTGAGGACGCCGTGATGGCCCGCCGTTCGTCCGCGGGTCCCCGCGCCCGACGCCGGCGAGTTGCGTCCCTCACGCGTGCGGGTCATCATCGACGCCGGCACCGGGCTCGGCACTCCCGCAGGGGCTTGACCTCCGCTCCCTGCGGGTCCGCACCCTCGGGCAGCAGTTCAGTCACCGATCGGCCGAACGGAATGGGCAGCATGAGCTCTCAGGGCGACGGGCACGACGCGCGACTCGCGGCGCCCGAGGTCAGCGTCGAGGCCGACGGGCGGCTGACGGTGCCCGCCGATCACGTCACCGCGCTCCTGCGGTCCATCGCCCGCACCTGGCAGGCGAGCACCGGCGACGGCACCCCCGTACTGGTCATGGAGGAGGACGCGGACATCCGCCTCGAACCCGTCACCGTCCGCGCTCTCGCCCATGCCCTGGACAACATCGCGAACCAGCTCGACGTCCAGTACATCCACATCGCCACCCGCACGTCACACACCGAATGAGAGAAGCCGCCGGGGCCGGTCGGGCAGCCGCGGGCTGACCCCGGCCGTGCCGTCCCGGGGTCTGCTCCACCGGGCGTCATCAGCCGTTCGGACCCGCCCCGGCTGCGCGGCGATCGGCTTGCGTCGAGGTTGGGCGTATGGCGGCGCAGCGAGCGGACGGTGGTCTCGGCAGTCGTTCGCCGGCCGGCTTCCGCGGCATCAGGGACACGGTGAGCGGGCGCTCGGCGCTCCTGGTCATCGGGGTGCTGGTGTTGCAGACCGCCTTTGTCCTGTCGTGCGTCGGCGCCTTCCGCGATCCCACCGCGCACCGCGTTCCACTGGCTGTCACGGCCCCCACGACGGAGAGCGCCGACAACGCGTTCTACCGGCTCGCACTGCTCCACGGTGAGCCGGTGGATCCGCGCCGGGTGGCCGACGAGGCCGCCGCCCGGAGACAGATCCGGGACCGTGAGGTGGACGGCGCTCTCCTTCTTTCCCCACGCGGCGGCGACGCCGATCTGCTGCTGGTCGCCGGTGGGGCGGGTCCGTCGCTCGCCGAGGAACTGGCCGGGCGTGTCGCCACTGCCGAGGAGCGCTACGGGCGCACGGTGCGTGTCCAGGACGTGGTTCCGTTCGCACCGGGCGACGCACGCTCCGTCTCCTCCTTCTCGCTCGTCGTGGGCTGGTGCGGGGGAGGCATGCTGTGCGCGTGGGCCCTGGCGTTCGGAGGCGGTGGCCGTCAGGGCGGAGCACGCCGCACGCCCGTCGCGATGGGCGTGCTGGTGCTGTACTCGGTCGTTGCGGGACTGCTCGGCGCGCTGGTCGCCGGGCCTCTTCTGCACGCGGTGCCGGGACGTTTCTGGGCGCTGTGGGGGATCGGGGCCTTGCTGGTTCTGGCGGTCGGAGCGCTCACCTTCGCTCTGCACGAGCTGATCGGAGTTCCGGCTGTCGCTGCCGCGCTGGCTCTCCTGGTCGTGGTCGTCCTCGGCGTGCCGAGCGCGGGCGGGGTGTACGCCACCGAGCTGCTGCCCGCGTTCTGGCGCACGATCGGCCCGGCGCTGCCGCCGGGTGCGGGCCTGGACGCCGCACGCTCGGTCGCCTACTTCGGTGGCAACGGCGCCGCCGGAGCGCTGTGGACGCTGGCCGCCTGGGCTGCCGGTGGCGTGGCCGCGGCACTGCTGTGCCGCATTCCGGCGCTGAGGGCCGGCGCTCCGTCAGGGCGGGTCCGCCGCACTCCCTGACGTCGGATCACCGGCACGGTGCCAAGCGTGAGTGAGCGCTCACCCGTGCTTGCGCTCCCGGCGCAAACATGAGTGAGCGTTCACCCACACTTGCGCTCCCGGTGAGTAAGCGCTCACCATGCTTCGTCCGTCCACTGGTCGAGGAGCGCTTCGCCGTCGAGGCTGCCTGCGGGTGACCTGGTACCGAGGGACTGCTCGACCCAGATGACCTTGCCACGTGCCGTGTAGCGGGTGCCCCAGCGGTGTGCGAGCCGGGCGATGATGAACAGGCCGCGCCCGCCCTCGTCGGTGGCGGCGGCCCGGCGTACGTGCGGGGCGGTGCTGCCGGCGTCGGCGACTTCGCAGATGAGGGTGTCGTCGTCGTACAGCAGACGGAGCCGGATCGGCGGCGATCCGTAGCGGATCGCGTTGGTGACCAGTTCGCTGACGATGAGTTCCGCCGAGTACGCGGCGTCCTGCAGGCCCCACTCGTTCACCACACGCGCGGCCTGCGCGCGGATCCCGGAGACAGCGGTCGGGTCGTCGGGCACGTCCCAGTCGGCGACGCGGCCGGGGTCCAGGAGGTGGGTGCGGGCGATGAGCAGGGCCACGTCGTCGGTGGGCCGGTCGGGCAGCAGCGCGTCGAGAACGGATTGGCAGGTGGCCTCCGGGGCGAGGCCGCCCGTGCGCTCCAGCGTGGTGCGCAGGAGCTCCATTCCGGCGTCGATGTCGCGGTCGCGCCGCTCGACCAGTCCATCGGTGAACAGGACCAGCGTGCTCCCTTCGGGCAGTACGAGCTCGGCGGTCTCCACCGGCAGCCCTTCGTTGACTCCGAGCGGCGGGGACCCGGGGATCTCCGGATAGGTGACGGTGCCGTCGGGGAGCACCAGGGCCGGGCCCGGGTGGCCGGCCCTGGCCACGGTGCAGTGCCCGGTGACCGGGTCGTAGGTGGCGTAGAGGCAGGTGGCTCCGGAGACCTCGACGTCGCGGTCCCCTTCCGTGTCGAGGCGGCCGACGAGATCGTCGAGGTGGGCGAGGAGTTCGTCGGGTGAGAGGTCGAGGGCGGAGAAGTTGTGCACAGCGGTGCGCAACCGGCCCATGGTGGCCGCGGCGTGCAGGCCGTGGCCGACGACATCGCCGACCACCAGGGCGACCCTGGCTCCGGAGAGCGGGATCACGTCGTACCAGTCGCCGCCCACGCCCGGCTGGGCCGGGAGGTAGCGATGGGCCACCTCCAGGGCGGAGTGCGTGGGCAGGACGCGAGGCAGCAGACTGCGCTGAAGGGTGACCGCCATGGCGTGCTCGCGGGTGAAACGGCGCGCGTTGTCGATGGCCACGCCCGCTCGGGCCGCGAGCTCCTCTGCGACGGACAGGTCCCCGGGCTCGAAGGGGCTCTTGTCCTTGCGCCAGAAGTTGACGCATCCCAGCACCGCACCGCGTGCCTGGAGGGGTGCGGAGACCAGGGAGTGAATGCCGTGGTCCAGGACCTCTCGGGCCCGTGGCGGGTCGTGGGCCAGCCATCCCTCGGAGGCCGAGAGGTCGGCCGCGAGAACGGCCCGGCCGCCGGTCGCAGCGAGCGCCGCGGGACTGCCGGGAGGGAAGTGCAGCGTCTCCCCCACCGGGCAGAGAGGGTGATCGCTGTGGATACCGGCCATCGCTGTGCGGCGCATACCCGCGGCGGATGCTCCGGGCTCCTCACCGTGCAGTACGGGGTCCAGCAGTTCCACGGTGGCGAAGTCCGCGAACCGGGGCACCACCACGGCCGCCAGCTCCTCGGCCGTGCGCACCACGTCGAGCGTCGTGCCGATCTGCGTCCCGGCGTCGAAGAGCAGTTGCAGCCGTGACCTGGCCACTTCGGCCCGGCCCGCCAGCTCACGCAGCTCGGTGGTGTCGCGCAGGGTGACCACGCTGCCCCGCGGGACTCCTCCGCCCTCGACGGTACGGAGGTTGACGGCGAGCAGCCGGTCTCCCGCGGAGTGGACCTCGTCGCTGGCCGGTCTGCCCGAGGCCAGCAGTTCGGTGGTGTCCGGGGTCAGTCCGAGGCCGGTCACCTCACGCTGCTCGGCGTCGCGCGGCAGGTCGAGCAGGCGTCTCGCCTCGTCGTTGGCCAGTGTGAGCACGCCTCGGTCGTCGATGATGAGCACACCTTCCCGTACCGAGTGCAGGACCGCGTCGTGGTGCTCGTACATGCGCGTCATCTCGGCGGGCCCCAGTCCACGGGTCTGGCGGCGCAGCCGCTTGCTCACGAACGCGGACCCGGCCGCGGCCAGCAGGAGTACCGCACCCGCGACGCCGAGAAGGGCCGGCATCTGGTGGGAGACCATCTCGTTCACGCTCGTGACGTAGATCCCCACCGAGATCAGTCCGACGACCCGGCCCTTGTCGTCGAAGACGGCGACCGTGGTGTCGACGGCTCGCCCCAGGGCGCTGTCGAACGTCTCCTGGAAGGGCTTGCCCGTGAGCGCGGGGCCGAAGTTTCCGGTGACATGGCCGCCGATACGGCTCGGGTCGGGGTGGGACCAGCGGATGCCGTTCGGGGCGAACGCGACGACGTAGCCGACGCCGGCGTTCTTGCGCATCTTCTCCGAACTGGGCTGCAGCACCCGGGTGGGGTTGGCCGACCGCATCGCAGCGGCGGTGCCGGGTGCGTCCCGGAAGGCCACTGCCACGGCCAGCGACTTGTCCCGCGCCTCGCTCGTGGCGCGGTGCTGCGCCTGGAGCACGAGCACCAGCAAAGTGGCGGCGACGAGCACGAACGCGACCACCAGCTGCAGCAGGAACACCTGTCCCGCGACAGTCCGCGGAACCAGGCCGGGGAACCGGCGGGGAGGCCGGACTCGCGATCGCTGCGGGGACTCGTGCTCGTCGGCCATCCGCCCAGCATCACCGAGAACGCGCCCACGGAGCGGCTGACCGCGCCGGTGCGTGGCCTCCGCCTCACACGACGGAGCCACACAGCACGCGGGCGTGTCCACGACGGGACCGAGGCCGGTCCGGGCGGGAAGCTGAAGGGCGAGCGGGGCGCCGGTGTCCCCGTCAGCCGCCGCCCAGGGCGCAGTGCCCGCCCCCGCCCAACAGCTGCTCCACCTCCAGGTGGGCGGCATCAACGATCACGCGGACGCACTGCGCCGCGGCCTCCGGGCGTCCCTCGGCGACGGCCTCGGCAACCTCCAGGTGGCGCCGTACCGCGTCCGCGTCCACATGGTCGGGCATCAGGGGCAGGTCGCGGCGGGCGACGAGCAACTCCTCCGTGACCTCGGAGAGCTGGGCGAACATACCGTTGCCGGAGGCGTTCAGGAGCGCCCGGTGAAAGGCCAGGTCGGCCGCGATGAAGCCCTGGATGTCGTCCCGCGCGACACCCGCCATCGCCTGGGCGAGCGCGACGAGCGACGTCCGGGCGTCGGCGGAAGCGCCCATCGCGGCGAGTGCCGCGGCGGACGGTTCCACGGCGGCGCGCAGCTCGGCCAGTTCGCGCAGCTGGGCGCTTCGGGAGGGGGAGGCCAGCCGCCAGCGGATGACCTGCGGGTCGTACAGGTTCCACTCGTTCATCGGCCGCACGGTGATTCCCACGCGGGGCCGGCTGGTGACCACCCGCTTCGACTCCAGGACGCGGACCGCCTCACGGGCGACGGTCCGGGAGACCCCGTACCTGTCCTGTACGTCCTCGAGCCGCAGCACCTCACCGGCGCGGATCTCCTCAGCGGCGAGGGACTCCCCGATCCGGCTCAGCACCTGCCCATGCAGTCCGTGTAGTTCCATGCCACTCCTCGTCGCTTCCGCGTAGAGCCGATGACGGTCAATTCTGCCGTCCGGTGAGGTCACCCGGCCCCGGCCAGCCGGCGCAAGAGGGTGCTGACCCGTTCCGCCGCGCTGCGAGCCCCTCCCTCGGACAGGGCCGAGCCCATTCCGCAGGCCACCGCACCCGCCGCTATCCACTCCGGCGCGTTCGCGGTCGTCACGCCCCCGGTGGGCAGCAGCGGCGCCTGGGGAAGCGCGGCGCGTACGTCGCGCAGCCAGGCCGGTGAGAACGCCGAGGCGGGAAACAGCTTCAGCGCGTCGGCGCCCTCCTCCAGGGCCCGCACCATCTCGGTCGGTGTGGCGACGCCGGGAAACACCGGAACCCCGTAGCGGTGGCCCGTGCGGATCACTTCCGGATGAAGGCTCGGCGACACGAGGAAGCGGGCGCCCGCTTCGACGGCCGCCCGTGCCGCCGCGCCGTCGATGACGGTGCCCGCGCCGAGCAGCGCCTCGGGGTGCGTCTCGGTGAGACGGGCCAGAGCGGTGAGGCCACGCGGAGTCGTGAGGGCGATCTCCACCGCGCGCAGGCCTGCCTCCAGCAGGGTCTCCGCCGCCGCGACGGCCTCGTCGGGCCCCGCCGTACGGACGATGCCGAACACCCGCTGCGCGGTGACGGCCTGGACCGTCTCCCATCGGTACATCACTCCTGTACTCCTTCTCATGGTGTGCCGTGCCGGCAGCCGGCGTCAGCGGATGACTGTTTCGGCGCCGGTACCCGTGAAGGCGGCCAGGGCGCGGTCGAGACCGGTCCGGTCGGGCAGTCCGTCCGTATCGGTGGGACATTGCACGACCAGCGCGGCGGCGGCGGCCGCCTGTCGCAGGCACTGAGCGGGGTCGGCGGCGTGCAGCAGGCCGGAGAGGAAGCCCGCGGCGAAGGCGTCCCCGGCGCCCACCGGATCGGCCACCGGCACCGCGAAGGCGGGCTGCCGGCAGCTGCGGGCCCCGCGGGTGAGACAAGTGGCCGACTTGTCACGGTGCTTGACGACGACGGTGCCGGGCCGCCCGTGCTCCAGCAGGGCGGACGGGTTCGTGACGCCGAGCAGTTCCCACTCGTCCTCGCCCGCCAGCACGACGTCCGCCTGAGCCAGCAGGGGCCCGACGACCTCGCGCCAACGGCTCGGTGAGCCGAGTTTGTGGCGGATGTTCGGATCGAACGAGAGCCGTGCCCCGGCGGCTCGCGCCAGTTCGACGAGGCGCAGCGTCGCGCGGTGCGCCGACTCCGACAGCATCGGGGTGATCCCGGTGAGGTGCACGAGCCGCGCGCCTTCGAACTGGCCGGGCACAAGTTCGTGCGGTGACAGCCGGGACGCCGCCGAACCCGTACGCAGGTACTGCACATCGATCGCACGAGCCGGGTGGCTGTCACGTATGAGCACTCCGGTAGGGGCCTGAGGGTCGGTCACCGCGTGCGTGGTATCGATGCCTTGGGCGCGGAGTTGCGCCAGCACGGCGCGTCCCGCCGGATCGTCGCCGACCCGGCCGAGCCAGCGGACGGAGTGTCCCAGCCTTGCGAGGCCGGCCGCCACATTGCTCTCCGCGCCCGCGACGGAGCGCCGGAAGGAGAGCGCGTGTTCGAGGGGCACGCCCGGTTCGGCCAGCACGAGCAGCATCGCCTCGCCGCAGACGACGACCTCGGCGCTCATGGGGCAAGCTCCGGCACCAGCGGGGCGAACTCCGCGCAGAAGCGGTCGATCATCCTCAGCTCCTCTTCGTCCAGCAGGTATCCCGGCGCCCGGCAGTGCGCGGAGGCGAACCAGCCGCGGCGCACGGAGATCTCCTTCTCCGCGGCGATGATCAGCTCCACGCTCTGCATCCAGTACGAGAGGTACGGGAGCATCCGGGTGTGCAGTGCGACGGCCTCCGCCTCGTTCCCGCGTTCCCAGCTGTCCCAGAGCGCGACGTACAGCTCGGTGAAGGAGCAGCCCGGCTGTACGCCCACCGCCCCCCGGCGCAGCGCGTCGGGCAGTTGCAGCCCGGCGTAGCCGACCAGTGAGGGCAGTGGACGGGCGCCGGCGGCCAGGGCCGCGATCAGCCTTCCCGGCGGGGCGGACTCGACCTTGACCCAGCGCAGGTTGGGATGCTCGGACGCGAGGCGGTGCAGTGCGGGTGCGTCCAGTGCCGTCCCGGTCAGTGCCGGGGCGTACTGGACCACGACGGGCAGTGGGTCGACCGCCGTGAGTACCGCGCGGAGATGTGCCGAGACGGCGCCGGCGGACGGTGCGAGAAAGTGCGGGGGAAGCAGGTTAAGGGCGTCGGCGCCGAGTTCGGCGGCCCGGAGTGCCTGGCTGACCGCGGCCCGTGTGGCGTGGTCCGGCACGGAGACGATGGCCGCGATGTCCCTGCGCTGCCGGGTCCGTTCGAGAAGGAGGCGGGTGAGCAGTTCCCGTTCCGCGGGTTCGAGCTTGTGGAACTCACCTGCGAAGCCGGGGAACATCACCGAGCCGACGCCGGTGGCGAGTACCCGGTCGACCACGGTGATGAATCCGTCGGGGTCGAGTGCCCCGTCGCGGTGGAAAGGCACCTCCAGCACGGGAGAGACACCGCGGACGAGCGTGTCGATGTCGGTGTCCCTGTCCATGTGTGCAGCCATGCCGGCTCCTCAGAAGGCCTGTCGGGGCGGGGTCGAGTCGGTCGCGCCGACGAGGAAGTCGAGGTCGGCTCCGGTGTCCGCCTGCGTGACGTGTTCGGTGTAGAGACGGGTCCAGCCGCGGGTGACGGGCGGCTTCTCCGGTTGCCACGCGGCGCGCCGCCGTTCCAGCTCGGCGTCGTCGATCAGTACGTCGAGCCGTCTTCCGGGTACGTCGAGCCTGACGGGGTCGCCGGTGCGGACGAACGCCAGTGGTCCGCCGACCGCGGCCTCGGGTGCCACGTGCAGGACGCAGGTGCCGAAGGCCGTGCCGGACATCCGGGCGTCGGACACGCGCACCATGTCGCGTACCCCCGCGTCGAGGAGCTTCTTCGGCAACGGGAGATTGCCCACCTCCGGCATGCCCGGGTAGCCGCGGGGCCCGGTGTTCCGCACGATGAGCACCGTCTCGGGGGACACGTCGAGGTCGGGTGTCTCGACGACGGCGAGGTAGTCCTCGAGTCTGTCGAAGACGAGTGCGGGGCCCGTGTGGTCGAGCAAATGCGGTGCGGCGGCGGACTGTTTGATGACCGCGCCGTCCGGGGCGAGGTTGCCGTGGACGACGGCCGTTCCCCGCCCGGCCGGCTGCACCGGGTTGCCGAGCGGCCGGATCACCTCGCGGTCGTGGACCTCCGCGCCCAGGCAGTTGTCCACCAGCGAACGGCCGGTGACCGTCATGGTGTCCGCGTGCATGCTGTCGCGCAGGTCGTTGATGAGGGCCGGCAGCCCGCCGGCGTAGGCGAACTCCTCCATGAGGAAGCGTCCCGAGGGCATGAGGTCGATGAGCAGGGGCAGTTCGGCTCCGAGCCGGTCGAAGTCGTCCAGTTCCAGCTGAACGCCCAGCCGGCCGGCGAGGGCGAGCAGGTGGACCACCGCGTTGGTGGATCCCCCGATGGCCGCGTTGACCCGGATCGCGTTCTCGAAGGCGTGCCGCGTCATGATGCGTCGCGGGGTGAGTTCGCTGCCCGCGATCTCCACGGCGCGTGCGCCGGTCTCTTCTGCGAGCGTGCCACGCCGGGCGTCCACGGCCGGCAGCCCGGAGCCGCCCGGCAGCATCATGCCCAGGGCCTCCGTCAGGCAGGCCATGGTGGAGGCCGTGCCCATGGTCATGCAGTGGCCCGCGGAACGGTTCAGTGAGGACTCGAACTCGGTGAACTCCTCCTGCGAGACCGTTCCGGCCCGCAGTTCCTCCGTCATCCGCCAGATGTCGGTTCCCGAGCCCACGTCCCGGCCCCGGAACCGGCCGTTGAGCATCGGTCCGCCGGTGAGGACGACGGCGGGTACGCCCGCGCTGGCGGCGCCCATCAGAGCGGCCGGCGTGGTTTTGTCGCAGCCGGTGAGCAGCACGACGGCATCGATCGGATTGGCCCGTATCTGCTCCTCGATCTCCATGGCCGCGAGGTTGCGGTAGAGCATCGACGTCGGCCGCAGGAACGGTTCGCCGAGTGACATGGCCGGGAACTCCAGTGGGAAGCCGCCCGCTTGCAGCACCCCGCGCTTCACTGCGTCCGCGAGGATCCGCAAATGACCGTTGCACGGAGTCAGTTCGGAGAAGGTGTTGCAGATACCGATGACGGGTCGGCCGTCGAAGTTGTGGCCTCCGCGCCCCATGGCCCGCAGGTGGTGGCGGGCGATGAATCCGTTCTTGCCGCCGTCGCCGAACCACGCGTGGCTGCGCAACGGCCCTCGCGGGGCGGCGGGAACCGCGGGAACCGCGGCGGACGGTGCTTCTGGCTCTGCCATGTATGTCCCTTCGGCGCGCTTCTGCCGCGATGGGCGGGCCGTTCGCGATCGTGCTGTGACCACGCGGGGGCTTGCCTCGACGGCGGATTTAATGATGCTATCAAATGACGAATTTAGGAAGATCGACGAACAGGCCTCCGAGGAGCGGCCGTTGAGCAAGGCGCGGAACGCCGGACAGCGGGGCCGGTGTCCGGCCGGCCGACGTCACCCCCACGCGACGGGAACCCCGCGCGGTCACACGCACGATCCGGCACTGAAACATCACAGGCTCGTCTCGCCCCCGCACGCGGCCTTGACTCAGCCCCGAGACAAGCGTGTTATTCACAGAACACGTTCGACTCTGTTGTTTTGTGGGCCTTTTTGGGGTGCTGTTCCATCGACGGCTCGTCGGCACCTCAGGCGGCCCCCAACGCCACACCGTCACCACACGACCCCTCCAGCGCGATGCGCGGCGGTCGCCTCAGCTCAAAGGAGCGTTCCATGTCCCGTTCATCCCGTCGGCACGTCGCCGTCGCCACCGGCCTGCTGCTCACATTCGCCCTGAGCACCGCGTGTTCATCGGGCAAGGAGGACTCCGGGGAGGACTCCGTCGGCAAGGTCGACGGCAAGATCTCCATCACGTACCTGCAGAAGCAGGGCGACCAGGAGTACTTCGTGGGCGAGGCGGCCGGCGCCAAGGCGAAGGCCAAGGAGCTCGGGATCAGCCTCAAGGTGGTCAACCTGGGCAACGACGCCAACAAGACGGTCAGCGAAGTCCAGTCCGCCGTCGCCCAGAAGGCCAAGGGCGTCATCATCGTCGTCCCGGACCCGGCCGTGGGACCTCAGGTCGCGCAGACCGCGAAGGACGGCAAGGTAGCCCTGCTGACCTCCGACGACCAGATCTGCACCACCGGTCCCGACCCCGCCAAGTGCGGCAAGGACGACCTCGTGTCCCGTATCGGCTTCAGCGGCGCCCAGATGGGCACCGAAGTCGGCAAGCGCGCCGCGGAGGAGTACAAGAAGGCCGGCTGGCAGGCCGCCGACACGCGGGTCGTCTCGGCGTGGAAGCAGGACGTCACCGTCTGCGGCGACCGCGTCAAGGCCGCCAAGAAGGCCTTCGACGCCGCGGTTCCCGGTGTGAAGACCATCAACGTGCCCACCGACAACACGCCGACCGGTGCCCAGGACAAGATCGCCGCGACGATCACCGCGAACTCCAAGGTCAAGAACTGGGTCGTCTGGGGCTGCAACGACGAGAACACCATGGGCGGGGTCACCGCGCTCCAGAACGCCGGGATCGGTCCCGACCACGTCATCGGCGTCGGCCTGGGCGCCTACCTCGCCTGCAAGGAATGGCAGACCGACAAGAAGACCGGCATGAAGGCCGCTCTCTTCATCAACGGCAAGGACGTCGGCGCCCTGGCCGTCCAGACCATGTACGACAAGCTCAAGAACGGCAAGGACTTCCCCAAGGAGGCCTTCGCCCCCACCAAGATGATCGACCACTCCAACTGGAAGTCCTCCGGACTCACCTGCAGCTGACCCGGCCCGCCCCGCTTCGGCCCGTGGCCGCACCAGTGTTCGCCGCCACGGGCCGAAGCGGCTGCGCTCCACGCCGGCCCAGCACCCTGACCACCCTGCGCGCCATGCCTTCGAGGTGAATCGACAGATGACAAGTGCCCCCCACTCGACAGCCGGCCCAGACCCTTCCGACGGACCACCCGACGCCGTACCTCCTTCCGGGTCCATCGGGATAGCGGACGTCACCAAGCGGTTCGGTGCCGTGCAGGCGCTCAGCGGGATCACGCTCGACTTCCCACCGGGTCAGGTCACCGCGCTGATGGGCGAGAACGGTGCGGGCAAGTCGACCCTGCTCAAGATCCTCACCGGGGACCACCAGCCCACCGAGGGCCACGTCGTCGAGGGTGACGAGAGCATCACCCTCGACTCCCCCGCCAGGGCGCGCGCGGCGGGGATCCGGATCATCCCGCAGGAACCGGAGATCATCCCGCACATCTCCGTCGCCGAGAACGTCTACGCGGGCGCGCTGCCCCGCAAGGCAGGCAGGCGGTTCGACCGGGCAGAGCTCCGCCGCCGGATCAACGCCGACCTGGCCCGGCTCGGCTTCGCCGGCGTCCTGGACCCCGATCTCCTCGGCTCACAACTCACCCCGGCACAACGCCAGCTCGTCGAGATCATGCGCGCCCTCACCGGCAGCACGACGGCCCGTCTGATCGCATTCGACGAACCCACCTCCTCCCTGGCCGAGCACGAGGTGGACGCCCTGTTCGCCCTGATCCGGCGGCTGCGGGACCAGGGCATCGCGATCGTCTACGTCTCGCACCGCATGCAGGAGATCTTCCAGCTCGCCGACCGCATCGCCGTACTGCGCGACGGCAGCCTGGTCGGCGTCCAGCCGGCGGACACGACGAACGAAGCGGAGCTGGTCCGCCTCATGGTGGGCCGCGACCTCTCCACCATGTTCGTACGTCAGCGGGTCGCCACCGACCGGCTCGTACTCGACGTCAAGAACCTCACCACCGACGACGTGCACGACATCTCGCTCCAGGTCCACGCCGGTGAGGTCGTCGGACTGGCCGGCCTCATCGGCGCGGGACGCTCCGAACTCGCCCTGGCCCTCGCGGGCGACCAGCCCGTCCACAGCGGCAGCGCCACCCTCGATGGCACCCCCCTGCCGAGCGGCCGGCCCGGCGCGGTGATCCGGGCCGGGCTCGGACTCGCGCCGGAGGAACGCAAGGCGCAGGCCCTCTTCCTGCAGCAGTCCGTCCGGGCCAACATCTCCCTCGTCGTCCTCAACAGGCTGCGACGCTCCCGCTTCGTGCGACGGACCGCCGAGCGGGAACTCGCCCAGCACTACACCGACCGGCTCCGGGTGCGCACACCGTCCATCGACCACGAGGTGCGCAAACTGTCCGGCGGAAACCAGCAGAAGGTCGTGCTGGCCCGGTGGCTGGCCCGCAAGCCGAAGGTCCTGATCCTGGACGAGCCGACACGCGGCATCGATGTCGGCGCGAAGGCCGAGATCTACCAGATCATCGCCGACCTCGCCGCCGAGGGCGTCGCTCTGCTGGTCATCTCCTCCGAACTCACCGAACTCCTCGGTCTCGCGGACCGGGTCGTCGTCATGCAGCAAGGCCGAATCACCGGCGAGCTCAACCACGACGAGGCCACCGAAGAGTCCATCCTCGCCCTCGCGATGGCCGACGACATCATCAGCACCCGCACCCCCGGAGCCACTACATGACCACCACCAGCGCCCCTTCCCCAGCAGTCAAGGAGCCGTCGGAAGGACCGGCCTCCTCCCGGCCGAAGCTGCTCTCCCGCATCAGCGGGCAAAACATCAGCCTCGTCGGCGCGCTGATCCTCGTGCTCGTACTGTTCGGGATCCTCAACGACAACTACCTGAGCCTGTCCAACATGCAGGTCATCGCCGAGGCCGCCACCATCACCGGCCTCCTCGCGATCGTGCAGACCGTCGTGATCATCTGCGGCGGGCTCGACATCTCCGTCGGCTCGCAGACCGGTGTGGCATCCGTCGTCAGTGCCATGGTCTTCACCAGCACCAACACCAACGCCTTCCTCGGCATGGCAGCCGCGATCGGCGTCGGCCTGCTCATCGGCATACTCAACGGCCTGGTCATCGTCTACGGCCGGGTCAACCCCACCATCGCCACCCTGGCGGGTCTCGCCGCCTACAAGGGCCTCGCCCAGCTCCTGTCGGACGGCCGGGCCCAGGGCTATGTCCTCAACAACGACTTCTTCATCTTCCTCGGCCGCGGGAAGATCGCCGGACTGCCCGTCATGGTCTGGATCCTCATCGTCGTCGCCGTGCTCGTCCATCTTCTGCTGCGGTACACCGACATCGGCCGCAACATCTACGCGATCGGCGGCAACGACACCGCCGCCCGGCTGGCCGGCATCAACATCAACAAGTACCTGATCTGCGTCTACGCCCTCATCGGGATCGTCGCCGCCATCGCCGGCATCCTGCTGACCGCCCGCACCGGATCCGGCCAGCCCACCTCCGGCAGTGAGGGCCTCGAACTCAAGGCCATCACCGCCGCCGCACTCGGCGGCGCAGCCCTCAAGGGCGGCAAGGGCGGCATCGGGGGCACTCTGCTCGCCGTCGCCCTTCTGGGAGCCCTTGAGAACGGCCTCACCGTCCAGGGCATCAACTCCTTCTGGCAGAACGTCGCCCAGGGCGCCCTGCTGGTGGTCGCCGTCGTCATCCAGCAGCGCCGCAGCGGCGAGAGGGCCGTCGGGCTACCGCACTGATCCGCCCCCGCGCGGAGAACACTCCCGCGCCGGGGCACGGACGAGGGCGCTGCGACCGTGACGGTCGCAGCGCCCTCGCAGGACTGCGCGAGGAAGCGCGGAGCGGGACTCCGCCGATCACCCAGAAGTAGTCGTCGCCACCGGAACAGGGGTCACTTCCCCCTGGGCGGGGCGGGAGTGCCGTGTCCTCCCGGGAATCCTCGGCGGTGTGCCCCCAGGTATTGCCACCCGCTTCGAACACCCCTATATCTACTTAGCAGCCTAGTTGCCAAGAAGGGTCTGACGTGACGTTCCCTCACCGCCGCAAGCCTTCAGATTCCCCGGACGCCCCCGATCCGACCGGCACGTTCTCCCGTCGCAGCGCGTTGAAGGGCCTGGCAGCAGCCGGAATCCTCGCCGTCGCCGGCGATGTCTTCCTCACCGCACCCGCCAGTGCCGCCGCGGCGCCCCCGGCGATTCCGCCCCTGCCCGAGACGGTGTCCGGAGTACGCAATCCGCTCGTCCCCCTCACCTCCGGCTGGCGCTGGACGTCCAGTCCCCCCGCCTCGTTCTGGACCGCCGGTACCGACACGTCCTCGTGGCACCCCCTCGATGTGCCGGGCGAGCCCGCCCTCCAGAGCGAGACCGTGCCCTCCGGCACCGAATGCGCGTACGCGGTGAGAGTCACCGTCCCCGCGGACTTCGCCGGCAAGCGCGTCCTGCTCCGCTTCGACGGCGTGTACAACTACGCCCGGCTGTGGGTCAACGGCACTGCCGTGCGCACCCACGACGGCGGCTTCACCACGTGGTACGCCGACGTCACCTCGCTGGTCGTCCCCGGCCGCGAGGCTGTCGTCGCGCTCGGCGTGACAGACCGGCCGACGAGCATCGCGGGCCAGTCCGACTACGCCCACCACATCATCGGCGGCATCCTGCGCGAGGTGACGCTCGTGGCGCTGCCCGCCTCGTATCTCACGAGGCTGCACGCCGACACGGCCTTCGACAGTGCCTACAAGGACGCCACGCTCACCGTGACCGCGGCGGCCGCGTTCCGGACCGGCCAGAGCGGAACGGCCGAGCTCACGCTCACCGACCCGAGCGGCCGGCCGGTGGCGATCACGCCGTCGACGATCACCCTGACCGGCACGGATCCACAGCGACAAGCCGTGATCCCGGTCAAGGCGCCACTCAAGTGGGACGCCGAACACCCCAGCCTCTACACCTTGAAGGCGAAGTTCACCGCTGGGGGCGTGTCGCAGACCGTGACGCGGGCCGTCGGCTTCCGCCAGGTCGAGGTCGAGGGCAACCGCCTGGTCGTCAACGGCAAGCCGGTGCACCTGCTGGGGGTCTGCCACCACAGCATCACGGAGGAGCAGGGCCGTTCGACGAACCCGGCCATGGAGGAGCAGGCCGCACGTCTCTACAAGGAGGCGAACTGCAACTTCATCCGGACCTCGCACTATCCCCCGACACCGGCGCTGCTGGACGCGGCCGACCGCCTCGGTCTCTATGTGGAGGTCGAGGCGCCGGTCTGCTTCCAGCAGGCGACCGTCGACGATCCCGCCTACACCGAGCAGTACCTGACGCAGTTCGCCGAGATGATCGAGCGCGACCGCAGCCACGCGTGCGTGATCGAGTGGTCCGTCGGCAACGAGAGCGGAATGGGGCGCAACTTCGCCTCGGAGAACACCTACGCCCACGAGACCGACCCGTCGCGTCCGACGCTCTTCGAGGACATGGGACAGAAGAACGGCGGCGACCAGACCGACATCTACAGCGGCCACTACCCCAGTCTCCAGAACGCCAACGGCAACCCCGGACAGCCCATCCAGTACGGCGAGTTCGCCCATGTGCCGTGCTACAACACGCAGACGCTGAAGACCGACCCGGGAGTACGCGACTTCTGGGGCCACAGCATCGCCAAGCTGGCCGCCAGGTTCCGCGACACGGACGGCGTCGTGGGCGGCGCCATCTGGGCGGCCATCGACGAGGTGTTCCATCTGCCCAACGGGCCAGTCGGGTACGGCGAATGGGGAATCATCGACCTGTGGCGGCGCCGCAAGCCCGAGTTCTGGCTGACCCAGAAGGCCTTCTCCCCCGTGCAGATCGCCGACGGGGTGCTCACCGGCCTGACCGCCGGAAAGGCCATCGCGGTGCCCGTCAAGAACTGGCACGACCACAGCAACCTCGGGGAACTGAACGTCAGCTGGCAGATCGGCAGCAGATCGGGCACCCTCCAGGGCATCGACATCGCTCCCAGGCAGAGCGGCACCCTGACCGTCCCGGCCGGCACCTGGTCACCGGGCGACACGCTCCGGCTCACCTTCCGGCGCGGCACGGCACTCGTGGACGAGTACCGCCTGTGGCTCAACACCCGTACGACGCCGTCCTTCCCGTCGGACAGCGGCGCGGCGCCCACCGTCGCCGAGACCGCGGACGCGATCACGGTCACGGGTGTCGACACACCGTTCACCGTCGTGTTCGACAAGCACACGGCACGTCTCACCGAGGCGTCCGCAGACGGCCACAAGGTCCTCTCCGGCGGCCCCGACCTGGTGGTCTCCCGCTCGGTCCCGGGCCTGTGGAAGGGGACGTCGGCGACCGCGGCCACGTCCGACGGCCAGGCGGTCATCACCCTCAAGGGGCGCTTCGGCACCATCGACACCACCATCAAGGTGTCCGTGAGCCCCCGCGGCCTGCTGACGACGGCCTACACGATCGCCAATCCGCCCTCCGGCCAGGTCAGCGACATCGGCGTCCGGTACGTCCTCGCCGACCGCACGGACACCCTGAGCTGGCAGCGGGACGCCCAGTGGACGGCGTACCCCGACGACCACATCGGACGGGCCTGCGGCACCGCGACCAGGAACCGGGCCTCCGGCACCGACGGATACCGCACGCGGCCCGACTGGACATGGGCGAAGGACACCCGCAGCTACTTCCTGTTCGGCAAGGACGGCGCCGCACACTGGACCAACGACTTCCGCAGCGCCAAGGCCCGGATCAGGGTCGCCAAGGCCACAACGGGCGTGGCAGGGACCGGGGTTCAGGTCGAGTCCGACGGCACCGACTCGGTACGGCTGGCGCCCATGGAGCCGGCCCTGATCGACGACGCGTCCCCGGCGGTCGTCTACACGGGCGCCTGGACCCACGCGGACGCGAGCGCGGACTACACCGCCGGCGATCTGTTCGGCACGGAGTCCTTCACCGAAGCGGCCGGGGCGACGGCGGAGCTGAGGTTCACGGGCACGGGGGTAGGGCTGTACTCCGCGAAGGCGGACAACCTCGGCATCGTGAAGATCTCCGTGGACGGAGAACCCGCGGCGACGGTCGACCTCTACGGACCGGGCAAGACACCGGCCCAACTCGTTTTCCGGAGCGCACAGCTGACGTATGGTCAGCACACGGTCACGGTGGAGTGCACCGGCACCAGGAACGCCTCGTCCAAGGGCGCCCATGCGCTCGTCGACGCCTTCCAGGTGGTGAACGCGGTCATCGACGACGCCTCGGAACAGGTCACCTACAGCGGGTCGTGGACCCATGCGGACGCGTCCGCCTCATGGACGAGCGGTGACCTCGGGCGCACCGAGTCGTTCAGCGACGGTCCGGGTGACAGCGCGACGGCCACGTTCTGGGGTACGGGCATCCGCGTCATCTCCCCGAAGGGCCCCGGTGAGGGCATCGCGGAGGTCTCCGTCGACGGCGGCGCAGCCACCCAGGTGGACCTCTACGCCTCCGGCAAGGAGTTCCAGCAGCGGGTCTTCGAACGCACGGGGCTGGCCGAGGGGGAACACACCGTCACCCTCCGCGTGACGGGCCGCAGGAACACGGCGGCCACCGGGGCCCATGTGGTGCTCGACGCGTTCGAGGCGCTCACGAGCGACGCCTTCCCGAGCCGGGCCCCCGGAGTCGGGCTGATCGTCAGCGCCCGCCTCAACTACCCGGACCTGGCCTGGGGCAACTACGTCGATCCGGCGATCACCCTGCCCGCCGGCTGGAGCGGCACCGCACGGCTCCGGCTGCTGCCCTGACAGCCGTCCGGGCGGCGTCATAGTCCGAGGTCGTGACCGGTCTCCGCGAGGTGGGCGGTCATGGCCTCGGCCGCACGGTCGCCGTCGCCGTCGGCGATGACATCGACGATGCGCTGGTGTGCCTCGATGGTGGATTCGTGCGTGGCGCCGCGGCGCTCCCTCCCCCGGTAGCTCGCGCGCCGGGAATCGAGCAGGATCCCGTTCATCGCCGTGAGGACGAAGGAGAAGAGGCCCGACGCCGCCAGGTCGGCCACGGCCTGGTGGAACGCCAGGTCCCCCGCGATGAACGCCTCCCGGTCACCGGCCGCGTCGCGCATGGCGTCCAGCGCGCGGACCGCCTCCGCCACCGAGTCCTCCCCGGCGCCGACGCGCACCGCGGCCCGCCGCGCCAGCTCGGCCTCGATCACCCGGCGGGTGTCGAGCAGGTCCACCAGGTCCATCGAGTTCTGACTGAGCCGGAAGTCGATGATCTGCTCCAGGACCGCGGGCGTGGGAATCGCGACCCTCGCACGCTTGCCCTGGCTGGACACCAGGACACCTCGGGCGACGAGCGTACGGATCGCCTCGCGCACGGCCAGCCGGTTGACACCGTGCCGCTCGGCGAGTTCGCCCTCGGCGGGGATCTCGTCGCCCGCCCGCAGGCCACGCAACTTGATCTCGCCGATGATCTCCTGCACCACGTGGTGGCTCAGCGTCGGCCGCTCGATCGTCATGCGTTCACTCTCTCACCCGAACGGGGAGCCGGCGCTCGCCTGCTCCGGATGCGGGACCTGCACCTTATACCTAACAGCTTGGCTGCTAGGTTCGGGGCCGTGCCTCGTCCGGGCCGTGATGCCCAACAGGCCTGCCCCGGCGGGAGGATCGTCCCGCCGCACGGAGTTCCGGCCTACTGCTTCGACAACTGTCCGCGCCCGGCGCGGAACGGAGGACCGACATGATTGATCTGACCGACGAGGTAGTACTGGTCACCGGCGCGGCCCGCGGCATCGGCGCAGCCGTCGCAACGGCGGCGGCCGCCGCAGGCGCGCGGGTCGGCCTGCTGGACATCGATGCCGACGGCGTACGGGAGACGGCCGAGCGTATCGGTCCGGCGGCCGGCTGGGCGGAGTGCGACATCACCTGCGAGGACCGGGTCCAGGAGGCCGTGGTGGCCCTGCGGGAGAAGCTGGGCCCCGCGACGGGCCTGGTCAACAACGCCGGACGGAACTCGTACGCCGATGTCGTCTCCATGACCACCCGGCAGTGGGACGAGGTGTTCGGGGTCGACCTCAAGGGAGCCTGGCTCATGGCACGGGCCGTCCTGCCCGGTATGACGGCCCGGGGGCGGGGCGCGATCGTGAACATCGCCTCCATGCACGCCACGATGACCTGCCCGGGGATGTTCCCCTACGCGTCGGCCAAGGCGGGGCTGGTGGGTCTGACGCGGAGCATGGCTCTGGAGGTCGGGCCGCAGGGTGTCCGGGTCAACGCGGTCAGCCCCGGTTACATCGAGACCGACCTGCTGGCCGAGTACTTCGCCCAGGAGCGGCCGGACGTCCGCCGGGAGGCCGTGGCCAAACACATCCTCGGCCGTCTCGGCACCCCCGCACAGGTCGCGTCCGTGGTCACGTTCCTCCTGTCCGACGCCGCGGGCTTCGTCACCGGTGCGGACTGGGCCGTAGACGGAGGCGTGTCGGCCAGGTTCGCCTGACCGACACGCCCGCTCCCTCGTTGGTCAGGGAGTTGCTCGTACAGGGGCGGCGGCCGGTCCCGCGGCTCGGCTGCCGTTTCCGGCGCCGGCGGTGGTCACGGGCGTGCCGCAGTCGTGCTTGCCGACGTCGAGCGTGACCGGTGCGCCCCGGGTGTCGCCGAACCGGCTGCTCGTGACGGGGGTGATGGTGACGGCCCCGGCCGCCCTGGCAGTCACCTTGCCGTTCCGGTCCACGGTGGCGACGTGGCGGTCGCCGCTGACGTAGGTGACCGAGGGCACGAGCGGCAGGATGTGGTCGGTGCCGTCCTTGGTCACCTCGTCGGTGCTGACCTGGGCGGCGTCGGTGGAGCTGAGGTCGGCACGCAGGTTCAGCCCGTTGTCGAAGGAGTTGTCCTCGATCAGGACCCCGGAGGAGCCGCTGTAGGAGAACAGTGGGGTGGAGTAGGGCGCGGCGGACGGGACGGCGCGCACCCGCGTAGTAGTGCCGGGCGCCGGGCAGACGTCGTCGGCGCGGGCGGTGACCGCCGTGTTGCGGTCGAGACGGAGGACGTCATTGCGCTCGAAGGTGATTCCGCCGGTGCTCTTCGCGTCGAGGAGCCGGACGTCGCCCACTCTGAACTCGTTGTCCTCGATCCGGATGTTGCGGTGCACCGGGTTCGCCGCGTCGACGACCTGGTTGGTGGGTTCGACGAATATCACCGGGCTCACGGGCCGCAGGAAGGTGTTGTTCCTGATCAGGACATCGCGGACCGGTCCGGACTCGTACCACTGGTAGGCGTCCGAGGAGATGAAGATGCCGGCCATCTGGGTGCCGTCGAACACGTTGTCCTGGATGACGACGGGTCGCCTGGTGGTGACCAGTACGCCGCGGGTGGGGATGTTGCGGAAGGTGTTGCCGCTGATGTCGACGGTCGGTGTGTACGTGGTGTTCTCCACCACGAAGTCTCCTGCCGTCACCGAGGCCGGTATGGCCTGGTCGAAGGTGACCGTCATAGTGGTCAGGGACGTGCCGTGGTCCTGCCCCGAAGGACCTTCCACAGAGACGGCCCTGGCCTGGACGCCCGGAACGGCCGCCATGGTCCGCTTGTCCACGATCTCGACCTCGTCGCCGGGATGGAACTGCGGGAAGCCGGCGGTCTGGGGATGTTCGTAGGCGAGCGTGAGCGTGTTGGGCGACGGCCGCCCCGTGACCTCGACGTAGGTGCCATGGATGTTGATCGCGTCGTCGTGCGCCCCGTCGAACAGGTTGTCGGTGACTCGCACGGTGCCCTTGACGCCGGACATCTGGACGAAGTCGGCGAAGCCGACCGTGCTGCGTCCGGAGGCGGGGTCGGTGCGGAACTCGTTGCCGTCGACGGTGATGTTCTCGCTCATCTGGCCGAGGAACCCGAACCCGTGCAGGTAGCGGGCCTTCAGGCCCTGGACGGTGATGTCCTTCGACTCCCAGAAGAACGCGGACGCGGTGTCCCGGGTGTCCTCGCGCATCTGGTAGACGAGGCCGCGGTCGGCCGGAGCCGTTCCGTTCGTGTACTCGATGCGGAGCTTGTTGCCGCCCGCGTCCGCCATTGAGGCCACGTCGTCGAACAGCGGATTGGCGCCGCGCCAGGTGCGCTTCGCCGCCGGGTCGTGGACCTGTGTGTAGCCCATGCCGTTGACGCCCGACCAGTACGGCTGACCGGTGGCCGGGCTCTTCTCGCCGAGCCAGGTCACCTGCTTGCCGGCGACCGAGAACGGGTTGCCCGGCGGGATGCTCAGTACCCGGTACCCGTGCCCGTCGGACACCCCGGTCTCGCTGACGGTCGCGTCGACGACCTTGGGGGCGGTGACGTCGAAGCCGAAGTTCCGGACGGCGACGTTCTGCGAGCGGATGGTCGCGAACGCGGTCATCAGCCCGTGGAACTGCAGATGCGAACCGCCGCCGTCGATGGTGACGTCGTGCATGTCCTCGACGAGGATGCCGATCCGCTTGTCCCGGTATCTCTGGTCGGCACCCACGGTGTTGGACAGGTACAGCTCCCGGACCTCCGCCTGTTCGGGGTAGATCTGGTAGGTGCCGTGCGGGAACAGCACCCGCACCGGCCCCTTGACCGTCTTGGCCCGGCGCAGGGCCTCCGCAACGGCCGCGGCGCTGTCCTGCTTGCCCGTCGGGTCGGCGCCGAACGTGGTCACGTCGACCACCGTCTCGGCGGCCGCTGCCGCCGTCGCGGCCGGCACGGGCGCTACGAGCGAGGCGAGCACGGCGCCGACGAGCGACGCCGCCCACAGTCCGACGCGACCGCCCTTCCTGAGCGGGGCCGACCCGATGCCGACCGGTGTCGGCGGACGGTCGGTGTTCCGCCGCGTGCGTGAGGGGTGCACTGGTTCCTCCTGAGGTCCGTCCGCGGCGGTCACCGACCGCCCCTCCTGTGGTTCGCCTACCGCCCTGCGGTGGTTCGGCCACCGCCTCGCCTGTGATTCACCTGCCGACGCGCCGCCACTGCTGGCCCGTGCCGCCGTCGGCCGTCTGCTGCTCGACCGTCGCGCCGTCGGCGGCGGAGCCGCCGGTGACCCCGAGGACCTTGCCGCTGCGGGCACAGGTGAGGGTCACGTAGCCGTCGCCGGCGTCGGCGATCTTCCACTGCTGGCTGGTGCTGTGTTCGGGCGTCCACTGGGTGACCTTGGCGCCGGTGTCCGAGGAGCCGCCCCAGACCGCCCAGACCAAGGGGGTGCTGCCGTGCGTGGTGTAGATCTCGTACCGCCCCTCGCCGACGGGGACGAACCTGAACTGCTGGTTCACGGCCGGGCTCGGGGTGTACTGGATCAGTCCGGTGCCGTTGGCGGTGGAGGCGCCGGGAACGTCGACCGCCTTGCCGGTCTTGCGGTTGACCAGCTGGAAGACAGTGTGCTGAGCGGGCGGGGCGAGCGTCGCGGAGCCGGCGGCGGGGATGGTGACGTGGCTGGTCCAGTCCCCGAAGACGACGTCGGTGGACGCGCCCGCCGCCCCGTGCAGCGTCGCTTCTGTGACCTGTCCGTCCTTCCACCGCAGGTCGAGCGTGAGGCCGCCGCGGACCCCGATCCCGGTGACGGCGCCGGCGGCCGCCCACGCACGCGGCAGCGCCGGCAGCAGCTCCACCTGGCCGGGACGGGACTCCACCAGCATCTGGATCATCGCCGTGGGGGTGCCGTAGTTGGCGTCGATCTGGAAGACGGAGCTGCTGCCGAAGCTGTACATGTCGAACATGTTGATCGCGCTGCCGTTGCTGAAGTTCACCGACGGCCTCATGACGTCCAGGACGAGTTCGTACGCCTTGTCCGCGTGCTTCAGCTTCGCCCAGCAGCTGGCCCGCCAGGCGCTGGCCCAGCCGAAGCTGGCCATGCCTCGTGCCTCCAGCAGCTTGGTGGCGCCCGCGATCAGCTCCGCCGGTGCGTGTTCGAGGTCGATGCGGTCGCCGGGGAAGAGCCCGATGAGCGGGGACAGGTGGCGGTGCGTGGTCTCGCCGAGGTTGTCGTCGCTCATCCACTCCTCCAGCCAGCCGCTGGTGGCGCTGACCTCGGGCAGGTACAGCCGGTCCTGGAGCCCGGAGACGGTCGCGGCGTAGGCGGCGTCCTTCGCCAGTGCCGCCGCGGCGGCCCGGTAGTTCTGGAACAGCTGCCAGACCAGTTCCTGCGCGTAGGTGATGCCGCGTGCGTCCTGCGGCCCGTGCTCCGGTGACCAGTCGTGGTCGTCGACCAGGACCTGCTTCGTTCCACCGGTCGCGGGGTCGGGCACGGTCGTGGTGATCAGCCGTGACTCCCAGAACTCACAGGCGCCCTTGAGCAGGGGGTAGATCTTCGCCAGGTGGGCCGCGTCGCGGGTGTACTCGTAGTGCTCGTACAGGGAGTTGCACATCCAGGCGTTGCCGGCCGGGTGCCACCACCAGCCGTTGCCGCCCCAGATGTTCGTGGATATCGCCAGGGACCAGCCGGCCACCTTGCCGGAGGTGTTGCGGAACCGGTTGCGGGAGTCCTGGAACAGGTCCTTCGTCGTGGCCTGCCAGCCGGGCAGCTGAGCGACGCAGTGGTCGGTGAACGCGTCGAAGCACTCGGACAGGCCCGCGCGGTCGGGCAGCCAGTAGTTCATCTGGACGTTGATGTCGGTGTGGTAGTCGCTCATCCAGGACGGAGCGTTGCTGTCGAGCCACAGCCCCTGGAGGTTGGTGGGAAGGCTGCCGCGCGAGCCGCAGATCGTCAGGTAGCGGCCGTACTGAAGGTATGAGGCCTCCAGTTCCGGGTCGGGTGCGGAACCGGCCGTAGCGCGGGCCGTCAGGCGGGCGGGTGTGTCCATCGCCCGCTGCGCGGCGGACGACGTGCCCACGTTCACCGTCATGCGCTGCTGGAGCCGCTGGAAGTCGGACACGTGCGTGGCCAGCAGTGCCGGTCCGCCGGCCGTCGTCGCCCGCGAGGCCTTGGTACGGGCCACGTCCAGGGGCACGAGGGAGGTGTCCTTGTACGCGACGGACGCGTCCGCCTTGTAGTTGGTGCCGCCGGAGAGGACCAGCAGCACTTCGGTGCAGTTGCTGAACGTCACCTCCGTGCCGGAAGCGGAGACGGTGCCGCCCTTCCCGCTCGCCTTCACCACCGTGGCGTACTTCAGGGCGTTCGGCAGCGCGGCCGAGAACGACGCCTCGGCGGCGCCCGCGTTCACCGACACGGTCTCGCCGCGCGTCCCGGAAAGGGCCAGTGACCCGGTGTAGGTGCCGCCGCCGCTCTGCGACAGCCGCACCACGATCACATCGTCGGGATGGCTGGAGAACACCTCGCGGCGGTAGGTCACACCGCCCGTCCGGTACGAAGCGGTCACCAGGCCGTTGCTCATGTCCAGCGTGCGGCGGTAGCCGCTGACCGCCCCGATGGTGTGGGCCGGGATCTTCAGAACGGTCTTGGCCAGCATCCCGAACGTACCGAAGTCGCCCGCGCCGTAAGGGAACTGTCCGTCCGCCTGGAGCGCCGCGTTGGCGTGGCCCGTCCACAGAGTCGCGTCCGTCAGGATCATCGCGTCGTGGGAGGGATCGCCGGTGACGAGCGCCCCCAGCCGGCCGTTCCCGATCGGCAGTCCTTCCTCGACACTGTGGTCCTCGGCGCCGGGCTTGGTGTACCAGAGGGTCACCGCCTCGCTGTCGGGCACCAGCGAGAGGGCTTGAGGCCGTGTCACCGCGGCGGCGGCCGTGCTGAATTCCGGCAGTGCTGACAGCGCGACGAGCGCCGTCATCGAGGCTGCCGCGCGCAGTACGCCGCGACGCGACATACCGATCTCGTCCTGGGCGGGGGGCTGAGCAGGCGAACGACGGGACATGGACTGCGGCTCCTTCAGGGGCAGCGGTGCTCGAATCGTGGGGGTCCGACGGCCGCGGGGCGGCGCCTGGGCAGAAGTGCAGTGGCTCGGGCACGTCCTGTCAATGATTTCGACAAGCTTTCCTATATGATTTTTACCGATCGGTTCGAGTGGGGCAGTCACCGACCGAACCTCGACAGCGATGCCGGACAGGTGCGTCACGCGATGGCCAAGCATCAGAAAACGCCCTTCACCTGCGGTTTTCCTTGCCAATGGCGCACCATTGGCCCTCAGGACGGCGACGTCACACTCCATCAGGCCGACGAATCGCGTCGCAGACCTTGACGGGGCGCCCCCTCTCATCAACCATCACCACATCAATTTCCTATTTGATTCTTGAGGGGGTGGTGGAGATGCGTATCCCAGCCAGAGGTGTTGTTCCGGGCGTTCTCACCGTCGCGGTTCTCCTGGCTTCCTCCGCGTGCACCGTGCGGACCTCGGGAGAGCCCACGGGCGACCGGACGCAGGCGGCGGGCAAGGCCGGCGGCGGCGCCCGTCTCGCCGACGGGTCCGGCACCAAGGTGGCACTCGTTCCCGGCGGGGCCCACCCGTACTTCCAGCCGTGGAAGAAGGCCGGGGCCGCTGCCGAGAAGGAGTACGGCCTCGGAGACGTGGCGTTCGACGAGACCGCCGAATGGGACCAGCAGAAGCAGAACAACCTGCTGTCCACCCTGGCAGCACGCGGATACAACGCCTTCGGCGTGTTCGGTGTCTCGCCGACCGACATCAACACCACGTTCGCGGACCTGAAGTCGCAGGGGATGGCGGTGGCCTCGCTGGGATCGTGCCCGGCCGGCGGCGCGAACGAGGCCGAGTTCTGTCTGTCGACCGACGTCGAACTCGCCGCGTACAAGGCCGCGCAGGCCGCCATAGCGGCCATGGGCGGGCACGGCACCCTGGTGCATCTCACCGGCAACAACGTGGACGCCAACACACAGCTCCGGATGAAGGGTGTCTCGAAGGCGGTGTCCGAGTCCGGGGGCAAGGTCAAGCTCCTCCAGACCATCACCGACATCGACAAGGACCTCCAGACCGCGCAGAAGGCGGTCTCGGACCTCCTCGCGGCCAAGGGCGGCAGGATCCAGGGCATCGTCGCCACCGCCTACAACCCGGCGGTGGCCGCCGCCGACGCGGTCAGCAGCGCGGGCTCGAAGGCCAAGGTCGTCGCCATCGACGACGACGCCAAGATCCTCGGCTCGATCCGCAAGGGCTCGGTCACCGCCACCGTCGTGCAGAACCCGGTGGCCCAGGCCGACATCGGGGCGTGGGCGCTGGCACTGCTCCAGACCAAGCAGTGCACCGTCCGCAAGCCCGGCCGGATCGTGGACTCCGGCTCCTTCGTCGTCACCGAGTCCAACGTCGACGACTACGACAGCGCCAGGAAGACCAAGACCGAGCAGCTCAAGAAGCAGTTCGCGGACGAAGTCCTCAGCTGCGGCTGACGCCGCCACCGGCACTACAGAAATCGGACGTCGCACGATGAGCATCATCACCACCGCCACGGCACTGCTGGCCGACATCGCCGTGGAGACGGACCGCACCGACGCGGTGCAGGCCTTCGTCAAGCAGGAGACGGTCCTCGTCGAGATCACCTCCGCGGACGGTCTCCAGGCGACCGGCTACGCCTACACGATCGGGACCGGCGGATCCTCCGTCCTGGCCCTGCTCCAGGACCACCTCCTTCCACTGCTCGTCGGGCAGGACGGGCGGAACGTCGAGGGGCTGTGGCAACGGCTGTTCGCCGCGACCCGGTCGACCACCACCGGGGCCATCACCTCCCTGGCACTCGCCGCCGTGGACACCGCTCTGTGGGACCTGCGCTGCAAACGCGCCGGGGAACCCCTGTGGCGGCTCGCCGGCGGTCATCGCCGCGAAGTCCCCGTGTACGACACCGAGGGCGGCTGGCTCCACCTGAGCCCGGACGACCTGGTCAGATCGGCCAAGCAGGCTCAGGAGGCCGGATGGGCGGGCGTCAAGATCAAGGTGGGCAAGCCCCACGCCGCCGAGGACGCCGAGCGGCTGCGCGCCGTACGCGAGTCCGTGGGCCCGTCGTTGCACATCATGACCGACGCCAATCAGTCCCAGACGATCTCCTCCGCTCTCCAGCTGGCATCCGCTCTCGAGCCGTACGCCCCGTACTGGCTGGAGGAGCCCATGCCGGCCGACGACATCAGCGGCCACGCGCAGTTGGCGCGCGCGACCAGGATCCCGATAGCCGTCGGCGAGTCCATGTACTCGGTCACGCAGTTCCGCAACTACCTGGAGACACGCGCGGCCTCCATCGTGCAGGTGGATGCCGCCCGCATCGGCGGCATCACCCCGTGGCTGAAGGTCGCGCACCTGGCGGAGGCCCACAACGTCATGGTCTGTCCGCACTTCCTGATGGAGCTGCACGTCAGTCTGGTCGCGGCCGTGCCCAACGGGAAGTTCGTCGAGTACATCCCGCAGCTGCGTGCCGTGACCCGCACCGAACTGACCGTCCGTGACGGGATGGCCGTGGCCCCGGACGTGCCGGGCATCGGCATCGACTGGGACATGGACGCCATCGACAACCGGAGGGTGTCGTGACACCGCCCGCGGCCCCGTCCGGCCTCGATCCGGGCACCGGGACGACGTCCGCCACCGCCGCGCCCGCACCGCACAAGCTGCCCTTCTGGGTGAACCAACGACTGGGCCTGCTCGTGCTCGTCGTCGCCCTGTGCGCACTGTTCGGAGTGCTGCGCCCCGCCTTCCTCGACGAACGGCTCGTGCTCTTCCCGCTCCTGCGGGACATCGCGACCCTGACCGTGGTGGCGCTGGCGCAGATGGTGGCCCTGTCCGTCGGGCACATGAATCTCGCCGTGGGCCGCATGGCCGCTTTCGGTGCCCTGTTCGCCGGGTTCGGGTACGACCGGCTCGGCCTGCCACTGCCGCTCGGGCTGCTGCTGTGCCTGTTCGCCGGCGCGGCCATCGGCGCACTCACCGGCTGGATCATCGCGCGCACCGGTGTCAGCTCCTTCGTGGTGACGCTGGCCATGGACTTCGCGCTGCTGGGACTGGTCTCGTTGCTGTACTCGGCCCTCACGGAGAACGCGGCGTTCACCACCAGGCCGTCGGGGCTGGCCGAGCTCCGTTCCTACTCGCTCGCCGACATCTGCGCCGGCCCGGTGTGCGGCTCCCCCGCTGTGCCGCAGATGATCCAGTTCACCGTGCTGGCCCTGGCCGGTCTCGGATTCCTCTACGGATGCACCCGCCTGGGCCGGGAGCTGCTGCTCACCGGTGCCAACCCGGCGGCGGCGGAGCTGTCCGGCATTCCGACGGGCCGCCGCATCGTCCTCGCGCACGCGCTGTCGGGGCTGCTGGCCGCGCTCGCCGGGTTCATGGCCGCCGTCGGGACCGGAACCTTCCGGGCGTCCATCGGTGACGACTTCATGCTGCCGTCGTTCCTCGGCGCGGTGCTCGGCGGGACGCTCCTGACCGGGGGCGTCGTGTCGGTGATCGGCGCGCTGCTGGGGACGTCGCTGGTCGGCGTCATCCGCAAGGGCCTCGACCTGCTCGGAGTCGGCCTCGAAAGCCTCAACATCTACCTCGGCTGCGTGCTGCTGCTGGCCCTGTCGGCCGATCGCGTGCGCACCGTCGTGTCCTATCGGAAGGTGGTGCGCTCCACATGATCACGACCGGTGACCGGGGAGCCAGGACCGGCGCGGCCCTGCGACGCTTCTCCCGCTCGACCACGACCACCCTGCTGGGCGTCGCGCTGGCCGGATACGCGGCCCTGGGAGTGGCCTCGTCGGGCTCCTTCTTCGACGGCCCGTCCGTGCGCACGTTCCTCCAGTACCTGGCCACGCCGATCCTCATCGGCCTCGCCCAGATGGTCGCGCTGTCCGTCGGACAGCTCAATCTGGCGGTCGGTGCCCTGGGCGGGTTCAGCGCCTGTCTGACGGGCGTGCTGATGGCCGACAGCGGTGTCCCGATGCCCGTCGCCGTGCTGGCGGGAGTGGTCACGGCCACCGCCGTCGGTCTGCTGACCGGCCTGTTCATCGTGGCGACGCGGATCAACGGCTTCATCGTCACGCTCGGCACGATGACGATCCTGCTGGGGGCGCAGTACCGTCTCGCCGGCACCCGCACCGTCGACGGCTACTCCGAGACGCTCAAGGACCTCGGCAGGGCAGCCCCGTTGAACATTCCGCTGGTCTTCCTCGTCGCGCTCGCCTCTGCCTTCCTGCTCGCGGCCTTCATGTACCGCACCACCGCGGGACGCCGCCTGCTGGCAGCCGGCGGGAACCCGCTCGCGGCCAGGCTGTCGGGCATCTCCACCGACCGGCAGATCGTACTCGCCCACACGGTGTCCGGACTGCTGGTCGGTGTGGCCGCGCTGACCGCCACGGCCTCGCTGCCGGGCGTCAACCGCAGCGTCGGCGGCGACTGGCTGCTGCCGAGCTTCGCCGCACCGATCATCGGCGGTGTCGCGCTCAACGGCGGCACCGTCGCGGTACTCGGAACGGTGCTGGCAGCCTTCGTGATGCGGCTGATCGACGCCGCACGCGCGCAGTTCTCGCTCGACCCGAGCTGGGTGAACTTCCTCATCGGTCTGGTCGTGCTGGGCACGGTGGTCGGTGGGCGCGTCCACCAGAGCCATCTGGAGAAGAAGGGCAGGGCGCAGGGGCGTATCCCACCGGCCCCTGCGGACACCGGGCGCGAGACGGATACCGCCCTGACGAACGCGGGAGGCACGCGATGAACGACGTTCTTCTCGACTGCCAGGACATAGTCAAGGTCTTCCCCGGAGTACGGGCTCTGGACGGGGTCGGGCTTCGTCTGGAGGCGGGCTCCGTGCACGCCCTGCTGGGCGAGAACGGGGCGGGCAAGTCCACCCTGATCAAGGTCCTGACAGGTGTGCACGCCCCCGACGGCGGCCGGCTCAACTGGCGGGGCGAGGAGGTCCAGCTGCGCTCCCCGCTGGAAGCCACGCGCACCGGCATCGGCGTCGTCCACCAGGAGCGCAACCTCATCCCCGGGTTCTCCGTCGCGGAGAACATCACTCTGCAGGCCCCTCCTTCGCGCCGCGGGCTCGTCGACCGTGACGGCATGACAGCGCCCGCGCAGCGGTGTCTGGCGGAGCTGGGCCTGGACATCGATCCACACCGCCCGGTCATCGAACTCTCGGTGGCACAGCAGCAGTTGGTGGAGATCGCGAAGGCGCTCCACACCGAAAGCAAGGTGCTGCTGCTCGACGAGCCGACCGCCTCGCTCTCCCCCCAGGAGGCGGACCGGCTGTTCGAGGTGGTGCGGCGGCTCACCGCCAAGGAGACCTGTGTCGTCTTCGTCAGTCACAAGCTCGAAGAGGTCTTCGCCGTCTGCGACACCGTCACGGTGCTCCGCGACGGCCGGTCCGTGCTGGAGTCCGCACCGCTCGCGGACCACACGCACGACGACGTGGTCAGCCTGATGGTGGGCCGCGCCCACTCGGCCACCGAGATGGAGCCCCGCGCTGTCGACACGTCCGCGCCCCCGGTGCTCTCCCTCGACCGGCTCTCCACCGCGGACGGGCACGAGGACATCTCCCTGGATGTCCGTCCCGGCGAGATCGTCGGTCTGTACGGCCTGGTGGGAGCGGGCCGCAGTGAACTCGTCAAGGCGGTACTGGGTCTGGACCGCTGCACCGGTGGGGAGATCCGGGTGCACGGCGAACCCGTCCGGATCAGCTCGCCCCGGCAGGCACTGCACCGGTTCGGTATCGGGTACCTGACCGAGAACCGGAAGGAGGAGGGTGTCTTCCTCGACCAGCCCATCCATCGGAACATCACGGTGACGGTGTGGCGGAAGCTGGCCGGGGCCCTTGGGTTCGTCTCCGCGCGCGAGGAGCGGGATGTCGCGCAGGATCTCGTCGACCGTCTGGGCATCCGCGTCTCCGGGCTCGGGCAGAACGCCGGCGAGCTCTCCGGAGGCAACCAGCAGAAGGTGAGCCTGGCGAAGTGGCTCGCGGCCGAGACCCGCCTGCTCGTCGTCGACGAACCGACCGTCGGCGTCGATGTCCGCACCAAGCACGCGTTCCACGAACTCCTGTGGGAGCTGGCGCGCGACGGTCTGCCCATCCTGCTGATCAGCAGCGACCTGGCGGAGATGATCACACTGGCGGACCGGGTCGTCGTCATGGCCGATCACCGTGTCCGCGGAGAGGTACTCAACGACCGCGACTACGAGCGCATGAGCGGCCGGATCATCCGTATGATCCACGATCGCGCGGTCTCCGCGGTGGCCGCCGGGGCCGATGCCCGATGAAGCGCGTGGCCCAGGTGATCCGGGTCCGCCCGGAGAAGCTCGACGAGTACCGCGAGCTGCACCGCCAGGTGCCGCAGCCGGTGCTGGACCGGCTGCGTGCCTGTCACATCACGAACTACTCGATCCATCTCCTCGGCGACCGGCTCTTCGGATACTTCGAGTACCACGGCCGCGATCTGGCCGCCGATCTCGCGCTCATGGCCGCGGACGAGTCCACACAGGCGTGGTGGCGGCTCACGGATCCGTGCCAGGAGCCGGTGGCGGAAGCGGCTCCCGGTGAACGGTGGGCGCCGATGGAGCAGGTGTTCCTCATGGAGTGAGCGGTCGGGGTCTGGGTGCCTTCACGACGGGAGTCCCCGGCCCGGCTCGATCGCGTCCGGCAGCCCCCACCTCGGAGTTCGGCCCGGCCCCCGTCGCCGCTTGGCTAAACTGCGTATGTCCCGAAGAGTCCCGAGCAACAGGAGAACGGATGCCACCGCAGGACCGTTCCGCGGGTTCTGGCGGAAAGACGCCGAGCGCTCCGCCCGCCAGGCAGGTGCTCTCCGACAGTGTCTACGAGGACATCAAGGCCATGGTCATGGACCATGAGATCGCGCCGGGCGCCCGCGTCGGGATCGATGCCCTCTCACGGACACTGGGCGTGTCGCCGACACCCGTGCGCGAGGCGCTGGCCCGGCTCGAATCCGACGGCCTGGTGGTGAAGCGGTCGCTCTCGGGGTACCGCGCGACCGAGTTGCTGACGCGGCAGGGGCTGGAGGAACTCTTCGAGATGCGAATGCTGCTGGAGCCCAGGGCGACGGCGCTGGCCGCGGCCAACGCCACTGAGGAGCAGCTCGACGCGATCGAGCGGATCACGGATGAGATGAGGACGCTCCCCGGACCCACGGGCCGGTACGCGGACTACCGCGACTTCGCCGCCCTGGACCAGCGTTTCCACGAGGCGATCGCCGCCGCGTCGCACCGGCCGTTGCTCACCGACGCGGTCGAGAGGCTCCACTCACATCTGCATATCTTCCGGCTCACCAGCGCCGAGGCCGCCGAGGATCCGACGCTGGCCGAACACGATCGTGTCGTGCGCGCGATCCTCCGCAGGAAGGCGGATCGTGCCGCCGAGGCCATGACGGAGCATCTGGCCCTCAGCCTCCGGCGCCAGATGGGCCACGAACGCAAGTCCTGACCTGTGTCTGCGCTGTCTCGCGCCGCGCCGCACGGTGAACCTCTGAACGCGACCGAACGCTGCGGGGCCGGGCAGGAGTTCACTCACCCCGTGACCCGCGCGGCGCTGACGGCCTCGGCCTGAGCGGGTGCGGATGGCGGCCGTGCGACGAGGAGGAGGTCCTCGTACGTGTGATGACGGCGGGTGCTGGTGCGGTGGTGCAGCAACCCGGCCGCGCGAACGTGCTCGCCCGCGTCGACGAGGGCGCGGGCGAGTGTGTCCTGGATGATCTCGCGCTCCACCCGCACACCACCGATCCGTTCGGCGTCGTCGCCCAGCCGGCTGAGCAGGTCCACCGCCGCACGGGGACGGCCCGCGGTGATCTCCGCCAGGGCCAGGGCGACAGGAGCCAGGACATCGCGGTAGTCGGGGCGTTCGTCGGCGGCAGCCCGGCGGGCCAGGATGCGCAGGTCGTCGGTGGCGGCCTCCACTGCCAGCGCCAGGGCGAGGTTGAAGGTGTGGAAGATCTCCGCCATCCCGCCCGGTGCGGCGAGCAGCTCCCGGACGTGGTCCGGATCGCTTCGGTCGGCCGGTGACTGTCCGACCAGAAGCAGGCGCCAGTTCGTCGCGGCCCGCATTCCGACATCCGTACGCGCCAGTGCCGTGTCCGCCCGCCGACGCGCGTCCGGGAAATCTCCGCAGGCGATGGCCTGGAGCGCGGCGTGCCAGTTCAGGTGCCGTGACTGCACCGCTTCGGGATCCGCCCGCAGCCACGCGTCCAGGAACTCCGCGGAGGCGCCGCCGCCACCCCGCTCGTGCTCCGCGTGGGCGAGGGCGTGCGCGGCCACACCCGAGCGGGGATGCAGGACCAGCGCCTGTTCCGCCAGCTCGTGCGCCTCCTTCACCCGGCCCTGCTCCGCCCTGGCCGACGCCAGCCAGCTCAGCCACGGCCAGCTCTCGGGTCCGGCCAGCGCCGCCTGCCGCTCCGTCAGGGCGTCGCCGTGCGCGCGGTGGGCGGCGTCCCCGCAGGACGAGAACGCGCCCAGCATCAGCCCGGCCAGCTCATCGGCCGGCCAGCGGGCGAAGTGCTCCACCAGGTGATCGGCCGTCATGAGGTACTGCCGGTGCGTATGAAGGAACACCCCGTACACCAGGCTCGCCTCCCGCTCACCGGCGGACCGCGCGTCCCGGTGCGCGATCGCCAGCTGCGCCTTCAGCTCGGCATCACTCCAACGGTCGGCGGTCGCCAGCGCGAGAAGCGCCCGCGCCACACCGCAGTCCGGTTCCGAGCCGACCCATTGGCACAGCAGAGGCAGCGCCTGCCCGCTCAAGGAGAGAAGCGCAGCCACCGCCCGCTCCCCCCCACGGGCGCGACCGTTGCCGCCCCGCTCGCCGCCGACCGGCCGCGCACCGGCCCGCTCTCCGGCCCGTTCACACGCTTGACATGAATACCGCGGTGCAGACGATGCCGCTGTTGCCGCAGTGGTTGCGCGGCAGACTCAGCGGCAGACCGGCCTGGTTACCGCTCCCCAGCCCGCTCCCGCTCACCGTGGCTCCCGCAGTGCGCGCACTGCCCTGGCTGACGCAGGTGTTGCCGAACGCCGCGTTCCCGATCCCGATGACGTTCGCGTGAGCGGCACCTGCCGGAAGCAGTGCCACGCCGGCCACCGCGCCCAGCACCGCGGCAGTCCGCGCACCCGTACGCCCGGCGCCGCCGCCCGCGCCCCATGTCTCCACGCCCATCGTGCTCCTCCTTCATCCATCCGGCACCGCGTCCCGGTACCCGTACGAACAGCGCCCGGCCGGACAGAACCGGGTCACAGCTCCACCAACGAGAGAACCCCGCTCACGACACGAAGATCCCCCGCCGGACTCCGCTGCGGCGGGCCGACGGGGGATCTCACGGGAGCCTCTACTGCTGATGGCCGGGGACGGCGGTCGCCGAGGACGTCCCGGTCACGCCTTGCGTGCGACGGCGCACCACATGGGAAGGGTGTCGTCGGGGGCGTCGGACGGGCCCGGACGCCAGCGGGTCAGCGTGACCACTCCCGGTTCCAGGATCTCCAGACCATCGCAGAATCGTTTCACCTCTGCGTGGGTCCGGGGAGTGGCCGAGGCGTGGCTGGCGGCGCGCTCGTTGTAGATCCGCATGGACTCGGCCACCTCGGGAGCCGTGACGTCGGCGGCCGGATGCGACAGCGCAAGGTAGCTGCCCGGCGCGAGGCGGTCCAGCAGCCGGCGGGTGATGTCCCAGGGGTCCTCGGCGTCCTTGATGTACTGGAGGACGGCGATGAGCATGAGGCCGACCGGCCGGCTCAGATCCAGGTTGTGGGAGGCCGCGTCGAGGATCGCGTCCACGTCCCGCACATCGGCCTGCACATAGTCGGTCTGCCCCTCGGGGCCGCTGACCAGGAGCGCCCGCGCGTGGGAGAGCACGATCGGGTCGTTGTCGACGTAGACAACACGTGATTCGGGGGCGGCCTGCTGCGCCACCTCGTGGGTGTTCGCCGCGGCGGGAATCCCCGTACCGATGTCGAGGAACTGACGGACCCCGGCCCCCGCGAGGTGACGTACGGCGCGGCCGAGGAAGGCGCGGTTGGCACGGACCGACGGCACGATCGTCGGGTTGGCCCGAGCGGCGAGCTCCGCCGCCTCCTGATCCACCGGATAGTGGTCCTTCCCGCCCAGCCAGACGTTGTACACGCGGGCTGGATGCGCGTTCGCGGGATGCGGTGCGGACAACGTGTTCTCGTTCATCGTTTTGTCTCCTCGCGCGGCTGCCACAGCCAGCTCGAACTCAAGTCCGGACACGGTACCTCCGTGATCCGCCACCCATCGCCCATCAGCCCATACGGCCTGGCACGCAGCGGGTTTCGCACCGGCGCGGACGGCTGCCCTCCGGCGATCAAGTGCCGTGCCACGGTGCGACGTTGGGCGAGTGGCATGTCGGTCGGGCGCACGGCGAAAGTCAAGTCAACGCGGCGCGTATCCCCGCAGGAAGGCCCGTACGCCCGACTCGACGATCGCGCGTTCCGCCTCCTCCGGGAGCGGCAACGCACCGTCGAAACTCGCCTCGTTGATCTCGCCCACCGTGAGCAGCAGCAAATGGCGGGCCGCCCGCGCCGGATCGTCCGTGGCGAGCAGGCCGTCGGCGGCCAGCTCCGCGAACCGTCCGGCCAGCGCGTCGGACGCCCGTTGCGGCCCGCTCCGCCGCCAGGCCGTGAGGAACTCCCGCGGGACATGGGCACCTTCGGCCCGCAGTTGCCGGATGACCGCGAAGTGGTCGGTGAATCGGCGCGACGCACCGATCCAGGCCTCCATGAACTCGACGAGGTCCTGCTCCAGGCCGGCCGCGGTCACTCTGTGCAACCGCCGGTCGATCGCATCGAGTTGTGCTTCGACGACCGGTTCCGAACCCTCGGCCACCACGGCCCCGAAGAGCTGGACCTTGCCGCCGGGGAAGTGGTTGTAGATGGTGCGGGTGGAGACCACGGCCTGCGCGGCGATCGCGTCGATGCTCGTGCGCGTGTAGCCGTCACGCCCGAAGACCTTGCGCGCGCCCCGCACGATGGCCGACCGTTTCTCCGCCATGCCCTGCCTCATGGGTGGCTTCCCTCTCTGCCGCTGCTGCCCTGGTCAAGGTATGCGCCGAGGATAAAGTACAACGGTCATTGCATTGACTACCATGCTGGTTGTACCGTACTTGCGATCGCGAAGCGCGCGAGCATCGAGGCGAGGGCCCGGCGGACGTCCGTCACCGCTGCGAGCGACCTCGACTCTGTTCTGCAAAGAGGCTGTGCACGCGCATCAGCCCGAGGAAGGAACAACGTGCCCACCAAGACCAAGACGCTGCTGATTCCCACCGCGGACGGCCAGGCCGACGCCTTCGCCGCCTTCCCCGACCGTGACGGGCGGCACCCTGGAGTGCTGCTGTACCCGGACGCCTTCGGCGTACGGCCCGTGGTGGAGGAGATGGCCCGTGAGCTGGCCGGGCACGGGTACTACGTGCTCGTCCCCAACATCTTCTACCGCCACGGCCCGGCACCGGTGATCGAACTCCCCGAGCACATCGGCGCGGAGACCCGGCCCGCGGTCTTCGCCCAGGTGATGCCCATGGTCAAGGCGCACACGAGCGAACGTGCCCTGCTCGACGCCGACGCCTACCTCAGGTTCCTCACCGCCCAGCCCGAGGTCGGCGCCGGACCGGTCGCCGCGGTCGGCTACTGCATGGGCGGCGCTCTGGCGATGCGCACCGCAGCGGCACACCCCGGCCAGGTGGCCGCCGTCGCCGGGTTCCACCCCAGCCCCCTGGTCACCGACGCGCCCGACAGCCCGCACCGCGACTTCCCCGAGGTCACCGCACAGGTGCACCTCGGCCTCGCCGAAGGCGACATGTCCCCCGAGACCCTCAGCGAGCTCAACCAGGCCCTGGACGCCGCAGGTGTCAGCCACACCTGTGAGATCTACCCCGATACCGTCCACGGCTTCACCATGTCCGACACCGCAGCCTTCAACCCCTCCGCACTCCAGCGCCACTGGGAGCGCCTGCTCCCTCTCCTCGACCGCACCCTGACCAACAGCTGAGGCCCCGGGCCCGGAACGCGGCTCCGCAGGCCTGACGAACGCACCCCGCCGACCGCGCAGTCGCCTTCCAGGGCTGGACTACCAGCGGACGGTCCGGCCCTGGTAGTCCAGCCAGGTCGTGCAAGTCGCTCCGCCCGGTTCCCCGCACGGTCGCGGTCACCCGCCAGCCTCGGGCCAGGCGCTTCATCCGCCCCGCATCCGCCGTCAACGGCCCTCAACGAGCTCGGAATCAGGTACTCCGGACATCAGGAGCTCCGTAAGTTCATCGCCGCGCGACCCGCGGCCGGCCATGCGCGGCCGGCCATGCGGTGGCGTCGACCGTCAGGAACTGTTCGCCGGCCACGTTCGCCGGAGTGACCCCGGAGAATGCCATGACCTCACGGTGCAGGTGGGACTGGTCGAAGTAGCCGCCGTCCGCGGCGACTCGGGCCGCGCCTTCACCTGAGACCAGTTGGTGGGCGGCGTGGTCGAAGCGGACCAGGTTCACCGCACGCTTGGGCGGCATGCCGGTCTGCGCGTGGAACCGGGACCACAGGCGCTTGCGGCTCCATCCCAGTTCGGCCGCCAGGTGACCGACCCGGACGCGGCCGCGGCTGAGGGCGATCCGGTTCCAGGCCCAGGCCACCTCCGGATCCACCGGAAACCGCGCGTCACGTCGGCGGGCGAGCAACGCCGCCGTCAGCGCGAAGCGTTCCTCCCAGGAGGAGTTCTCGCTCAGTTGCTCGCGCATCCGTGACGCCTCCCGGCCCCACAGGCCGTCGAGGGCCACCGACGTACTGTCCAGGTCGGCCGGGCAGACGTCCAGAACCGCGCGGGCGATCACCGGGGAGAGGCGTACCTGCACGCACTCGATGTTCTCGCCCCACGCCCGAGCCGCACCCCCGAACCCGAATCCGGGCCCGGCGACAAGGCTTCCTCGATGCCGCCGCCCAGCGCCGTCATCCACGGCGGCCGGGCTCGTACCGAAATCCAGGAGCAGCATCACGGCCGGATGCGGGACCACCCGCAGACCGCCGGCGGGCGCGCGAGGTATCCGGAACCCTGCCATGTCGCCACCTGGCAACCGGCCGGGCCGCTGTTGCTGCCGCGCGACGTCCCACGCGGCGGGATCGCCGTATTCACCCACAGTGGACCGCATCATCAAATGGTACGAGGGCGGGTGGCTTTGTTCACGAGTAGCGGTTCTGGCTCAGCTTCTGAGCTCTGGCTCACTTCGCGTGGTCGCGTACCCAGGATGACTGTCGATCTTCGCCTCATGGTGGTTCTGGCGTTCGCGGGCGGTCAGCGCGCGCATGGCTGGTTGGCCGCGCACGAAGCCGGCTCCCCTCATCAGATTCCTTGAAATCGGTCATCTAGGCTGGCGCGGTGACTGATGAGCAGGAGCGGGTGCAGCCGTCGGGAGTGTGGGCCACTGCGGTGGGGGTGGCCAGGGTGCGGGCGCGGGAGACAGAGCGGGAGAACGCGCTGTTCCGCGACCCACTGGCACAAGCCTTCGCCACCGCCGGCGGCCTGTGGCCCTCCTCGCCGCCGCTGGCCGATGACGAGGCCGCGCGACGACGCCGGCTGGCCGTGTCGTTCTCCATCGTCATCAGGACGAAGTTCCTCGACGACCTGTTGCAACAGGCCTCCGCGTCCGGGGTCCGGCAGGTCGTTCTGCTCGGCGCAGGCATGGACAGCCGGGCCTTCCGGATGGACTGGCCCGAGGGCACCCGGCTGTTCGAGGTCGACACCGTCGCGCCACTGGACTTCAAGGCTTCGGTGCTGCGCCAGGAGCGGGCCGTCGCGCACTGCGAGCGGATCACCGTCGCGGTGGATCTGCGTGAGGACTGGCCGGGCGCGCTGGCTGCCGCAGGACACGACCCGACCGTGCCGACCGCGTGGATCGCCGAAGGACTACTGATCTATCTGCCCGAGGATGCGGTGGAGCTACTGCTGGCCCGGATCAGCGCGCAGTCGGCGGCAGGCAGTCGGATGGGACTGACCTTGGGTTCGCGTGGCGTGATCGACCGCTTCGGCGCGGACGCCGCGCCGGGATCGGCGGCGTCCCTGTGGGTCTCGGAGATGCCCGACGACCCGGTGGGCTGGCTGGCCGGGCACGGCTGGGAGGCCGACAGCCACACCCTGCGTGAACGCGCCGCCGCCTACGGCCGCCCGATCAGCACCCCGCCGCAGCGCGATGAACGGCCCGGCGGACTGATTTCGGCGGTCCGCCGGTAGAGCACCTCCCGGCCTCTGGACGGTCGGTTCCCAGCCGTGTCAGTGCGGCTGCCGCAGCCACGAGTCGAGAGCCACGTAGTCGCTGTCCCTCAGACCATGGCGGGGATCGACACGGTGGAGCAGGGCGTGTCCTTGGTGGTGGGCAGCGACCCATGACCGATCGGTGTCGGTGATCTCGTCGTCGACCCAGGCGAACGGGGGCGACGCAATCGTTCGCGTCAGTCATCCATGTCGTCGCCCAGACCACCTCGCACGGGAGTGCCGCCAGCCGGGGTACGTGCTCGGGATTGATCCTGGCCAGAAGCGGATTCGCGTCGACGCCGAGCGGTGAACAACCACGGTCCCCAAGATCCGCACCTGCTGCTCGTGGCAGCAGACAAACGCTGCTGCCACGGAAGTGCGGCCGGGAACATTTGTCCAAGCCCTCGACGCACACCAACGACGACAGTGGGCCCATGACTCTCCCTGACGGACAACCTGATGTGAACGCCCGGCCCGAGGCCACCGAGGGTCCGATCCTGCCCTTGCCCGGTGGCGACATCCACGTGTGCCAGGACGGCCCTCGCGATGCTCCCGCGCTCCTGCTGATCCACGGTTCCGCCTCCTCGACCCGCTCCTGGGACCAGCTGGTTCCGCTGCTGACCGGGTCACACCGCGTCATCCGGGTTGATCTGCCCGGACACGGCCGCTCGGCCGAACCGTCCGACCGCGGCTACGAGATCCCCGAGCAGGGGCGCACCGTCGGCGCGGCGCTGGACCGGCTCGGCGTCGAGCGCGCCCTCCTCGTCGGCCATTCCAGTGGCGGCTATACCGCCACCGCTCTCATCGAGCAGCGGCCCGACCTGGTGGCCGCCCTTTCGCTCATCAACACGGGCCCCAGTCTCAACGCCTTCATCGCGCCGGAGTCCGCCGCGTTCACACCGGCGCAGTGGCCACCGGCCGACGAGCAGATCCGCCGGTTCGCCGGCACGGCCTTCCACGCCGGCTATCGGATTCCCCAAGAGGTCGTGGACGATCTGCGCGGGATGACCTTCCACGCGGTCGCCGCGTCCATGCAGGCGTCCCGCGCCTATCTGGACGAACAGGCGCTCCCGGACCGGCTGGCGGTCCTCGGCAAACCGCTGCAAGTGATCTTCGGCGACGAGGACCGCAGGTGGCGGCCGTCGTCCGCCGCCGACTACCGGGCCGTTCCGGGCGCGCGAGTCGAGTTGCTGGCCGGTGCCGGCCACACACCGATCATGGAGGACCCGTCGCGCACCGCCGCACTTCTCCTGGCCTTCACCGCGCTCCATGCCGTGCGGGCCGACTGAATCGCAAGGGCCGGATCCTTCGGCCCGCTGATGAGAAATCCCGCCTGCAAGCCGGTCTGAACAGTGAGTTGCGCATTCCAGCCCTGCCCCGGACAGCGGCCCAGCACCTGGAGATCAAGCGCCTACGCACTGAGGCGGCAGCCGACGTCGAGATGATCACCTGACACCCACGACGGCCGGCCCCGGGACGATCGGCGCCTGCCGTTGACCTCCGGCCGGGGGCGTGGCCACGTCGCCGGCCCCGGCCGGTCGAGGTAACGGTCACTCCGCCGATCCGGAGCTTTTGCGCTGGTTGGCATTGAAGCGCGCTTTCTTCTGACGATTTCCACATGTGTTCATGTCGCACCATTTGCGGGTGCGACTCCGACTGGTGTCGAAGAAGGCGGCCCGGCAGGTTGGTGATGCGCACAGGGCCAGTTTTCCGTCCCGTTCACCCGCGATGATGCTGATCGCGTCGGCGGCGATCACACCGAGGGCATCCTCCACGCAGGAATCCGGGCCAAGGAGCCATCGCCGCTTCCCGTCGGGCGTCAGGGTGGCCGCGGCCCGGCCCTGAGCACTGAAGCCATTGATGACGTGAACAGCAGCCACGGGGAGAGCGTCCTGGATCGCGGCCGCTGTCGCGGCCGCGTGAATCGACTCCCTCAGCTCCCGAGCCAGGTCGAGCTGGGCAGCGGTACAGGACTCCACGGCGAGACCGCTCACCGTCAGCCAGTCGACGAGTCGGTGCGGCACGGGAATGCGCTCCACGGGCTCGCCATGACGCTCCGACAGAGTCCCCGTGAAGCTGGTCGCCAGCACGCTGCCGAGGCGGAAATCAGGGAACCCATCACGCATGGAACCACCTTAGCCGGTTGCACGTCGCCAGGAAGGCAGGTAGAACCGTCTTAGCCGGTTCCACGATGGCCAGGAGGTCTCATGCCCCGACCGACCAGCGACGTGCAAGTATTCGAAGCCCACGCAACTGACGCCGACCTCGACGATCTGCGCGCGCGACTGACCGCGGCACGCCTCCCGGAGGCCGAGACGGTCCATCGCGCCGCGCCCGGCCCTCGCCGATGGGAACAGGGTGTTCCTCTCGCCGACCTCGTCGAGGTCGTGAACTACTGGCGCACCGGGTACAACTGGCGGGCGTTCGAAGCGCGCCTCAACCGGATCGGCCAGTTCCGCACGACCATCGATGGTCTGGGAATCCACTTCCTGCACCGCCGGTCCGCGCGCGCGGAGGCCACTCCTCTGATCTTGACGCACGGCTGGCCAGGCAGCATCGCTGAGTTCATCGATGTAGTGGACGAGCTGGCAGATCCGAAAGATGCAGGCGCGCCGGCGTTCCACGTGGTGGCCCCGTCGCTGCCAGGCTTTGGTTACAGCGACAAGCCGGCCGCCACTGGGTGGGGAACCGAAAAGATCGCGGCCGCATGGGTGGAACTGATGGCGCGGCTCGGCTACGACAAGTTCGTGGCCCAGGGCGGCGACTGGGGAGGTGTGATCACCACGGTCCTCGGCGGCAGGTTCCCGGAGCACGTTCTCGGCATCCACACGACGACCGCGCAGTCACCGCCCGGGTTGACGACGGACGGGCTGACGGCAGCCGAGCGCAAATGGACCGAGGAAACCCACGATTTCTGGCGCCACCACGCGGCGTACGCGAAGCAGCAGGCGACCCGACCGCAGACCATCGGGTACTCGCTCGTCGACTCACCGGTTGGGCTTCTCGCCTGGATCCTTGACAAGTTCGCCGAGTGGACAGATACCGAGGACAGCCCGTTCGAGGCGATTTCCATGGACACCGTTCTTGACAACGTCACCCTGTACTGGCTGACCAGAACCGGCGCTTCGGCAGCCCGCATCTACTACGAGAGCCACAACTCGCTCGACCCCGAACTTCGCGTCGACGTCCCGTCAGCAATCAGCACGTATCCCCGCGACATCGAGAAGTGTCCGCGCCCCTGGGCACAGGAGCGGTTCCGGCAGATCGTCCGATGGAGGTCGCCCGAAACCGGCGGACACTTCCCGTCGCTGGAGGTTCCCGAGTACTTCGTCAAGGATGTTCAAGAGGGTCTCGCGGCGGTGCTGGCCGCCCATCGGTGAACGCGGCCGGGTACCGGCACTCGATCACCGCCTGGTCCGGCTCAAGGCGCTGTCCCGCGCCTTGAGCCGGGCCAGGTGCCCGTACAGAGACGTCGCGGTCACTGCGACGAAGAGTGCGAACAGCGTGACCGGCAGCAGCCCGAGGGGGCGGAGCGGGTAGTCCGGGTGCCGCGTGATCTGCGGCCAGTTGACGTAGTAGTTGGCGGCCACGTCCACGGACATGACCGCGACGGCCACCAGCACGCCCGCCGGTCGGAGCCGCGCCAGCAGAACTGCCGCGAGCGGGTCGAGCAGCACCAGAGCGACGAAGTAGACGCGGATGGGCGCCGGGGCGTGGGAGGCGTAGCTGTTGTGGCCGCCGCCCGCCAGGTCCACGAGGTGGATGGCGGTGCCCCAGAGGAAGCAGATGACGTACGCCGTCACGACGAACCGCGTCCCCCGCGACAGGCGACGCGACCGCCGGTCGCCGTCCCGGACCGGTGGATCCGTCGACTTCCTCTGCGCCATGCTGCCCCCGGTTTGACTGGTCGGCACTCCCGCGAGTGGCTCGCCCGGCGGCGGGACCGGCCGGGCGGACGGAGCGAACGTCACGACGACGGCGGACACGGCAGGATCGGGCTCAAGGTGTTCGCAGGCCGTGCCGCCTGTCAGGACCCCTACGTCACCGCACTCTAGGAGACCTCACCCTCATGCTCGACAGAATCGACCTGCTGGTCATCGGCGAATGCGTCGCCGACATCGTCCGGTTGCCGGGGGCGACCGACCAGGTCCACCCAGGAGGCAGCCCGGCCAACGTCGCGTACGGCCTGGCCAGGCTGGGGCACGGCGTGACCCTCCTCACCCAGCTCGGCCCGGACGCCGACGGGCGGCGGATCCGCGGCCATCTGGCGGGTGCCGGGGTCGAGGTGCGCACGGACGGCGCCACGACTCCGACCCCGTCCGCCGCCGTCGCCCTGGACGGCAACGGGCAGGCCGCGTACACCTTCGAGATCGCCTGGACGCTCGGTGCGGTGTCCTTGGAGCAGCCGCCCCGGCACGTCCACACCGGGTCGATCGCCGCCGTGATGGAACCGGGTGCGGCCTCGGTCGTCGCCGCCGTCGACTCGCTGCGGACGGCCGCGACCGTCAGTTACGACCCCAATGTTCGGCCGGAACTGATGGGGGATCACGCGGACGCTGTCCGCAAGGTCGAGCGCTATGTCGCGCTCAGCGATGTCGTCAAGGCCAGTGACGAGGACCTGGAATGGCTCTACCCGGGGCAGGAGCCGGGACGGGTCGCCGAGCGGTGGCTCGCCTCCGGACCGGCCGTCGTCCTGGTGACGCGGGGCGGCGAGGGAGCCCTGGCGGTCCTGCCCGACGGCCGGGTCCCTGTCGCGGCGCCACCCGTCGAGGTCGCTGACACGGTGGGGGCGGGGGACGCCTTCATGTCGGGCACCCTGCACGCGCTCGCCGCGCACGGGCTGCTCGGCGCGGACAGCCGGGAACGCCTCCGCTCGATGGACCGGGCCACCGTCACCGACGTCCTGCGCCACGCGGCGGCCTCGGCGGCCGTGACCGTCGCCAGAGCCGGCGCCAACCCGCCCGACGAGGCGGAGCTCGCAGGGGCGCTCGGCCGGACCGGCGGTTGACACCGGGCCTCGGCACGGTTGAGGGGCGTGTGTGTCCGCCCGTGTGTCGCGCCGGTGCCGCCGCGGGGTCTATCCCCAGCACCCTTTGGGGTCCCGGCGGGCAGCGGCGATGAGCGGCCGGGTGGGTTTGGGGCGGGGCTGGAGGCGGTTGCGTGCGGAAGGCCGTCCGGGGGCGGGCGCGCTGGCTGCGGTGAGGGTACGGATGTGGTCGGTGAAGCCGGGGGCGGGCAGGGGCAGCTCGAAGTCGCCGATGTGGCCGACGGCCGCGGGAACGTAGTCGAGCACGGCACCGACCATGGCGGGCACCGGGGCCGGATCCGTCTTGAGCGCACCGAGAATGCGCAGCGCCGTGGGCAGCAGGCTCGCGTCGGTGGTCGTCACGGCGTTGAGCGCGTCGCTGACTATGCCTGGCACGTCGTCAGCGGTGACGTCGGGTACGGCGTCGGTGAAGTCGTCGGTGGAGGGCGGAGCGCTCTGGATCTGCTCGGTCTGTTCGTACCACCAGCGGGCTTCACCGTGCTCGCCGAGCGCGAGGTGGTGGAGGTAGAGGCAGTAGGAGGCCGCGGGGTCGCCGGCGCCGGCCGCGTACTGCCACCAGAAGCGGGCGTTCTCCTCGGATTCGGCGAGCTGGAGGATGCAGCCGAGGACCCGTGCTCCCGGGGGTTCGGGGAGTTGCGGGGTGAGGAAGGTGTCCAGGGTGCTGAGGGCGGTGTTGCGGGTGACGACGGTTTCGCAGAGGGTCTGCAGGTTCTGGGCCGCTTCGTGCTCCGTCGGTTCCTCCGGAACGGGGGCGGACGGCGGCGGTGGGGCGGAGGACGGGCCGGTGGTGTGGAGCCGGGCGAGGAGGCGGGTCTCGGCGGCGTTGATGTCGTCCTGGGTGTAGGGGGTGGTGACGAGGCGTGCGCGGGAGAGGAACTCCGTGATGTGGCGTGTCATCGCCGTCCTTCCATGGCGCGGTCGGGTCCCAGGATGTCCCGCAGCCGGCGTGTCGCGTGGCGGACCGTGGAGCGGACGGTGGCGCTGGTGATGCCGAGGACGTCGGCGACCGCGGGTGCGTTCAGTCCGTGGAGGTAGGTCATCACCATGACGTCGAGCTGACGTTCGGTGAGCTGACGCATGGCCCTCATGAGGGCGAGGGACTCGGTGATCTGCCCGTACGGGTCCACGGCGTCGCGCAGGGCGAAGGTGTTGAAGGCCTCGTCGTCGAGCAGCGGGGGCCGGCGCCTGCGCGCGCGGCTGTGGTCGTTGACCTTGTTCCGCATGACGGTCCAGGCGTAGCCGGCGGGGTTCTCGACGAGCAGGACTCTGTCCCAGGTCCGCAGCAGCTGCTCGAAGGCGCTGTCGATCGCTTCCTCGGCGTCGTGGCGGTTGTGGAGGAACGTCTCGGCGTAGTGGATGTAGCGCGGGCGGTTCATCTGGTGGAAGGCGGTGAAGGAGAGGTCGGGGAGCTGCTGGGTCATCGGATCGGTGGCCTGACGGGTGCGGCTTCGGTACTCGGTCACCGGCCTTCCTTCCCTTCGTGGGGACGGCGGCTCATCTCGCTCACCCCGGCCCGGACTCCCGCGGCCGCCAGGTGGCGCAGCAGGGTGTGGGCGTCCTTGCCGAAGACGCGGATCGTGACCGCCAGGATCATCAGGTCACCTACGAGGTGGGTCGTCACAGGCGAGAGCCTCTGTTCGTGCGAAGAGCCGGGCGCCTCTTCGAGCCCGGGAAGTGCGCGGGTTGTGCGCCCTTCACTCTCAACAACACCTGGGAACGAACAAGTGTGCAGGGGCAATTCAGGGAAAGTTACGGAGCGGCAGGCCTGGTGACGTACAGATGTTCCCTCCTGCTCATCCCGCACCTTTAGCCACCCCACGCCACGCGCACGCCAGCACCGTCACCAGCGCACACGCTCCACGAGCAGCACTTTGCATAAATTTGCGCGAACCCAGCAAACATTGACGGTGACTCACATCACACCCCCTCGATTGTCCCGTCGCGGCGGAGCTGTACATCGCGGTGTCCACGGCCACAACTCCGGTACGTGAAACGTTGGATGTCCGGTGGGGCACAACCATCTCCGCGGGATCGCCGTCATACGCAATGGATGTGAACAGGCGACCGAAAGAAGATTTCATGCTCTGGATACGACGCCCTGACACCCACAATGCGCGACGGACCGGCAGACGGCACGGCGCCCGTGCGGCAGCGCCGCTGGCCGCAGCACTCCTGGTCTCGGGCGGTCTGACCGTTGTATCGCTCACCCCCGGGGTGGCCCACGCGGCCGGGGGCCGCGCGGCGCCGGCGGACGATTTCAACGGCGACGGCTACGCGGATCTCGTCACGGCAGCCCCTGGCGCGACTGTCTCCGGCAAGGCGCAGGCGGGCTATGTGGCGGTGACGTACGGCTCGGCGAACGGCATTGATCCCGCGCGCAAGACGCTCGTGAACCGCTCGACGAGCGGAGTGCCCGGATCGGCCACCGCGAAGCAGCGGTTCGGGGACACCTTCAGCAAGGGGGACCTCGACGGCGACGGCTACAGCGACCTCGTGATCGGCTCGGCCAAGGGGTCTGCGGGCAGCGTCGTCGTATGGGGTTCCGCCTCGGGACTCACCGGAGGCACCGCCATCGCCGGCTACGGGCTGACCCCGCAGGTGGGCGACTTCAACGGTGACGGAAAGGCCGATCTGGCGCTGTTCGGTGACGCCGAGACCGAAGGCGATGACTCCGTACCTCAGTCGGCGAACCTGTGGAAGGGCCCCGTCTCACGCGCGGGCAAGCCGACCGCCAAGCTCAATTTCCTGGACAAGTCGGAGTGGTGGGGCGACAACGGATCCGGTGCGGGCTGCGCGGCCGACGACTCGTGTGTGAACGGCCCCCACTCGCTCAGCGGGCCCAACACCGCCACGTCGGTCGGTGACGTCAACGGCGACCACCGCGACGACATCGCCATCTGGGCCTACGAGGGCGACGGAGTCTGGGCCACTCACGTCCTGTTCGGCGGCTCCGGCGGATTCACGGAGAGCGGCACGCTCGGGGACATCGGCTCCGAGGGCGACGACAGGGCCACCGACATCGGTGACGTGGACGGCGACGGCTACGGCGACGTGGTGATCGGAAGCGGCGGCGAGACCAGCAAGGTCACCGTCCTGTACGGCTCGGCCTCCGGCCCCTCGTACGACCGGGTGCAGAGGTTCGACCAGTCCCTGCCCGGGTTCTACGGCGCCGAGGAGGAGGGCGACCACGTCGGCTCGTGCGTCTCGGTCGCCGACGTGACCGGGGACGGCCGCGCAGAGATCGCCCTCGGTATCGACGGTGAGGACTTCGGCAGTCTGACCGACGCCGGTTCGTTCGCGCTGCTTCACGGCACCGCTTCCGGTGTCACCGGTGCGGGCAGCCAGGTGATGCACCAGAACACCGAAGGCGTGCCCGGTGTCGCGGAGACGAACGACGAGTTCGGGGCCGCTTGCGCGCTCCTCGACATCAACGGCGACGGCCATCGCGACCTCGCGGTCTCCTCGACTGCGGAGAACGCCTCGGCCGGAGCGGTGTGGACCCTCAACGGCACCACCGACGGCCTGACCACGAAGCTCGCGACGGCCTTCGGTCCGGGCGATGTCGGGGGCCCGGTGACCAAGGCGCTGTTCGGCAGCTTCCTGCGCTGACCGTACCGCGTTTGCTTCCGGCGATCGGCCGGACGGGCCTTACCGCCCGGCCGATCGCCGGAAACCGGAAGCCGGCGGGGCTCCTGGAGCCGGTTACGGGGGAGAACACCCCTGCCGGAGCGGAGCGCCCGCCCGCCGAGTGCTCCGCGGCGCACAGTGGTGCCGGCTGCGGATCGTGGATGATGGACTCGTGCCATGAAGACACTGCCACCCCGCGTCCTCAAGGCGCTGGAAGAATTCCACGCCGCCCGCCCGTGGGACCACAACGCCCATTACCACCGCTGGATCATGCGGCAACTCCCGAGGCGCATCGGCACAGCTCTCGACGTCGGATCGGGCAGCGGGGGCCTGGCCCGGTTGGTAGGTACACGCGCCACATCCGTACAGGGTCTGGACGCCGATCCCACGATCGTCGTCCGGGCACGGGAACTCACGGCGCCGGCCTCGACCGTCACCTTCACCGTCGGAGACGCGCTGACCGGCATACCGCCCGGTTCCTACGACGTGATCACGTGTGTCGCCGCGATCCACCATCTGCCGTTCTCCGAAGCTCTCGCCCTGTTTCGCCGGCACCTGGCACCGGGCGGGACTCTGGTCGTCGTAGGCCTCGCCCGAGCACAGTCACCCGGCGATCGTCTGATCGGCACAGCCGCCGTTCCGCTGAATGTCGTGATGGCCTGGGTCAAGAACCGGGGGCGCAGGGCGGCACGGCCGGAATCGATGACCGCTCCCACGCGACCGGCGACGATGAGCTTCGCCGACATCGTTCGTGATGCCCGGAACGTGCTGCCCGGTGCGCGGCTCCGCCGACGAGTCTTCTGGCGATACACCTTGGTCTGGCACCGGAACTGACGCGTGCCCCGACCGACGCGGGAGCAGAGTGGTGGTCCGCGCTGCGGACCCCATGCACGGGATCGGAAGTGCGCGGGTCACCGGCGGGCGAGCAGGACAGGGTCCGTCATCCGCGGGGCGCGGGCTCCTCGGGGCGCGCGGCGCCGCCGCTGTCCCCCGTCACGCGCGTGCCCGGATGCCACAGCGAGCAGAGGAAGGCCAGTACGAGGGCGCCTGCCATGGAGTAGAAGACCCACTGGTTCGCCTCGGCGAAGTCCATGCGGATCGCCTGCATCGACTCCCGCATGAGCTCGGCGGCCCTGCCGTCGCCCGTGGGCTGCCGCGCGTCCGCGTTCCCGGTGACGGCTTCGGCGATGTGGTGGGCGGTAGCGTGCGCGGGTCCGCGCGGCATGCCCTCCGCCACCAGCGTCTCGCTGACACGGTTCACCGTGACGTGCGTCAGCACCGTGCCGAACACCGCCAGGCCGATGCTGGCGGCGAAGTTGCGGACCGTCTGCGTGATGCCGGTGACCTCGCCGTACGAGGCGCCGATCGACCGGTTGACGGCGTCGGTCGAGGCGGGCGCGAGGAGGAAGCCGATGCCTGCGCCGGCGATCGCCGCGTACGGCCACTGGTCGTGCATCGCGAGCGTCGTCAGCCTGGCGGCCCACAGGGCGAAGCCGACCGCCCCCAGAGCGGCACCGGTCATCAATGCCGGGCGGGCGCCGCGCTTGTCCAGGATGCGGCCACCCCACTGGGAGGCGAGGGCGAACCCCACGAAGAAGTACAGGAGGTAGAGCGCCGCCTGGTTGGGCGAGGCGCTCAGGGAGACCTGGGCGTACACCGAGGCGAAGAAGAGCACGGGCACGAACGCCGTCATGGCGAAGAAGAGCACGAGCATGTCGACGGCGAAGGCCCGGTCCCGGAAGACCTGGAGCTTGACGAGCGGGTGCCGCCGACGCAGTTCGAAGCGGCAGAAGAGGGCCAGGATCGCGAGGCCGACCACGATGCACGCCCATGTCGCCACCGCGTCCCAGCCCCAGGACGCGGACTGCTGGAGTCCCAGTACGGTCAGCCCCATGCCGACCGCCATCAGCACGGTGCCCGGCACGTCCAGCGGTTCCCGGTTCGAGCTCTCGGGGATGCGCGCGAGCAGGGCCAGGACGATCGCGATCACGGCGACGGGGACGTTGATCCAGAAGATGGCACGCCACGTCCATTCGGTGAGCCATCCGCCCAGCAGCGGGCCGATGGCCGTGAGCGCACCCGAGACGCCGAAGAACAGCGCCAGCGCCCGCCCGCGCCGTTCCACCGGGAACACCGAGATGACCACGGCGAGCGCCGCCGGGAACATCAGGGCCGCTCCGAAGCCCTGGATCGCCCGGAAGCCGATCAGCCAGGCCTGGGCGAAGTCACCGGTCGGCACGGCTCCGCAGAGCGCCGACGCGATGACGAAGACGAGGGTGCCGCAGAGCATGACGCGGCGATGGCCGTAGATGTCGGACAGGCGGCCGCCGAGCGCGAAGAAGGCGGCGAGGGTGAGCAGGTAGGAGTTGATGACCCACTGCATCTGCGAGGACGTGAGTCCCAGCTCGCGGATGATGTCCGGTGCGGCGATCGCCACGATGGTCTGGTCGATGAACGTCATCGACACCGCGAACATCATCGCGGCCAGTGCCAGCGTCTGGTTCGGCGGACCGCTCGCCCCGGCCGTCGCGGGCCCGTCCGTTCCGTGTGCCTGCGAAGCCGCGTTGTTCATGGGCCAATGCTCGCCGCCGCCACCCCGCCGCGCACGCCGGGCGGAAGCCGGACCCTTGTCAGTATCCAGAATCCTGGTTACTGTTTGATTCGTGAACGATTTCGACGACCGCTTCCTCACGCGCAACGGCCTCGCCGCGCGGCAGCTCGCCGTCCTGCTCCTGCACCACGAGCCGGACACCCGCCTGCCCCGCGTGCGCGACTTCGCGGAGGAGCTGGGCTGCGGAAACGGTACCGTCCAGGCCGCCCTCCACCTGCTGGAGGAGGCCGGAGCGATCTCCACGACCGCACGCGGCCATCTCGGCACGTTCCTCGTCCACTCGGACCGCACCATCCTGTGGCGGCTGTCCGGACTGGGGACGCTGCTCGCGGCGATGCCGCTCCCCTACTCACGACGGTACGAAGGTCTGGCGACCGGGCTGCGCAGCGCGTTCGAGGAGGCCGGCGCACCGTTCGCGATCACGTTCATGCGAGGCGCCGGAGCCCGGACCGCCGCACTGCTGGAGGGCAAGGTCGACCTGGTCGTCCTGTCGCGGTTCGCCGCCGACCAGCTGATCGCCGAGCACCCGGTGGAGCTGGTGGCCGACCTCGGTCCCGCCACGTACGTCGGCGCCCACGGCATGCTGGTGCGCCACGGCGTCGACCTGGACGCGCCCGGACTGCGGGTGGCGGTCGACCACGCTTCGGAGGATCTGCGGATGCTCGTGGAGCGGGTCTTCGCCGGCCGGGAGGACGTCGAGTGGCGCGAGGCGTCGTACATGCAGTTGAGCGACCTGTTCGCAAGGAACGAGGTGGATGCGACGGTCTGGAACCTTGACGAGGCGCAGGACCGGCTCGGGGTCGGCGTCGACGTGCTTCCGCTCGGGGACGAGGTCAACCGGGAGCTGGCGCTGCGCAACTCGACCGCCGCGGTGATCGGCCGGTCGGACGGGGCCAAGGCGCTCGCCGCGGTCCGCGACTCGCTCGACCTGTCGCTGGTGACCCGGCTGCAGAGCGAGGTGCTGCGCGGTGAGCGCGTCCCCTCGTACTGACCAGCGGGTTCAGTGACCGGGGTCTCATAACTCCGGGGCGTCACTCGCCCTGAAAATACAAAATCCTGGTTACTGTTGATTTTAGGAGGATCAATCATGGACGACCAGCTCGCACTGCGGATCCAGCTCTTTCGCGAAGGCGGCCAGGTCAGGCCCGAGGTGGCCGACTTCGTCACCACCGAGCTGACCTCTCTGGAGGCGGAGGGCCGCACGGTCACCGAAGCGACGGCGGGAATGCTGACCAGCCATCTGATGATGGCGCTCGGCCGGATCCTGGACGGCGAGGCGATCGAGCAGTTCCTCACCGACGACCAGATCGCCGCCGAGCTGGCCGGGCATCCCGACGCGGTGGCCCGTGCCCGTGCCGTATCGGCTCGCGCCGAACGGGAGCTCGGAGCCCCGCTCCCCGAGTCCGAGGTCAACTTCCTCGGCATGCACTTGGCGGTACTGGCCCAGCAGTCCCCCTCCGCGCCCACGTCCTGACCGGTCACGGCAGGCACCCCGGCCCCCTTCGCCCCCGTACCGACGCAGAGAACGCCCCCCGTACCGAGACACAGAGAGAAGTACAGCCATGACGAAGATCCTCACCGGTGGAGTCGGCAAGGTCGAGGTCACCGAGGCCATCGGCAAGCTCGGCATCGACTCGCTCGACGTCGTCGCCTCCAGCGACATGGACGCCGCGATGAAGCTCCGGGTCGGCCAGGCCGACTACTACCTGGGCACCTGTCACACGGGCGCCGGCGCCTCGCTGGGCGTACTCGTCGGCCTCATGGGCAGCGCCGCCTGCCACACCTTCGGTCGGAGTGTTCCGACGGAGGAGAAGGTCGCCGAACTGCTCGCCGACGGCAAGAAGGTCTTCGGCTTCTCGATGGACCAGATCGACGTCATCGCCCCCCTCATGGCGCGCGCCATCGCCGCCCGCGGCTGAACCCAGCCTGTTCTGATCATCCCGGGCACCAAGGAGTGACTCGTGAGCACCACACTCGCCGCCGGCGCCAGCCTCGACTTCACGCTGGCCCAGCAACTGACCGTGATAGCCCTGTGTGCGCTGACCGCCTACATCTCGCACATGGCCCTGGCCGTCTTCAATGACGGGGTACGCCCCTTCATGCTGGACTTCATCCAGGGACGCACCACCCGCAGCGCGACAACGGCTGTCTCGTTCGGTCTCTCCGCCGGATTCATCTTCGGACTCGGTGCGCCGATGGCCCTGTCCACGGGCGTGCTGAACCCGTGGCTGCTCTTCCTGCCCACGGACATCCTCGGGATGCTGGCACCCAGGAGGTGGCTCGCCCCCATCCTCGGCGGTGCCTGGGGCGCGGTCGTCGTGTTCGGTCTGAACGGCGCGAACAACGTCGCGCACGATCTGCCGGTCGACTTCCTGACGGCGATGCAGCAGATGTCGACGCCGATCCTGTTCCTCTTCTCGCTGTTCCCCGTGCTCGCCATCACCAAGCAGTTCGGCCGCAAGTGGGGCGGTGTCGCGGGCGTCCTCGAACTGGCCCTCGTCGTCATGACCATGAAGCTGTGGCCGAACATGTTCGCCGGAGCACTGGCCATGGCCGTCGGTGTGCTGATGCTCATCGGGCTGGCGGTCGCCAAGGACGTCCGGCAGCGCCGGGCCGACCGGGCCGCGGGCGTCGAGGAGGTCGTCCTGGAGGACGACCCGATGGCGTCGCTGTTCAGCGCCAGCGCGGCCCGTCTGCGCAAGTACCTGCCGCTGTTCATGGTGCTCGGGGCCGGGGTCTGTGTGCTCGCCCAGATGCACATATTCGGCGGCGGTGAGGCAACCAGCTTCCTGATCGCGAAGGGGCAGTACTCCGAGGCCGCCCAGGTCGACTTCTACCGGGTGTTCGGCTTCATCCCGCTGATCGCGACGACCGCGCTCGCCTCCGGCGCGTACGGCATCGCCGGTTTCACGCTGGTGTACCCGATCGGCTACCTCATGCCGAACCCGTTCCTGGCGGCTGTCGTCGGTGCGGTCGTGTTCGCCGCCGAGGTGCTGGCCCTCTCCTGGATCGGCAAGGTCCTCGGCAAGCTGCCCAGCGTCCGGGACTCCTCGGAGCACCTGCGCAGCGCCATCGGCGACACCCTCCAGCTGGCGATCCTCTTCGGTTCGCTGATGGCCGCCAACGCCATGGGCGGCGGACTCGGCATCCTCGTCGTCGGCGGGCTCTACCTGCTGAACGAGGCGATGGGCCGGCCCATCGTGAAGATGGCCGCCGCACCCGCGGCCGTGATCGTCGGCGGCATTCTGCTCAACGTCCTGTACTGGCTCGATCTGTTCACCCCGGTCAAGGGCTGACACCCCCGGTCCGGGGACCTGCCCGCCCCGATACCGGGGCCGGCACCGCCCCGGACCGGACGGGCCCGTACGCGAAGAAGGAACCTCCACGATGAACCACCACGAGCCGCACACCCTGCGCACCGTCACCGGCGACGTTCCGGCCTCTTCGGTACGCGGCCCCGCCCTCGCCCACGAGCACCTCGTCCTCGACCTCGACCAACGGGGCGACGGCGCGGCCGTGCTCGACCCGCGACGCCACGCGGCGGCCGTGACCGCCGAGCTGAGCGCGCTGCGGGAGGAGTTCGGGCTCTCCCTCGTCGTCGAGCTGACCTGCCGGGGCATGGGACGCGACGTCCACGCCCTGGCGGCGATCGCCCGGGACGCACAGGTCGCGGTGGTCGCCGCGACCGGCTGGTACTACGAGCCCTTCCACACCCCGGAGATCGACGCCTCCGACGTGGAACAGCTCACCGCGGTCCTTCTCCGCGAGATCGAGGAGGGCATCGGCACGACCGGCATCCGGCCCGGCGTCCTCGGTGAGATCGGCAGCCACGGGGATGTCCCCACGGCTCCCGAGGCCAAGGTGCTGCGGGCCGGTGCGCGGGCCGCGCGGGCCACCGGCCTCTCCCTCGCCACCCACGCGCAACTGGGCCGGGGCGGGCTCGCCCAGCTGGACCTGCTCACCGGTGAGGGACTGCCCGCCCACCGCGTCAGCATCGGCCACCAGGATCTGCTGGACGACCCGGGCGTCCACCGGGAGCTCGCGGCACGCGGGGCCTACGTCGCCTTCGACACCGTGGGCAAGTCGTCCTACCAGAGCGACCGGACCCGGCTGCGGCTGCTGCTCGCCCTGGTGGAGGCCGGGCACGCCGACCGGGCCCTGCTCAGCTGCGACATCTCCCGCCACGGCTACCTGCTGGGCGAAGGCGGCCAGGGCTACGGACACCTGTTCCGGAGCTTCCTTCCCGAGCTCCGGGCGGCGGGCGCCGACGACGACCTGATCGACCTGCTGACCCGCCGCAATCCGCTGCGCTTCCTGACCGGCGCGAGCGTGGAGGAGAACTGACATGAGCCCCGTACTTCCCGCCACGTTCCCGCTGGCGACCGTCGGTCTGGACGAAGCGGTCGCCACGCAGTTCCGGCTGCTGGAGGCCACCGCGGCCCACTTCGAGGGACAACAGCTCTTCTCTTCCGACGCAGGAGTCGTTCCCGGTCTCGGCCGGCCCCGCACCACCGCCCGCGTCGAGGCCGTGCTCGCGGACTTCTTCGGTGCCCAGGACGCCGCCTTCGTCCAGGGCGCGGGCACCGGAGCGATCCGGGCCGCCCTCAACGCCGCTGTCCGGGCGGGCGATCCGCTGCTCATCCACCGGGCCCCGGTCTACCGCACCACGGAGGTCACGCTGCGCGGTATCGGCGTGGAGACGGCCGAGGTCGACTTCAACGACGCCCCGGCTCTCCGCGAGGCCCTGGCGTCCGGGCGGTTCCGGTGGGCCTACATCCAGCACACCCGCCAGCGCCTCGCGGACTCCTACGATCCGGCCGACGTCATCGCCGCCTGCCGGGCTGCCGGGGTCCGCACGATCGTCGACGACAACTACGCCGTGATGCGCACGCCCGCCGCCGGTGTGGAACTGGGGGCCGACGCCTCCTGCTTCTCCCTCTTCAAGCTCCACGGGCCGGAGGGCGTCGGTATCGTCGTCGGCGCCAGCGATCTGGTCGAGCACATCCGCCGCGACAACTACTCCGGCGGCGGTCAGGTCCAGGGCCACCAGGCCCTGGACGCCCTGCGCGCCCTCACCCACGTTCCCGTCATGTGGTCCGTGCAGTCCCGGGTGGGCGCGGAGGTCGCGGAACGGCTCACGGCCGGCGAGGTGGACGGGGTGGCGGAGGTCCGCATCGCCAACGCCCAGGACCGCTGTCTGCTCGTCCGGCTCGACCGGCCCGTCGCCGCGGCGCTGCCCGCCGTCGCCGCCCGCTTCGGAGCCGCCCCCTACCCCGTCGGCTCCAACTCCCGCTACGAGATCGCCCCGCTCTTCTACCGGATGTCCAGCTCCGCGCTGGACGACTCCCCCGAGCTGGCCGACTGGATCGTACGCATCAACCCGATGCGGGCGGGCGCGGATCTCGTCATCGACATCCTGCGCCGCTCGCTCGCCGCCCTGGACGACCCGAAGGACGACTGACCGTGTTTCTCGACACCGTGCTCACCCGCAACCCCGGGCTCGTCGACGCCGCGGCAGCACTGCACCGCAACGGCGAGATCCCGCCCGACACCTATGTCGTGGACCTGGACGCCGTCGAGGCCAATGCCAAGCTGCTGGCGGCCGAGGCCGAACGCCTCGGCCTCAGCCTCTGGTTCGTCGTCAAGCAGCTCGGCCGCAACCCCGAACTGATCAGGGCCATCGCCCGGCACATCCCCCGCTCCGCCGCCATCGACCCGGCGGAGGCCCGCACCCTGCACGCCGCCGGGGCACAGCCCGGAAACCTCGGGCACCTCGTCCAGATTCCCCGGCGCGCGCTGCCGGAGATGCTGGCCTGGCGGCCGGAGACCGTCACGGTCTTCGATCTGGCCAACGCCCGCGCCGTTTCCGACGCGGCGCGCGAACTGGGCTTCGTCCAGGACGTCCTGATCCGGCTCGAAGGCGCCGACGGCGCCGTCTACCCCGGCCAGGAGGGCGGCGTGCCGCTCGGCCGTCTGGACGCCTTCGCCAAGGAGGCCGAAGCGCTGGACGGCATCCGGATCGCGGGCGTCACCGCCTTCCCCTGCGTCCTGTGCGACCCCGGGACGGGCGTACCGGCCGCGACCCCCAACTTCGGCCTGGCGCTCAGGGCCCGCGAACTCCTGGCCGCACGCGGACACCACGACCTCAAGCTCAGTGCGCCGAGCGCCACCTCGATGGCCTCCCTCCCGCTGCTCGCCGAACTGGGAGCCACCCACGGCGAGCCGGGCCACGCCCTCACCGGCACCACCCCCCTGCACGCCCTCGATCCGGCCCAGCCGGAGATGCCCGCGTACGTGTACGTCAGCGAGGTCGCGCACACCCTCGACGACGGCCGCCCGGCGATATTCGGCGGCGGCTTCTACACCCGTTCGCACATCCGCAGCGCCCTCCTGCCGCGCACCGGCACCCGGCTGGGCGTCCAGAAGGCACCCGCCGAGAACATCGACTACTACCGGCTGCTCGACGCCCCCGCCCGCGCGGCGGACGCCCGCATCGGGGACACCGCCCTGCTGGCCTTCCGTACCCAGATCTTCGTCACCCGCTCGACCGTCGCCGTCGTGTCCGGGCTCGCCTCCGGCAACCCCCGGCTGAACGGCCTGTACGACGCCCATGGCCGAGCCCTGTAAGGAGCACCTCATGGCCAAGACCGTCATCGTCGTCATCGACGGATTCGGCGTCGGCGCCATGCCCGACGCGGGCACGCTGCGCCCCGGCGACCTCAGCGCCGACACCTGCGGACACGTACTCGACCACTGCCGCGCCGCGTTCGGCCGCCCGTTGCGCCTGCCGGTGCTGGGTGCGCTGGGGCTCGGGCTGGTCCACCCGCACCCTGACCTGGCGCGGCGCACCCATCTGCCCGTGGCCGCGGGCAGGGCCGCGCTCGGCTATCCGGGCGCGGACACCTTCGCGGGCCACCAGACCATGATGGGCGCCGACTTCAGCCGGGTGACGGTGGCCCGGCTCGCCGACCACCTCGACGAGGTGTCCGGCGCGCTCACGGCGGCCGGTCACCGGGTCGAGCGGCTGGACGGGCAGCCGCTGCTCGTCGTCGACGGAACGGTCCTGGTCCACGACAACCTGGAGGCCGATCCCGGGATCAACTGGAACGCCTCCGGCCGCCTCGACGACCTCCCGTTCGAGGGGCCCGGCGGAATCCTCGCCATCGCCCGTACCGTGCGGGCCGTCGCCCCGGTCGCACGGGTCATCGCGGTCGGCGGCCACGCGGACGGCCCGCTCGGCACCTTCGTCCGCCCCGGCGACGGGGGAACGGTGGGCCTGGACACCCCCGCCACCGGCTTCTACCGCAACGGCGGCCTCCAGGTGCAGCACCTGGGCGCCCCGCTCGACCACACCCGCCAGCTTCCCGAGCTGGCGGCACGGGCCGGGATCCCGGTGGCCCTGGTGGGCAAGGCCGCCGACATCCTGGTGTGCGAGGCGGCGGCACGTCATCCGGCCGTCGCCACCGCCGACGTCCTGTCGCACACGCTGGACGCGGTGCGCGCCGAGGGCGACGCCCTCGTGGTCGCGAACGTCCAGGAGACGGACCTGGCAGGGCACCAGCAGGACACGGAACGGTACGGGCACCTGCTGGAGCAGGTGGATGCCGGGCTTGCCGGACTCGTGGCGCTGCTCGCGGACCCCGGTGACCGGTTGATCGTCACCGGGGACCACGGCAACGACCCGACGATCGGCCACGCGCACCACACCCGCGAGTACGTCCCGGTGCTGATCCACCGGCCCGATGCGGACGGCGTGGAACTCCTCCCGGACGCGCACAGCCTGGCGGACGTCGGCGCGACCGCCGCCCTGTCGCTGGCGCTGGACCCGGAAGGCCTCGCGGGCGGCACCCCGCTCCACACGGGTCGCCGCGCGGCCTGAGCGCGACGCACAGGACAGACGACGTGACGCGGGCCGGAAGGCCCCTGACCGGGCGCGGCGCCGGCAACCGGGCCTCCGGCCTCGCCGCCGGCGCTGCGACAAGCCGGCGTCGCTCGTTCACCGGCTAAACGGCTGTCCACATGGTGACGGACTGCCGCCGGGGCGGCGGTCGCCGGTCAGGGCACCCGCCGCGCGACCGTCGGGCGAGCCCGTGGCCACCTCGATGCCCGCTAATTCCGTTGAGTCCGCACCTGTGATCGTGTTGGCTGGCGGCGCCGAACTGTCGATACCGCCGGTGTCCGCTCGGCTGTGGCAGGGAGTGAGACGTGCAGGACTTCGTCGTCGACCCCGGTGCCCGTAATCGGGCCGCCTGGGACAGGTTTGTCCAGGAGGGCAACGAGTGGACGAGGCCGGTGAGTGCCGAGGATGTCGAGCGCGCCCGCGCGGGCGACTGGTCGATCGTTCTCATCGGGCGTGAGCCGGTCGACCGCTCCTGGCTGCCGGCGGACCTGACCGGCAAGGACGTGTTGTGCCTGGCCTCCGGCGGTGGCCAGCAGGGTCCGATCCTCGCCGCCGCGGGGGCGAGGGTCACCGTGTTCGACAACTCGCCCCGCCAGCTCGGCCAGGACCGGATGGTGGCGGCACGCGACGGACTCGATCTGCGCACCGTCCTGGGCGACATGCGCGACCTCAGCGCCTTCGGCGACACGGCATTCGATGTGGTGTTCCACCCGGTCTCGAACCTGTTCGTACCCGACTTGGCACCGGTGTGGCGTGAGTGCTTCCGCGTCCTGCGACCGGGCGGAACCCTGCTCGCGGGCTGCCTCAACCCTGATGTGTACTTGTTCGACCACGAGGCCCTCGACGAGCGCGGCGAGCTGATCGTCGTGCACAAGCTGCCCTACAGCGATGTCACGCACTATTCCGCCGAGGAACGCGCCACGAAGTTCGGCGCGGATGCCGCTCTTGAATACAGTCACACCCTCACCGACCAGATCGGCGGGCAACTCGCCGCGGGGTTCGTCCTCACCGGCTTCGCGGAAGCACCGGACCGATCCAGCGCATCCGCCCCCTACATGTCGAACTACTTCGCGACGCTGGCGGTCAAGCCGGGCTGACCCCGCCGCGCCCCCGGCCGAGACGGCCGCGTCCCCGGATGACCAAGTGGAGCGCTGCGCCGGCCCGGCCCCACTCACTTCACTGAGCCCGGATCGTCTCGAACTCGTACTTACTACGGTGAATTAATCGGGCCGTACGGGTGACCTGGCCCTCCTGAGCCTTCTCCCGGGCTGAAGAACGGCTATGCCTGTTGCTCGTGATCAAGAACCTGCTGTGCGCCGGGGCGACGGTCGTTCTCGCCGCCCTGCCTCTCACCCCGACCGGCCCCGCCCACGCCCTGGAGGGCCCCGCGGGGCCGCGCCCGAACCCGTGCGCCACCGTCATCGCGCCCCTCGGCTACGCCTGTGTCCCGGCGCCCAAGCAGTGCTTCACGGTGCCGTGTTACCAGTACGACCTCGTGCCGCTCCTGCCCGGCCCCTGGCTCCCGGACCCGTCTGTCAGGCTTCTGCGACGGTGAGTTCGAGAAGCTGCTGTGCGGTGCCGACCGGGTCGACGATCTGGTGCAGGTGCGCTCCGGGCAGGTGCGCGGTCCGCCAGCCGCGTTCACGGGCGTCGGTGGCCACGTCTTCGTACGGGGGGCTGAACAGAAGGTACGCACAGGGGTGGTCGTCCCAGCCGTCGGGGACCGGGATGCGCTGCTCGTAGTAGGCGAGCGGAAGCCTGGGCTGCTCGGCGACGAACTTCCGGCGCATCGCAGGACCGGAGAACATGGGCGCGATGTCGGCCTCGTCCCACCAGTCGGTCCAGCGCGGCAGGGTGCCGTTCACCGCCATCGGGCGGAGGAACTCCAGCAGTTCGGGCGGAGCGACGGGAGTCGGTCCGGTGCGGGCCGGCAGCGCGGCGTCGACGAAGACCGAGCCGGTCACCGGATGGCCGAGCCCGGAGCGGATGGCCGGGAGCAGCAGACCCGCGTTGCTGTGCGCCGCCAGGACGAGGGGGTGGCCCGTCGGGATGTCCCGGAGTTCGGCCCGGACGGCTTCGGCGGCCCGTGGCCAGAACGGTGCTTCACCGGCGCCCACGTGCAGCAGGGACGGTACGCGTACCTGGTACCCCCTGGCGGTCAGGTGTTCGGCGACCGGGTTCCAGGTGGAGGGGCCCACGGACGGACTGTGCACGAGTACGAGGATCGGCTGCATGTGAGCATCCTGGCGCCGCCCCGCCGTCGGCCGCGACCGGCTCGGCCGACGGCGGACAACGGGCGGACCGACTCCGCGCGTACGTACGGGAGTCCCTCAGGCCGCGAGCGGCATCGCGACCGTCACCATGGCGAGCAGCCCGATGTACGCCCAGGCATGGGCACGGTCGGGGATCCGCGGCGGGCGCCTGCGCAGCACCGCGATCACCGGCAGTGCCCCGATCAGCAGGGCCGAGGCGGCGCGGAGGTCGACGAGGCCGACCAGGCGCATGTGCGCGTCCGCGGCGGCGGGGACCGCGGCACCGCACAGGGACACCGCGGTCGCCGGGAGCGCGATGGCGAGGGTGAGGGGGTTGGCCAGGGCGGTCGCCACCCGCATCGGGTGCCCCGCCCGCCGCATCGCGGGGACGGTCATGACGCTGCCTCCGACGCCGAGGAAGGCCGCGACCGCGCCGACCGGCGCGCCGAGGGCGGCGGGCAGCGGACGTGGAGCGTCGGGGGCCGCCTCGTCACGCGGCCCCGGGCGCAGGAATCCGGGGCGCAGGAGCAGGTCGGCGATGGTGAGAGCGACGTACGCGACGAAGGCCCACCGGGCCGGACCGGCCGGGACGAGCCGGGTGGCGGCCGCTCCGGCCGCGGCGCCGGCCGCCAGCAGGAGGAGCAGCGGGCCGCTGCCGCGGAGCGCGAGGAGCACCCGCCGCGGGGTGACGGCTGTCGCGAACCCCGCGTTCACCACCATCACCAGGGCCGAGGTGGCGGTCGCCACCCGCATCGCGTCCGCGCCGAGTGCGGCGTCCGCCCACACCACGACCGGCACGGCGACGAACCCGCCACCGAAGCCGAACAACACCGTCGTCATGCCGGTGAGGATCCCGATCCCTGTCAGTGCCACAACGTCCATGGGTCCCACTCCATCAGCGCGGACGGGGTTCTCGCATGCGATGGTCGGCACCGTTCCTTCGCGTTCCGGCCAGTAGGGTGGGCGGGTGAAGAACGTCCCCCTCGCCGACGTCGACCACGTCGGACGGGCCGTCCTGCCGATCGGCACCGACTACCCGCCCGGCCACGTGCTGGACTGGCACGAACACCGGCGCGCGCAGTTCCTCTACGGCGCCACCGGAGTCATGGTCGTCGACACCGCCGAGGGCACCTGGACCGTCCCGCCCGAACGCGCCGTGCTGATCCCGGCCGCCACCCGGCACCGCGTCCACATGCCGGGAGTGAGCACCGCGAGTCTGTACATCGAGCCGGACGCCGTCCCTTGGTGGCCCGTGACCTGCATGGTCGTGGATGTTTCGCCGTTGCTGCGCGAGCTGCTCCTGGTCGCTGTCGGGTTCGAGGCCGACTACGGCCTGTCCGGGCGGGAGGGGGCCGTCGCCGCGCTCCTCCTGTACGAGATCGCCGAGCGCGCCCCGCTCCCGTTCCACGTCGGGCTTCCCGCCTCCGCCGACCTCGCGAGGCTCTGCCGTGAGTACCTGGCCGCGCCGGACGCCGGTGTCACCAATGCCGCGTGGGCCGCGCGGACGGCCATGAGCGAACGGGCCTTCACCCGTCGCTTCCGCTCCGAGACCGGTGACAGCCCCGCCGTCTGGCGGGCCCGTGCCCGTCTGCTCGCGGCCGTTCCGCTGTTGCGGAACGCATCGGTGAGCGAGGTCGGCGGACGTCTCGGCTACGCCTCCCCCGCCGCGTTCACCGCGGCCTTCACCCGGACCTTCGGCCTGCCCCCGTCCCGTTTCACGGCGGGCCGTCAGGGCGTCGGCCGCAGTCGTGACTCCTGAGCGGTCCGGGGTACTTCAGCGCCCGCGCGCTCCGTCCGCTCGCCACGACGTGTCGGCGCGGTGGGTTCGGGCAGTGTCCGGAACAGCAGCCAGCTCAGAGCGGGCATCAGGATCAGCGGGGTCAGGGCGGTGCGCAGGGACGTCGCGTCGGCGACGCTGCCGATGAGAGGGCCGGCCAGGCCGCCGATGCTGACGGTCAGCCCGAGGGTGATCCCGCTGGCTGTGCCGACGCGGGAGGGCAGGTAGTCCTGGCCCAGTGTGACCTGGAGCGAGAAGGGGACGTACAGGCCGGCGGAGGTCAGCACCACGAACACGTAGACCGCCGGGCCGGGCACGAACACGACCCCCGCCACGGCGGCGACCGAGACGAGGTACGCCCAGCGGGCGACGGCGACCCGGTCCCAGCGGCCGGCCAGGCTGCCGCCCAGTACGGAGCCCACCGCACCGCCGAGATAGAGCACGAACAGCGCCGCGGTGCCGGCCGCCGTACTGCCGCCGAGACGCTGCTTGACGTACAGCGAGATGAACGTGCTCAGACCGATGAACGCGATGGACCGGCAGACCACGGCCAGCGACAGCTTCACGAACGAGAACCTGTCGTCGGCGCCCGCCACGCACGCGCTGCCGGAACCGCCGCGTACCGTCTTCTCCAGTGCACGCAGGACGGGCAGGCACAGCACACTGCCGACGAGGGCCGGCACCACGAACAGCGGCGCCAGCCGCAGACCGCCGGCGGCGACGACCGCGGTGACCATGAGTGGCGCGGCGGCGAATCCGAGGTTTCCGCCGAGGGAGAACCAGCCCATCGCGGTATGGCTGCCCTCGCTGACGAGCCGCGCCACCCGGGCGGACTCGGGGTGGTAGGCGGCGACGCCGACACCGGACACCGCCACGAACGTCAGCGTCAAGGCGTAGGAACCGCTCACGCAGCTCAGGGCGATACCCAGTCCGCCGAGGACCGTGCTCACCGGCAGGAGCCAGGGCATCGCCCAGCGGTCGGTGAGCACGCCGAACACCGGTTGGGCCACCGAGGAGAGCAAGGACGCGGCGAGCACGACACCCGAGACCGCGGCATAGCTGTAGGCGCGCTCGGCGACGAAGAACGGGACGAGCGACGCGACGGCACCTTGGTAGATGTCCACGCAGGCGTGGCCGACCGACAGCATGAGGATGGTCTTGTTCCTTGGCACATCGCCATGTTCATCGCCGAACGGCTTGACGCGCTTCCGATATGCTGCCAATCAATGACGGAAATCCGCCACGAGCCCGTGGCGCCGACCCGCACCCAGTGGCTGGCGCCCGGAGCCGCCATAGACGCCCACCGCCATGACGACCACCAGATCGTCTACGCGGGCCGCGGAGTGCTGGCGGTGACGACCGGCTCGGGCACATGGATCGCTCCGGGCACACGCGCCATCTGGGTACCGGCCGGCACCGTGCACGCCCACCAGGCCCATGGGGAACTCGAACTGCATCTGGTCGGGCTGCCCGCGCGTGACAATCCGCTCGGTCTGGACCAGCCGACCGTGCTGACGGTCGGCCCCCTCCTGCGTGAACTGATCCTCGCCCACACCCGCACCCCGTACGACGACAGCCCCGAACGCGGCAGGCTGCGGGCCGTGCTGCTCGACCAGTTGCGGGCCTCACCGCAGGCGCCGCTGTACCTGCCCACCCCGGCCAACCCCCGGCTGAGGGCGGTGTGCGACATCCTGCGCACGAACCCGGCCGACAACCGCACCCTCGCTGCACTGGGCAGGGAGGTCGGCGCCGGCGACCGCACCCTCTCCCGCCTCTTCAGGGCCGATCTCGGCATGACGTTCCCGCAGTGGCGCACCCAACTGCGCCTGTACCACGCCCTGGTCCTGCTCGCCGAGAACGTCCAGGTGACCGCGGTGGCCCATCAGTGCGGCTGGTCGTCCGCCAGCGCGTTCATCGATGTCTTCCGCCGCTCCTTCGGGCACACTCCGGGAACGCATCAGCCCCGCTGACCGCCGCACCGGTGGATGCGAGTCCGTGCCCGGGGCGCACCGGCGATCGAGGCGTATCCCCTCGACAACGGCGACACCAGGGTCGACCTGACGCCTGGATCCGGAGGAACTTCGAGCGCGCCGGGTTCGCCCACGCCGCCGACACCACCTCGGTGCTCGCCGGCCATCCCCGGATCGTGATGCGGCTCGACCTGCGCTGACACATCAGGGCCGGGCACGGCGCTCCGGCGCCCGACGCGGTCGCCCGCGCCCGGCGGTCCTGGCTCCGCACGGTTCACGGCCGGCCCAGGAAGGGGTAGTCGGTGTATCCCTGCGCCCCGTGCACGTGCATCAGGAACTCCGGGCGGACTTCGTTGAGCGGCGCGCCCGTGCGCAGTCTCTCGACGAGATCGGGGTTGGCGAGGAATCCCCGGCCCAGCGCGATCAGGTCGGCGCCCTCGGCGAGCAGGCGCTCGCCGCGCCGCTTGCCGCCGTCGGCCGCGACCTCCTCGCGGGAGAGCACCGGGTTGGCCACCAGCGTGCCGGGCCAGGCCTTGCGGATCTCCGCGAAGAGCGTGCTGTCCGGGTCGGCGTAGATCAGGTGCAGATAGACCGGGCCGATGCGCGTGAGCGCGGGCAGGAGCGCCCGGTAGATGTCCTCGGTGTCGCCCTCCTCGACGCTGTTGACGCCCAGTCCGGGCGAGATCCGTACGCCGACGCGGTCCGGGCCGATGGCTTCGGCGACGGCCCGGACCACCTCGGTGGTTAACCGGATCCGCCCCTCCACCGGTCCGCCCCACCCGTCGGTCCGGCGGTTGGTGTTCTTCGCCAGGAACTGGTGGAGGAGATGCCCATTGGCGGAATGCACCTCCACACCGGCGAAGCCGGCCCGGACGGCGTTACGGGCGGCGGTGGCGAAGTCGGCGATGGTGGACCTGATGTCCCGGACGGTCATCTCACGGGGCACGACGGCGTTCTGCAGTCCGCTGGGGGTGTGCAGCGCCTCGGGGAACCGTACGGCGGACGGGGCGAGCGGGATATGGCCGCTGGTCTCGGGATGGCCGACCCGGCCGCCGTGCTGCAGCTGGAGGAACATCCGGCCGCCGGAAGCCGAGTGCACCGCCTCGGTGACCCGACGCCAGCCGGAGACCTGCGCGGGGGTGTGGATGCCGGGGATGTGGGGGTAGGTCCGGCCGACGGCGTTGGGCGTCGTGGCCTCGGCGATGATCAGACCGGCCCCGGCGCGCTGCGCGTAGTGGGTTGCCATCAGCTCGCCCGGGACTCCGTCGGCCCCTGCGCGGTTACGGGTGAGCGGCGCCATCACCAGTCGGCTGGACAACTCGAGGGTGCCGAGGCGGGTGGGTTCGAAGAGCCGGGAATCAGCGGGTGCCTGCTGTGTGTTCGTCATGCCGGTAACGTAAAACCTGACATTGATGTGAAGTTCAAGTCGTGGGGTGGGACATGCGCATCGGGGAGCTGGCGTCGCGTACGGGTGTCAGCGAGCGTTCGCTGCGGTACTACGAGGAACAGGGCCTGCTGGCGGCGGATCGGACGCCCGGCGGCCACCGGGATTTTCCCGGCACCGCAGTCGATCGCGTGATCCGCATCCAGGAGCTCTACGCGGCCGGGCTGCACAGCTCGGGCATCGCGCGGATCCTGCCCTGTATGCGGGACGAGGACGGCGGGCCTTCAGCGCGCGCCACCCCGGAGCTGGTCGCCGAACTCACCGCCGAGCGGGACCGGATCGACCGGACCGTCGATGACCTGCTCCGCTCCCGTGAGGTTCTGGAGCAGGTCATCGACACAGCGGCGGGCGGGACCACTCCCGGCCCTCCGGACTGAAGCCGGCCCGGCCCGGCCCACGGCATGTTCGCGCTTCCTCCGCCTGCGCCTTCTCCCTGGACCGCCGTCAGGACGGGCGTTTCGCGGTCCCTGCCGAGCGCGCGCCGGGGGCGGCGCGTCAGACCACGGCGAGCCGGTCCACCAGCATCTCCACTCTCGACTCGGTGTCCTCCGGCGGCAGCCGTCCCGCCCGGGTGAGGGTCGCCAGGCCGTGCAGGGACGCCCAGAACACCTCGGTGAACAGCCCCGGGTGGACACCGTCCCCGGCCACCTCGCCCAGGCTCTCCAGCAGCGCGGCGAAGGCGTCCTTGAGAGGCTCCGGGGTGTCCTCGTCCGCGAACGCCAGGCCGCCGTCCAGCTGGAACATGGCGTCGTAGACCGCCGGGTGGCGTGCGGCGAAGTCGAGGTAGGCGCGGGCGAGGGTGGCGACCCGGGCGCGAGGTCCGTCCGCGACGGAGGTCGCGGCCCGCAGCCCGGCGGCCATCTCGGCAGCGCCTTCGAGGGCGACGGCACCGATGATCTCGCGCTTGCCGCGGAAGTGGCTGTAGAGGACGGGCTGGCTGTATTCGATGCGCTCGGCGAGCCGACGGGTCGTGACCGCGTCCCAGCCCTGCTGCTCGGCGAGTTCGCGGGCTGTCGCCACGATGAGGCGCTCACGCTCCGCCCGTTCGCGCTCCTTGCGTTCCTGTACCGACATGATTCGATCCTAGCACCGCTAGACAATCAAGCGGCAGTAGCGCTAGCGTTGCATCGTCAGCTAGCAACACTAGATATCGAGAGGGTCACCGTGTTCAACGCACTTGAGGTGTTCACCACCGTGGTCGTCGGCGTGATGGTGGGGGTGGAGTTCTCCGTCGCCTTCGTCCTCAACCCGATCTTCAACGCACTCCCCGACGACAGTGACCAACTCGCCCGCGCCCACGGGGGCCGGATGCTCGGCGCCGTGATGCCGGTCTGGTACATCACCTCGCTCGTCCTCGTCGCGGTCTGGGCCGTCGCCGGATGGCACCACCACGGCACCGGCCTCGTCGTCACCGCAGGCGCGCTGCTGCTCCTCAGCGTGATCATGTCGGTCCTGCTGCTCGTCCCGATCAACAACCGGAGCAAGACGTGGACCCCTGACAACCGGCCCGCCGACTGGAAGCAGCAGACGAACCGCTGGGACCGCTTCCACTACGTCCGCGTCGCCGTCATCATCGCCGCCTTCGCCCTGCTGGTCGCCGCCCTCGCCTGAGCCCGCGGGCCCAACGCCCTTACGTCGACGGCGTCTTGTCGAGGCCTACCGGGTGGCGGACCGCAGGAGGCGTCGCCCCCGGGCGTTCGGCAGCCCGGCCAACGGCCGGCACGTGCGGTGGGGCCGGCCATGGGGGGATCAGTTGTCCCTGGATGAGTTGTGCCTTCATCCCCGAGGCCGGCGGACCGATCGTGGGTGGAGGCGGGCTTCCCGTTCGTGTGCACCGCACGACGGCCCTCCGCGCAGCAAGGAGTCCAGGATGAGCCTGAACACGATCGCACTGATCACCGGCGGGAACCGGGGACTGGGCCGGGCCGCCGCAATCGCGCTCGCCGAGGCGGGTACCGATGTCATCGTGACCTACCGGTCGAACAAGGACGAGGCCGCCGCGGTGGTGGACGCGGTCACCGCTCTGGGGCGCAAGGCGGTCGCGCTGGAACTGGACACCACCGCGTTCGACACGTTCCCCGCCTTCGCGGCCGAGGTCCGGGACGCGCTGGGCACCACGTGGGGGCGCGACAACTTCGACTTCCTCGTGAACAACGCCGGCGTGGCCGCGTTCACCCCGCCCGGCCGGACCACCGTCGAGGCATTCGACCTGCTGGTGAACGTGCACTTCAAGGGCGTGCTCTTCCTTACCCAGACGCTGCTGCCGCTGCTGGCCGACGGTGGCCGCATCGTGAACCTGTCCACCGGTCTGACGCGCTTCGCCGGGGAGGGCTGGTCGGTGTACGCGTCGGTCAAGAGCGCGATCGAGACTTGGAGCAAGTACCTGGCCAAGGAACTGGGAGGGCGCGGCATCAGTGTGAACGCCGTGGCCCCCGGTCCGATCGCCACCGACTTCGGCGGTGGCGCGATCCGCGACGACGAGCAGATCCGCGAGCACTTCGCCGGCCAGGCCGCCCTGGGCCGGGTCGGCAATCCCGAGGACATCGGCGCCGTGATCGCCGCGCTCCTGGCCCCGGGCACGGGCTGGATCACCGGCCAGCGCATCGAGGCGTCCGGCGGCCTCCTGCTCTGACGAGGTCCACGAGAACAGAGGTCCACGAGAACACCGGCGGGGAGCGAGGCCGACGCGAAGGGGATCCGGACCCGCCGGAGGGGCTCACCCGGTGTCCGTTTCCCGACCGTCCGGCCCTCACGCGGCGGGAGCGCGGCCTCCCCCACCGGCTCGCCCGGCTCCCGCCACCGCCGTGCCGAGGAGAGAATCAGCATCATGGACCGAACACAGCTGGCCGATTTCCTGCGCACCCGCCGCGAGGCCCTGCAACCCGAGGACGTCGGTCTGCCTCGCGGTCCCCGCCGCCGCACCCGGGGCCTGCGCCGCGAGGAGGTCGCCGCCCTGTGCGGCATGTCCACCGACTACTACGCCCGCGTCGAGCAGCAGCGCGGCCCGATTCCCTCGGAGCCGATGCTCGCCGCCCTCGCACGGGGCCTGCACCTGTCCCTGGACGAACGCGACCACCTGTTCCGCATGGCCGGCCACAACACCCCCGGCCGCCGCCCCGGTACCGACCACGTCTCCCCCGGCATGATGCGCATTCTGGACCGGCTGGCCGACACTCCCGCGCAGGTCATCAGCACCATCGCCGAGACCTTGGTGCAGACCCGCCTCGCCGTGGCCCTTCTCGGGGACGAGACCGTCTACACCGGTCTTGACCGCAGTCTCGTCTACCGCTGGTTCACCCACCCCCATGCCCGCCGGATCTACCCCGAGGCCGACCACCCGGCCCACAGCCGGATCTTCACCTCCGAACTGCGCACCGCCTACTCACGCCACGGCGCCGACTCCCGAGTCGCCGAGGTAGTGGACGCGCTGCGCGAGGAGAGCGAGGAGTTCACCGCCCTGTGGAGCGCCCACGAGATCGGCGTGCGCCGCGAGGGGGACCGCAAACGCATCCAGCACCCCGACCTCGGTGTCCTGGAACTCCAGTGCCAGATCCTCTACGACGCCGACCAGGCACAGGCCCTCCTCGTCTACACCGCCACCCCCGGCAGCGAGAGCCACGACAAGCTCCAGCTCCTCTCCGTCGTCGGAGAGCGGTCGTCCCAGCGGTGACCGGGCAGGGCGGCCGGACGGGAGACGCCGCCCGGCCGGACCGGTGACCGGGCAGAAGAAAGCAGGGCCCGGAACCATATGGTTCCGGGCCCTGCTTCGAAAGTAGCGGGGACAGGATTTGAACCTGCGACCTCTGGGTTATGAGCCCAGCGAGCTACCGAGCTGCTCCACCCCGCGTCGTTGTGATCCCCACGGTACGCCATTTCGGCGGGCTCCCCGACCACCTCCCGCCCGCGCACGCCTCCCTCAGCCCGGGGCCGTCCTGGACACCCGCGATACCGGGCCGGCGGATTTCTCCCTGGCTGCGTACTCGCGCTCCGGGTACTCGTAGCAGTCGGTCACCGTTCGAGATGCAGGTGCGCGGGAGCGCTGATTCGCTGGTGGCGTCGGCTCCCCCCGAGATCCAGGAGTGATCATGAGCGTTGCGGATGAATCCGGAGGCCGCGCCGAGCGTATTCGCGCCAAGGCGCAGGAGATGCAGGAGGCCGCCGAGCGGGCCTCCGATCCACAGGAGCGGGAGCGCCTCAAGGACAAGGCGCGCCGCCTCCAGGAGCGGAGTGATCAGGTGAGCACCAAGGGTGACCGGGGCGTGAACCCCCTCTGAGCGCCCTCGTGAGACCCGGCCGGCGGCCGTGCGAGGAGTGCGGTTGACACGGAGGAGGCAGCCGGCCGGGTCGGCGGCCCGGCCGCCGTGCGACGGCCGGGCCCGAATGCCGCGGGAACCCGGGCCGCGCCGCTACTGCGTGAACCTCGGGAGCCACTTCACCTGGTAGTCGGGGTGCCCCGCGTGCTCCGCGGCCATCTGCCGGACCACGAAGCCCAGCCCGAAGGCACGCCCCGAGGCGAAGTCCCGGTCGGGTCGGTCGGTGTCCAGCTCGGCCACCTCGGCGTACTCGTCCAGGAGGACGCGGCTCGTCTCGATGCGCTGGAGGGTCCGCGCGGGATCCTGCCGGGCGATGTGGTGGTTGTAGCCGTGCGTCCTCAGACTGAACGCGATCGCGCCGGTCCGGTCGTGGATTTCGCCCGGCGCCTCGGCCGGACACCGCCACCCCTCGCCGCCGGCCGCTCGTGCGAGCTCCTCTTCCTCGTCGAGACGCGCCCGGACGAACGCGACCAGGTAGGAATTGTCTGCCATCAGGTTCTGAATCCTTCCCACTCGGCCCCGCACCTCAAGGGGCCGTGGTGGAGAATATCCCGCCGCGCCGTCCACTCCGCAGCAGTTCACCGCCCGCCCGTGTGTCCGCCGTTGCGTGCGGGGCCGCTGGGCCGGTTTTCCCGGCCCTCCCGAGGAAGAGCGCCGGGACGACAGCCGGAGGCCCCACCGGTTTTCGAGGGAACCGGTGGGGCCTCCGGGGCGCGCTCAGCGGTACGCGACGCCCCGGCGCCCGTACCGAGCGGTGCGCTGCCGTTCCGTGCTGATCAGTGGTCGGTCTCCGCCGGTTCCAGGACGAGGACCGGGATCTGCCGGTCGGTCTTCTTCTGGTAGTCGGCGTAGTCGGGAAACGCCTCGACGGCACGCTCCCACCAGAGCGCCTTCTCGTCCCCGGTCACCTCCCGGACCTTCATGTCCTGGCGCACCGGCCCGTCCTGCAGTTCGGCCCGGGGATCGGCCTTCAGGTTGTGGTACCAGACCGGGTGCTTCGGGGCGCCGCCCTGTGAGGCGACCACCGCGTACGCACCGTTGTGCTCGACGCGCATGAGCGGTGTCTTGCGGATCTTTCCGCTCTTGGCTCCACGGGTGGTCAGAATGATGACGGGCATGTCCCGCATCGTCGTCCCTTCCGTACCGCCTGAACTCTCGTACTGCTCGACCTGGTCCCGGACCCACTGGGCGGGGCTCGGCTCGTACTCACCCTGGAGAGGCATGACTTCTGTCCCATCGTCGACGTTCCGGCCGTGACACTTCATCGGCCGCGGTTCCTCATCATGGCTTCAACAACATCGGCCGCCCAGAAATCCCGCAACGGCCGACGTGTCGTGCCGGGCCGGCCGGGGGTCAGCGTCCGAAGCCGTTGCGGCCGCGGGCGGCCGCCGCCAGACCGCCGCCCACGAACACCGCCAGCCCGGCGGCGCTTCCGATCACCGCGAGCACCAGTGTCCTGGTTCGCGTCGGAGCGAGCGCCCTGTGCGAGGAGTTCGCCTCCATGGTCTGCGCATGGGCACGCCCGGCCTCAAAGCCATCCGGAGCGGGGAGTCGGGAGGCTGCGACGACTGCGGCCGAGGCCGTGGGCCGGTCGGAGGAGGCGGCGGCGGCGGCGATGGGGGACGTGCCCTCGGCCGCGGCCGGCACCACTCCCCCGCACACCGCTGCGGTGAGTACGGCCGCGAGGACGTATCCGCGACGCCGACGGCTCGGCGAGCCGTCTCCGACGCCGAGGAGGTTCGATATGAGCATGCTGATCCCGATTCTGCAGACACACTGACGGACTCAGCGTTGCCGTGCCCGGCCGAATCGGCGCGGCCCGGACAGCAGGCGGGTGACGGAGCCGACCATCCGGGTGTCGCTGGGCCGGTGCACCGTATCGGCGCCGCCCGCCCCGCCGCGTCACGCACCAGGGTCCGGCGGGGCCGGATCGCGGTGCCACGGCAGGGACCCCCGCCCGGTGCAGGGCAGGGGTCCCACTCCTACGGGGAAGCGCGTGCGAGGTCAGCTGACGTTGACGTCGATGCACGCGTAGAAGGCGTTGGACGTGTCGGCGATGTTCCAGACCGCGAGGACCTTCTGCTGGCCCTTGAGGTTGCCGAAGTTCACCTGGTGGGTGACGGTCGCACCGGGCTGGGCGCCGTTGTCGTTGAACTCGGCGATCTTCTGACCGCTCGCGAAGTACTGCCAGGTACTGGTGGCGTGACGTGCCGTCAGCACCCACTGGAACGAGGTGCTGGCGCTCACCGGAGTGACCTTCCAGCCCTTGGAGTCGTCGTCGAGCTCGGCGAACCCGCTGTTGCCGCCACTGCAGCTGGTCAGCCCCTTGGGGCCTTCCACGCTCTGGGGCTCGTACGTGATGGAACCGCAGCTGACCGTCCCGGCGGCACACTGCGCCTGCCTGCTCGGGGGTGACGAGATGTAGCCGTGGGCGCTGGCCGAACCTGCCGGAAGGGTCAGAGCGAGTACCGGGGCGAGCACGGCACCGAGGGCCAGGGCGGTCTTCCTTTTCGTGTGCATGCTTCTCCTTCACATGAGGCATCGCTGCACGCGGGCGGACTGTGGGGAGCCCGGTAGCGGCAGTCCAGCCTCTCGAGTGTGGGGCCAAGAGGCGCGAAGGGAACGGCAGGATCCATGACCGGATCCACCCCGGGAATATGGGTGTCCGGCGCCGTCCCTGCACTTGGACTAGACCATACCTACCGAGGCGGAGCCGTCAAGGGTGGCGCGCTGAAAGGAAGTTGGGTAGAGAAGCCGAGGGATGCGAGGAGAGGAGCCCGGGGAAGCGTTGAGCAGGCTCGGCGCCCTTGCCTACCGGCCGGCGTCACCGTAGTGGACCGTGACCTCCTTGAAGCCGAGCGAGCCGAGCAGCCCCTGGAGCATGGCGGTGGTGTTCTTCTCGGCGCGCTGTGTCAGGCCGCTCTCCTTGGCCGCCTCGCCGATGTGCTGTGCCGCGAGCTTGTTCACCGCCTGCTCGCTGCCGGGGTTGTCGGAGAAGAAGTCCCCGATCCGGTCGAGGAGGCCGCGCTGCTTGGACACCGCGTAGGAGCGGTCGGGGTCGAGCGCCGGTTTCCCGAGTACGGCGTGCGGCAGCCGGAGCTCCGCCGTCGTCCGGTCCTCGTTGACCACGACTCCGCTGTCCCCGACCCCGCCCAGGTCGACGGAGGCGCCGACCGTGCCCGCGCCGACGTACAGGGTGCGGGAGCCGCGGATGGCGTCCGGGAGGAATTTCGTGTCCTTCTCCAGATCGACGACGACCTGGAAATTACCCGCCGCCGCCTCGTACCTGCTCATGTCACGGATCGACTTGAGCACGGCGGGACCCGAGCGGTCGTGGGTCTTCTCGCCGAAGAGGTCGCCCAGCCCCGGCAGCAGGCTGAGCCGCGTACCGAGGAGCAGCAGGACGACGGCGGCCGCGCAGATCGCGGCCGCCCTCCCCCAGCGTCGGGTGCGGCGGGGGCGGTTGGGGTGGCCACCGCCCGCCGGTTCGTCGGGCTTGCCCGATGCGTCTGTGGTTAAGTCGGTGGAGGTCATGCTCCCCGTGTGACCCGACCGACCGGATTCACGCCGCCGTCCACCGCGGTTCCGCCCGATTCCGTACGTTGATACAGACGGCCCGACCGCGCCGGGCGGGTTCCGGACCGGCGCTCACGCCCCGGTGACGCCGTCGAGCCGCTCGCGCACCAGATCGGCGTGGCCGATGTGGCGGGCGTATTCGCTGATCATGTGGATGTGCACCATCCGCAGGGAGTAGACCTCGCCGTCATGGGTGAAGGTCTCGTCGAACGAGACACCGGCGACGGTCTCGTCCGCCAGTCGGCACTCCTCCACCAGCCGGGCGTAGTCCTCGGCTGCGCGGGCCGGGTCCAGCACCTCGAAGTCCGCGTCCTTGCCGTTCTTCAGGTCGTACATCGGCTCCATCGTCTGCCCGGCGAAGCGCTGCCTGAACCAGGTGCGTTCGACCTTGGCCATGTGGCGTACGAGTCCCAGGAGCGACAGGTTCGACGGCTCCACGGTCCGCTCGGCGAGCTGCTCGCCGGTCAGACCGGCGCACTTCTGCAGGAGGGTGCCGCGGAACCATGCGAGATATCCGGTGAGCATCTCGCGCTCACCCGCGACGTACGATCCGCCGGTGCGTGTTGCCTCAGGTGCTGTCCATGTCATCGCGCGATCATGCCGGTTGACGGGTGCACCACGCGACCCGTTTGTTGCCGCATCCACATGTCCGAGTCGTCGGACGACGACCTGGTGACGGATGCCGTGAGGGCATTGACGAGCCCGAGGACCAGGAAGAGCACCAGCAGCGCCTTGCCCCCGCTGGTCATGACCAGGGGCCGGGTGGCGGAGCGCCCTTGCCGCTCCGGCACGGAGAGCGCGTCCTCACCGAAGAAACCCTTGGGGTAGGCGGGGCTGAGCATCGATACGTAGGCGGACACCCGCATCTCGTAGCGCAGCGTGGCGGCCGTGGCGTCGAAGAGGGGGCGGGGCATCCGGCCGAGGATCAGCGTGATCAGCCACCACAGGACCGCCAGGACGCACCAGCCGGATACGGCGAGACTCTGCACGACGGCGGCGGGAATCACCAGGACGAGCCGGAAGAACACAGCCAGCCGGTTCAGCCTGGACGGGCGGACGTCGATCTGGAGCGGGTAGTCGGGTGGCGGGTTGAGCGCGAAGGGCGGATAGCGGTCGATGAGCAGCATGCCGCTCGCCGCGACCCTCGTGCGGTAGCCGAGCACTCCGGCGAGGAACCGGAAGACGGGCTCGGGCAGCCGGCCCAGGACGAGGGCGGCGAACCAGCCGAACACGACGGTGAAGAAGGACGCGATCTCCAGGAAGAACAGCACGACGAAATGCGGAATCAGCAGGAGCAGCCGGAAGAAGACGGTGAGCCGGCGCTGCCGTACGGGCTCGACGAGGTCCAGCACGGGCAGGAATTCCTCCGCGTCCCCCGCCCTTCGCCCCGGGCTCCACTGGGCGTCGGCCATGGTGCTCCCCTTCGGCAGGTGAGTCGGTACGCCCTCTGCGCACGAGGCGTCCTCTCACGCTCGGGCCGGGGGAGGCGGCCCGCAAACGGCCGCGGGCCGATCGGGTGCCCGCCGGTCCGGGCCAGGTGGGCTCTCCCCGCAGGGGATGAGCGCACAGCGGTCCGGGAGGTGCCGGCCGAAGCGATGACGCGGCCGGCGCCTCCCTGGAGGGGCGGACCCGGTCAGCGGCTGCGGAACCGGTCCAGCAGCGCACGGCCGGGACCGTTGCGGCTCCCGTCGCCGCGCGGGGTCCCGCCGCTCACGGCCGAGGACTTGGCCTTCGCCGCGGCCTCGGGCTCCGCCGCGGTCCTGGCCTTCGCGCCGGCCTTCGGCTTGGGCTTCTGCTTCGGCTCCGTATCGGCGGTGGCCCTGGACCTCGGCCTGGGCGTCGTAGCGGCCTTGGACTCGGGCTTCGGTGTGGGCGGGGACTTCGCGGCTGCCCCGGCCTTCGTCGCCGGCTTCGTCCGTGCCGTGGCCTTCGCCCATGTTTCCTGCCACGGACGCCGGCGTGACGCCGTGCCGGACGCGGCGGGTTTCGGAGCACGGGTCCGCTCGGGAGCCGGTTCCGGCTCCGCCTCCGTTCCGTCCGCGAGCACGTGGTAGCGGTGGCTCAGCCGACGGCCCAGCACCAGATAGCCGAGGAGCGCACCGGCGGTGTTGAGGATGACGTCATCGACGTCGAAGGCGCGTCCCGCGACGAGCGCTCCCTGCACCAGTTCGACGATCGCGATGACCAGCACGGTCAGCAGGACCATGCGGATCATCCGCAGGCGGCGCGGCACGAGGATGGGCAGGAGTACGCCGAACGGCATCCCCAGCACCAGGTTTCCGCCCGCCTGCTTGCAGGCGGCGAGGAAGGTGTAGTCCTCGGCGTACTGCCGGAGCGAACGGCCGGGCCGCAGGTTCGACTTCACCAGTTCCTCCGAGGCGGGCGACGGTGTGAGCGTCACCTTCGCCAGCACAACCGAGAAACCGACCATGGCCAGGAAGGCCAGCACCAGAAAGGTCACCTGCAGGAGAACGCTTCCCCATGTCCTGCGCCGCGTTTCATTCTGCGTCCCACTCTCAGCCTCTGCTCTCATGGGCGACGGGTTCCCCCGTCCGGTCGGAGCACACCTTCCCGGGGTGCCGGAGCCGAGCACGGGCGTCGGGACAGCCGGCGGGCGCGCCTCTCACCGTTCGCAGAAACCGGTGAGCATCCTGATCGCCTCGCCGAGACCTCGCGGGCGGTGGGTGCCGGGCAGTGGGGCGCCGGCCCAGCCCGGACCGGCGATCAGTACGGCCGGGCCGGTCCGTGCGCCCCGTACTCCCCATTCGGCGGATGCCACGTGGTGCGCCAGCGGGCGCGCCGCCGTGTTCCGCGACTGGGACCACAGCACCACGGCCGACGGGCCGATCCGGCGCACGGCCTCACCCAGTGCCTCGCCGGGCACGGACGCGCCGAACATCCTGACGCCCAGGCCCCGTTCGGCGAGACCCGCGGCGAGCGCCTCCAGGGGGAGCGTGTGCGTCTCGCCCGGTGTGCAGGCCAGCAGCGCGAGCCCGGCGCCGTCGGTGGCGGCAGGCTTTGCCGCCACTCGCCGCAGGGCACTGGAGACATGCCAGGACAGCAGGTGCTCGACCTCGACGTAGCGCTCGCCCGATGTCTGCCACTTGCGTCCGACCGCGTGCAGCGTCGGCATGATCACCTGGTCCCAGGCCGCCAGCAGACCGTACCGGTCGATCGCGGCGGTCAGCCGGTCGTCGATGGTCCACGCGTCCAGCCGGAGTGCCGCGCTCGTCAGTCCTCGGCGTTCCTGGCGTGCGACGTCCGCGGTGAGCCCGTCCGGCTCCGTGCCGGAGCGGGAGGGGAGGACGTGGGGTGCGACAGCCGGGGCCCGAGTTCCGGGAGTCCCGTTCAGTGCCGTGCGGGCGGCCTCCGCCGGGGGCACGCCGGAACTCGTCAGCTCACACATGTGTTCCAGTACGGCAATGTCCTCGGGCGTCCAGCGCCGGTGTCTGCCACCGTGCCTGTGAGCGGGGCCGATGCCGTAGCGGCGGTCCCAGGTCCGGAGTGTCGTCGGCGCGACGCCGAGCTGACGTGCCACTGTGCCGGTGGTCAGGCCGTGGTCGGTGGTGCCCACCCGAGCCCGTTCCGTGGAGGACGGCATGCGCTGATCATACGACGCAGAACCGACGCAGGTTGTCCCGGTGGGCCCCCCGTTGGAACGCTGCCGGTCAGGGGCGTCCGTCGGAGGGGCCCCGGAGAACACACCGGACGACTCCGGCCGGACGCAAGGGGGACGCAGTTCCTGGGCCGGGCCGCCCGGAGGAAGGACAGCCATGACCGCGCTCGCACCGGAGAACACGCTGCCCGGCGGGCCGGACCCGCGACCGTGCGTCGCGCAGGACCTCGCCGACGAGGAGCTGGCCGCCGGTCTGCTGCGCGGCAGCGAGGACTGTTTCGCCGCCGCCTACCGGAGGTGGGGCACGCTCGTGCACTCCCTGGCGGCCCGGTCCCTGGGCGACAGCCGGGAGGCCGAGGACGTCACCCAGCAGGTCTTCATGGCCGCCTGGAACGGCCGGCTCGGCTACCGTCCCGAGCGCGGCCCGCTGCCCGGCTGGCTGGTCGGCATCACCCGGCGCAAGATCGCCGACGCGCTTTCCGCCCGCACCCGCCGCGGCGAACTGGCCGCCGCGACGGCGGCGCGGCTGCAGCTCACCGAGACCGGAACGGCCGGACGTCCGGAGTCGGCGCTGGACCGGGTCCTGGTCGGTACGGAGCTGGGGAAGCTGCCCCAGGTACAGCGCCGCATCCTGCACATGGCCTACTACGACGGTCTCCCCCAGACCCGCATCGCGGAGCTGACGGGGCTCCCGCTCGGCACGGTCAAGAGCCACGTGCGCCGTGCCCTGCACCGGATCCGGCGTTCGATGTCGGGCGGCGACGCGGAACGGTAGCCGAAACGGCGCAGTGCCCCCTCCGCCCGGAGAGCGAGACGCGCGACGGCGAGGCACGGTGAACCGAGCAGTACCCCAGCCGATGCGGAGGTCCCATGAGGAGCAACAGCACGGAGAAGCCCCTGCACTGCCTGGTGACCGGGGCCACCGGATACATCGGGGGCCGGCTGGTGCCGGAACTCCTGGAGGCCGGGCACCGGGTCCGCTGCATGGCGCGTAGCCCGGAGAAACTGCGGGACTACCCGTGGGCCGGGGACGTGGAGGTCGTCCGGGGAGACGTCACCGACGCGGCCTCGGTGGCGTCGGCCATGGCGGACATCGACGTGGCCTACTACCTGGTGCACGCGCTGACGACCGGTGCGGACTTCGAGGACACCGACCGGACGTCGGCCACGGTCTTCGCCGAGTCGGCCCGCGCTCGGGGAATCGGCCGGATCGTCTACCTCGGCGGCCTCACACCACCCGGCGTACCCGAGCGGGAACTCTCGCCGCATCTGCGCTCGCGGGCCGAGGTCGGCAGGATTCTGCTGGATTCCGGGGTCCCGACCACCGCCCTGCGGGCCGCGGTCATCATCGGGTCCGGGTCGGCGTCCTTCGAGATGCTGCGCTATCTCACGGAACGGCTGCCGGTCATGGTGACACCGAGCTGGGTGTCGACCCGGATCCAGCCGATCGCGGTCCGGGACGTGCTGCGCTATCTGGTCGGCAGCGCCGGGATGCCGGGGGAGGTGAGCCGTGCCTTCGACATCGGGGGGCCGGACATCATCACCTACCGCGAGATGATGCAGCGGTACGCGGAGATCGCGGACCTCCCGCACCGGCTGATCGTGCCCGTCCCGATGCTGACACCACGGCTGTCCAGCCACTGGATCGGGCTGGTCACGCCAGTTCCCCGGTCGATCGCACGGCCGCTCGCCGAGTCGCTGCGCTACGAGGTGGTGTGCCAGGAGCACGACATCGCGCGGTACGTGCCCGACGGGCCGGGGCAGCCCTTCACGTTCGAGCGGGCCCTGCGCCTCGCCCTCCAGCGGGTGCGCGAGGCCCGGGTCACCACCCGGTGGTCCTCCGCGTCGGTGCCCGGGGTGCCGAGCGACCCGCTGCCCACCGACCCCGACTGGGCCGGCGGCAGTCTGTACACGGACGTGCGGGAACTCGACGTCGACGCGTCGCCGGAGGCCCTCTGGAAGGTCATCGAGGGGATCGGCGGCGATCACGGCTGGTACTCGTTCCCGCTGGCCTGGGCCGTGCGCGGCTGGCTCGACCGGCTGGTGGGCGGGGTGGGTCTGCGCCGCGGGCGGCGGGACACCGACCGGCTCAGGGTGGGTGACTCCCTGGACTTCTGGCGGGTCGAGGAGATCGAGCCCGGTCGCCTGCTGAGGCTGCGCGCGGAGATGCGGCTGCCCGGTCTGGCGTGGCTGGAGATGTACGCGGAACGGGACGAGCGGGGTGGGGCGCACTACCGGCAGCGGGCCCTGTTCCATCCGCGTGGGCTGCTCGGCCACGCGTACTGGTGGAGCGTGTCGCCGTTCCACGCGATCGTGTTCGGCGGGATGGCCCGCAACATCGCACGGGTTGCGGCGGGGGTGCCGTCCTCGCCCCCGGCGAAGGAACGCGGCGCGCTGTCCCGGTGACCGCTGCATCCGCAAGGAGCCTCCCGACGGAACAGGGGCACGTCCACGCCCCCGACCAGGAGTTGCGCCATGACCGTAGCGGTCGTCCTCTTCACCGCCGATCTCCGTCTGCACGACCATCCGCCGTTGCGGGCCGCGCTCGCGTCCTCGGACGAGATCGTGCCCCTGTTCGTCCGCGACACGGGGATCGAGGCGGCGGGGTTCGGCGCCCCCAACCGCCGCGCCTTCCTCGCCGACTGTCTGCGGGATCTCGACGCGGGGCTGCGTGAGCGGGGCGGCCGGCTGGTGATCCGCTCGGGTGACGTGGTCGCCGAGGTGTGCCGGGTCGTCGCCGAGACCGGTGCGGGCGACGTCCATCTGGCCGCGGGGGTGAGCGCGTACGCCCGCCGCCGCGAGGAGCGGTTGCGCGCGGCGCTGGAGTCCGGCGGGGGACGGCTGCACGTCCACGACGGCGTGGTCACCGCGGTCGCGCCCGGTGCCGTGACCCCCGCCGGCTCGGACCACTTCGCTGTGTTCACCCCGTACTTCAGGCGCTGGTCCGGGGAGCGGGTGCGTGATCCCTTCCGTGCGCCGCGTGCGGTGCGGGTGCCGGACGGTCCGGGATCGGAGGACGTGCCGGTCCGGGCCGCCGTGCGCGACGTCTCCGCGGGGCTCGCCGAGGGCGGTGAGGTGGAGGCCCGCAAGCGGTTCACGGCCTGGCGGCGCCACGGGCTCGCGGCGTACGAGGCCCGCCACGACGACCTGCCGGGAGACGCCACGTCCCGGCTCTCGCCGCATCTGCACTTCGGCACCCTGTCCCCCGTGGAACTGATCCACCGGGCCCGCGCGGCAGGTGGTGACGGCGCCGACGCGTTCGTCCGGCAGCTGTGCTGGCGCGAGTTCCATCACCAGGTCCTCGCGGCCAGGCCCGGGGCGGCCCGGCTGGACTACCGCACCCGGCACGATCACTGGCGGTCCGAGGCCGGGGCCGCCGAGGAGATCGAGGCGTGGCGGCAGGGGCGCACCGGATACCCGGTGGTCGACGCCGCCATGCGCCAGCTGCGCCACGAGGGCTGGATGCACAACCGCGGACGGCTGCTCACGGCGGGCTTCCTCACCAAGACGCTGTACGTGGACTGGCGTGTCGGCGCCCGGCACTTCCTGGATCTGCTGGTGGACGGCGACGTCGCCAACAATCAGCTCAACTGGCAGTGGATGGCCGGGACGGGGACGGACAGCCGCCCCAACCGGGTGCTCAACCCCGTGCGCCAGGCCAAGCGCTACGACCCGGACGGCGACTACGTCCGACGGTGGGTCCCGGAGCTGGCGGCACTGGCCGGGCCCGCCGTGCACGAGCCGTGGAAGCTGCGCGGTGCCGAGCGCGCCCGGTTGGGGTATCCGGCCCCGGTGGTGGAACTGGCCGACGGGCTGGCCCGGTTCAGGCAGGCGCGCGGCCTGGAGTGAGTCCCGCGGACGCGGCAGCCCTTGGCCGTACGGCGGGCGCGGCACGCCGCACCGGGGACAACACACCCCGCCGGGCCGGACGCCAGCGAAGATGCCGCCATGCCGACTTCCACCGCATCCACCGACCCGTCCGGCCGTGACACCGTGGACGAGCCGCGCGGCCATGCGGCCCTGCTGCTCCTGTCGGCGGCGTCCGGGGCGGCGGACGCGTTCGTGTTCATCTGCGTCGGCCAGGTCTTCGCCGGGGTGATGACGGGGAACCTGGTCCTGCTGGGAGCCTCGGCCGCCGGGGCGGGTGAGCAGGGAGTGGCACTGCGCGTGGTCACGGCGCTCGTCTCGTACGGCTTCGGGGTGGCCTGGGGCGCGGTGACGGGCGAGCGGGTCTGGCGGCGGCTGCCGGTCATGCTGGCGGTCGAGGTGCTGCTGCTCGCCGCGGGTGCGGTGCTGTGGGGGCTGGGTCTGATCACGTCGGACGCGGGCCGGCTGGGCCTGCTGGCTCTCATGGGGCTCGCGATGGGAATCCAGGGCCGTATCCGTGCCACGCCGACGAACTACTTCACCGGAACGCTGACCTCACTCGTCGGCCGGCTGGCCGTGGGCTCGTGGCGGCGGGGTGACGGCTGGGTGGTCGGCCGGCTGGCCGCCGTGGTGGCGGGCGCCGCGGTGACCGCGCTGTCCTTGCGGGGCCGGCCCGACACGGGGGCCGTGGCGGCGGCCGTGCTCGCGGCCGCGGCGCTGCTGGTGGAGGTCGTACCACGGCGTCGGTGAGCCTTCGCGCGTGAGCCGGAACGGGCACGCGTCCGGGCAGAAGGAAGCCCCGGCCGGATCGGGGGAATCCAGCCGGGGCGGTTCTTGGTGTGGACGCCGCAGAGGGCGCCATCACATATAGGTGAACGATAAACCATTGCCGCGTGTTCCCCGGAATCCGCGCCCCGGACTGTGATTCAGGGCACGGACGGAGGGCGCCCCTCCTACCGCGAAACCGTGCACCGCGGGACGGGTCAGCGCTCCTCGCGGAAGAGGACGTGCTGCCCGGCAGCGGGGTCGTACTTGCGCAGGACCAGCCGGTCGGGGCTGTTGCGACGGCTCTTGCGCGTCACGTAGCTCTGCCCCGTCCCCGCGGTCGAACGGAGCGTGACGACGGGACGGGCTTCACTTCGGGCCATGGGTACCTCCGCACTCGTGAACCGAACCCGCACCTTGATGGGAACGGGATTCGTTTTCGTTCTGCTCGTGCAACGCCGGCCCGGCCGGCCGCATTCCCGCCAGGTCCGGGCCGGGGCTCCGGAGCGGTCCGGCACTCGTCCGGCACTCTTCGGCCGCGCCGTCACGCGAGGCCGTCACGCTCGTTGACCGCAGTGCCCCGCCCAGCGAACGACCACCCCAGGAACGTGACCCAGCTGAACCCCCGGCCCGCGCCCGCCCCGGCGCGCTCCGTTCACGCCGCGCCGCGCCGGCGCGAGCAGGCACGCCGAAGGCGTCCGCTCGCCGGATCGGCCGCGCCAACACCCGCCAAAAGCAAGGCTGTTCGAAAGAGCGCGGCGACACTCAGCCGCTGGCATATGCCAGGTGCAAGAACGCATCGAGTGTTGCCAAACCGCTTACGGGCCCCAGTCGGCTGTGCAACAGTCGTATTCGGTCCACCCTCAGACCTGGTTGTACCGCGCCTGTATCGGAGTACGTCATGCCGTCCCATCTGTCCGCGGACCGCCCCGCCCCCCAGCCGCCCGAGCGCCATGCGGTCGACGCGTTGATCAACCGGACGCGCCGGCTGCGCGGCGATGTGGACGCGGTGCGGCGCGACTCCGTTCTGGTCGACGAGGACGATCCGCAGATGCGCTGGCAGCGCGCGCTCTGCGATCTGGCGGTCCATCACCTGGACGATCTCGGCTCACATCTGGGACAGCTCAAGGAGGGCCTGCCGCCGGAGGCCGCTGAACAGCTCGCGGCCGAACTGTCGCTGGGAACGGCTCAGGGGACCGTCGGTGAGGAGCGGGCGGAATCACTGGTCGGCCGGGCGGGCAGCGCCGAGTGGAATCTGCTGACGGACGCGGTCAGCTGGTCCGACGAGTTGCTCCAGATCTTCGGCCGGACCGCGGAGGCCGGGCCGCTCTCCCTGGACGACCTCCCTTCCGTGCTGTTCCCCGAGGACCAGCCCGTACTCACCGCTCTGGTGACGGACTGCCTGGTCGACGGAAAGCCGATAGACGGCGAGTTCCGGATCCAGCGCGCCGACGGCGGGACACGGACACTGCACATGACGGGCGAGCCCGTGCTCGACGCGGACGGCTGCACCGCTTCCATGTGGGCGGTCCTGCGCGATATCAGCGAGCTGCGGCGCAACCAGCAGGTGGTGCGCCGCACCCATGACTCACTCCGTCGCCAGCAGCACATCGACCGGACGGAACGCCGCATCGCGGTCGAGCTCCGGGAGGCCGTGCTCCCGCCGTGGCGAGGTTCACTGCGCCTCCCGGACCAGGGGCCCGGAGCGCTGGACATCGCGGCCCACTACCTGCCCTCCGAGTCCAGCGACCTGATCGGCGGCGGCTGGTACGACGCGTTGGAGCTGCCGGACCGCAGGATGCTGCTCACGGTCGGCGATCTGACCGGTCGCGGTATCCAGGCCACCTCGGCCATGGCGATGATCCTCGGTGCGCTGCGCGGCATGGCGGTGGCCGGCATCGACCCGGGGGCCCTGATGGGGCATCTGAACCAGTTGCTGGAGACATCGATCCAGCCCGCCCTGGGCAGCGCGGTCTGCTGCCGGTTCGACCCCGTGACCCGCACCCTGGAATGGGCGCAGGCCGGACACCCCGCTCCGCTGCTCTTCCGCGACGGAACCGGGCGCCCGCTCCCGCAACCCGACGGCGTCCTGCTCGGAGCGGCCTCCGGGGTCGCCTACGAGCAGGACGAGGCGCACCTGCTGCCCGGTGATGTGCTGGTGCTGCACACCGACGGACTGGCCCGGACCAAGGACGGGCCGGGCGGCCTCCGTCCGGGCACCGAGGCACTGCTCGGACTTGCGCCGCGCTTCGCCGAGGCCCGTACGGCGCAGGACTGTGTACGGACCGTCGCCGAGGAGTTCGGCGGCACCCCGCGACTGGACGACGCATGTGTGCTGATCGCCCGCATCGGGGCGTAGGGCACACGGAACGCACCCGGCTGCCCGTGGTGCGGTGTCCGGGAGATGTGAGGAACGGCGCCTCTTCCCTGTGGCGCCCTGGGGTCAGACCTCGGAGCTCCTCGTCCGCTGCTTGATGAGGGAGCTGTGCGGCAGTGAGCGCTCGATTTCCTGGCGCAGGTCCTCGATCTTCGCGTAGCCCGCGAACTGGCCCGTCAGCCGGTACATCTCGCGCAGCCGGTCCCAGGTGCGGTGCGAGGAGGTCTCCCCCATCGTCACCAGGGCGAGCCGCGCGTAGCGGTCGGCCTGCTCGGGGTCGTCGGCGATGAAACACGCCGAGGCGAGCGAGATGTAGTCGAAGATCTTGGACCGCTGGCGTCCGCTGACCCGCAGTTCGAGTGCCCGCTTCGCGTGGCGCTGGGCCATGACGGCCGCCGCGGGTTCGTGCTCGGCCAGGGTACGGAACGCCAGCGCCTGCATCCCGTGCAGATCCGCCTCGTCGAACATCTGCATCCAACTGGGTGGTGAGACATCGCTCTTGTCCGAGATGAACAGTTCCTCTGCCCTGCCCAGGCTGCGCCGCATGGCCTGGCCCTGTCCCATGGAGGCCTGTGCCCAGGCCTCGATGGTGTGCAGCATCGCCTGGGTGCGCGGCAGGACCATGTCGCCCGAGCCGGACTTGGCGAGCTTCATGAGGTCGAGCGCGTCGTCGGGGCGGCCCAGGTGGACCATCTGACGGGCCGCCCTGGACAGGGCCTCCCCCGCGCGCGGCCGGTCGCCGCCCTCGCGGGCCGCGTGCGCCGCGATGACGAAGTACTTCTGGGCCGTCGGTTCGAGGCCGATGTCGTGGGACATCCACCCCGCGAGCACGGCGAGGTTGGCAGCAACGCCCCAGAGGCGGCGCTGCAGATGGTCGGGGTGGCGGTAGGAGAGCATGCCTCCCACCTCGTTGAGCTGGCCCACCACGGCCTTGCGCTGGAGGCCGCCGCCCCGGGAGGCGTCCCAGGCGCGGAACACCTCCACGGACCGCTCCAGCGCCTCGATCTCCTCCGAACCGATGGGCGCGGCCTCGTACCGGTCGAAACCGGCCGGGTCCGCGTGCACGGGGTCGTCGATGCGTGGGGCGTCGGCCGCCAGTACGGGGTCGGTGTGCAGCCAGTCGTGCATGGGGCCGGCGATGGTGGAGCCGGCGGTGAGCGCGGCGCCCGCGCTCACCAAGCCGCGTCGGTTGAGCATGAGGTCCATTCCCGTGAATTCGGTGAGGACCGCTGCCGTCCGCTCGGGCGCCCAGGGGAGTTGGTCGGGATTGTTCTCCGTTCCTGTCTCTCGCCGTTTCCCCACACGCCCGCGTCGGCCGAACCCGAGGTCCTCGATGGTCACGACACGACCGAGCCGCTCGGTGAACAGGGCTGCCAGCACTTCGGGCACGGGATCACGGGGGGACTCCCCCATGTCGATCCAGCGCCTCACCCGCGAGGTGTCGGTGGCGAGTTGGGGGTGGCCCATGGCCGCCGCCTGCCTGTTCACCATTCTCGCGAGTTCGCCCTTGGACCAGCCGGCAAGGCCGAACAGGTCCGACAGACGGGTGTTGGGTTCTCCGGTCACGTCAAGCCCCCAGGTTCTCGGCTGTGTTGACAGTAACCCCCTGTCAGATGCCCTGCGACTATTCGCCAGGGTTCGCCAGGGTCCGCCACATGGTCTGCCACCCGCGATCCGGTGTCAGGTAGGAAAGCGCCACCCCGCCCGGCAGCCCTAGGTACTCCCCAGGGTGCCGAACGGCCGCCGGCCGGGGCGGCGCACGCAACTTGTCGGCGCACGAAGGGATCTGTCTCGCCCATGTACACAGCATCGTCCTCCGTGTCTGCCCCACCCCGGCCGCTCCGTCCCCTCGGGGCGGGCGGCGGGCCGTATCTCGACCCCCGCGCCGCTGGAACCGCGCCCGGCATGGGTCGGGCCCGGCGCATGGCGGGGCCGGGCAGTCAATCGCTCAGCGGGAGACTGGACCTGTCCGGTCCCCAGGGCGCGCAGCTGAGGATGGCCATCGCCTCGGTGCACCGGATCTGTCCGGAGTTCAACCCGGTGCAGGTGCTGCGGCGCAGTGGCCGTTCGGTACTGCTCGTGGGTTCCACCGGACGGACGACCGCGGTCGCCAAGTGCTTACTTGACCACTCACCGGCGTGGTCGGAGCGGTTCCGTCATGAAATAGCGGCATACCGGGCGTTCGTCCGGCACCGCCCGCCGGTGCGGGTCCCCCGGCTCATCGCGGCGGACCCGGAGAACTGCACCCTGGTCATCGAACGGATGCCCGGCCGGGTGGCAGCGCTGACCAGGCATCCGTCGGAGGCGCCGCCACGCGCCGATCTGCGGGCGGTGCTCGGCGCGGTCAGCCGGGTCAACGCCTGGCGGCCGCCGTCCGGTCTCTTCGACGCCCCGCTGGACTACGCGGCGCGCATCTCGCGCTACCACGAGCTGGGACTGTTCACCGACCGCGATCTGGGTGACCTGCAGAAGCTCCTCCACGGCGTGGCCCACGCGGGCGGCCGCCAGGGGGCGGGGCAGTTCTGTCACGGTGACGCGCTGCTCTCCAACATCCTGCTGTCGCCCACCGGTCCGGTGCTGGTCGACTGGGAACATGCCGGCTGGTACCTGCCGGGATACGACCTGGCGACGCTGTGGGCGGTACTGGGTGACGCGCCGGTGGCCCGGCGTCAGATCAGCCAGCTCGCCCAGGTCGCGGGTCCGGCGGCGCGGGACGCGTTCCTGGTCAATCTGATGCTCGTGCTGACCCGGGAGATCCGTACCTACGAGACGGCCGTGCAGCGGGCCATGCGCGACACCTCGGGCCCCAGGGCCGGTCAGGACCGGCCGGGCGCGCTGTCGTCGGGCGAGGAGCAGCGTCTGCTGCTGCGCCGGCTGCACGACGACTGTGCGATGGCCAGGCGGGCCGTACGAGCCGCGGTCGGCACTCGCTGACCTTCCTCCCCAAGGGGATGCGCGCTGCGGGTCCGGTGCCGACACACCGGGCCCGCAGCGCGCTTCGGTGTGCCCGCCGCCGGACGGGCACACCTTCAGTGCGCGCGGACGATGTCCACGTCGGCGGCCTTCACGAAGGCGATGCGGTGGCCGATCTGGACGGTCACGTACTTCTCCTTGCCCGGGAAGAACGAGTGGTCCAGCGGGTACGAGGCATCGATCGTCGGAGCGTAGAAGAAGCCGGTGGGGGCCACACCGCCACCGGGGTAGGACTGCCCCGCCTTGATCGTGTACTGGAGCGGCGTGCCCACGCGCTGGTCCGCGAAGCCGGCGGGGTACTCGGACTTCTCCGGGTACGCCACGCCGTACACCGGCACCTCGGCCCTGCCCGCCTTCGGCTTCACGACGTAGCCCGTGGTGGGGGTGGTGGTGCGGTTGCGGGCCGGGGTCTCGAACCAGGCCTTCTGGCCGGACCACCAGATCGCCGTCCAGCCGGGCGCGTGGCCTGCGACGACGGCCTGCTGGGTGGCGCTGATCTTGCTGCCCCAGTCGGCGGCGCAGTTGGTGCCGGGCGAACCGTCCGGGTGCAGTCCGGGGTCGGAGAAGAGCGGTGCGTCGGCGGACGGCTCCGTGTGGAGCGGGACGGCGCTGGAGCCCTGCACGGGCAGGTCGACGCCCTTCTCGCAGTCGCGGAACGCCTGCTTGTTGTCCTTGAACCTCGGGCTGACGGTGATGAGTTCGCTGTTCTTGCGGGCGGTCGGCACGGTGGGCCTGCCGAGGAGCGCCATGAAGCGGTTCCAGTCCCAGTAGGTGCCCGGGTCCCAGTGCATGCTGGCGGCGCCGGAGGCGCTGGTGGGCGGTACCCCGTCGTGGCCGATGATGTGCTGGCGGTCGAGCGGGATGTCGTACTTCGCGGCGAGGTAGCGCACCAGTGCGGCCGTCGAGCGGTACATCTCGGGGGTGTACCACTTGGCGCCGTCGACGGCGACGCCCTCCTGCTCGATGCCGATGGAGTTGGAGTTGAGGTACCAGTTCCCGGCCTGCCAGGCGACGTCCTTGTTCTTCACCATCTGGGTGACGTGGCCGTCACCGGAGCGCACCACGTAGTGGGCCGAGGTCTGCTTCAACGGGTTCTGGAAGATGTTCAGGGTGGTGGCGTAGTCCTCCTCGGTGTCATGGAGGACGATGAATTTGATCTTGTTGGTGTGCGGGCGGTCCGAAGTGTCGTAGTTGCCGTACGTCGCCTTGTCGGCCGGGTCGCCGGTCTGCTGGTAGGCCGCCGGGACCCAGTCGCACTCCAGGCCGCGCGGACACTCCGGCCGCACCCCGTCCGCACCGGCCTGCGCCGCGGGACTGAGCAGCGCGAGACTCAGCGCGCCGACGGTGGTGAACGCGACCGCGAGTCCGGTCCTCTGCTTGGACGTCATGACAACCCTTCTTGGAGCTGTGCGTTTTCCGAGCTGTTCGTATCGAGAGGTGTTCGTGTTCCGATCTCTCTGTTCCGCTGTGCGCGCACACTCTGTGACCTGAGGCGAGAGCACGTCAAGAGCACGGCGGGGGCCGCGGGTCGAGCCAGTGGACCAGACCAGTGGCAGGGCCGCTGACCTGCGAAGGGCAAATGAGCAACGTCTTTTTGGCAGTGCCGCGTTACCTGAGTTTTACGGAGCGGCCGGCTTGCCGGCGAAAGGCGGATCATCCCTCGAACGAGCGCACTTCTTGTGTGACTAATCGCCGTTGTGTGTGCCCCGAACGGCCGAAGGGTAGTGCTCGCGCGGACACGACCGAACCGCGTGACGCTCACGCGAAGGCTCTCGGAAAGGCCGGACGCACATGGCTCAGCCCTTCACCCTGCCGGACTTCTATGTTCCGTATCCGGCGCGGCTCAATCCTCATGTCGAGGAGGCCCGACAGCACACCAAAGCGTGGGCACGGGCCATAGGGATGCTGGAGGGATCGGGCATCTGGGAGGAGAAGGACCTCGAATCCCACGACTACGCGCTCCTGTGCGCGTACACCCACCCCGACTGCTCGGCCGAGGCGTTGTCGCTGGTGACCGACTGGTACGTCTGGGTCTTCTTCTTCGACGACCACTTCCTGGAGCTGTTCAAGCGCACCCCGGACCGGGAGGGCGGAAAACGGTATCTGGACCGGCTGCCCGCCTTCATGCCGATGGAGCGCGGTACCCCGACGCCCGAGCCGACGAACCCGGTGGAGGCGGGGCTGGCCGACCTGTGGGCGCGGACCGTGCCGGGCATGTCCGACGCCTGGCGGGTGCGGTTCGCCGAGTCGACGAAGAACCTGCTCAACGAATCGCTGTGGGAGCTCTCGAACATCAACGAGGGCCGCATCGCGAACCCCGTCGAATACATCGAGATGCGCCGCAAAGTGGGCGGGGCCCCGTGGTCGGCGGGGCTGGTCGAGTACGCGGCCGGCGCCGAGGTGCCCGACGCGGTGGCCGGCGAACGGGCGCTGCGCGTGCTGCGGGACGCCTTCTCCGACGGTGTCCATCTGCGCAACGACCTCTTCTCGTACCAGCGTGAGGTCGAGGACGAGGGCGAGAACAGCAACGGCGTGCTGGTCCTTGAGCACTTCCTGGGCTGTTCGACGCAGGAGGCCGCCGAGGCGGTGAACGATCTCCTGACGTCGCGGCTTCAGCAGTTCGAGAACACCGCGCTGACCGAACTCGGCCCGCTCTGCGCCGAGAAGGGTCTGGATCCGGCGCAGACCGCGACGGTCCTCGCCTACATCAAGGGCCTTCAGGACTGGCAGTCCGGCGGCCACGAATGGCACATGCGCTCCAGCCGCTACATGAACGGCGGAGGAGCCGGACGGGCCGCACCGGGCTTCGGGATGGCGGCCGCGTCGATCCGGTTCACTCCCCGTTCGGAGTCGGCCAGGCTGCGGAGCCTCACCTATCTGCCCTACCAGCACGTCGGCCCGTCCCTGCTGCCCGACTTCGACCTGCCGTTCGGCACGACGCTCAGTCCGCATCTGGACGGGGCCCGGCTGCGGCTCGTCGACTGGTCGTCCCGCATGGGCATCCTGGAGGCGCAGCCGGGGGTGCCGGGCTCGCACATCTGGGACGAGGCACGGCTGCTGGCGATCGACCTTCCGCTGTGCGCGGCCGGGATCCACCCTGACGCCACCCCGGACGAGCTCGATCTGTCCTCGCAGTGGCTGGCCTGGGGTACCTACGGCGACGACTGGTTCCCGGTGGTGCACGGGCGGGCCCGTGACCTCGCGGGGGCCAAGACGGCCAACGCGCGTCTGTCGCAGTTCATGCCGCTGGACGGCACGGCGGCGCCCGAGCCGGTCAACGCGCTGGAGCGCGGACTGGCCGATCTCTGGGAGCGCACGGCGGCGCCCCTGGACGACAGCGGCCGGCGTGCCTTCCGTACGTGTATCGAGGACATGACGGCGAGCTGGGTGTGGGAGCTGGCGAACCAGGCGCAGAACCGGATCCCCGATCCGGTGGACTACGTCGAGATGCGGCGCATGACCTTCGGTTCGGATCTGACGATGAGCCTGTGCCGGCTCGCGCACGGCAGGAAGGTTCCTGCGGAGATCTACCACAGCGGTCCGCTGCGCTCCCTGGAGAACGCCGCGGCGGACTACGCCGCGCTGCTCAACGACCTGTTCTCGTACCAGAAGGAGATCGAGTACGAGGGTGAGGTGCACAACGGCGTTCTGGTGGTGCAGAACTTCTTCGGGGTCGACTATCCGACCGGGATGCGGCTCGTCCACGACCTGATGAAGTCGCGACTGCGGCAGTTCCTGCATGTCGCCGAGCACGAACTCCCGGTGCTGTACGACGACTTCGACCTGGACGACGAGCAGCGGGAGATCCTCGCCGGCTATGTGCAGGAGCTGAAGCACTGGATCGCGGGCATCCTGATCTGGCACCGGGGCTGCCGGCGCTACCGCGAGGAGGATCTGCGGCAGGGCACGGCGGCCCCGTGGCACCTGAGTGGTCCCACGGGGCCCGGCACCTCCGCGGCTCGGGTGACCTCGCTCTTCGCTCAGCTCTCCGGGGTCAGTGTGTAGCTCTGTCCGGCACTCGCCCTGAAGGTCTTCTCGCCGCTCGTGAACAGGGTGCCTCTGACGGTCACCTCACGGGTGCGGCTCGCCGTGATCACCACACGGCGGGCCGTCCCCGCGGCCCATTCGATGTCGACGGTGAAACCGCCCCGGGCGCGCAGGCCGCGCACCGATCCGTCCGGCCAGCCGGCCGGGAGGGCGGGGAGGATGTCGACGGTGTCGTGCTGGCTCTGCAGCAGCATCTCCGCGACGCCCGATGCGGCACCGAAGTTCCCGTCGATCTGGAACGGCGGGTGGGTGTCCCAGAGGTTGGGCAGGGTGGAGTTCTTGAGCTGCTCGGAGAGCATCTTGTGGGCGTGGTCGCCGTCGCGCAGCCGCGCCCAGAAGTTGATCTTCCAGGCCTTGGACCAGCCGGTTCCGCCGTCGCCGCGGGCGCCGAGGGAGACCTTGGCCGCTTCGGCCCAGCCGCTCCCGGCCTCGATCTGCCGGCCGGGGTGGAGACCGAAGAGGTGGGAGACGTGGCGGTGGTCGTCGGCCGGGTCGTCCCGGTCGGCCTTCCACTCCTGGAGCTGGCCCCAGGAGCCGGTCCGCAGGCCGGGGTCGAGCTGGTCCAGGGCGGTCTCCAGCCTGCCGCGGAAGTCTGCCGCGTCACCGAGGGTACGGGCGGCCTCCAGGGTGCTGGTGAGAAGGTCGTGGACGATCTGCTGGGACATCGCGGCGCCGGCGGTGAAGTCCCCGTGCTCGGGCGAGTAGCTCGGGGTGACGACCAGGAGCCCGTCGCGCGGGTCGGTGCGCAGGTTGGCCAGCCAGAATTCGGCGGCCTCCTTCATCGCCGGGTAGGCGGTGGAGCGCAGGTAGTCGGTGGAGCCGTTGAACCGGTAGTGCTCGTACATCTGCTGGGTGAGCCAGGCTGCGGCCTCGGGGAACCAGAACGCGGTGGAGTAGTCGTGGACACCGGTGAATCCGTACGGGTTGGTCTCGTTGTGCACGACCCAGCCGGCGGTCCCGAACATCTCCTGCGCCGTTCTGCGGCCCGGCTCGCGCATGGCCTCGATGTAACGGTCGTAGGGAGCGGTGGTCTCGGCGAGGTTGGTGACCTCGGCGAGCCAGTAGTTCATCTGGAGGTTGATGTTGCTGTGGTAATCGGCGGACCAGGGCGGGGTGGTGGAGTTGTTCCAGACGCCCTGGAGGTTGGCGGGCAGCGAGCCCTCGCGCGAGGAGGCGATCAGCAGATAGCGCCCGTACTGGAAGAAGAGCGCCTCCAGGGCCCGGTCGGCGGGGCTGTTCCCTCCGGTGTATCCGCTGAGCAGCTGGTCGGTGGGCTGGTCGGGCAGTTGCTGACCGATGTCGAGCGCGACCCGGTCGAAGAGGGTGCGGTGGTCGGTCACATGGGTGTCGCGGACACGTTCGTACGAGGCCGCTGCGGCGGCGTCGACCGTGGCGGTGACCGTGTCGTGCGGATCGTCGCCCCGGTAGCCGGGATAGGTGTCCGCGTAGTCGGTGCCCGCGGCGAGGAAGAACCAGGCGCTGTCGGCGCCGGTGACGGTGAGGCTGCCGTCGGCGCCGGCGGTGACCGTGCCGCCCTCGGCGCGGACCCGGATCTGGGCCTCGAAGCGGAGCCCGTTGTCCTGGAGCGCTCCGCGTACGGTGAGCCGGTCGCCGGTGGCGGAGGCGGTGAAGTCGCTGCGCGGTGACGTGTAGCGCAGGGTGAGGGTCACCTGCCCCGGCCGGTCCGCCGTGAACCGTCCGCCGATGACCCCGCCCGGGTGCGAGACGAAGTACTCCCTGCTGTGGGCGGTCCCTCCCCCGGTGTAGCCGACGGTCGCGAGTGCGGTGCGCAGGTCCAGGGTGCGGCGGTAGGAGGCGTCGGGGGTGGCCGGAGCGCCCGGCACGTCGATCAGCAGGTCCCCGAAGACCTGGTAGGCGCCGTAGCCCCGGCGTCCCTGGCCCAGTTCGGCGGTCACGGTGTCGGGGCCGAGGGCGCCCTCGGTGTCGAGGCGCCGGCGGACGTCGGCGAGAGCGTCGGGCCTGGGGGAGGTCCAGTTCCCGAAGTCGTACCCCTCGGCCGAGCCGGGTCCGCCGGACCACAGGGTTTTCTCGTTGAAGGTGAGACGTTCGGTGGCGAGCGTGCCGTGGACGCTCGCACCGAGCGCCCCGCCCCCGATGGGCAGGGATTCGCTCTCCCAGTCGGCGGCGGGTGCGAGGTAGTGGAGGACCGGGTTCGGTAGCTCCTCCTTGGCTCTCACCTTGGCGGATTCATCGGAGGTGCCGACCGCCGCTGCCGTACCGGCGAGAGCGGGAACTCCGAGTGCCAGAGCCCCTGTTGCGCCGATCACTGTCTTCACTGTGGTGCGTCGCGTCATCCCGGATGTCATGCCCGACGACGCTAGAGGTCCGACGACTGTCAGGACAAGACGCATGACAAAACAGCCTCTTGGACGGAGGCCGTGTGTACCTGGACGGAAGTGCCGTCAAAGGACCGGACGGCGCGGGCCGCGCGACGGGCCCGCGAGTGCGGACTCAGCCCTGCTGGAAGAGTTCCGCGGGCAGCGGCTTCAGGAGGGTGTACAGATCGTCGGTGATCGGGCGGTCCCAGCTGGCGATGGTGACGAGCACGCCGTCGCTGCGGTCGAACTGGACACAGGCGATCCGGCTCTCGGAGAGCTTGACGCGGCGGACGATCAGCAGGTTGTCGCCCTGCATCACGGGCATGTCCTCGGTCCCGGTGACCTCGACCGGCTCGTCGTTCTCCAGCGCGAGCAGCAGCTGGGCCACCTCGAAGGGAACCTGGCCCTCCTCCGTCTCGCGGGCGGGCGAACCCTCCGGGAGGTTGCCGATGATCATCGCGGGGCCGCGGCCGCCGAACAGGTCGTAACGGAGGAAGACGCCCTGACAGCTCCCGTCGGGGGCGGGCAGCAGACCGGCGCCGAGGTTTCCGGGCCAGTCCCCCGGGTCCATGGCCAGGACGTCGAAGTCGGGGCCCGCGGGTGTGGCGGCGCTACGGCGGCGGAGGAAGGACATGCGGACATGTTACGTGGCCGGGCTCACGTCGCGGAGCCGGGCCCGGACGGCACCGGAGGCACACGCCCGCCCGGATGCCCCGCCGCCCCGGGCCGGGTACGCGGATGCTCCCGGGACGCCGGTCCAGTGCGTCCTGTCACCCCGCGTCCGACTCCGAGGCCAGCGCCCCCAGCACGGCGACGGCCTCGGCGGCCCGGCCGTGCGGGACGAAGAGGTGGTCGTGGTGGAATCCGGCCACCACGTTGCAGCTGATCCCCGCGTCGGTGAGGGCGAGGGCCACCGCCGCGGTCAGCCCCACGGCGTCCAGCGAGGAGTGCACACGGAGGGTGATCCACCCCGCCGGATAGGAGTGGTCCAGCCCGGCCGCCACGGCCTGTGCCTCCAGGAGCACCAGCGTGAGCCCCTCGGCCTCACTGACCGTGACTACGGGGGCGACTCCGGCGGGCACCACACCGTCGGTCACGGTCGCGAAGACGTAGCGGCCACGGTGCAGCTCCGGGCGCAGGTCCCTCAGCAGGGTTCGAAGATCACTCTCGACGGTCACACCCACCACGCTACCCATGGCGTGCGGTGTCGCTCGTGATGGCGGGCGACACGGGCGCGGTTGCCGCAGGAGGGCGTGCACCACTCCTGGCGCGGGCGCGGGTGCTCCTTGACGGGGAGTTCCGCTCGCCGGGGCGCCCGGCACGGGCGAAGAGCGCTCGTGCGGCGGAGCGCGGGGACCGTCGGGCGGCGAGGTCCGCGCCGTCGGGCGTCCAGCCGGCGGGGGGCCGGGAGCCGGCCGGGCAGGGCCCGGTCATCGCCGGCGTTCCTTCCCGGACGGGCCGCGGGACGCGGTGGTGCGGTCCGTCCGGGAAGGGGTGCGGTCAGCGTGTGGGCGGTTCGGCCCCGACCAGCCACATCGAGAAGAACTGCGCCCCGCCGCCGTAGGCATGGCCGAGCGCCCGCCGCGCGCCGTCCACCTGGTGCTCCCCCGCCTGTCCCCGCACCTGGAGGGCGGCCTCCGCGAAGCGGATCATTCCGGAGGCGCCGATGGGATTGGTGGAGAGCACCCCGCCCGAGGGGTTCACCGGCAGGTCGCCGTCGAGTTCGGTGGCGCCGGCCTCGGTCAGCTTCCAGCCCTCGCCCTCGTCCGCGAAGCCGAGGTTCTCCAGCCACATCGGCTCGTACCAGGAGAACGGGACGTACATCTCGACCGCGTCGATCTCCCGGCGCGGGTCGCTGATCCCGGCCTGCCGGTAGACGTCGGCCGCGCAGTCCTTGCCGGCCTGCGGCGAGACGAAGTCCTTGCCCGCGAAGAGGGTCGGTTCGCTGCGCATCGCGCCCCCGTGCACCCAGGCGGGCGGGTGCGGTGAACGGTCCGCGCCGGAGCGGTCGGTGAGGATCATCGCGCAGGCCCCGTCGGAGGACGGGCAGGTCTCCGAGTAGCGGATGGGGTCCCAGAGCATCGGTGCGGACTGGACCTTCTCCAGGGTGATGTCCGGGTCGTGGATGTGCGCGTACGGGTTCTTCAGCGCGTTGCGCCGGTCCTTGTAGGCGACGAGGGAGCCGACGGTGTCGGGCGCCCCGGTGCGCCGCATGTAGGCGCGCACGTGCGGGGCGAAGAATCCGCCCGCACCGGCCAGCAGGGGCTGCTGGAACGGGATGGGCAGCGAGAGCCCCCACATCGCGTTGGACTCCGACTGCTTCTCGAAGGCGAGGGTGAGGACGGTGCGGTGCACGCGTGCGGCCACGAGGTTCGCGGCGACGAGTGCCGTCGAGCCGCCGACCGATCCCGCGGTGTGGACCCGCAGCATCGGTTTGCCGACGGCGCCGAGGGCATCGGCGAGGTAGAGCTCCGGCATCATCACGCCCTCGAAGAAGTCGGGGGCCTTTCCGATGACCACGGCGTCGATGTCCGCCCAGGTCAGGCCCGCGTCCCGGAGGGCGGCCACGGCGGCCTCGCGGACGAGTCCGGCGAGCGAGACGTCGTGGCGGGCGGCGACGTGCTTGGTCTGGCCGATGCCGACGACGGCCACGGGCTCCTTAGGCATGGGTGCTCTCCCCTTCGAGGACGGCGACCAGGTTCTGCTGGAGGCAGGGGCCGGACGTGGCGTGGGCGAGCGCCCGGTCGGACTCACCGCGGTGGATGCGGGCGGCGGCCTCGCCGAGGCGGATCAGCCCGGCGGCCATGAGCGGATTCGCGGCGAGCGCGCCGCCGGACGGGTTGACGCTGACCTCGTCGCCGAGGCCGAGCGCCTTGCGCAGCACCACTTCCTGGGAGCTGAACGGGGCGTGCAGCTCCGCGGTGTCGACGGGCCGTTCGAAGACCCCGGCCCGTTCGGCGGCGAGCCGGGTCGACGGTGACTCGGTCAGCTCGCGCACCCCGAGACCGTGGGCCTCGATGCGGTGGTCGATGCCGCGGATCCAGGCGGGCCGCTCGCACAGCGCCCGCGCGGTGTCCCCGGCGGCGAGGATGACGGCGGCGGCGCCGTCTCCGATGGGCGGGCAGTCGCCGGTGCGCAGCGGCTGCACGAGGTAGTCCCCGGCCGGCACGGAACCGCTGAGCTGGGCGTGCGGGTTGTCCGACGCGGCCTCGCGGCTTCGGGTGGCGACGGCCGCGAGCGCGGCCTCGTCGGTGTCGCCCGCGTCGATGAGCGCCTGGGCCTGGAGCGCGGCGAGCGCGACGGAGTCGGGCCACAGCGGGGCGGTGTAGTACGGGTCGAGCTGCCGGGTGAGTACGTCGCGCACCTGGCCGGGCGAGGACTTCCCGTACGCGTAGACGAGTGCGGTGTCGGCCTCGCCGGTCTGGATCTTCACCCAGGCCTCGTACAGGGCCCAGGCCCCGTCCATCTCCACGTGGGACTCGGAGATCGGCGGGTGCGCGCCCACGCCGTCGAGCGCCATCGTGAAGGAGAAGGCGCGGCCCGCGAGGTAGTCGCTGGAGCCCGAGCAGGTGAAGCCGATGTCGCTGGTCCTGAGGCCGGTCGCGTCGAGGACCTGGTGCAGGACGGGCATCAGCATCTCGACTTCGGAGAGTTCGTCGGTGCGCCGCAGGTGGTCGGTCTGGGCGAAGGCGACGATCGCTACGTCCCGCATCTAGACCAGCTCCTTGTACGCGTCGTAGTCGGCGTCCGGTTCGCCGGTCGGCCGGTAGTGGTCGGGATGGCGGCTGCCCTCGGTCCAGACGGGCTCGACACGCAGGCCCATCCGCACCTGGTCGTACGGGATGCCGCCGATCCGTGCGTGCAGGGCGAGGTCGGCGCCGTCCAGGGCGATGTGCGCGTAGACGTAGGGAACCTCGATGTCGAGGTTCTTCGCCTTGATGTTGACGACGCAGTAGGTGGTGACCGTGCCGCGCGGTCCGACCTCGACCCGTTCGTCGGTGGCGACGCCGCAGGTGGGGCAGGCGCCGCGGGGCGGGACGTACACCTTGCGGCAGGAGGGGCAGCGCTCGCCGACGACGCGCCGGCTCTCCAGCGCTTCGAGGTAGGCGCTCTGGGCGCGGCCCGGGGAGTAGGTGTAGTCGAGGCGGGCGGGGGTGACGATGCCGGTGACCGGTTCGGTGAACTCGCCGTCGTGCGGCGCGGGTTCGCCGGGTTCACCGGCTTCGCCCGCGTACGGTTCGAAGCAGGCGATGTCCGTGATGGCGCCGGTGCGGGTCGCGGCCCAGCGGACGCGGACGCGCATTCCGGTGCGGACGGCATCGGGTCCGGGCGCGTCCAGGACGTGCAGGAGGGCGGTGTCGGCTCCGTCGAGCCGTACGAGCACCCAGGCGAAGGGGGTGTCCAGGGGCTGGTCGCGGCGGGGCCGCGGGTTCCAGGCCCAGGTGGTGACCGTGCCGGTGGCGGCGACCTCCACCAGGTCGTGGATCTCCTCCGCGGTGACGGGGTCGTACTCGACGGGCGGGACCAGGACCTTGCCGTCGCCGGTCCGTACGCCGAGCACGGTGCGTTCGCGCAGTCCGGTGAGGAAGGCGCTCTGGACCGGGCCGAGAGAGCGGGTGAAGGGGAATTCGACCACCAGCGGTGCGCTGAGGACTTCGGGCACGGTTGCCTCCTTGATTCAGGCTCGCCGGTAGACGGGCGGGCGCTTCTCGGCGAAGGCGCGGGCGCCCTCCTTGGCGTCGGCGGTGGCGAAGACGGGCCAGCCGCGTTTCAGTTCGGCGGCGAGGCCCTCGGTCTCCGTCATCTCCGCGGTCTCGTACACCGATGCCTTGACCTCTTCGACGGCGAGCGGGCCGCAGGCGTTGATCTGTTCGGCCACGGCGAGGGCCGCTTCCAGTGCGGTGCCGTCGGGGACGACCCGGCCGATCAGTCCGATCCGGGCCGCTTCCGCGGCGTCGTACGGACGGCCGGTGAGGAGCATTTCGAGTGCGTGGGTCCGGGCGATCTGGCGGGGCAGCCGTACGGTCGAGCCGCCGATGGGGAAGAGGCCGCGCCTGACCTCGAAGAGGCCGAAGGTGGCGTTCTCGCCGGCGATGCGGATGTCGGTGCCCTGGAGTATCTCGGTGCCGCCCGCCACGCAGTGCCCCTCGACGGCGGCGATGACCGGTTTGCGGGGGCGGTGGTGGCGCAGCATGGCCTTCCAGTGCAGGTCGGGGTCTGCCGTCATCCGGTCCCGGTACTGCTCGCCGTCCATGCCGTCCCCGGCGAGGGCCTTGAGGTCCATGCCGGCGCAGAAGCAGCCGCCCGCGCCGGTGAGGACGACGGAGCGGATCTCCTCGTCCGCGTCGGCGGCCAGCCAGCCGTCGTACAGGCCGACCAGCATCGGCAGCGAGAGCGCGTTCTTGCTCTCCGGCCTGTTCAAGGTGAGCACCAGTGTGGCGCCTTCGCGCCGCACGGTGAGGTGTTCCGTACCACCCATGGTCCGTCTCCCGTCTCAAGGCTGGGGAGTGTCCGCGAAGCAGCGTCGGCCGCCCGGACAACGCGAGACGGACGGGACTCCTCGAACACGACCTAGAACAGGTTGCAGTAGTTGGGGAGGCAGTTCAATAGTTTTCTGACAGGTAGTCAGTTTTCTTCACGGGCCCCCTTCCCACTTGTGGCGGTCGGCGCTCTAATGACGCCGAGCCACTCAGCAACCGGGGTCAGGAGGAACGGTGGAGTACAACCTTGCCGACCTGTTCGAATCGGTCGTCGACGCTGTCCCGGAACGCGAGGCGCTCGTCTACCTCGATCATCCCGGGACGGGCGCCGAGCGCAGGCTCACCTACGCGGAACTCGACGCCGCCGCGAACCGCGTCGCGCATCACCTGATCGAGGCCGGGATCGGCCCCGGCGAGCACCTGGGACTGCACCTGTACAACGGTGTCGAGTACCTCCAGACGGTCCTGGCCTGCCTGAAGGCGCGCATCGTGCCGGTCAACGTCAACTACCGGTACGTGGAGGAAGAGCTGGTCTACCTCTACCGGGACGCGGACCTGGCGGCGCTCGTCTTCGACGCCGAGTTCGACGAGCGCGTCGCGGCCGCCGCGCCGCAGGCGCCGAAGCTCCGCCATCTCGTCCGGGTGGGCGCGCCCGCGGAGGGGGTGCCGGGCCCGGAAGCCGTCGCGTTCGCGGCGGCCGAGGCCGCCGGGGATCCGGGGCGCGGCTTCGCACCCCGCTCGCCCGACGACCAGTTCATCATCTACACGGGCGGCACCACGGGCATGCCCAAGGGTGTGATGTGGCGCCAGGAGGACCTCTTCTTCTCCGGCCTCGGCGGCGGCGCGCCGACCGGCGAGCCGGTGAAGACCCCGCAGGAGCTGGCCGAGCGGGTGGCCGCGGGCGGGGACGGCATCACCTTCTTCCCCACTCCCCCGCTGATGCACGGCACCTCGACGCTCACGGCGTTCATCGGATTCAACTTCGGGCAGCGCGTCGTGGTGCACCGCAAGTTCGTGCCGCACGAGGTGCTCCGCACCATCGAGAAGGAGAAGGTCACCAGCGTGTCGCTGGTCGGCGACGCGATGCTGCGCCCGCTGATCGACGCACTGAAGGGGCCGCTGAAGGGCACCGACTGCTCGTCGATGTTCTCCGTCTCCAGCTCGGGCGCGGTGATGTCGGACTCGGTCCGGGCGGAGTTCCAGGCGCTGGTGCCCACGGTGATGCTGCTGAACAACTTCGGCTCCTCCGAGTCGGGTTTCAACGGCACCGCGACGGCCGACTCCGGGCCGGAGAACGGCTTCCGGCTGCGGATGAACTCACGTACGGCGGTGGTCGACCCGGCGACGTACGAGCCGGTGGAGCCGGGCGTGCCGGGGCGGATCGCGCAGCGCGGCCATGTGCCGCTCGGCTACTACAACGACCCGCGCAAGACCGCGGAGACGTTCTTCCGCAAGGGCGAGGAGCGGTGGGTGCTGCTCGGCGACATGGCGACGGTCGACGCCGACGGCATCGTCACGGTGCTCGGCCGGGGTTCGCAGTGCATCAACACCGGGGGCGAGAAGGTGTACCCGGAGGAGGTCGAGCAGGCGCTCAAGGCCCATCCGGACGTGTACGACGCACTGGTCGCCGGGGCGCCCGACTCGCGCTGGGGCAGCCAGGTCGCCGCCGTGGTGCAGCTGCGCGAGGGCGCAGAAGCCCCCTCGCTCGACGACGTCCAGGCGCACTGCCGGTCGCGGCTGGCCGGCTACAAGATCCCGCGGCACCTGGTGTTCGCCCCGGAGATCCGGCGCTCCCCCAGCGGCAAGGCCGACTACCGGTGGGCCCGCTCGGTCGTCGCGCCCACGCGTCCGGCCGACGTCTGACGGAGTGCGGGGCCCGGCACCGAATCACCCGAGTGCGCGGCCCCGCGTCCATGGCGGACGCGGGGCACGGGCGGCGGCGTAAGCCATTCGGGCATGCCCCGTACCCAACCGCTCACCCTGCGTGGCATCGGGGGGTGATCGCCCATAGCTTCGGCTCATGAGGAAACGACACTTGACATGTCTCGTGAGCATCGCAGCCGTCTCGGCCGCCGGACTGGGCACGGCCGTGCCGTCCGCGTCGGCCGCTGCCGCCGGCGGCCATGTGGTGTATCCGGGCCAGTCGATCCAGGCAGCGGTGGACGCCGCACACCCCGGTGACACCATCGTCGTCCGGCCCGGCACCTACCGCGAGAGCGTGCTGATCAGCACGCCCGGCCTGACCCTGCGCGGTTCCGGGGACCGTACGGTCATCGTGCCGGGCGCGAGCCGCGCACAGCCGGACAACGCCTGCGCGAAGGCCGGAAACGGCGTCTGCGTCCTGGGGACGGCCCAGCACACCGTGGATAACGTGTCCGTCCGGTCCATGACCGTCACGGGGTTCGCCTCGAACGGTGTGTGGGCCTCCTGGACCGACGGGCTGGAGGTCCGGGGGGTGACCGCCGGGTCGAACGGCACCTGGGGCATCGCCCAGCAGCGCTCCACCCGGTCCGACATCCGCGACAACACCGCCCGCTCCAACGGCGACGCGGGCATCTTCGTCGCCAACAGTGTCGACGAGGAGGGCGGCGCCACCGACACCCTGGGCACCCGGGTCCGGGGCAACACACTGACCGACAACCGGATCGGGTTCACCGCGCGGCGCGTGCGGAACCTGACCGTCAGCGACAACACCTTCACCGCCAACTGCAGCGGCGTGTTCGTCGTGGGCGACGAGGGGACGCCGAAGGCCGGCGCCATGACCATCCGGTCCAACCGGATCACCGGGAACAACAAGTTCTGCGCCGCCACCGACCGGCTGCCCGCGATCCAGGGCTCCGGAATCGTCCTCACCGGCACCGAGACCACCCAGGTGCGGTCCAACGTGATCCGCGACAACGTGGGTGCGACGCCGCTCTCGGGCGGCGTCGTGCTGTTCAAGAGCTTCGTCGGAGCGAAGAACACCGACAACACCATCAGCGGCAACGTGGTCACGGGCAACCAGCCGGCCGACCTGGCCGACGAGGACACCGGCACGGGCAACGACTTCACCGGCAACGTCTGCACGACGTCCGCGCCTGCCGGAATGTGCTGACCGTTGCACCCCCGTACGAGGAGAAGCGAGACGGCATGACCACCGTGAGTACCACCCCCACCCCCGCCGGCACTCCCGTCCGGCCCGTTGCCGGCCCGCAGCCCGCGATGCGGCTGCGCGAGATCGTGTTCGGCGCCGCCTGCGCCGCGGCCGTGCGCGCCGCGGCCCGGCTCGGTGTCGCCGACGCGCTGGGCGAGACGCCCGCCACCGCCGCCGAGCTGGCCGCGGTGGTGAAGGCCGAACCCGAGCCGCTGCGGCGGCTGCTGCGCGCCCTGTCCTGCTACGGCGTCTTCACCGAGACCGCGGACGGCGCGTTCGCCCACACCGAGATGTCGCGGCTGCTGCGCGAGGACGACCCGAACAGCCTCCGGTACATCTCTCTGTGGTGCACCGAGCCCTGGACCTGGGACGTCTGGCCCCGGCTGGACGACGCGGTGCGCTCCGGCGGCAACGTCTTCGAGGACGTCCACGGCAAGGAGTTCTTCGACTACCTCCACCAGGACGCGCACGAGTCGGCCCAGGTGTTCAACCGGGCCATGACGACGTCCAGCGTGCAGTCCGCGCTGGACGTCGCCGCTCTCCTCGACCTCACCGGGGTGTCCGTGGTCGCCGACATCGGCGGCGGTCAGGGGCACGTACTGGCGAGCCTGCTGGAGAAGCACCCGTCGGTGAGCGGCACCCTGATGGATCTGCCGGGGGTGGTGGCGCGGGCCGACGAACGGCTTCGGGACGGCGGCTCGCTCGCCGGCCGGGCGGCCATCGTGTCCGGGGACTGCCGTGAGGGCATCCCGGTGGCGGCCGATCTCTACATCATCAAGAACATCCTGGAGTGGGACGACGACAGCACCCGCCGGGCGTTGCGGAGCGTCGTCGCCGCGGCGCGTCCGGGGGCCCGGCTCGTCGTCATCGAGAACCTCGTCGACGACACCCCCTCGATGCGGTTCACCACCGCCATGGACCTGCTGCTGCTCCTGAACGTCGGCGGTGCCAAGCACACCCGGCAGAGCCTGGTCGACCGGCTGTCGGAGGCCGGGCTGCTGATCGGAGAGATCCGGCCGGTCAACCCCTACCTCCACGCGTTCGAGTGCGTGGTCCCGGACTGACCTTTCCGTTCCGGGCGGCACGCGAATCGCCCCGGGCCCGGCCTCACGGCCGGACCCGGGGCGATCGTCGTCGTCACGCGGAGGTGTCGCGCTCCCAGCGGTAGAACTCCTGGGCCATCGCGTCCTTCGGCCCCCGCCAGGTCTGCGGGTCGTACGGGCTGATGAAGGCGGTGAGCCGGTCGCTGAGCCCCCTGAACTCCGGGTGCTCGGTCACCTTGGCGATCTCCGGACCCGGCGGGCGCTCGGACTCGATCATGTGCAGGTAGACGTCGCCGAACTGGAACAGCTTGCGCCGGGTGACGCCGACCAGGTGCGGCAGCTCGCTGCTGTCGGAGGCGGCGAACAGTTCGGCGATGTCCGGCGCCGACTCCGGCGCCATCCGGGCGACGATCAGGGCGTGGTGCATCGGGGGATGCCTTTCTGGTACCCGGCCCGGGACCCGGCCGGAGGCCGGGTGGCCGGACCGTCGGCGGAGGGGGCGTCAGCCGGCCGTGACGGACGTCGAACGGCGCTCACGGTCGCGCTGCTCGATCTTGTCCCGGATGAGCTCCATCTGGACGCGCGAGTTGCGGTTGATGTTGTCGGTCATCCAGGCGTCGTCGACCGGGGCGTCCGGGCGCATCGCGAAGTCCTGCGTCCAGTGCATGCGGGTGCCGCCGGGGACCTCGGAGTACTCCCAGTGGATGTCCATGTGCTGGAACGGGCCCGGCTCGACGCGACGGGCCCGCACGGTGCGGCCGGGCCGGTCCGTGGTGCGCTCCGAGACCCAGCTCCACACCTTGTCGTTGTCGTCGGGATGCATGGTCAGGCGGAAGGTGGTCCGCTCGCCGTCGCGCTCGATGATCTCGACCGCGGCGTACTCGCTGAACAGGTCGGGCCAGTTCGCGAGGTCGTTGGTCATGTCCCAGACGAGGTCCAGGGGGGCGGCGATGACGATCTCGTTCTCGGTGTGTCCGGACACGTCAGGCTCCTGTCACGAGGCTGTTGTTGACGAGGTCGAGGAACTCGCGGGGCGTCCTGCACCGGTCGGCCTCGGCCGGCAGCGGCTGTCCGTGCCGGTTCTCCAGTACGCCGACGATGCCGAGGAGGCCCAGCGAGTCGAGGCCGAACTCGTCGAAGGCGGTGCCCGGGCGGTTCTCCATGTCCCGGGGGTCGACGGTCAGTCCGGCGCCCTTCTTCATCAGGACGGCGAGTTCGTCGTAGGTCAGTCGATCGGTCATGAGGGACTTCTCCTTCTCACGAGGGGTGTCGGTGGGGCGCTCACGCGCCGCGGCCGGCGGGGTGCCGCAGCACCATCGCCGCGTTCGAGCCCATGAGTCCGCGGCTGAGCACGAGCGCCGTCCGCAGTTCGGCGGTGCGGGCCCGTCCGGTGACGACATCGAGGTCGTGGCACACCTCGAAGACGTTGGGCGTGGGCGGGATCAGACCGTTCTCCATGGCGAGCACGGCAGCCGCCGCGTCCAGTACGGGCGCACCGCAGTACGCCCGTCCGATGCCCGTCTTGGGCGCGGTCACCGGTACCCGCCTGCCGTGCGGGCCGAGCGCGTCGGCCAGCGCCAGCGCCTCGGCCCGGTCCGCGGCGGGCACGCCGAGGGCGTCCGCGAAGACCACGTCGATCTCCTCGGGCGCGCAGCCGGCCTCCCGCAGCGCACCCTCGATGGCGTGGGCGAGCCCCTCGCGGGACTCCTCCCAGCGCATCGCGGTGGTGAAGGTGGCGGCGTGACCGGCGATCTCGGCCCTGACCCGGGCGCCGCGCTCCCGGGCCGCGTTCTCCTCCTCGACCACGAACATCGCGCCGCCCTCCGCGGGCACGAATCCGCAGGCGTCCGAGGTGAACGGGCGGTAGGCGCGCGTCGGGTCCTCGCCGGTGCTCAGGTCCCGGTAGCCGAGCTGGCAGACGACGGAGTAGGGCGCGAGCGGGGCCTCCGCCGCGCCGACCACCACCGCCTGGGTGCCGCGCCGGACGGACCGGGCGGCGTGGGCAATCGCGTCCAGCCCGCCGGCCTCGTCGCTGGCCACCACCGCGCACGGCCCCTTGAAGCCGCCGCGGATGGAGATCTGGCCGGTGCTCGCGGCGTAGAACCAGGCGATCGACTGGTAGGGGCCGACGTACTTGGAACCCTGGCCCCACAGCCGTTGCAGCTCGCGCTGGCCGAACTCGCCGCCGCCGGAGCCCGCGGCGGTCACCACGCCCACGCTGAACGGCGCGTCCTCGTAGTCCGCACGGCCCAGCCGGGCGTCGTCCAGGGCCATGTCGGCCGCGGCCATCGCGAAGTGCGTGAACCGGTCGGTCTGGACGAGGTAGCGCTCCTCGATCAGGCTGACCGGGTCGAAGCCCCTGACCTCTCCCGCGATGTGCAGCGGCAGCTGCTCGCACCCTTCGCGGGTGACGCGGTCGAGCACGCTCATGCCCTCTTGCGTCCGCTTCCAGAAGGTCCCGGCGTTCGTGCCGTTGGGGGCGACGACGCCGATGCCGGTGACGACGGTGCGCCGGTCCTCTCGGGTGCTCATGGTGTCCTCCCACCGGTTCTGGTCAGGGCCACCGCGGACTGGAAGCCACCGAAGCCGCTGCCGACGGACAGGACGCTGCGCAGCTTCAGCGGGCGGGCGGTGCGCGGGACGTAGTCGAGGTCGCACTCGGGGTCCGGGGACTCGTAGTTCGCCGTCGGCGGAACCGTCTGGTGGACCAGCGCGAGTACGCAGGCCGCGATCTCTATCGCCCCGATCGCCCCGAGGGAGTGGCCGACCATCGACTTGATGGAGCTCATCGGTACGTCGTGGGCGTGCGCACCGAGGGCCCGCTTCACCGCGGCGGTCTCGTGCCGGTCGTTCTGCTTGGTGCCCGAGCCGTGCGCGTTGACGTAGTCGATGTCCGAGGCGGCGATCCCGGCGTGGCCGAGCGCCCGGTTGATGGCCTCGGCCATCTCCAGGCCCTCCGGGGTCAGCCCGGTCATGTGGTAGGCGTTGCCGAAGGTCGCGTAGCCCGCGATCTCGCAGTACACCGTCGCCCCGCGGGCGCGGGCGTGCTCCAGCTCCTCCAGGACCAGCACAGCGCCGCCCTCACCCATCACGAAGCCGTCGCGGCGGGAGTCGAAGGGCCGGGAGGCGTGTTCCGGGTCCTCGTTGTTGGCCGAGGTCGCCTTGATCGCGTCGAAGCACGCCACCGTGATCGGGGTGATCGGGGAGTCCGACGCCCCGGCGATGCAGACGTCGACGCGGCCTTCCTCGATGGAGTGGAAGGCGTAGCCGATCGCGTCGAGGCCCGAGGTGCAGCCCGTCGAGACGGTCTGCACCGGACCGTGCGCCCCGACCTGCTCGGCGACGGCGGAGGCCAGTGAACTGGGTGAGAAGGCCCGCTCCAGATGCGGCCCGGCCGGGCGGTGGTCGACGTCCCAGCGTGCGCCGCTGCCGCTGACGGCGACGTAATCGTGCTCCAGCCGGGTGGTTCCGCCGACCGCGGTGCCGAGCGAGACGCCCATCCGCCAGGGGTCGGTGCGCTCCTGGTCGAGGCCCGCGTCGGCGAGTGCCTCGCGGGCGGCGACCATCGCGAACTGGACGTACCGGTCCGCGCGGGCCACCTCCTCCTCGTCCAGTCCGTACGCGGCCGGGTCGAAGTCGCACTCGGCCGCGATCCGGGACCGGAAGCCCGCCGGGTCGAAGAGCGTGATGCCGCGTGTCGCCGTGCGGCCGTTGGCGAGAAGGTCCCAGAAGGCCGGTGTGCCGATCCCGCCCGGCGCGACGACCCCGACACCGGTGACCGCCACGCGCCGGGTCATGAGGCTGCCTCGGTTCGTTCTGGCGGCGCGCCCCGCTCGGCGCACTCGGTGTGCTCGGTGTCGACGTGGCCGAGCTCCGGGCGGGGGGCGAGCGGCCCCAGGTGGAAGACCATGCGCGCCTCGATGTCGCCGACGTTGCGGAAACGGTGCCGGACGTTCGGGGGGATGAGCAGCCCCTGGTCGGGCCGCATCGCGTGCGGTTCACCGTCCAGGTCGACCTCCAGGAGCCCGTTCACGACGTACACGAACTCCTCCGAGTACGGGTGGTAGTGCTCGCCGATGCGGTCTCCGGGCTGAACAATGGCCAGTCCCATGAAGCCGCTGGTGGCTCCCACCGCCGTCGGGGTGAGCAGAGCGCGCAGGTCACCTCCGCGCCTGCGGTTGGGCTGGGTTTCGCTGAGGTCCACGATGCGTGGCCGGTGCATGGTCATGACTGTTTTCCTCCTGGCGCGTTGCGCGTGGTGTCGACGGGTCGGGCGAGAACCCCCCAGGGTGCCGATCCGCGGTTCAGGACTCCGCGGCCCGGCGGTCGGTGATCAGGTGCATCTCGGCGCGGGCGAGGAAGCGCGCGGCGTCCTGGTCGCTGGTCGGCACGGCGTTCGCCTCCCCGTCGAGGAGGCGGGCGAGCCTGGCGGCCTTGCCGGGGCCGTGGATGCCGAGCGAGCGGTCGGGCTGTGCGTCGAGCGGTCCGTCCACCTCCAGGAGGCGGACGACGATGTCGTCGCGCTGGAAGATCGTGCTGCTGTCGATGGGGCTGCCGGCGTCGTCGGCCTCCTCCTCGTCGTGCTCCGCCAGCAGCCGGGCCAGGGCCATGCCGCAGCCCTCCTTGGCCTGGTAGAACAACGCGTGGCGCTTGAGGTCCCGGTCGGCGTGGCGGCCCGTCGTCACGTGGTGGACGGTGGGCAGCGCCGCCCGGGTGAAGAACATCCGGGCGGAGTCGGGGTCGGACAGGTCGCGGTCCTGCTCCAGGTACGGGTTGATCGCCTCCTCGACGGCCCGGACCTCCGGCTGCCGGGAGACATGGCGCAGGGCCGCGAGGAGGTCGCCCTCGACCTCGACCGCGCGCACCACCCGGTTGCCGTGCATGAACAGCGAGGTGCGGCGCAGCCGGGTGTGCTCGTCGACCCGTGCCTTCGGGGAGTCGTACTCGGCGAGGAGCTTCGCGACGATCTCCTCGGTACCCGGCCGGACCGTGAAGGTCAGCGCGTGGCGCACCACTCCGTCGCCGAGGCGGGGCGCGGCCTGGAGGCCGCCCTTGAGGGGCTCGAAGCTCTCCTCGAAGGCGGCGCCGGTCTCCCGCAGGACGCTGAAGCGCAGCGACCGGGTGTCGCGCACGCAGCTGTGCAGGGGCTGGACGGTGGCGACGTGGTCCTCGCTGTTGACCCAGGCGAGGAAGGGCGGCGCGCTCTCCCACTCGCTGGTGATGAGCCACTGGGACGGGTTCTCGATGGACTGGCACAGCTGGTCGCTGATGTGGCCGGGGATGGAGGCCACCTGGTTGCGCATGTGCTCGTAGGCCTCCAGGAACTGCTTCTGGGCGCCGTCGTGCAGGTCAAGCAGCAGGATGACCCGCAGCCTTGATCCGTCGAAGGCGGACTGGGAGGTCCGTTCCGAGAGGGTGGTGGTCATCTTGCGAACTCCTTCGAGACGGTGGGGCGGCCCGGCCTTCCGGTTCTGGGTAACCGGTGGCTGTCGAGTGGGATCGGAGCGGGGAGTCTCCCGGCGGATGCGCACGGTCCGCCCCGGACCGCGGGCGTCGTCTCCGTCACCGATCGTGAAACGCTGGTCCGCCCGACGCGAGATTTATGAACCGTTCAGGTGAGCGGGCGTCCGAACCGCTCGGACCAGGGCATGGACATTGCATCTGTACGGCGTCCGAGCTGGAGCAACTGATGAATGAGAACGTCGACCTCCACGTACCGGTCCTCATCGTGGGCGGCTCCCTGGTGGGCCTGTCCGCGTCCCTTTTCCTCGGCCGGCTCGGCGTCGAGCATCTGCTGGTCGAGAAGCACGCCGCCACCTCGACACACCCACGCGGTCGCGGCAACAACGTGCGCACGATGGAGGTCTTCCGCCGGGCGGGGGTGGAGGAGCGGATCCGGGCGGCCGCGTCGGTGCTGGCGGAGAATCACGGCATTCTGCAGGCCGGATCGCTGACCGGTGACGACCAGGAGTGGCTGTTCAAGGAGATCGACCCGGGGGGCGCGCTGGCCCGCTTCAGCCCGACGGGCTGGTGCCTGTGCAGCCAGAACGACCTGGAGCCGGTGCTGCTGGACCGGGCCCGGGAGCAGGGCGGCGACCTGCGGTTCTCCACCGAGCTGCTCTCGTTCGACCCGGACGGCTCCGGAGTCGGGGCGGTCCTGAAGAACCGGGAGACCGGGGAGCACACCACGGTGCGGGCGGACTACCTCATCGCCGCCGACGGCCCGCGCAGCCCGGTCCGCGAGCAGCTGCGCATCGGCCGTTCGGGGGCCGGCGACCTGTTCCACAACGTGAGTATCACCTTCCGTTCCCGCCGGCTCGCCGAGGTGCTCGGTGACCGGCGCTTCATCGTGTGCTACCTGACCGGTCCGGAGGCGGACGGCGCCCTGCTGCCGGTGGACAACGTGGAGCAGTGGGTGTTCCACGCCCCGTGGCAGCCCGACCGGGGCGAGACGCTGGAGGACTTCACGGACGAGCGGTGCGCCGAGCACATCCGCAAGGCGGTCGGGGACCCGGACATCGACGTGGAGATCACCGGCAAGGCGCCGTGGCACGCGGCGGAGCGGGTGGCGGACCGCTACTCACGGGGCCGGGTGTTCCTCGCCGGTGACTCGGCGCACGAGATGTCGCCCACCGGGGCGTTCGGCTCCAACACCGGTATCCAGGACGCGCACAACCTGGCGTGGAAACTCGCCGCCGTGCTGCGCGGCGAGGCGGGGCCGGGTCTGCTGGACACGTACGGGGCGGAGCGGCTGCCGGTGGCGCGGGCGACGAGCGAGCGGGCCTCTGCGCGTTCCGGCGAGCACAGCCACCCCGGGTACGCGCCGCCGCCGACCGTGGGCGGCGGCAAGCGCGGCGGAATGCTGAACGTGGCGCTGGGCTACCGCTATGTGGACGGTGCGGTGCTGGGCGTCGCCCCGGATCAGCCGGTGGTGCCGCAGGGGATGCAGCTGACGGGTGAACCGGGCAGCCGCGCACCGCACTTGTGGGTCCGGCGGGCGGGAGAGCGGATCTCCACCCTGGATCTCTACGAGCGGTCGTTCGTGCTGCTCGCCGATGGCGCGGACGTGGCGTGGCGGCGGGCGGCGGCGCGGGTCGGTGACCAACTGGGCGTGCGTCTGGACGCGTTCGGCATCGGCACCGGTCCCGGCGGCGATCTGGAGCCGGAGGCCGGTGCCGACTGGGCCGGGGCGCACGGAACGAGCACCGACGGCGCCGTGCTGGTCCGCCCCGACGGGTTCGTCGCCTGGCGCTCGGAGTCGGGCGTCGAGGACGCGGAGGCGACGCTGCTCGACGTCATGGTGTCGCTGCTGCGCCGGGGCTGACGCGGCGGGCCGCCCTGTGCCGCGCCGTCAGGCCAGGCCGAACGACCGGAGGGCCGCGAGGTACTCCTGTGGCCGTTCGGTGTGCACGAGATGGCCGGCGTCGATGGTGACGAGCGTGCAGCCGGGGATCCACCGGGCCATCCGGGCGAGGTCCTCCTGGTCGATCTGGCTGCTCGGACCGCCGCCGATGACCAGGGTGGGCGCGGTGATCCCGCCGAGGCGTTCACGGCTCGCCGGATCGGGGTCGTTGAGCTGGGCGTTGATGGCCGGCACCACGGGCCAGTCGAAGCCGAGCTCCCCTTCGGGGCGTTCGGCGGGGCCGCGGGGCGGGTCGAGGGGGAAGGGCGGCGGGGCCTCCTCCAGGACGAGCCGGCCGATGAGTCCGGGCTGCCGCGCGGCGAGCAGACAGGCCGCGGCGCCGCCCATGGAGTGCCCGACGACCGTGGCGCCGGAGAGGTTGCGGGCCTCCAGGAACGCGTGCAGATCGTCGCGGAACAGCTCGAAGGAGTAGCGGCCCGGCCAGTCGCTGAGTCCGTGGCCGCGGAAGTCGAAGGCGTACACGCGGTGCTGGGCTGCCAGCTCCGCGGCGATCGATGTCCAGGTGCGGCTGTCGCCGCAGCGTCCGTGCACCAGGACGACCGGCGGCGCGGACGGGTCTCCCCACACCCGGTAGGCGAGCCGTATCCCGCCGGCCTGCACGCTGTGCACGTCCGGGTCCAGGAAGGCGGTGACGGTACGGGCGAAGGCCCCCGGGTCGTCGAGCCACGGGAAGTGTCCGGCGCCGCGCTGTACGGCGAACTCGGCGTTCGGGAAGAGCGCGGCCAGTTCGGCGGCGCGGTCGGGGGTGGTCACACCGTCGTACTCTCCGGCGAGGACGAGCACCGGGGCGGGCAGTTCGCGCAGGGCGGCGACCGTCGTGACCGGATCGAACGCGCCCTGCCCGTAATAGCCCTGGGCGGCAGGTGCGTTGATCTGCGCCGAGGACGACGCGGCGTGGTCCCGCGCGGCGTCGTCCCAGCGTCCGTAGAGGAACGGCCGTGCGGCGGCCCGGAGTTCGTCCGTGAGGTGTCCCGCCCAGATCTCCTCCAGGGCCGGGAGCGCTTCCTCGTACCACGGCTCCGTGCGGCGCAGCCCGGCGGCCTCCCGGGCCTCGCGTTCGGCGAACCCGAATCCTGCGGCGCGTGTTCCGGGTGCGATGAGGAGCAGGCTGCGCAGCGCCCGTGGGTACCGCGCGGCGTAGAGCGCGGCGAGGTCACCCGCGGCCGAGTGGGCGAGGAGATCGATGTGTTCCAGTCCCAGGTGCTCGCGCAGTGCCTCGACATCGTCGACCAGCCGGTCGCAGCGGTAGGTGGCGGGGTCGTCCGGTACGGCGGAGTCCCCGGTGCCCCGCAGGTCGAGCAGCACCAGTTGCCGCCGGCCGTCGAGCCCGCCCAGGCGTCCGAGATAGGCACTGGCCCGCATGGCCCCGCCCGGCAGGCAGATCAGGGGGGTGCCCTGCCCCTCCAGGTGGTACGCGAGCTCGGTTCCGTCGTACGTGTGGAAAGTCGGCATGGAACCATCCAAACAGCGCCGACCGGGTGACGCGGCCCTGTTCGGTACGAGCGTATCCGCGGTACGGGCACGGTATCCGGCCGGCGCGGCGGGCAGGCTGGTTCGGACGCGGTCGCGCGACATGCGTCGCGTCCCACCTCTTGCCAGCGGGCGGAAGATCCTGAATTACTGCTCCCGGGAGGAACGACCGAATGATCGGTCGCCTGCACGGCGCACGGAAGAGGGAGATCCGCATGACGGCTCTGCTGGACGCGGCGGAACGGATGGACCGCGAGGAGCTGCGGGCGCTTCAGCTCGAACGGCTGCGGGCGACACTGCACCACGTCTACGCCCACGTCGGCCACTACAGAGCCGCGTTCGACCGGGCGGGGCTGCACCCTGACGACTGCCGCTCGCTCGCCGATCTCGCCCGGTTCCCGTTCACCACCAAGGCCGATCTGCGGGACAACTATCCGTTCGGGATGTTCGCGGTGCCCGAGGGCCAGGTGCGCAGGATCCACGCCTCCAGCGGCACGACGGGCCGCCCGACCGTCGTCGGCTACACGCAGGGCGATCTGGACACCTGGGCGGACGTGGTCGCCCGCTCGATCCGGGCAGCGGGCGGCCGCCCGGGGCAGAAGGTCCATGTCGCCTACGGGTACGGGCTGTTCACCGGCGGGCTCGGCGCGCACTACGGGGCGGAGCGGCTCGGCTGCACGGTCATTCCCGCGTCCGGCGGCATGACGGCCCGGCAGGTCCAGCTGATCCAGGACTTCCGGCCCGACATCATCATGGTGACGCCGTCGTACATGCTGACGCTCCTGGACGAGTTCGAGCGGCAGGGCGTCGATCCGCGGACGACGTCGCTGAGGACGGGGATCTTCGGCGCCGAGCCGTGGACGCAGGAGATGCGGCGCGAGATCGAGGAGCGGTTCGCGATCGACGCGGTCGACATCTACGGGCTGTCCGAGGTGATGGGACCGGGGGTCGCCCAGGAGTGCGTGGAGACGAAGGACGGGCTGCACGTCTGGGAGGACCACTTCTATCCGGAGGTCGTCGACCCGTTCACCGGCGAGGTGCTGCCCGAGGGCGCGGAGGGCGAGCTGGTGTTCACCTCGCTCACCAAGGAGGCCATGCCGGTGATCCGCTACCGGACCCGGGATCTGACCCGGCTGCTGCCGGGGACGGCACGGGTCTTCCGGCGCATGGAGAAGGTCACCGGGCGGAGCGACGACCTGGTGATCCTGCGCGGGGTGAACCTCTTCCCGACCCAGATCGAGGAGATCGTGCTCCGTACGCCGGCGGTGTCACCGCACTTCCAGCTGCGGCTGACCCGCGAGGGCCGCCTCGACGTGCTGACGGTGCGGGCGGAGGCGCGAGCGGGGGCGACACCGGAGCAGCGCGCGGCCGCCGCCGCGTCGGTCGCCGCGGCCGTCAAGGACAGGATCGGGGTCTCGGTCGGGGTGGAGATCCTCGACCCGGAGACGCTGGAGAGGTCGGTCGGCAAGTTCAGGCGGATCGTGGACGAGCGTGACCGGCCCGATAGTTGACCGGGGGCCCCGGAAGTTCCGGTGCAACGTGCCATGGGCCCAACGTGGTTGCTGTGGCAGTATGCGTCGATGTGGCGACGGCCCACAGGGGGAACGTCCGGCCCGCGTCACCTCGTCCCGCCTGTTCGCGCACCCTGCGTACTCCTCGCACGCTGCGCGCCGAAGCACTCTGGAGCGCTCCATGACGCCAGGTCCGGCCAACTCCTCGATCGTCGACACCAGCAGGCCGCACCCGGCGCGCGTCTACGACTACCTTCTGGGCGGCAAGGACAACTACCCCGTCGACCAGGAACTCGGCGAGCGGATGCCGCCCGTGGCGAAGGCCGGTGTCGCGCAGAACCGGGCGTTCATGCACCGGGCGGCCGCCTGGGCCGCGCGCAGCGGCATCGACCAGTTCCTCGACATCGGGACGGGGATTCCCACGCAGCCGAACCTCCATCAGATAGTCCAGGAGATCAACCCGGCGGCCAGGGTCGTCTACACGGACAACGACCCGATCGTCCTGCGTCACGCCGAGGCGCTGCTCATCAGCACCCCGGAGGGCGCCACCGACTACCTCGACGCCGATGTGCGCGAGCCGGCGAAGATCCTCGGCCACGCGCGGACCCTGCTCGACTTCGACCGGCCCGTCGCGCTGTCCCTCATCGCCCTGATGCACTTCGTTCCCGACGAGGACGACCCCTACGGCATCACCCGTACCCTCCTCGACGCGCTGCCCTCCGGCAGTTGCCTGGTGCTTTCGCACTTCACCGACGACTTCCTCTCCGTCGAGCAGGACAAAACCGAGGAGTACCGGTCGAGCGGGATCAGCCTGCGGCCCCGGACGCGCTCCGAGGTCGCGCGGTTCTTCGACGGACTCGACCTCGTCGATCCGGGACTGGTCACGGCTCCCCGGTGGCACAAGGACACTCCGCTCCCGCAGGACAGCGGGGTCACCGACAGCTTCCACGTCGGAGTCGCCCGCGTCCCGCGGTAGGCGTCTCAGGCGAAGCGGTCGCGCAGTTCCCGCTTGAGGATCTTGCCGCTGGCGTTGCGCGGGAGTCCGTCCACGAAAAGGATCCTCTTGGGGGCCTTGAAGTGGGCGAGCCTCTCGCGGGCGTGGCCGATCAGTTCGGCCTCCGTCGCCTCCCCGCGCAGCACGACGACGGCGGTGACGGCCTCGATCCAGCGTTCGTCGGGCAGCCCGACGACGGCTGCCTCTGCGACCGCGGGGTGGGTGTAGAGGGCGTCCTCTACCTGGCGGGAGGCGACGAGGACGCCGCCGGAGTTGATGACGTCCTTCACCCGGTCGACGACGGTGAAGTAGCCCTCCGGATCGCGTACGGCGAGGTCGCCGGAGTGGAACCAGCCGTCGCGGAACGCCTCCGCGCTCTCCTGCGGCTTGTCCCAGTAGCCCTCGCACAGCTGGGGTGAGCGGTACACCACTTCGCCGGCCGTGCCGTCGGGAACGTCCTTGCCGTTCTCGTCGACCACCCTGGCCTCCACGAAGAGGACGGGCCGGCCGCAGGAGTCCATCCGGCCCTCGTGCTCGTCGGGTCCCAGGACGGTGGCGAGCGGGCCGATCTCGCTCTGCCCGAAGCAGTTGTAGAAGGCGAGTCCGGGCAGCCGGTCACGGAGTCGCTCCAGCACGGGTACGGGCATGATCGACGCGCCGTAGTACGCCTTGCGCAGCCCGCCGAGGTCGCGACGCGCGAAGTCCGGGTGGTTGGCGAGACCGATCCAGACGGTCGGCGGGGCGAAGAGGCTGTCGGCCTGTCCGGACTCGACGAGGTCGAGGATCCGGTCCGCGTCCGGGGAGTCCAGGACCGTGTTCTCGGCGCCGACCGCGAGGTAGGGCAGCAGGAACACGTGCATCTGCGCGGAGTGGTAGAGCGGCAGGGCGTGGACGGGCCGGTCGACGGCGCGCAGGTCGAGGGCGGTGACGGCGCTGACGTACTCGTGGACGAGGGCGCCGTGCGTCATCATCGCGCCCTTGGGGAGCGCGGTGGTCCCCGAGGTGTACAGCAGCTGGGCCAGGTCGCCCGCGGCCGGTTCGTGGCCGGCCGTGAAGGCGCGCGGTGTGGCCAGTTCGTCCAGGAGGGAGTCCGGGGCGTCGCGCAGCGCCCGGACGGGGTAGCCGTCGGGGACCCGGCCGGCGAGGTCCGGGTCGGTGAGGACCAGGGAGCTGCCGGACTGGCTCAGGATGTACGCCAGGTCCTCGCCCGTGAGGTTCTGGTTGACGGGGACGTGGACGAGTCCGGCGCGGGCGCAGGCGAGGAAGCCGATCAGGTACGCGTCGGAGTTGTGGGCGTAGGAGGCCACCCGGTCCCCCGGCCGCAGCCCGTGTCCGTCCATGAGGACGGCGGCCGCGGTACCGACCGCCTCGTCGAGTCCGCGATAGGACCAGGTCCGGTCGGCGTACCGCAGGGCGGTCCGCTCGGGGGTGCGCCGTGCGCTGCGGGTCACGACGCCGTCCACTGTGCTGCTTCGTACACCTGTCATGGCGTGATCCTGTGCGGGCGGGGCCCGGTGGTCAAGGGCCGGGATACCGGGCGGGATGTCGCGGGAGGTGCGGGCAGGCCCGCCCGGAGCGTCAGGGGCTGATCGCGAGGAAGACGAACGCGGCGAAGATCGAGAGGTGGACGCCGCCCTGGAGAAGGGTGGCGCGTCCCGGTACGACGGTCAGCGCGCCCACCACCACCGTCAGTGCGAGCAGCACCATATGGGTGGCGCTCAGTCCGAGGTGGAGGGGGCCGGACAGCCAGATCGAGGCGAGTGCGATGGCCGGGATGGTCAGGCCGATGCTGGCCATCGCGGAGCCGAGTGCGAGGTTGAGGCTGGTCTGGACGCGCTCGCGGCGCGCGGCCCGGACGGCGGCCAGGGTCTCCGGGAGCAGGACCAGCAGGGCGATGATCACGCCGACGACGGCCTGGGGCATTCCGGCGGCCTCCACCCCTGACTCGATGGCCGGGGACACCGCCTTCGCGTCGCCGACGACCGCGACCAGCGCCACCAGGAGCATGGTGAGGCTGAGTGCGGTGGCTCCCCTGCCGGGCAGTGGCGCGCGGTGGTCGTCCTGCTTGGGCCTGCCGTCCTGGGTGAGCGGGAGGAAGTACTCACGGTGTCTGACGGTCTGTACGGCGACGAAGAGGCCGTACAGGAGGAGGGAGGCGACCGCGGCGAAGGCGAGCTGGGCGGTGGAGAACTCGGGCCCCTTCTTGCCGGTGGTGAACGTGGGCAGCACCAGGCTGAGGGTGGCCAGGGTCGCGACGGTCGCCAGAGCCGCCCCGGAGCCCTCGGCGTTGAAGACAACCACCCGGGTGCGGACCGCCCCCACCAGCAGGGACAGTCCGACGATGCCGTTGCAGGTGATCATCACCGCGGCGAAGACGGTGTCGCGGGCGAGCGCGGACGTCTTGGGTCCGCCGTCCACCATCAGGGTCACGATGAGCGCCACCTCGATCACGGTCACGGCGACGGCCAGGACGAGCGATCCGAACGGTTCACCGACCCGGTGGGCGATCACCTCGGCGTGGTGCACGGCGGCCAGGACGGCGCCCGCGAGGCAGAGCGCGATCACGGCGACGGCGAACGGCGACGGCTCGCGCCCCCAGCTGAGGATCAGCGCGACGGCTGCCACGAGCGGCACGACCACGGTCCACCGGGTCGCCAGTGACCGGATCGTCATGCTCGTGTTCATGGGCCATACGCTGCCAGAGGTGGCCGGGGCCCGCGCGGTGGGCGGGCCCCGGCAAAGACGTCAGGCGCGTCCCTCCCAGTAGGGCTCGCGCAGACGCCGTTTGTACAGCTTGCCGTTGGGGTCGCGGGGCATCGTCGTGATGAAGCCGAGGGTCTTGGGGCGTTTGTACCCGGCGAGCTGCCCTTCGCAGTGGCCGAGGATCTCGGCGGCGAGCGCGTCACCCGCCTCGTGCCCCTCCGCGGCCTCGACGACCGCTCTGACCTCCTCGCCCCAGTCGGCGTGCGGAATGCCGAAGACGGCGGCGTCGGCGACCGCGGGGTGGGTGAGCAGCGCGCTCTCGATCTCGGCGGGGTAGATGTTGACCCCGCCCGAGATGATCATGTCGATCTTGCGGTCGCGGAGGAAGAGGTAGCCGTCCTCGTCGAGGATGCCGAGGTCGCCCACGGTGAAGAAGTCCCCGATGCGGTTCTTCCTGGTCTTGCCCTCGTCCTTGTGGTAGCTGAAGCCACCGGTGCTCATCTTCATGTAGACGGTGCCGAGCTCGCCGGGTGCGAGGCGGTTGCCCTCGTCGTCGAAGACCGCGAGTTCGCTGATCGGCCAGGCCCGGCCGACGGTGCCCGGTTTCCGCAGCCAGTCCTCGGCGGTGGCGAAGGCGCCGCCCCCCTCGCTGGCCGCGTAGTACTCCTCGACGCACTGGCCCCACCAGTCGATCATCGCCCGTTTGACGTGGTCGGGGCAGGGGGCCGCCCCGTGGATGGCATGGCGCATCGCCGTGACGTCGTACCTCTGCTTCACCTCATCGGGGAGGGCGAGGAGGCGGTGGAACTGGGTGGGGACCATGTGCGTGTGGGTGCAGCGGTGGGTGTCCATCGCCCGCAGCATCTCCTCGGGCGACCACTTGTCCATCAGGACCAGTGGGTGGCCGATGTGCAGGGCGGCTCCCGCGAACTGGAGGACCGCTGTGTGGTAGAGCGGTGAGCAGACCAGATGGACGTTGCCGTCGAACGGTTTGATGCCGAAGATGCCGAGGAAGCCGCCGAGGTAGGTCTCCTCGGGAAGCTTTCCGGGCAGCGGGCGCCGGATGCCGCGCGGCCGGCCGGTGGTCCCGGACGTGTAGTTCATGACCCAGCCGAGGGTGCGTCCCTCCGGGGGCGATACCGGCCGGTTCTCCAGCAGTTCGGTGTACGGGCGGAAGCCTTCGACCGTGCCGACGGCGTAGCGGTGGCTCGCCGGCAGTTTCGCCTCGTCGGCGGCGGCGGTCGCGGCGTCCGTGAAGCGTTCGTGGGCGATGAGCACCTTGGCGCCCGAGTCGGAGACGATCCAGGCGATCTCGGGGCCGACGAGGTGGTGGTTGACCGGGACGAGGTAGAAGCCGGCCTGCGAGGCGGCGAGGTAGGCGGTGAGGAACTCGACGCCGTTGGGCAGGACGACGGCGAAGGCGTCGCCCTCCTCCAGGCCGGCCGCGCGCAGTCCGTGGACCATCCGGTTGGCATCGGCGTGCAGCCGTCCGGCCGTCCACTCCTCGCCGTCGGGTGCGATCAGGACCGTACGGTCGGGGTCGGCGGTGGCCTGGGCCCAGAAGCCGTTGGGCGGCTGGTTCATGCGGTGCTCCGTCCGGCGATGCGGTTGATCCGGTCCACGGCACGTTCGAAGCCGCGGGTCAGGTCGTCGAAGACGGCCTGCACGCTGCGTTCGGTGTTCATCCGGCCGACGATCTGGCCGACGGGGGTGCCGAGCAGGGCGCCCGTCTCGTACTTCTGGATACGGGAGACGGCCTCGGCGACCAGGAGGCCCTGGAGCGGCATGGGCAGCGGGCCGGGGCCCGACGGGTCGTCCCAGGCGTCGGTCCACTCGGTACGCAGCTGACGCGCGGGTTTACCGGTGAGGGCGCGGGAGCGGACGGTGTCGCCGGAGCCCGCGGCGAGGAGTTTGGCGGTCAGGGCCCGGGAGTGCATGTCGGCCTCCTCTGTGGTGAGCCAGAGGGAGCCGAGCCAGACGCCCTGGGCGCCGAGGGCGAGCCCGGCGGCGACCTGTTCACCGCTGCCGATGCCGCCCGCGGCGAGGACGGGGAGCGGGCCCACCGCGTCGACGACGTCCGGGACCAGCACCATGGAGGCGATCTCCCCGGTGTGGCCGCCGGCTTCGTAGCCCTGGGCGACGACGACGTCGATGCCCGCGTCCGCGTGGTGCCGGGCGTGCCGGGCGCTGCCGGCGAGGGCGGCGACCAGTACGTCCTGGTCGTGGGCGCGGGCGATGACGTCGGCGGGCGGTGAGCCCAGCGCGTTGGCGAGCAGCTTGATGGGGTAGCCGAACGCGACGTCGAGCTGGTTGCGGGCGACCTCCTCCATCCAGCCGGTGATGCGCCAGCCGGAGGCCTCGCCCTCGGCGAGTTCGGGGACGCCGTGCTTGGTGAGGGTGTCCTGGACGAACTGCCGGTGTCCGGCCGGGATCATCGCCTCGACATCGGCCTCGCTCACGCCCTCCACCTTCTTCGCGGGCATGACGACGTCGAGGCCGTAGGGCTTGCCGTCGGTGTGTTCCTGCATCCAGTCGAGGTCGCGTGCGAGGTCGTCGGGGGCGGTGTAGCGGACCGCACCGAGCACGCCGAATCCGCCGGCCCGGGTGATGGCCGCGGCCACCGCGGGGAACGGCGTGAAGCCGAAGATGGCGTGCTCGATCCCCAGTTTCTTGCTCAGCTCCGTCTCCATGGGCGGCAGGATGCCGCAGTCGGACAGCCGAAGGAAGAGATTTTCTGATGCAGTGTCAGATTCTTTGTGGCTCCAGGGGCCTCCGGGGCGGCGGAGGGTGACAGTACCCTCTGGTTCGGCAAGAAGTTTCAGGACCGGAAGAGATTTCGAAAGTTACTTTCACGCAGTGGGAAGGGGTTCCGGATGACCGAGGACACGGCGGGTGCGGGCATCAGCCGACGGAGGCTGGGCGGTGGGATGCTGGCCCTGGGCGGTGCACTCGCCCTGGCGCCGATTCCGTTCGCGGAGCGGGCGTCTGCCACGGAGTCGGGGGCGGGGTCGTCGGACATGCGCACAGGAACCGCGGCGGGTTCACCGTCCGGGCAGAACCGGCCGACGCTGCGGCGCGGGTCCGCCGCCCGCGCCGGGCTGCTTCAGGAGCCGCTCGACCAGTTGGTCACGGAGGCCGAGAGATATCTCGCCGACTCCCCCGGGCATCCCTGGTACGCGGGTGCGGTGCTGCTCGCCGGGCGGGGCGGGACGGTCGCGCTCCAGCGGCCGATCGGCAAGGCGCTGCGCTACGCGGCGTACGACGAGAAGACCGACACCGGTGTGGAGTTCCCGCCGGAGCAGCAGATTCCCATGGCGGAGGACACGGTCTTCGACCTGGCGTCGGTGTCGAAGCTGTTCACCTCGATCCTGGCCGTGCAGCAGATCGAGCGCGGCAGGCTGGAGCTGGAGGCGACCGTCGCCTCTTACCTCCCCGACTTCGCCGGGGGCGGCAAGCAGGACATCACGATCCGTCAGCTGCTCACGCACACCTCGGGCTTCCGCGCCTGGATTCCGCTCTACTCGGCGCCCACCCGGGAGGGGAAGCTCGCGCTGATCTGGAACGAGGTGCCGGCGAGCCCGCCCGGCACGGTGTACCTCTACTCCGACCTCAACCTGATCTCGCTCCAGCTGGTGCTGGAGAAGATCACCGGCCGCACCGAGGACGTACTGCTCCGCGAGCAGATCACCGCTCCGCTCGGGATGCACCGCACCCGCTACAACCCGCCGGCTTCCTGGAAGCCGAAGATCGCCGCGACCGAGGACGCGCGACCGCCGTGGTCCGGGCTGGACCGCGGGCTGGTCTGGGGCGAGGTGCACGACGAGAACGCGTACAGCCTCGGCGGCGTCGCCGGTCACGCCGGAGTGTTCTCGTGCGCCTGGGACCTGGCGATCCTCGCCCGCACGCTCCTCAACGGCGGGGTGTACGGGCGCGCGAGAATCCTCTCCGCCCACTCGGTGGACCTGCTGTTCACCGACTTCAACACGGCGTTCCCCGGTGACGCGCACGGCCTCGGCTTCGAGCTCTACCAGCACTGGTACATGGGGGCGATGGCCACCCCGCGCACGGCGGGCCACACCGGATTCACCGGCACCAGCCTGGTCCTGGACCCGACGACCGACTCGTTCCTGATCGTGCTGGGCAACTCGGTCCACCCGGTGCGCAACTGGCGCTCCGGCAGTGCGCCGCGCGTCGCCACCGCCAACCAGATGGCGCGCGCCGTCGCGGTCCCGCCCGCCCGAGGCCGTACGGCATGGTTCTCCGGTCTCGCCAGTGCGTCATCGGCCACACTGGCACTGCCGCCGCTGACTCTCGCGTCCTCGCGCGCCCGGCTGAGCTGCGCCCTGTGGTGGGACACCGAACCGGACTCCGACTTCCTCCTCCTGGAGGGTTCGGCGGACGCCGGGGCGAGCTGGCAGCCGGTGCCCTTCACCACCGTCCCGACGTCGCAGGACCAGCGGCCACGGCCCGAACCCCATCCGGCCGGCTCCGTCTCCGGCTGGTCGGGCCGCGTCTGGCACCGGCTGGACGCGGACCTGTCGGCGTGGCACGGCACCGAGGTGCGGCTGCGCTGGCGGTACGCCACGGACCAGCTGTACGTCGGCCGCGGGGTCTACGTCGACGCGATCCGGGTCGAGGACGGCGGCCGCACGGCCTTCGACGAGGGCCGGCCGGGCGACGCCCGGCGCATCGAGGCGAACGGCTGGTCCCCCTCGGCGAACTGACGTGAACCGACGCGGCCCGGCGCCCGTCCGGGTCGCGGACGGTTCACGGACCGATCGCCGACCGATCAGCATCGGGCCGGATCAGGCGGCGGAGCGCTCGCCGGGCAGGCGTCGGCGCAGTCCGGCCTGCCCGACGGCAGGCGGGCCGTAGGCCATGTCGAGCATCCCGACATCGGTGCTGGGAGGCACGAGGGCGTCGATCCGGCCGGAGACCTCGTCGCTCAGCACGGCCCCCGCGCCCGCGAGGAGGTCGTCGAAGTGCTCCATGGTGCGCGGGCCGATGATCGCCGAGGTGACGCCGGGACGGGCGATGGCGAACGCCATCGCCCGGTGGGTCAGCGACATCCCGGCGTCCCGGGCCACGGGGACGAGCTGTTCGACCGTGTCGAGCCGGCGCTCGTCGGTCAGGTGCCGGTGGCCGCGGCCCGCCCGGAGGCTGTCGGTGGCCCGGCCCTTGCGGAAGCGGCCGGTGAGCAGACCCGGCCGGCCCCAGGGAAACTGACCGGAAGATTTTGTACGCCGAAATATTTCGCCACAGAATTACCTGAATTTCTGGCCGCACATCACGCACAGCGATAGCCACGCGAGAAAAACGCAGGTGGTCCGCGATACGCATGGACACGTTCTGCTATCGCAAGGAGCAATCACCGCTTTGACCAGACAGGCTTTCGGAGTACTTTCGTAACTCTCGGATGCGAATGTACGCATCCGTCCCCTCGATCACGCATCCACACCACCCGGCGCCACACATATGACCAGGTCAGCGCGCCTCATCGGGGCATACGAGCAGTTCACCCATTCGAAATATTTCGGAAATGTGGCGTTGACGCGTCTTTCCGGCGCGCGCATACTCTCCCTCGCTCCCCGCACCACCCGACCAACCGGAAGAAGGTGTTGGAACGTGATCGTCCATTTCCCACCCGGTGGAGAACCCGCACGCCGGTCGCTGCGCTCCCGGGCGCGAAGAGCATTCACCCTCGCCACGGCGGGAGTTCTCACCGCCGCCGGAGTCCTGTCACTGGCGGGCACCGCCGACGCCGCGACCACGCTCGGCGCCTCGGCCGCCGCCAAGGGCCGGTACTTCGGCACCGCCGTCGCCGCGGGACACCTGGGCGAGTCCGCGTACGCCTCGACCCTGGACACCGAGTTCACCATGGTGACACCGGAGAACGAGATGAAGTGGGACGCCGTCGAGGGCACCCGCGACTCGTTCGGCTTCGGCTCCGCGGACCAGATCGTCAGCCACGCACAGGGCAAGGGCATGAAGGTCCGCGGCCACACCCTGGTCTGGTACTCCCAGCTGCCCGGCTGGGTCGGCGGGCTCGGCGCCGACGATCTGCGCGCGGCGATGAACAACCACATCACCAAGGTGATGGACCACTACAAGGGCAGGATCTACGCCTGGGACGTCGTCAACGAGGCCTACCAGGACGGCGGCAGCGGAGCCCGGCGCAGCTCACCCTTCCAGGACAAGCTCGGCAGCGGCTACATCGAGGAGGCCTTCCGCACCGCCCGCGCCGCCGACCCGGCCGCGAAGCTCTGTTACAACGACTACAACACCGACGGGCAGAACGCGAAGAGCAACGCGGTCTACGCCATGGTGAAGGACTTCAAGCAGCGCGGTGTGCCCATCGACTGCGTCGGCTTCCAGTCGCACTTCAACAGCAACTCCCCCGTCCCCGGGGACTACCAGGCCAATCTGCAGCGTTTCGCCGACCTCGGCGTCGACGTCCAGATCACGGAGCTGGACGTCGAGGGCTCGGGTTCGGCGCAGGCCGCCGACTACACCAAGGTCGTGAACGCGTGCCTGGCCGTCTCGCGCTGCGCGGGAATGACCGTGTGGGGCGTCACGGACAAGTACTCGTGGCGGAGCGCCGGCACCCCCCTGCTGTTCGACGGCGACTACGCGAAGAAGCCGGCGTACACCGCGGCACTGACGGCATTGGGCGGTTCCGGCGGTGGGGGCGGCGGCGGCACGGGTGGCGCCACCTGCACGGCCACGTACGCCAGGACGGACACCTGGGGCGACCGGTTCAACGGGCAGGTGACGGTGCGGGCGGGGAGTTCCGCGATCAGCGGCTGGACGGTTCCGGTGACGGTGACGTCCCCGCAGAAGGTCTCCGCCACCTGGAACGGCACCCCGTCCTGGGACAGCAGTGGCAACGTGATGACCATGAGGCCCAACGGCAACGGGAATCTGGCCGCCGGAGCCTCGGTGTCCTTCGGGTTCACCGTCATGACGAACGGCAACACCTCGGCGCCCGCCATCGGCGCCTGCACCGCCTCCTGATCCACGTTTCCGGGGGCGGCCACTCGGTGGCCGCCCCCGGAAGCGTGCCCGGTCGCCGCCGCGAGGGCGCCCCCTCACGCCTGCCGTACCCCGGTCACCCGCGTACCCCTGTCGGGGCGGCCGGCTCACTGATGCGCGCACGGCTCGCCGGGACCGTCGCCCCGGCGGGTCCGGGTGCGGTGGAGTCCCGTACGACGAGCCTCGGCCTGATCAGGAGCGAACGCCCCGCGACCGGTGCCGAGTCGATACGGGCGCGCAACTGCTGGAACGTCTCGGCGGCCATCTCCGGCAGCGGCTGGCGGACCGTGGTGAGCGGCGGCTCGAAGAGATCGGCGAGCAGGATGTCGTCGAACCCGACCACGGAGACGTCCTGTCCGGCGCTGCGCCCGGCATCCTTCGCGCCCCGGCAGATCCCGATCGCGCACATGTCGTTGATGGCGACGAACGCGGTGGGCGGACGGGGACGGCCGAGGAGTTCGCGGGCGGCGTTGCGCCCCAGCTCGGCGGCGTCCTTGTCGCCGAACTCGGCGGTGTCGGCGCCGGGCCAGACCATCGCGTCGGCCGGGTCGAGGCCGGCCGACTCCAGGGCGGCCCGGAAGCCGCGCAGCCGCTCGCGGCGGTTGACACTGTTGACCGAGCCCGAGACGAACGCCAGCCTGCGGTGTCCCAGCTCAAGCAGGTGACGGGTGGCGAGTTCGGCGCCCATCGCGTTGTCGACGCTGATGGAGGACAGTGAGGGCGGGTCGCCCGCCTGCGCGGTGCGGTCGAAGGCGACCATCTTCAGACCGCGGCCCAGCAGCGGGGCGACGTGGTCGAGCGAGGGCAGCGAGGAGCAGAGCACCACTCCGCTCACCCCGTCGGCCAGTAGTTCCTCGCTGTACTTGAGCTCGCGGGCCGGGTCGCGCTCACTGTTGCAGAGCAGCACGTGGTAGCCGTCGGCGAGCGCGATGGCCTCCAGCTCCCGGGCGAGCGACCCCCAGAAGGGGTTGGCCACGGACGGCACGATCAGGCCGATGACCTTGATCCGGCCGGTGCGCAGCATCCGCGCGGCACGGTTGGGCCGGTAGCTGAGCTGCTCGATCACCCGCTCCACGCGGGCCAGGGTGGCCGCCTGCATACGGTCCGTACGCCCGTTGAGGACGTTCGACACGGTGCTCGCGGATACTCCCGCGGCCTCCGCGACCTGATGGATCGTTACCCCGCTCATGCCACCTCCGGTTCGGAACGCGTTCAGCCAGACTAGTGTACCGATTTACTGAACTCGCTTCACCGGTATACCCGTTAACTTCCCTGAAAATTGTTGTGCATCAGCTGTTGACGTGCGTCTCAGAGCGTTCCTAGTCTCAGTGCATCGATTTACCAGCGCTTCCCAGCCATGGCCGGGTTGCCATCGCTGGATCGATCCACTGCCTCCACCTCAAAAGGGGTGCCCATGGAACTCAAACGACGGTCGCTGCTCGCCGCCATCGGCGCCGGTACCGCTGCGGCCGCACTCTCCGGCTGCGGCACCGGGTCCTCGGCTGCCGGCGGCTCCGCCGACGGTCCCGCCGAGGGCGAGATCACGCTGCTCACCCCGATCTACGAAAAGGCCGACGGCAAGACGCTGTTGGAGAAGACGATCCTCGGCGGCTTCCGGAAGAAGTATCCGGACGTCAAGGTGAACGTGGACTACACCACGTACGCGCAGCTCAACGAGAAGATCACCACAGGTCTCGCGGGTGGTCTGCTGCCCGACGTACTGATGATCGGGGTCGGCTGGATCCCGCCGTTCGCTGCCAAGAAGGCGATCGCCCCGCTCCCGGAGAAGTTCGCCACCGCGCACGACTACGAGAAGCGGGTCCTGGAGCCGTCTCGCTACGACGGCAGGCTGTACGCGCTGCCGGTGGTCCTCGACACCCGCATCGTCGTCTATCGCAAGGACCACTTCGCCGAGGCGGGGATCAAGAAGACCCCCGCCAACTGGGCCGAGCTGCGGGCCGTGGCGAAACAGCTGACGCGAGCCGGGCGGATCGGGTTCGACCCGTTCTCCATCGAACTGCGCCAGTGCTGGGAGACCTTCCTCTTCGCCAACGGCGGTCAGCTCTTCAGCGCGGACGGCAAGAAGGTGCTCTTCAACGACAACCGCGGTGTCGAGGCGCTCCAGTTCTTCAAGGACCTGATCGAGGACGGCTCCGCCTCCTACGCGAAGAAGACGGAGCTCGGTGCCCCGTCCAACGTCCAGACGGGCAAGGCGTCGATGATGATGACGAGCAGCGCCATGTGGGTGCAGGTCGGCCAGCAGAACCCGGAGCTGCTGAAGGACGACAAGCTCGGCGCCTTCGTCCTGGCCAACCGCCGTCCGGCGATGCTCCAGGGCGGCACGCTGGTCACCCAGTCGGCGAGTTCGAAGCACCCCGCGGCGGCCCGTGCGCTGGTCGAGTACCTCGCGACCCCCGAATCGATCCTGGGCGCCGCCAAGCAGCGCGGTTCCGTGCCGGGACTCAAGGACCTCAGCGACACCGGCTACGTGAAGGAGAACAAGTTCGTCGACCTCTCCCTGCGCAGCATGGGCGACGCCTTCTCGGAGGGCGGCACCGCCGCGTGGATGGAGATCCGCGAGAAGATCAAGCCGACGCTGGAGCCCGCGATCGTGGGCAATCAGTCCGCGAAGGATGCCATCGCGGAACTCGGCCGGCTGGCCGAGGCCGCCATCGGCCGGATGTGAGGCGTCGCTGTGACAGCAACATCCGTAGTGAAGGCACGGCCCGCGCGGCCGCCTTCCCCGACTGAGCCGTACGCGTCCGGTAAACGGCGCACCGGCAGGACCCCGACAGGCCCGGGGCGCCGCAGGCGACGGGCCGGCATGCTGATGGTGGCGCCCGCCCTGCTGCACGCCTCCCTCTGGATCGGGCTGCCGGTCGTCGCCGCGGTGGCGCTGGCCTTCACGAAGTACGACGTGCTGACGGCGCCGCAGTTCGTGGGGCTCGACAACTTCCGGGACATGCTGGACGACGCGGTGTTCCGCAAGTCCATCGTGAACACCGTCATCTACACCTTCTTCACCGTGCCGTTCGGCATGATGCTGGGGCTGCTGGTGGCGCTGGCGCTGCACACGGGCCTGAAGGCACGGGGCATCTTCCGCACCGCGATCTTCCTGCCGCAGGTCACCGCGACCGTGGCCATCGCCCTGGTCTGGCTGTGGATCTACAACCCGGGCAACGGGCTGTTCAACACCCTGCTGTCGCTTCTCGGCATCCAGGGACCGGCCTGGCTCGCCTCGACCTCATGGGCGATGCCCTCGGTGATCCTGGTCGGGATCTGGCAGGGCATCGGCATGAAGATGCTCATCTACTTGGCCGCGTTGCAGTCCCTGCCGAAGGAACTGTACGAAGCGGCCTCGGTGGACGGCGCCTCGAAGGTGCGGCAGTTCTTCTCGATCACGCTGCCGCTGCTGAAACCGGCGACGTTCTTCGTGCTGATCACCTCGATGATCAACGCGTTCCAGTCGTTCGACCAGATCTACATCCTCACCGACGGCGGACCGGCCAACAGCACCACGATGATGACGTATGAGATCTACAAATCCGCCTTCCGGGAGTTCCGCGTCGGCTACGCCTGCGCCCAGTCCCTGGTGCTGTTCGTCCTGCTGATGGGCTTCACCCTGGTCAACCGGCGGATCATGGGAGGCACCCGTGGCCACAGCTGAGCTGCACAAGCCCGGGGCCGTGCGTCCGCCCCGGCCCGTCGCGAAGGGGGGGCGCCGCTCGTCCGGCCGGATCGCGCTCTTCCTGGCGCTCTGCGTCGTCTCGCTGCTGATGGTGGTGCCGTTCGTCTGGATGGTGCTGACCTCGCTCAAGACGCCCGTGGAGATCGCGTCGCAGGACGGCGGACTCCTGCCGGAGCACTGGGAGTTCGGCAACTACGTCGACGCGCTGAAGGCCGCGCCCTTCGCGACGTACGCCCGGAACAGTCTCGTCATCGCGGTCAGCCACACCGCCATCAACGTCCTGGTGGCGTCGATGGCGGGGTACGCACTGGCCCGGATCAGGTTCCGGGGCAGCGAGGTCATCTTCTACCTCTTCATCGCTGCGCTGATGATCCCGACGTACACCAAGGTGCTGCCGGAGTTCCTGATCGTCCGCTTCATGCCGCTGGCCGGCGGGAACGACCTCTTCGGCCAGGGCGGCAGCGGCTGGCTGGACTCCTGGTGGGCGCTCATCGTGCCCGGCGCGGTCACCCCGTTCGCGGTCTTCCTCTTCCGGCAGTTCTACCTGGATCTGCCGGTGGAGCTGGAGGAAGCGGCCCGCCTCGACGGGCTCGGGGAGTTCCGGATCTACTCCAGGATCATGTCGCCGCAGGTCAAGCCGGCGTTCATCACGGTGGCGCTGCTGACCTTCGAGTCCTCGTGGAACAACTTCCTCTGGCCACTGCTGGTGACCCATTCGGACAACCTCCGGGTGATCCAGGTCGGGCTCTCCGTCTTCAAGACCGAGAACGGCACCCAGTGGCACTTCCTGATGGCGGGCACCACGCTCGCCACCCTGCCCATGGTCGTCCTCTTCCTCATCGGCCAGCGCTATTTCGTGCAGGGCTTCGCAACCGCCGGTCTCAAGTGACCGGTCCCGGTCCGATGCGACCGGTTATCGAAAGGTTTACCCCCCATGTCTGCTGATCTCCAAGGTTCCCGCGCGCTGGTGACCGGAGCGGGCCACGGCATCGGCCGCGCCATCGCCGTCGCCCTCGCCGAGGCCGGCGCCGATGTCGCCGTCCACTACCACTCCTCCGCCGAAGAGGCCGCGAAGACGGTCTCCGAGATCGAGGCGCTGGGCCGGCGGGCCAAGGCGTTCCAGGCCGATGTGACGGTGACGGCCGAGGTGGACCGCTTTGTCGAGGAGGCGACCGGATTCCTCGGCGGCCTGGACGTCCTGGTCTGCAACGCGGGCCATCTGATCGGCCGGGAGAAGATCGCCGAGATGTCGGACGACCACTTCGACCGGGTCATCTCGACCAATCTGACCTCGACGTTCCGCACCGTGCGGGCCGCCCTGCCGCACCTGGTCAAGTCGTCGGCCGGGCGCATCATCACCATGTCCTCGCTGGCCGCGCACAACGGCGGCGGCCCCGGCTCGGTCGCCTACGCGGCCGCCAAGGCGGGCATCCGGGGATTCACCAAGGGCCTCGCCAAGGAGCTGGGCGGCACCGGCATCACGGTGAACACCGTGGCCCCCGGCTTCATCAAGGGCACCGCCTTCCACGGCACGTTCACCGCGCCCGAGGCGCAGCAGGCGATGGAGGCGGGCATCCCGGTGGGCCGGGCAGGCACTCCGCGGGACGTCGCCTCCGCCGTCGTCCACCTGGCGTCGCCCGCGTCCGGCTTCCTGACCGCCACCACGGTGGACATCGACGGTGGCGTGTGGCCGCGTTGAGGCGGATCGCCCGGGAGCGGGGCGGCTGGTGGCACGCGTACGTGTGCCCGGCGCACGGTGTGGAGCTGGATCACGGCGATGTGCTGGGCGGGGTGTTCCCCGAGGGCGGAGCGCGCTGTGCGTACGGCTGCCGGGTGGACAACGAGGCGGTGCGCGGCGCCTGGCTGGTGCTGTCGCACCAGGCGTGGGCGCGGCGTCTGCGGGTGCTCGCCCATCGCGGCGAACGCGCCGAGGCCGTGGCGCGGCTCGTCGAGTACGCGGGTCTGTACGAGGAACTCGCCACCGCGCAGCACGGCGAGGCGCAGGTCTGGATGCTGCGCGGCCGGCTCTTCCACCAGGCGCTGACCGACGCGATCTGGGCGGTGAACATCGGCCACGCCGTGATCACGCTCGCCGAGCAGGGCACGGATGACCTGGCCGGCGTACTGCCGCTCCTGGACGCGCTGGAGCGGGCGGCTCAGGACGCCCGGGACGTGCTGACCGGGAAGGGGCAGCTCGCCTCGAACTACACCGCGTGGCTCAACGCCGCGGGGGTGGCCGCCGGCCGCGGCGCCGCCGCGGCGCGCGGCCGGGAGTGGGACGGCGGCAAGGAGTGGCTGGAGGGCGAGCACGGTCTGTACGCGCACCTGCGGGTCGCGGTCGCCGAGGACGGCTGGGAGTGGGAGGGCAGCACCTACTACCACGGGTTCGTGCTGCGGGCGGCGCTGCTGGCGCTGCGGGGCACCGATCCGGCGGCCGTTCCGGCCGATGTGGTGGGTGTGCTGGCCGGGATGACGGATGTGCTGGCGACGATCGCGACGCCGGGCGGCATTCTGCCCGCGCTGCACGACGGTCCGTATCTGCGCGGTCCGCTGGCTCTGGAATGGCTCGAACTGGTTTCACTGGCAGAGCAGTTGGTGCCGTCCGCCGCACTGGAAGCGGTGGCCGGACGGGCCCGTGCGGAGCTCGGTGACGCGGACGACGGTCTCGACCGGGAGCTGGGCGGCTGGTTCGCCGGCCCGGCACTGCCGGCCCGCCCCGTGTCCGGTGCCCTGACGGTGTTCGGGGCCGCGGGCTACGCGGTGCTGCGTGTCGCGGGCATCCACGCGGTGCTGGACTTCGGTCCGCACGGCGGCTCGCACGGCCATCGTGACAAGTTGTCCCTCTATCTCTACGGCGACACCACCCCGTGGCAGCCCGATCCGGGACAGGTTCCCTACGCGCACGCCGAGTTCCGTGATCTGTACGCGTCGACCGATGCGCATCCGGCGTTCCGGGTGGACGGCGCCGAGCAGACCGAGTGCACGGGAACGCTGCTGGACTCGGACGACCGCTCGGTGACCGCCGGGGTGACCACCGCGTACGAGGGCGTGCGCGCGGTCCGGCGGATCGTCGCGGGCGACGGCTTCCTGGTGGACCTGCTGACGGTGACCGCCGGCACGGACCGGCGCATCACCTCGCAGCTGCGGCCGGGTACCGCGCTGGACGTCCAGGTCCAGGCCACCGGTCCGGTGCGCACCACCTGGTACGGCGACCAGACGCTGCACGGCTGGCACACGCACCGCGCCGGGGTCCCGGTGCGCCCGGTGAGCACTCCGGGCCCCGGCCCCGCCGACGATCCCCAACGGGTGCGGACCCGGGTCGACTTCAGCGCCGTCACCGACCGGGTCGTCTTCGCCTCGGTGTACCAGGCCGGCTCGGCCGGGCCCGCCGTCACGGACGTACGGCTGGAGGACGACGGGCTGACGGTCCGGCTGGCCGACGGCAGCACCGCACGGTTCCGATCGGAGGACTGACCCTTGTTGCTCTCGGCGACCACGCCGCCCGGACCGCGCCCCGCGCAGGAGGTGCGGCTGTACGAGGAGGCCACCCGTCACCGCGGGCTGACCCCGCCCCGTACGCACCCCCTGGCCAGCATCACCTGGCTGGGGCCCGCGGCCTCCAACCCGGCGCTGGCCTACCGGGTCGGCGGCGATCCGGCCCATCTGGCGGAGAGCCGGCGCTGGATCGAGGCCGCGGTGCGGCTGCCCCACTGGGGCAAGGCCCATATGCCGGACCACGACCTGGACGCCGGCTGGCTGCTGCACCATCTGGCCCTGGCCTACAAGTGGATCGGCGACGACCTGCCGGACGGGGTACGGGCGCTGCTGCGGTACAAGCTGCTGCTCCAGGGGCGGCGGATGCATGAGTTCGCGGTGGCGAGCGAGGGCCGCTGGTGGTCCTCGTCGTACTGGCAGAACCACAACTGGATCTGCTACGCGGGCCTGGCGACGGCCGGGTACGTGCTGGGCAAGGAGGAGTGGACCGAGTGCGCCAAGGACAATCTCGCAACCGTCCTCGACCTGATGCCGGAGGACGGCTCGCACGCGGAGGGCGTCGTGTACTGGCGCTATGGCGTGCCCTTCCTCGCCATCCACCTGGACCTCCTCAAGGAGGCGGAGGGCATCGACTGGTGGGACCGGGGCGGATTCATGTCCCACACGTTCCGCTACCGGCTGCACCAGACGGCGCCCGGTTTCGCGTTCAACGTCGACCACGGCGACTGCCACGACCGGCGCAGCGGCCACAGCGCGGGTCTGTACTACCGCCTCGGCGCGCAGTACGGCATCCCGGAGGCCCAGTGGATGGGTGATCTGGCATCGGGCGAGCTGCTGTGGAAGGAGGCGGCCGAGAGCGGGGTGCGGCCGGGAATCCTGCCGGAGGCCTACCTCGAATATCTCTGGTACGACCCGTCGGTGCCCGCGGCCCGGCCGACCGAGACCCGGGCGTTCTTCCCGGACCTCGGGCTGCTGGCCGCGCGTACCGGATGGGGCGACGACGCCACCCTGGTCTCGTTCAAGGCCAGCCCCGGCGGTGGCCACCGGGCCTGGGAGACGGCCGCGAAGCACCGGGCCGAGCAGGGCTGGGAGACCCTCAACCAGGGCCACCACCACCCCGATTCGGGCTCCTTCGTGCTGGTCTCGCAGGGGGCGTTCCTCGCGGTGGACGAGGGCTACAGCAACCGCAAGCGCGCCGCCCATCACAATCTGCTGCTGGTGAACGGGCAGGGGTACGCGGACGAGGACCGGTACCACGTGTACCGCGACATCCCGTTCGAGCGGCAGGCCCGCCAGCGCGATGTGCTGGTGTCCCCCGACTGCGGGTGGGCGCACGCCACGGCGGAGATCGCCGCGATGTACGACCCCGCGCTCGGGGTGCGGCGGCTGGACCGGACGCTGGTGTTCACCCCGTCGGGGCGGCTGGTGCTGCTGGACCTCGCCGAGGCGGAAGCCGCCCGTGAGTGGACGTTCCTTCTCCAGACCGACCGGCCGACCGAGGCCCTGCCCGACGGCAGCCGGCTGATCCGGTCCGGGGCGGCGTCCGCGCGGGTGCGGCAGTTCGCGCCCGCCGACGGCCGTTTCGTCTGCGAGGTCACCGAGGTGGTGGCCAACCCGACGTCCAGCACACCGGAGCTGAGCCTCACCCGCACCCTGCACACGCTGCGTTCGACGACCGCCCGCTCCACGGAGGGGCTGTTCCTCACCGCGATCGTTCCGGGCACGGAGACGGACGCCGTGCGGGTCCCGTGCGCGCGGGGACAGGGAGTGACCTTCGGCACGGAGACCGTGCTGCTCTCCCCCGTCGCCCGCCGGATCCGTACCGAAGGCCTCAGCGCGGACGCCGCGGCCGTACTGCTCACCTCGGGCGGCGACCCGTACGTGGTGGCGGCGACCCGGCTCGAACGGGACGGCACCGTGCTCCTCGACGTGCCGGAACCGTACACAGGAAAGGTCGGCTGACCATGCGGGCAACCCTCTCGTCCAACTGGCCGACGCTGCTGCGGCGGCTGGAGTTCGTGGCCTACCCGGCGGCCGCCGGGGCCGCGTTCGTCGTGCTGTCGCTGGGTGTGGTGACCTGGCTGCCCGCGCTCGCCGCGATGGCGCACGGGCTCCAGCGATGGCGGGCCGAGGGCGACAGCGGTTGCTTCGCCAACACATTCGCGTCCTTCCCCCGGTACTGGCGCTCCCTGTGGCGGCACGGGCTCGCCTCCACGGCGGCCGCGGCCGTCCTGACCGCCAACATCGTCTATCTGCTCGGCCGCTCGGAGCCGTGGGCGTTCGTGCTGCTCGCCGCCCAGGCGGGTATCGCGGCCGCCCTGGTCATCCACCACGTGGCGCTCGCGGCCGAGGCCGGCCGGGCGCCCGGCGGCACCGTCCGGAGCTGGACCCGCGGCGCGCTGGCGCTCGGCTTCGGCTCGGCCCCCCGGGGCACCGCCCTGCTCGGCGCGGTGGTCTCCGCCGTACTGCTCTCTCTCGTCGTACCGCTGGGGCCACTGCTTCTCGGCCCGAGCATTCCCGTACTGCTCGCTCTGTCCTTCGCTGATCCCAGGAGGCACACCCCATGAGCCACGCACTGCGCACCACCCTCGTCGCCGCGCTCGCCGTCGGCGCCCCGCTCGTCTTCCCCCCGCCTTCGGTGTCCGCCGCCACCGCCACCGCGTACTACGTGTCGCCGTCCGGCAGCGACACCAACTCCGGTACGTCGGCGGGGTCCCCGTTCGCCACCATCCAGAAGGCGGTCGATCTGGCGCCGACGGGCGCGGTGGTGAACCTGGCCGCCGGTACGTACAAGCAGGATGTGGTGACCAAGCGCGCCGGAGTCACCGTCACGGGCCCGTCGAACGCCGTGGTGAAGGGCGCCGGTGACACCCGGATCATTCAGGTGCGGCACGACTCGACCACGCTGAGCGGCTTCACGGTGGACGGGCTGCACGGGTCGTCCACCGAGGTGTCCGGGTACCGCCTCAAGCTCATATATGTCATGAGCACGACTCCCGGCAACGGGGTGGGCGATCTGCACCTCACCGATATGACCCTCAAGAACGCCGCTGACGAGTGTCTGCGGGTGCGCTACCTGGTGACCGGCGCCGACATCTCCGGCAACACCATCACCAACTGCGGCGTCGCGGACTTCAAGTTCGGCGGCGGCGGCAAGAACGGCGAGGGCATCTACCTCGGCACGGCCCCGGAGCAGCAGGGCGCGAACGGCGCCCCGGACGCGGCCCCCGACATCAGCCGGAACAACCGCATCCACCACAACACGATCGCCACCCAGGGCAACGAGTGCGTCGACGTGAAGGAGAACTCGACCAACAACTACGTCGAGTACAACGACTGCAGCGGCCAGCAGGACGCGAGCTCGGGCGGGCTCGACGCCCGGGGCAGCGGCAACATCTTCCGCTACAACACCATTCACGACAACGTCGGCGCCGGCATCCGGCTCGGCGGTGACACCGCCACCGACGGCACCGCCACCAGCGTCTACGGCAACACCATCACGGGCAACGCGGGCGGCGGCATCAAGTTCATGCGCACCCCGCAGGGCCCCGTCTGCACCAACACGATGAGCGGGAACACCGGCGGCGACGCGGTGGGCACCTACGGCAGCGAGTACGCCCCGACCGGCGCGTGCCCGCAGTGAGCGGGCGGGGGCCCGCGAGACGCGGGGTACTGACGGCGGCGGCCGGACTGGCCGCCGTCGCGGTGGCGGCGCCCGGTGCCCAGGCCGCCGACGGACCGGCCGGCGGTGCGCGCCGCTCGCGCTGGGCGACCTCCTGGGCGACCGCGCAGACCGCGCCGACCGACACCGACCCGGTGGCGAGCGCCGGGCTGACCGACGCGACGTTCACCGCGCACGTCCGGCTGTCGGCCGGCGGGCAGCTCCGGCTGCGCTACGGGCACGCCTTCGGTACGGCGCCCGTGCTGATCGGCCCGGTGACCGCGGGCGGCAGGCCCGTGACGTTCGGCGGGCAGCGGCGGGCGTGGCTCGCCGCGGGCGCCTCGCTGACCAGTGACGTGGTCGCCGGCCTGCGGGCCGCCGAGGCGTCCCTGCTGACGGTGCGGACCGAACTGCCCGGCCCCACCGGGCCGCTGTCCTTCCACCGCAACACCCACGCCTCGCACGACGTCGACGGGGAGCGCACCACTTCGGTGTACCTGCTGACGGGCGTCGAGGTGACGGGCGCGCACGGGCCGGTGATCGCGGTGCTCGGCGACTCCATCGCGGAGGGCGTCGGCACGCCCGACGACTCCGGTCTGCGCTGGCCCGACCAGCTGGCCGGGCGGCTGCCCGGGTCGGCGGTCGCCGATCTCGGGATCAGCGGCAACCGGGTGCTGCTGGACGACGCCCGGTTCGGCCCCGGCGGACAGGCCCGCTTCGACCGCGACGTGCTGTCGCTCCCCGGGCTGCGGACCGTCCTGGTCCACCTCGGCGTCAACGACCTCCAGCAGCCGCCGAGCCAGACCGACCCCGCGCTCGTCCTGGCCGGCTACCGGCAGCTGGTGCTGCGCGCCCGTGACGCCGGACTGCGGGCGGTCGGCGCGACCATCGCCCCGTTCGGGGGCTGGACCCGCTGGACGCCCGAGCTGGAGAAGGTGCGGCTGCGGATCAACGCGACGGTGCGGACCGGCCGGGTCTTCGACGCCGTGGCCGACTTCGACGCGGCCCTGCGCGACCCGGACCACCCGGAGCGGCTGCGGCCCGCATACGACAGCGGCGACGGGCTCCACCCCAACCCTTCCGGCCACGCGGCGCTCGCCGCGGCCGTCGACCGCCGACACCTTCTGTGAGGGCAGCGCCATGAACCCAGGCACCACCCGGAGCACCAACGGCACCACCCGCCGCACCGTCCTCGCCGGTGCGGCGGCGCTCGGCGCGGCCGCCGCCCTGCCGCTCGTCCTCCCGGCCGGCACCGCGCAGGCCGCCGCCAGGGACACCGTCGTCGACGACGCCGCGTCCCTGCGCACCCGGTGGCACACCCTGCTCACCGGGGGCCCCGGTCTCGACCTCACGGACCCGCAGATCGCCGCGGCCGTGGCCAGGGCCGGCAAGGCGGCGACGACCTCCGCCAAGGGCATGGACCCGTCGCGTACCGACGGGCTGTTCCCGGACCTGACCAGCACCACGCTCTCCAACCACGTCACGACGTCGTTCAAGCGGCTCGCCACGGTCGCCACCGCGTGGGCCGTACCCGGCACCCCGCAGTACGGCGAGACCGCGCTGCGCGATCTGCTGCTGGCAGGCATCGACTGGATGCTGGCCAACCGCTACGGCCCCGACCACACCCGGTTCGACAACGACTGGGACTGGGAGATCGGCTCCGCGCTCGCACTCAACGACGCGACGGTGCTGCTCCACGACGCGCTCGGCACGGAGCGGCTCGCCCGGATCACCGCGGCCGTCCGGCACTACACGCCCGACCCGAACCTGTGGCGGGCCGACCGGCAGATCGCAACCGGTGCCAACCGGGTGTGGATCTCCACCGTCGTCGCCGTTAACGCCGTGCTCCGCGACAACGGGGACGATCTGGCCCGCGTCCGTGACGCTCTTTCCGACGTCGAGGGTTCGGGCGCCAACAGCGTCCTCGCCTACAACGACGCGAGCGCGGCGGCCGAGGGCACCGGCGAGGGCTTCTACTCCGACGGCTCGTTCCTCCAGCACTACAAGCACCCGTACAACGGCGGCTACGGCAAGGAGCTGCTCAACAACCTCTCGCGGCTGCTGAACCTCCTCGCCGGTACGGCGTGGACGGTCACCGATCCGGACCTGGACAACGTCCGGGGCTGGGTCGACGAGGGGTTCGATCCGCTGCTGGCACGCGGTGACGTGATGGCGTCGGTGTGCGGGCGCGAGATCGCCCGCCCGAGCAAGCAGGGCCACGTCTCGGCGCAGACGGTCATCGAGGCGGTGGTCCGGCTGATCCCGGGCTTCCCCGGCGAGACCGCCGACCGGTTCACCGCCCTGGTCAAGCAGTGGATCGCCGAGGACACCTACCGGGACTTCCTCGCCGTCACCGACCTCGCCTCGCTCGTCGCCGCCCGGCAGGTCATCGCCTCGCCGGTACCGGCGCGCGGTCCGCTGGTCGCGCACAAGCAGCACCCCAGGATGGACAAGGCGGCCCACCACCGCCCCTCGTTCGCGCTGGGCATCTCCGCGTACTCGTCCCGGATCTACAACTACGAGTCGATCCAGAACGAGAACCTGCACGCCTGGCACCTCTCCGACGGCATGGTGCTCCTCTACACCGACGACCTCGGCCACTACAGCGAGGACTACTGGCCGACCGTCGACCCGGCGCGGCTGCCCGGCACCACGGTCATCGCCGGCCGGCCCGACGACGCCGCGGGGCAGCGCACCACCAGCACCGCCGACTGGGCGGGCGGCGCCGCGCTGCCGGGGACGACGCTCGGCGCGTACGGCATGGAGCTCCGGGCGTTCGGCAGTTCGCTGCACGGCCTGAAGAGCTGGTTCTGCCTGGACGACGTCATCGCCTGCGTCGGTTCGGGCATCACCGCCGACGCCGGTACGGCGGAGACGGTCGTGGAGAACCGGAAGCTGCGGGACCCACGGGCGGCGCTGACCGTCAACGGCCAGGCCGCCCCGGCGGACACCGGCTGGTCGGCGCGGCTGGACGAGGTGCGGTGGCTGCATGTCGCCGGAACCGGTGGCTACGTCTTCCCGGAGCCCGTCACCCTGAACGGCCTGCGCGAGGACCGGACCGCGACCTGGCGGGAGATCAACCTCAAGTACGGCACGGACACCTCCGTCACCCGCCCCTATCTGACGCTGTGGCAGGACCACGGGACCGCGCCGGGCGGGGCGGGCTACTTCTGGCTGCAGGCCCCGGCGGCATCCGCCGAGCGCACAAGGCAGTGGTCGTCCGCGCCCCCGGTGAAACTGGTCACGGACTCCACCGCCGTGCACGCGGTACGCCGCTGCGCGGACGGACTGCTCGCCGCGAACTTCTGGACCGCGGGAACCGCGCAGGAGCTCACCGCGGACGGTCCGGCGTCGGTCCTGGTGAGGCCCGAGGGGAAGACGGTGACCGTGTCGCTGTCGGACCCGACCCAGCTGCGGTCCTCCGTCGTCCTGGACCTGGCGCTGCGGGGGCTGGCCGTCGTCTCCGCCGACCCCGGTGTGAGCGCCGCGCCGGCCGGCAGCGGCATCCGGATCACCGCCGACACCGCCGGACGCCACGGCGCAACCCTCAACCTCACCCTGAAGAGGAGCTAGACCCTTGCTGTTCGACATGCCACTGGACCGGCTGCGCGACTACCGGCCGGAGCCGGAGGAGCCGGCCGACTTCGACGCCTTCTGGGAGAAGACCCTCACCGAGACGTCCCGCCACGGCCTGGACGCCGAGTTCGTCCCGTACGACGCCGGATTCGCCACCGTCGACGTCTTCGACGTGACGTTCCGCGGCTGGGGCGGACAGCCGGTGAAGGCGTGGCTGATGCTGCCCCGGGTCCGCTCGGGCCCGCTGCCCGCCGTCGTGCAGTACATCGGATACAACGGCGGCCGGGGCATCCCGTACTCCTGGCTCACCTGGAGCGCCCTGGGCTACGCGCACCTGATCATGGACAACCGCGGTCAGGGCGGCGGCGGCAAGAACACCGCCGACACGGTGGACATCGGCCCCGACGGAAACGGCTCCTCCTCCCCCGGCTTCCTGACCCGGGGCATCGAGGACCCGTACCGGCACTACTACCGCCGGCTGATCACGGACGCGGTGCGGGCCGTCGACGCCGTGAAGGCGCACGACGCGGTGGACGCCTCACGGGTGGCGGTGCTCGGCGGCAGCCAGGGCGGCGGCCTCGCGCTCGCCGTGGCGGGGCTGCGCGACGACGTCGTGGCGACCGTCGCCGATGTGCCGTTCCTCTGCCACTACCGGCGTGCCTCGCAGATCACGGACGCGGGGCCGTACGCGGAGATCGCCCGCTGGCTGTCCGGGCACCGGTTCCGGATCGACGAGGCGATGGAGACCCTGTCCTACTTCGACGGGGTGAACTTCGCGGCGCGGGCCACCGCTCCGGCCTGGTTCTCGGTGGGGCTGATGGACAAGATCTGCCCCTCGTCCACGGTGTTCGCCGCCTACCACCGCTACGCGGGTCCGGCGCGGATCGAGGTGTTCACGTACAACGGCCACGAGGGCGGCGCGGAGTACGACCTGCCGCGCAAGATCGGGGCCCTGCGCGGCGCGTTCGGGCAGTAGCGCCACCGGTCACCGGCCCAGCGCCGCCATCGCGGCGTTGTGGCCGGGGACCCCGCTGACACCGCCGCCGCGCACCGCGCCGGCCCCGCACAGCAGGATGTTGGGGTGCGCGGTCTCCACACCCCAGCGGCCGGTCGTCGCGGTGGCGTACGGGAAGGCGAGGTCCCGGTGGAAGATGTGGCCGCCGGGCAGCCGCAGGTCGTGCTCCAGGTCGAGCGGGGTCTTCGCCTCGATGCAGGGTTCGCCGTTCCCGTCGAGGGCCAGGCAGTCCGCGATCGGCTCCTCCAGATGGGCGTCGAGCTCGGCGAGCGTGGCCTTGAGCAGGGCCGCGCGCGTTACCGCGTTGTCCGCGGCGAAGAGCCGGGCCGGGGCGTGCAGGCCGAACAGCGTGAGGGTCTGGTAGCCGCGCGCGGCGAGATCCGCGCCGAGGATCGAGGGGTCCGTCAGCGAGTGGCAGTAGATCTCGGACGGCGGGGCGGCGGGCAGCCGGCCCGCCGCCGCGTCGCGGTAGGCGTCGGCCAGTTGCCCGTAGCCCTCGGCGATGTGGAAGGTACCGGCGAACGCCTCGCGCGGGTCCACGGAGCGGTCGCGCAGCCGGGGCAGCCGGGTGAGCAGCATGTTCACCTTCAGCTGGGCGCCCTCCGCGGGTGCCGGCGGTTCGTCCCCGAGGAGCGCGGCGAGTGCCTGGGGCGAGGCGTTGACCAGGACGCGGCGCGCGCCGACGGTCCGCTCGGCGCCGTCCGCCCGTACCGTCACCTCGGCCTGTGTCCCGTCGGTGTCGACACGGATCGCCTCGTGCCCGGTGCGGATGTGCGCACCGGCCGCACGCGCGGCCCCGGCGAGGGCGTCGGTGAGCGCGCCCATCCCGCCGACCGGCACGTCCCAGTCACCGGTGCCGCCGCCGATGACGTGGTAGAGAAAACAGCGGTTCTGGAGCAGCGAGGGATCGTGCGCGTCGGCGAACGTGCCGATCAGCGCGTCGGTGAGCACGACGCCGCGTACGAGGTCGTCGTCGAAGTTCTCCTCGACGGCGACGCCGATGGGCTCCTCGAAGAGCATCCGCCAGGCGTCCGCGTCACCGATCCGCTCACGCAGCGCCTCACGGGTGGGCAGGGGCTCCGTGAGGGTGGGGAAGACCCGCTCGGCGACCTGCCCGGTCCGGCGGTAGAAGCGCTGCCAGGCCTCGTACTCCCGGTCCGAGCCGGTGAGCGCGGCGAAGGAGGCGCGGGTGCCGTCGCCGCCGACGAGCAGCCCGGTGGCACGCCCGTCGCGCAGCGCCGGGGTGTACGAGGAGACGGTCCGCTTCCGTACGGCGAAGTCCAGGCCGAGCTCCCGGACGATTTTCTGCGGCAGCAGCGACACCAGGTACGAGTAGCGCGAGAGCCGGGCGTCGACGCCCGCGAAGGGCCGGGTCGAGACGGCCGCTCCCCCGGTGGCGCCCAGGCGTTCCAGGACCAGTACGGACTGCCCGGCTCGGGCGAGGTAGGCGGCGGCGACGAGTCCGTTGTGGCCGCCGCCCACGATCACTGCGTCATAGCTGTCGGGTGCGGGCATGGCTCTTGGTAACACGGACGGCGGCGTCTGGCCAGAGCCGGTGCCGAGGGGCGCCGGTCAGGACGACGGGATGCCCCGTTGCTGTCGCAGCGCCGCGACCTGCCGGTACAGCTCGACCGCTTCCTTCGCGCGACCGAGCTGTTCGAGGCAGTGCGCCTCGTCGTTGCGGCTGGCGAGGGTGTCGGGGTGATCGGCACCGAGCAGCCTGGTCCGTACCTCTGCGACCTTGCGGTAGACGGTGAGCGCCTCGGCCCAGCGGCCGAGCCAGCCGAGGCCCACGGCGATCTCGCGGCGGCTGACGAGGGTGTCGGCGTGGTCGGCGCCCAGGACGCGTTCGCGGGTCGCGCACACCTCGCGCGCCTCGGTCAGCGCCTCCTCCCAGCGGGCCAGCCGGCCCAGGTTGACGCCCAGTCCGTGGCGGGCGCGGAGGGTCTCGGGGTCGGCGGGGCCGCTGACCCGGGTCCGGTCGTCGACGAGCAGCCGGTACAGCTCCAGCGCCTCGGTGCTGCGGCCCAGCCGGCCGAGGCTGATGCCGACCTCGTAGCGGGCCGCGAGGGTGTCGGGGTGGTCGGCGCCCAGCACGTGCGACCGGACCTGGACGATCTCCCGGTAGGTCTGCAGGGCCTCCGTCCACCGGCCGAGCCGGCCGAGGGTGTAGCCGACCTCGTAGCGGGTGACCAGGGTGTCGGGATGGGCGGCGCCGAGCAGCCGGGCGCGGGCCGCCGCCACGTCGCGGGCCATGCGGTACGAGTCCTCCAGGCGCCCGAGCCGGCTGAGGTTGAACGCCAGGTTGTGGCGGCAGCGCAGGGTGTCGGGGTGATCGGGTCCCATCGAGCGTTCCCGGGAGGCGAGGACTGCGGCGTAGACCTGGTGGGCCTCGAAGTGCCGGCCGAGCCGGCCCAGTACGTACGCCACTTCCTGGCGGGCGGCGAGGGTCTCCGCGTGGTCGGGGCCCAGGGTCCTCCCGCGGCCCTCCGCGACCCGGCCGAACTCCCGCAGCGCGTCCGCCGCGCGCCCGGTGCGGCTGAGGGTGAACCCCACCTCGTAGCGGCTGGAGAGCGTGTCGGGGTGGTCGGGACCCAGCGCGTGCTCGCGTTCTGCGGCGACCGCCCGGTGCACCTCGCCCGCCTCGTCCCAGTGGCCGAGGCGGCTCAGGTTGAGGCCGGCGCTGTGGCGGCTGGCGAGTATCGCGAGGAGTTCCGGCGAGGGCGTGGGCCGCCCGGACCCGGCGGGCGGTGCGGATCCGGCGGTCCGCGGGTCGGTGCCGGTGGTCCACTGGCCGGTCAGGCCCGCCGAGTGGTCGGGCGGCGGGAGTCCCGGCGTCGCGGCGCCCGTCGCCTTGATTCCGCTCGTCATCCCGTGGGTCCAGTCGGGCAGCCGCGGTCCGGGGCCTGCGGGTCCGCCGGGGCGCTCGACCGGGACGGGCGGCGCGAGCAGCACCCGGCCGGTCGGCTCCAGGTGCGGCTGCGCTCCGGTGCGGCCGACGGCGATGCGGCGGCGCAGGTCACCCGCGTCTGCGGGCCGCTGCTCCGGGGTCTTGGCGAGCAGTTCCAGGACGACGCGGTCGAAGAATCCGGGGAGTTCGGCCCGGTGCGAACGGAGGGGCTCCGGCTGGGTGTCACGGTGTCCGACGAGGACGCCCCAGGCATCGTCGAGGTCGAACGGCGGCGCCCCGGTGGCGATCTCGTACAGCACGCAGCCCAGCGAGTAGAGGTCGCTGCGGTGGTCGATCTGGCCGCCGCTGATCTGCTCGGGCGACATGTAGTGGGGGGTGCCCATGGCGATGCCTACGCCGGTGAGGCGTGAGGTGACGCTGATGTCGTGGCCGAGCCTGGCGATGCCGAAGTCGCAGATCTTCACCGTCCCGTCGGCCAGCCTCATGATGTTGGCCGGCTTGAGGTCGCGGTGGACGATGCCCTGCTGGTGGGTGTATCCGAGGGCGTCGGCGACCTGTTCCGCGATGTCGACGACGTCGTCGACGGGCAGCGGATGCTGCTCGTTGTCCTCCAGGAGCTGGCTGAGATTGCGGCCGTCCAGCAACTCCATCACCAGGTAGAGCACGCCCTCGTGTTCGCCGAAGTCGTGGACGACGGTGACGCCGCGGTGCTGGAGCGCGGCCGCGACCCGGGCCTCCCGGCGGAAGCGTTCACGCAGGATGCGGGTGAAGTCCGGGTCGTGCTGAGGACCCATCGGCTTCAGGCACTTGACGGCGACCTGACGGCCGAGTGATTCGTCGCGGGCACGCCACACCTCGCCCATGCCGCCGCGCCCGATCAGATCGAGCAGTCGGTACCGGCTCTGGATCAGCCTGGTTTCCGCCATCCCTGCTGTCGCCCCCGTTGTTCCGCCTACTGTTGCTGCGCCCTCCCCGGCCCTTCCAGTATGGCTGCCTGCCTCTTCAGTTTGTACGGGGTGGGGCGGCTGCCTGGCCCCAGACGCGCCGTCGCCTTCAGGATATGACCCGGCGGGAGCTGCCAGCGCAGCCGCGACGGGACAGCCCGCAGGAGGGTTCCGGCGGTGCGCAGACGGCGGTCGACGGTGGCCGCCGGTGGTGCGGGTCTGCCGTACAGCTCGTGGGCGTACGGGGGCAGCGACTGGTAGGCGAGCGTCGCGACGCGCCGCCACAGCAGGGCGCGGGCAGGCACCAGCAGGGGGTGGACCGGTGGCTTCCGCAGGAAGTCGTCGACGTCCCGCGCATCTGGTGAGGAGGCCAGCTGGGGCCGCACCCGCTCGAAGTAGGCGGCCAGCTGTGCGGTGGTGGCGGGTACATCGGCCGGGTCGAGGCCGACGAGCCGGGCGCCGCGGCGGTGTTCGTCGATGTACCGGTCGGCCTGCGCGTCGGTGAGGGGGAAGCCGGAGCGGCGTTCGACCTGGAGGTAGGAGTCGGCCTCGGCGCAGTGGACCCACAGCAGCAGCGCGGGGTCATCGACGCCGTACGTCTCACCGGTGCGCGGGTCGGTGACCTTGAGGAGCCGGTGGATCCTGCGGACGCGGGCGCCCGCCTTCTCGGCGGCCTCTGTGGTTCCGTAGGTGATGGTTCCGACGAAGCCCGCTGTGCGCATCAGCCGGCCCCAGGCGTCCTTGCGGAAATCGGAGTTCTGCATGACGCCGCGCACGGCGCGCGGGTGCAGCGCCTGGAGGTACAGGGCGCGCACGCCCGCCACCCACATCATCGGGTCGCCGTGTATCTGCCAGGTGACCGATCGGGGCCCGAAGAGCCCGGGGTCGGCTTCCGTCATCTCGTCCTGCCTCCCGCTCGCCCGTTGGCCGCCGGGTTCCACCGGACGCCCGCCCCCGCTCGGCTCACGGTCCCCGCCAGACGTTGGCGAACGCCGCGTTCTCGATGGACCTCCGCTGGCGTACGGCTTCCAGCTCCATCACCGCGTCGTGGACGATGGCCACGACGGTCGTCACCGCCTCGTCGTCGAAGCCGGGCTCGTCGTCGGGGTGTTCGCCGTCGATGCCCACGACGGAGGCGAGGGCGGTCAGGACGGGTTCCTTCCGCTCCCAGCGGTCGGCTGCCCGGCGGCGCGCGGGCGTATCAGCCGGTTCCACGCGCTCGGAGCCGAAGGACAGGCGTCCGCCGCGCTTCGGCGTCAGCTCACCGGCCTCCTCCAGGGCCCTCTGGTACGCGGCCGAGAGGTCTCGGCCCCGGCGCCACAGCCAGTCCTCGATCCGCTCGTAGGGCGCCTGTCGGACGAGCGCCGCGGCGGCCTCTCCCATGAGCTGGTCGTCCGGCGCCGGTGGCACACCGGGCACGATGCGGTCGCCGTCCACACCTACCGCCTCCGCCCCGATGAGATCGATCAGCTCGGCTCCCGCGAGCGCGAGCGAGAGGTCCCCCTGTCCCACGGAGTTCTTCGACCCGGGGTCCGTGGCGATCGTGAACAGGTCCTTCGCCGTGGTCATGAACGGCTCCTCTCGGAGACATGGACGGTGGTGCGCCCCACCGGGCCGGCCCGCGTCCGGGACCGGCCCGGCAGCGGGGCGGCTGTCACGATCAGTATCGCTCCCGCCCCCGCGATCCGGAGCTCTTCCGCAGCTCTTCCGCGTGACAGCCCAGTACGGGCCCTAGAACCAGTGCAGGCAGTGCGGGGCGCGTTCTGTGCGGAAGAGCGTGTCCGCGAGGGCCGCGGCGCCCGGACGGCAGGCCCGGACGTGTCCCGCGCGCACGAGAGTGCTCGGGGCGACGCCTCCCAGGTAGAGCGAGCTCAGATCGCGGACGTCCAGCGACAGGTCGGGCTGCCGGTCCGTGGCGACGCAGCCGGCCTCGCCGCCGCGGACGGTCAGCAGGTAGCGGCCGTGCTCGCCGAGGAACGGGTCGTCCACGTCGAGGACCAGCTCACCGTCCGTGAACCAGCCGCGTGCGGTCAGGGCGCGCGGGACATCGAGGAGGCGCACCCACAGCCAGTCGGCGTGTCCGCCGATCTCGCCGGCGCGGATGTCGGCGAGGTGCCAGCGCAGCGGGTGCTCGGGCGGGACGTGCCGGAACACGACCTGTGAGACCAGGTCGTGTCCGAGTGCGAACCGGGCCAGGGCCATGAAGACCGCGTCGTCGGTGGCGATGGTCTCGTCGACCGTCAGGGTGCCGGGCTCGCCGATCGAGTAGCTGGCGTACCCGTCCGCCGCTCCGTCGGCGTCCCGGTGGACGGCGACGTAGCGCGGTGCGGAGGAGACCGGCGACTGCCCTGCCCCCAGGGCCCACCAGCGGTGCGGCCGGGACAGCGCGCCGGGCTGGGCGCGGCGGTACCGGTCGTAGACCTCTTCGAGGATCTCGCCGCACTCGGCACGCCGCAGGACCTCGACCGTTCCGGCGTCCGCTCCGGTCGCCGGTGCGCCGGTCGTCGCACGAGCCCGGGGAACCGCGAGGGCGGCTCGGTGGCGCGGCACCGTCAGCCGGGTGGTGAAGGTGGCCGGTCCGTAGCCGAACCTGCCGTAGATCGAGGACTCGGAAGCCAGCAGCACCGAGAGGAACTCGCCCCGGGACCGCACCTCGGAGAGCTGCCGTCGCATCATCTCGCTGAGCACACCGCGCCGCCGGTGCGAGGGCAGGACGCCGACCGCGCTCACCCCGGCGACCGGTGCGAGGACCTGGCCGGGCAGGGTGAGTTCGAAGGAGTACGCGGCGGCGGTGCCCACGGGCCGGCCGTCGGCTGTCAGGGCGAGCAGGCCGCGGTCCATTTCGAGCGCGGACCACCAGCGTCCGCCACCCGCGACCGGGGGTTCCGGAAAGTGCCCGAACGCGGTGTGGACCGTGTCGACGAAGACGTCCAGGTCCTCATCGGTCGTGGGTCGGATCTCCATCGCTGTCGCTTCCCTCTCGCAGTACCGGCACGGTGAGTGAGTCATGGTGTTCGTTCACAAGGATGGCGCCGCGTCCCGCCCTTGCGGGCGGCCGATGGTCACCGCGCCGCGGAAGCCCTCCGGCGAGATGACCGACATCGTGTCGAGCGACGCGTCGGAGACCGGCAGGAGGTGGGCGTCGACCCAGGTGTCCCCCGTTGCCGCGTTGGTCCAGGGATCCTCGATCACGATGGCGCCGGGTACAGCTCCGTGGCAGAGCACCCAGTGCGGCACGTCGAATCCCTGCATCCCCGCGAGCGAGAGCAGGAGCAGCACGTGCTCGTGCCGGCCGATCGCGTCCCGGATCTCGGTCAGGGAGAGGCGGCTCGGGTCAATGGGGACACCGGTGCGCTCCGCTTCCGTCCGGGAGGCCCGCTGGAGCAGGGCACGCCACTCCTGGTCGCTCGAAGGGAGGTGGCCGAGCAACACCGGCCGGTCGTTGTCCAGATGGATCGTGACCGGGGACGAGGGCCAGGCCCGGCGCACGGCGACGCCCAGCCCGACGGGCTCGCACGCGAGGAAGTTGGTGGCGTCGCGCCACAGCGTCAGCTCCCGCTGCCGGTCGAGGGCCTGCCACGCCAGCGTGCCCGCGTGCGCCTGCGCGACCAGTGCGGTGACGGCGCCGCAGGTGAAGTGCGTGGTCTGCCCGTAGTACGCGGGCGCGCTCGTGACGCCGTCGCGCAGCCAGCGGAGGTAACCGTCAGCCGGCCCGGAAGCGCCCTCCGGCTGCGTGAGCGGACGGCTCAAGGCGGCGAAGCCGGTGGCAGCGACGTCGTCGGGGCGCGCCGTCCATCCTTCCCACTTGACCTGCGCGAGCTCTCGGCTGTCCGCGTGGGCGACGACGGCCCTGACGGCCGCGCGCACGTCGCCGACGGCATCGACGATTTTCAGATAGGCCGTGTTCGGACGTGCTGTCACGAGCGCCGCGGCGGCCCAGCCCGCGCCTTCATATGCGGGAACGGCCACGAGGTGAGGGGCGTGGGCGGAGCGGTCGACCGCACGCCAGCGCTCCGACACCTCAAGGTCGACGAGGCCCGCCAGCTGAGCCGGCGGGGTGTCGGGCTCATAGGGGACGACGATGCTTTTCGCGGGCCGCGCGGGCGCAGCGAGCGGCGCGGGCGTTTCCTGACGGGGCGGCATTCCGGTGCTCCTGGCGGGTCGGAGAGGACGAGGGGAAGGGGAGCGGGGCCGGAGTCCGAACCTGTTGGCGTGGACCCCGTCCCCTCCCGGGGTCATGCGCGGGACTTCCGGAGCACCCACACGAAGTACGGTGCGCCGACCAGCGCGATCATCAGGCCCGCCGGCACCTGGGCGGGGGCGACGAGCGTGCGGCCGAGCGCGTCCGCCACGCACACCAGCAGTCCGCCGAGCACCATCGAGACCGGGATCGCGCGGGCGTGCCGGGCGCCCACCAGGGAACGGGCGAGGTGCGGGGCGACGAGCCCCACGAAACCGACGACGCCGACGGCGATCACGCTGAGGGCCGCGAGCACCGCTGCGATCGACAGGGCGGCGAAGCGGGTGCGTTCCACCCGGACACCGACGATGCGCGGGGTGTCCTCGTCGACGGCGAGCAGGTCGAGCCGGCCGCGCATGAACAGCAGTGCGGGCAGGGCGAGAGCCAGGGCCACCGCGACCGGGGCGACGTCGGGGAACGTGCGGCCGTAGGTCGTGCCGGAGAGCCAGGTGAAGATCCGGGGCGTGTTGTACGGGTCGGCGCGCAGCAGGAGGAAGGTGGTGACGGCGCTGAGGCCGTACCCCATGCCGATGCCGATCAGTACGAACCGGTCGGGCAGGAAGCCGCCGCGCCGGGCCAGCAGGGCGATCACCGCGAACGTGGCCAGCCCCGCCGTGACCGCTACCGCGATGAGTACCGGCCGGCCACCGGGCAGGCCGGAGGTGGCGACGCTCGCCGCACCGAGGCCGGCCCCGGCCGTGATGCCGAGCACCCCGGGCTCCGCCAGCGGGTTGCGCACCGAGCTCTGTACGGCGCATCCGGCCAGTCCGAGCGCCGCGCCGGCGAGGATCGCGGCGGTCACGCGTGGGACCCGGTCGTCGAGTGCCTGGCCTATCAGGTCCGGGGCGGCGCCCTGGAGCCACAGCACGATGTCCCCGGTCCGCAGCCAGAGGCTTCCCGCCAGGATCGCCGTGAGGGCGGCTCCGGCCAGCAGCACCACCGCGCCGGACGTGACAAGAAGGAAGGCGCGGCGTGAGCGTACGGCGACCCGCGCACGCGGTGGCTGCCGGACGCCGCCCGTGTCGCGCAGCCGCAGCGCGAGGACCACGATCACGACGGAGCCGAGCAGCGCGGTCGGTACGCCGGTGGGGATGGAGGCGGCCCCGTCCGCCCCTTGCACCGCGCGCAGGGACGCGTCCGCGAGCAGGACGAGCAACGCGCCGAGCAGTCCGGCCGCGGGGATCAGGAGCAGGTGCCGGCGCAGCGCGGTGACCCGCCCCGCGATCAGGCGGGCCACGACGGGCGCGCCGAGGCCGACGAAGCCGATCGGGCCGGCGAGGGTCACCGCCGTGCTGGTCAGCAGCACCGCGCAGAGCACGGCGGCCACGCGGGTGGTCCGGATCGGCACGCCGAGGGTGGACGCGGCATCGTCGCCGAGGTTCATCACGTCCAGCCGCCGGGAGAGCGCCAGAGCGACGCACAGCAGCACGACGACGAGGGGGACGGCGCGTACCGACGCGTCGATGTTCAGCTGCGCCAGCGAGCCGCTCCCCCAGGCGAAGAGGCCGGTCGTGTTCTGGTTGAACAGGATGAGGAGCATGCCGGTCGCCGCGTCCAGGGCCATCGCCGTCGCCGATCCGGCGAGGATGAGGCGGGTGCCCGCGGTGCCCGCGGCACGGCCCGCGAGGAGCAGCACGAGTGCCGCCGCGACGAGGCCGCCGGCGAAGGCGACGGCGCCCGACGCCCACAGCGGGACGGCGAGGCCGAAGGCGGCGACGAGCGTGAGGGTGAAGTAGGCCCCGGCCGTGACCGCGAGGGTGTCCGGCGAGGCGAGCGTGTTGTGGGTGACGGACTGGAGCAGCACGCCGGCGCAGCCGAGGGCGAAGCCCACCGCGATGCCCGCGAACAGGCGCGGCAGGCGCGAGCCGGTGAGGATCTCGCCGACGGGCGCCCCGCGGGCGTTCTCGCGTTCCCCGGCGAGATGGCGCACCAGATCGCCGACGCCGACGCCCGACGTCCCCTGCGTCAGGTGCCACATGCCGACCAGGACGGTGGCGACGAGGAGGAGCGCCAGGACGGCCGCCCCGGCGGCGGGGCCGCTGCCGCGCCCCGCGCCCGGCAGCGGCCCCGCCTCAGGTGCCGCGGTACGTACCGTGCTCACTTCTTGTCGAGTACGTCGACGTACGCGTCGATCGCCTGTGCGCAGGAGCGCGGACCGCCGGCTCCCCAGACCCGCGCCGGGAACGCGTGGGCACGGCCTTCCTTCACGGCCGGGAGCTTCTTCCAGATCGGGTTCTTGTCCAGCGCCGCGACGTACCCGCCGGCGCCGTCGTCGTTCGCGTAGAAGAGGTTGGCGTCGCCCACCGCGGTGAGTCCCTCGACGTCTGTCTGGGCGAGGCCGTAGGCGGCGTCCACGCCTCCGTCACCGTGCTTCTTGTTGACGTCGTTGGTCCACGCCGGGGTCATGCCGAGTTCCTTGCCTATCTCGGTGAACAGGGCGCCGTTCGCGTAGGGGCGTACGGTCAGGTTGCCGCCCTCGAGCCAGCCGTCGAAGAAGACGAAGTCCTTCGTCGGCAGGCCTGCGTCGGTGACCTGCTGCTTCGCCGTCGCGAGGTGCTGGTCGAACTCCTTGAGCACCTGGTCCGCCCGGTCCGTGCGTCCCGTCGCCTCGCCGATCATGCTGAACACCTTCCGCATGTTCCCGATCGGGTCCTTCGGGTCCGCCCCGCGCGTGGCCATCACGGGGACGCCCCTCTTCTCCAGCTTCTTGATCATCTCGTCCTTGGCGTCGAAGGCCTCCACGACGATGAGATCGGGCTTGGCCGCGTAGAGGGTGTCGAGGTCGGGCTCCTCACGGGTGCCGATGTCCGTCACTCCGCTCGGCAGCTTCTCCGCGCTGGTCCAGGTGCGGTATCCCTTGGCGTCGGAGACGGCGGTGGGGGTGACGCACAGCGTCAGCGCGTCTTCGACCTGCTGCCATTCGAGGACCGCGATCCGCTGGGCGGGCTTGTCGAGCTTCACCTGTCGGCCGACGCCGTCCTTGAAGGAGACGGCCCCCGTCGAGGGGGTGTCCTGGGCGCAGTCCTTCGACGCGGGCGACGCCGCGGCGCTGCTGCCGGCCGTTGCCTTGTCGACGTCGGTCGTTCCGCAGGCCGATGCGGCGAGCAGAGCGAGCCCGGTCGAGGCTGACGCCGCCAGGCGACGGGCACGGTTCATGAAGGTTCCTCTTTCACCAGTGATGTGTGAGCGACGCGGGGACGGTGCGTCGGCGTTTCCGGGTCGGCCCATCACCGACGGAACGGCCCGTGGGGCGCCCCGGGAGATGTGCCGCCGTGTTCAGGAGAGGTGGCGCCCAAGTGGATCGATGCGGAGCCGCCCCGTTCGGGGGTCGACGCCCACCTCGACGCGAATGTCGTAGACCTCGCCGATGTTCTCGGCGGTGAGGACGTCGGCGGGTGCGCCGGCCGCGTACACCCGGCCCGAGCGCATGAGGACGAGTGTGTCCGCGACGCGGGAGGCCTGGTCGAGGTCGTGCAGCACGATCCCGACCGCGATGCCGTGTTCCTCGACGAGATCCCGGACCAGGTCGAGCGTCTCGAACTGGTAACGCAGGTCGAGGTGGTTGGTCGGCTCGTCCAGCAGTACGACGCCGGTGTCCTGGGCCAGGCAGGCCGCGAGCCAGACACGCTGCATCTCCCCGCCGGAGAGTTCTCCGACCTGCCGCCCGGCCATGTCGCGTACTCCGGTGACCCCCAGGGCGTGGTCGACGGCGGTCCGGTCCTCTGTGGTCGGTCCGGCGAAGCCACGCCGGTAGGGATGGCGCCCGAACGCGACGACCTCCGCGACCGTCAGCCCCTGGGGGGCGGGCCTCGACTGGGAGAACAGCGTGACCTCCCGGGCGAACCGACGGGAGCTGAGCAGGGCCGCGTCACGTTCGGGCTCCCCATCGGGGGTGCCGAGCGTCACCCGGCCGCCGTCCAGCCGGTGCAGTCGGGAGAGCGCGCGCAGCAGCGTGGACTTCCCACTGCCGTTCGGCCCCACCAGGGCGGTCGCACGGCCCGGTTCCAGGGCGACAGAGACACCGTGGACGACGGGCTTGCCGCTGTAGTGCAGCACCAGGTCGTGACCGATGAGCGCGGCCACCGGGGCGGCGGCAGGGGCGGCCGTGGGTTCTCCGGCAGACCGGAAAGGGCGTGTGAACATGAAGATGTCCGGACGATCGGAGGGACGGGGGCCGCGGTAACCTCCGTCCGGTTCGACCGGCCAGGGTGCGCGCTCGCCCACGCACGGACAGCGCCGTGCGCGGCGAGCAACAACTAAGGGTTACCTAACTCCGTGAAGGTAGCATTCCGCTTGCCGCGTGGACAATCAGGAGTTCTGGTCACGCGATACGGAATTCCGGACATCGTCCGACGGGCCGGCCGCCGCGTCGAAGAACGCGCCCGGCGTGATTCCCGTGACCCGCCGGAAGGCGACGATGAAGGAACTGGGCTGCGCGTAGCCGAGCACCTCGGAGACCGTGGTCACCTCGAAGCCTTCGGCGAGGAGCATCAGGGCCCGGTGCACACGCAGCATCCGGCGCCACTGCGCGAAGGAAAGTCCCGTCGTCTGACGGAAGGCGCGGGTGATCGTGCGGTCGCTGGTCCCCAGCCGCTCTGCCCAGTCCTCCAGCGAGCGTGCGTCGGAGGGGTCGTCCAGCAAGGCTTCGGCGATGGCGTCGATCCGCGGATCGCCCGGCAACTGCAACGCGAACTGACGCTCCGAGGGCCGGATCACGTCGAAGACGACCGATTCCGCCCGCGCCCTGGCCTCCGCGTCGAGGTCGGCACAGGACAGATGGGTCAGCAGCGACTCCAGCAACGGCGTCATCGCGATCGCCATGGGGTCCGCGAAAGCGAACGGTGTGCGATCGGGGGCGAAGAAGGCGTCGAAGAACTCCGCACCCGCCGTCGCCCGGCCCCCGTGGACCATTCCCGCGGGCATCCAGAGCCCGTGCCCCTCGACCACGGTCAGAACGCGGTCCCCCACGCGGGACGTCAGCGTTCCCCCGCGCACCCAGACGAGTTCGTGCAGGGGATGCGAGTGCGGCGACCACTCCGTGGGGCCCGGAACGATCCGGGACCCGGCCAGGATGGCACCCGCCGCCTGCTCCGGGAGCGGCTCGGCCGGCCGCACCACAGTGCCCGCCTCGCGCCGCCACATCCCGGGGGTCACCGCACCACGGGACACTCGAACCATGACGAGGAGTCTATCGCTGCGGGCCCCCACGGGATCCGGGGCCATGGCCCACGTGGCGGGACACACACCCCGGGTGTCCGCCGAAGCGGAACGGTCTCCGGGGCCGGCCGGCTCCGGTCCGTGACCACTGAAGACGCGCGGCCGGACCCGCTCAGCGCCGTACGCGCGGCATTCCGAGGCCGATCCACGAGATGATCTCCCGCTGGATCTCGTTGTTCCCGCCGCCGAACGTGAAGATGACGGCGGACCGGTATCCGCGTTCGAGTTCACCGTGCAGGACCGCGCCGGCCGAGCCCTCCTTGAGCGGTCCGGCCGAGCCGACGACCTCCATCAGCCAGGCGTAGGCGTCGCGGCGCGCCTCGGAGCCGTACACCTTGACGGCGGAGGCGTCCTGCGGGGTGAGGGTGTTGTGCTGGACGGCCGACACCATCTGCCAGTTGAGGAGTTTCATGGCGTCGAGCCGGGTGTGGGTGCGGGCGAGGCGGGCGCGGACCCAGCCGAGGTCGATGACGCGGTGGCCGTCGGCGAGCGTGGTGCCGGCGGCCCAGCGGCGGACGTTGTGCAGGGCGCGAATGGCCATGGTGCCGTGGGCGGCGAGGGTGACGCGTTCGTGGTTGAGCTGGTTGGTGATGAGCCGCCAGCCCTTGTTCTCCTCGCCGACCCGCCGGGAGACGGGCACGCGGATGTCCTCGTAGTAGCTGGCGGTGGTGTCGTGCGAGGCGAGGGTGTTGATCAGGGTGCAGGAGTAGCCGGGGTCGGAGGTCGGGACCAGGAGCATGGTGATGCCCTTGTGCGGCGGGGCGTCCGGGTCGGTGCGGGCGGCGAGCCAGACCCAGTCGGCGGTGTCGCCGTTGGTCGTCCAGATCTTCTGGCCGTTGACGACGTAGGTGTCGCCGTCGCGCACCGCCCGGGTCTTCAGGGCGGCGAGGTCGGTGCCCGCGTCGGGCTCGCTGTAGCCGATCGCGAAGTCGATCTCCCCGGCGAGGACCTTGGGCAGGAAGTAGGCCTTCTGTTCGTCGGTGCCGAACTGCATGATCGTCGGGCCGACGGTGTTGAGGGCCATCAGCGGCAGCGGTACGCCGGCCTGCGCGGCCTCGTCGAAGAAGATGAACTGCTCCATCGGCGACAGGCCGCGTCCGCCGTACTCCGTGGGCCAGCCGACGCCGAGCCAGCCGTCGCCGCCCAGACGCCGGACGGTCTCCCGGTAGAAGCGCTTCTGTGCCGCGGGGTCGGCGTAGCGCGCGTAGGCGTTGTCGGGGACCAGGGCGGCGAAGTAGGTGCGCAGTTCGGCGCGCAACTGCTGCTGCTCAGGCGTGTATTCGAGGTGCACGGCCCCTCCAGGAGTCTCGCGGTCGCGTCGCCCGTGTGCGGCGGCGCACACAGTAGAACGTGTTGCAAGAATCCGGAAGGGGCACGGAGCTCCGGTGGCCGGGGTCAGCGTTTGACGGCGCGCAGCACCACGAACTTGGGGTCGCCCGCCACCGTGGTGCAGTTGCCGAACGTCCGGCGCAGCTGGGTGTGGTAGCTGAGATGCCGGTTGCCGACGACCCACAGCTCACCGCCCTGGCGCAGTGCGGCACGCGCGGCGTGGAACATGTTCCGGGCGGTCGCGTCGGTGGTGGCCTGGTGCGAGTGGAACGGCGGATTATTGAGGACCAGGTCGACGCTCGCCGGCGCAGTGCCGGCCATGCCGTCGCCGACCACGAAGCGGGCCTGGGCACCGGCGTCGGCATTGGCGCGGAAGGTCGCCTCCGCCGAGGCGACCGCCTGGTACGACTCGTCGATGAAGGTGACCTCGGCCTCGGGGTTGGCGAGCGCGGCCGACAGCCCGAGGACCCCGTTCCCGCAGCCGAGGTCGACGACCCGCTCGGGGCCACTGCGCACCGGCAGGTGCTTCAGGAAGAAGCGGGTGCCGATGTCGAGCCGCTCCGCGCAGAAGATCCCGGCGTGGTTGGTGACGGTCCGCCCCGCGACGGCCCCGACGTCGTCGGGGAGCTCGTAGCGGTGGGGCCAGGGGCTGGGCGTGCGGACCGGGGCCTGGTCCGGTGTGCAGTGGATGAGCCGGGCCTTCTTGACCGCGAGCGAGGTGCGGGTCGGACCGAGGATCCGCTCGAACAGCTTGAGGGTGGAGGTGTGGATCTCCTTCACCATCCCGGTGCCGATGACGACGGTGCCGGGGTGGACGGCGGGCGCGAGCCGGTACAGCTGGTCCTCAAGGAGCGCGAGGCTCTTGGGCACCCGTACGAGCAGGACGTCGACCCGCTCCGGCGGGGTGTCGCGCACGGAGAGCAGGCGCACGGCGTCCGCGTCGGCGCCGTTGCGTTCCAGATTCGCCGCCGTCGCCCGCTGCGCGAGGTAGGAGTCGGTGATCTGTACAGGGCGGTGGCCGGCCAGCACCGTGCTCAGCGCACCCCAGCGGTCGCCGACCACGACGACACTGCCGGACAGGTCGACCGGTTTCGCTCCGTCGACCCCCTCCAGGTGCCGCAGCAGGTATTCGTCGGCCGCGTCCCAGGCACGGAACGGGTCGCGGGGGTCCTCGGGGAATCGGGCGAGGTCGTAACCGGCCCCTGACGTCGTCAAACGGTTCATTGTGCGTTCAGGCTAACCGAGCAGCGGGAGACACCCGAACACTTCCGGCCGCGGTGACGGCGAGGAGCGGCCGCGCTCCCCCTCGCGCGGCGCCCGACGGCCGCTACGGCAGCTGCTTGTCGATGGCCGCCCGGCCCTCCCTGGCCAGCCTGCGCCGCGCCCACTCAAGGGTCTGCGGCGTCAGGTCCCGCCCGGAGGCGAGCACCAGGTCCTCGGGCGACGGATCGTCGCTCGCGCCGGTGTGCAAGAGGCTGTCGGGGGTCACTCCCCACGATGCGGATACGGTTTCGTCGCTCATGCCGCCTCCTCGTCCTTGCGCCAATTCTCGCCCCGCGACGACGAGCGCGCATCCGATGCCCGGCAGCGGCGTCCGCCCGGCCCCGGACCGGCCCTTACTTGACCTGCACATGATAGGTACGCAGCGTTCACACACCGGTCACGGTGCGTGTGGAAGGCTCCCGCTGACCACTTGTCACACGACCACCGCGGAACCGCCCCCCACCCTGTGCCGGCGCCGCGGTGCCCGTATTTCCGGAGAGGACACCCCACATGTCCCGTCGTCACCTTCCCTGCCGGCGCCCGTTGCTGGCCACTCTCGCCGCCTTCGCGGTGCTCACCGGCACCGCGGCCGCCGCACCGGCCGACACACCGCGGGCCCCGGCGGCCGCCGCCACCCCGCTCGGTGCGCTGGACGACACGTACTACCAGGACGCACTCGGCAAGACCGGCACCGCGCTCAAGGGCGCTCTGCACACGATCATCAGTGACCAGTCCACCCTCACCTACAGCCAGGTCTGGGACGCGCTCAAGGACACGGACGAGGACCCGGCGAACTCCTCGAACGTGATCCTTCTCTACTCCGGCCTCTCCGAGCCCAAGAGCGACAACGGCGGCGGCAGCGGCCAGTGGAACCGGGAGCACGTCTGGGCCAAGTCCCACGGCGACTTCGGTACGGCCACCGGACCGGGCACCGACATCCACCACCTTCGCCCGGAGGACGTGTCGGTGAACTCCGTCCGCGGCAACAAGGACTTCGACGACGGCGGCAGCGAGGTCAGCGGGGCGCCCGGCAACTACACCGACAGCGACTCCTTCGAACCGCGTGACGCCGTCAAGGGCGACGTCGCCCGCATGATCCTGTACATGGCGGTGCGGTACGAGGGCGACGACTCCTTCGCCGATCTCGAACCCAACGACAAGGTGTCCAACGGCTCCGCCCCCAACATCGGCCGGCTCTCCGTGCTGAAGACGTGGAGCCAGGAGGACCCGCCGGACACCTTCGAGAAGCGGCGCAACGACGTCATATTCGACCAGTACCAACACAACCGGAATCCGTTCGTCGACCACCCCGAATGGGTCGACGCCATCTGGTAGACGGGCCGGGCACGGGCCGGTGCGACCTTCCGGCCCGTGCGGCGCGCCTCAGCCGCTCCGCCCCGTCGCGCACCAGTCCACGGCGTCGTCGCGGGAGGCGAAGTTCCGGGGAGCGCCGGCGGCGGCGTCCCGCTCCGCGAGGCGGCCCGCCGGGTCGGCCACGGCGGCGCGCCGGCCGCCGCTGGTGAGCCGGGCCAGCCCTCGGTTCAGCATCGCCCGCGCCGCCCTGTCGATGTCCGTCACCCGGTCCAGGTCCAGCACCACGGCGACCGTCTCCCGCACGCCCGCCTCGTCCAGGGCGTACAGCACCCGCTCGGCCGCGGTGAAGTCCAGGGCGCCCTGGGCCGCCACCACCGCCACCCGCTCACGGCGGGCGCGTTCCCGCTCCCCGGTCGGCGCTGAGGGCAGATCGTCGGCCGTGGTGACCAGGGTGACGGTGGAACCCGCCAGGGCCGGGTTGTGCATGAGGTGCAGCCCGAACCGTTCCGACAGGGCGCCCAGCGCGAGGTGCCCCCGCACGGAGCTCCCCGCCGGGTCGAGGAGCGGACTGTACGTCGCCAGCCCGAATCGGGCGGGTCCGGCGGCGATCAGTCCGCCGGACACCCCGCTCTTGGCCGGCAGCCCCACCCGGAGCAGCCAGTCGCCCGAGGCGTCGTACATCCCGCAGGTCGCCATCACGGCGAGGACGTGGGCGGCGACGGGTTCCGGCACCACCGCGTCCCCGGTGACCGGGTTGACCCCTCCGTTGGCCAGGGTCGCCGCCATCGCGGCGAGGTCCAGCGCCGTGACCCGTACCGAGCACTGGCGGAAGTACGTCTCCACGGCCGTCACCGGGTCCACGGGCAGCGGCCCCGCGCTGCGGATCAGGTACGCCAGGGCGCGGTTGCGGTCGCCGGTGACCGCCTCGGAGGCGTACACCTGCTCGTCGACGTCCAGCCGCCGGCCGGCGAAGCGGCTCAGGAAGTCGAGGATCCGGTCGAACCTCGGGGCGTCCCGGGTGTCGGGGACCAGGGCGGTGGTGACGATGGCGCCGGCGTTGACCATGGCGTTGGCGGGACGCCCGGTGCCCGGCTCCAGACTGATGGCGTTGAACGCCTCGCCACTGGGCTCGGCGCCGACCCAGCGGCCCACCTCGTCGAGCCCGAGGACGGACAGGGAAAGGGCGTAGACGAACGGTTTCGACACCGACTGGACGGTGAACGGCACCTCGGCGTCACCGGTGCTGTAGCGGTGGCCGTCCATGCTGACCAGGGCCAGCCCGAACGCGTCGGGGTCGGCCAGGGCCAGTTGCGGGATGTAGTCCGCGAGCCGCCCGTCGCGCCGGCCGGCGAACCGGGTGTGCAGTTCGCGCAGGGCGTCCGTGACCGCGTCGGCGGCGTTCAACGACCGGCCGTCAGCCGCGCTCGGCCTGGGCGATCCGCGGGAACGTCTTGACGCCCGCGGCCTTGCGGCTGTTGGCGTGCTGGCTGACCGTGCGGCCGGGCGGGGCGTCGGCGAAGCCGAGGACCACGGAGTCAAGGACCTTCTCCGAGGAGTCGACGAACTCCACCTTGACCGCGTAGAAGGCCGCCTTGCCGGTGGGGTTGGTCACCCGCACCAGGGCGCTGCGGAACTGCTCGGAGGGCTCGACCGCGAGGCCGCTGACGGAGACGTCCTCGACCGCGTTGCCCTTCCCCTTCACGTCCTTGAGCGTGGCGACGGCCTTCTGCCGGTTGCGCTCCGCCTCCGCGGAGACCGAGGCCGCGAACTCCTGCTGGGTGCGCCCGCTCTCCGAGGCCTTCGGGGACGCGTCCGGTTCCGCGGACACCGTACGGGTACTGCTGGCCGTGCCCTGCGAGGAGGTGTCGGAGCTGTCGCAGGCGGCGGTACCGGCGACGGTCACCGCGGCCAGGACAGCGAGGGTCAGGCTGCGGGACGCACGGCCGCCGATGGCGCGCCGCACGGGGCTGGTCTGGTTCACGGACGCTCCGTCTGCTCGGAAGTACGAAGGGATCGGGAGTACGAAGGAAAGGGAGGGGAACAGCGCCGGAGTCCCCGTTTCCGCACGGTGGGCGCGGGCATCGCGCATGCCTCCTGGAGCCGGGAGCACCAACTCGCCCATATTAGGTTCAAAAGGTATGAATTGACTCGTCGAATCACCCGCTTCGCGCGGCAGTACGCCAAGTCCCCGGGAGGGAACATATGGACACGGATGCCCTGACCGCCGGCCTCTTGCAGGAGCTCCGGGCGGCCAAGCCCTATCCCGCCCTGTCCCTGACCATGCCGACCCACCGTCGCGCACCCGACAACGCGCAGGACGCCGTCCGGCTGCGCAATCTCGTCGCCGCGGCGGGCAACCGGCTCGATGCCGACCCCCGGGTCGACCGCGAGACCCGGGCCGCCGTCAAGCAGCAGCTCGACCGGGCGGTCGACGAGATCGATCCGCGCCGGGCCCTCGACTCCCTGGTCGTCCTCGCGACGGCGGACGCGCACCAGATCTGGCAGCTCCCCCGCACCGCGCCCGAACGAGTGGTGCTCAGCGACAGCTACCTCACCCGCAACCTGGTCGCCGCGAAGGCCCAGGCCCGGCCGTTCTGGGCGCTCACCGTCTCCGCCGACCACGCGTCGCTGTTCAGCGGCACCGCGGACACCGCGCACGAGGAGCACATCGGCGGCTTCCCGCTGACGGCGCCGCACGAGGCGCCCAACCCGCAGCGCGAGGAGCGGATCGGCGACACCCCGAGCACCTTCACCGACGAGGAGACCCGTCAGTTCCTGCGCACGGTGGACGAGAAGCTGCGCGCGGTCCTGGCCACGGATCCGCGGCCGCTGTACCTGGTCGGCCTCGCCCCCGCACTGGCACTGCTGGACGAGGTCGGCGAGAGCGCGGACCTCGCCGTCGGGCGGGTCACCAAGGGCGCGCCCGCCGACACGACGCCCAGCGATCTGCTCACCGAGCTGCGGCCCGCGCTGGAGGCCCGCCAGAAGCGGTTCGCCGCCGAGATCGAGGGCAAGCTGGACGAGGCGCGCGGCCGTCACGCCTTCGCCGGGGGTCTCGACGAGGTGTGGGCCGCCGTGCGGGAGGCGCGCGCCGGTCTGGTGGCGGTGGAGGAGCATTACCAGCAGACGGTCCGGGTCACCCAGGAGCACCTGGAGCCGGTGAGCGGGGACGCCGCGGACCCGGCGGACGAGACGGTCCGCGAGGACATCGTCGACGAGCTGGTCGAGGCGGCGCTGGACAGCGGCGCCGACGTGGTGTTCGTCGCGGACGACTCGCTCAAGGAGCACGGGCGGATCGCCGCGGCGCTGCGCTACTGACGGCCCGCACCCGGAGTCCGGGGCGGACGGAGCCCCGTGAGAGGAGAGCACACCATGCCACGCGGATCGAGTCCCAAGCGGGAACGGCAGTACGAGCACATCAAGGAGTCCGCCCAGGAGCGCGGGGTCGGTGAGGACCGGGCCGAGGAGATCGCGGCCCGCACCGTCAACAAGGAGCGCGCCCGCTCCGGCGAGTCGAGGACCGCGAGCCGTACGTCGACCGAGGACATCTCGTCCTCCCGGCGCGGCGGCCTGCGGTCGCACAGCGGCGCGCAGGGCCCCACCCGCGACCAGCTCTACGAAGAGGCGAAGCACAAGAACGTCAAGGGGCGTTCGTCGATGACGAAGGCCCAGCTGGCCCGAGCGGTCGGCCGCTGACCCAGGCACGGGGCAGGGCCCGGACGGCCGTCCGGGCCCTGCCCCGTGCGGTGCGGCCTCAGCCCTCCCAGGTCCAGTCGGCGACCTCGGGCAGGTCCGTGCCGTGCTCGCGGATCCAGGCGTGGTGGCGGGTGCGGGTGTCGGACATCGCCTGACGTACCGCCACGGCACGGACGCCGAGGCCCGGAACCCGGTCGATGACGTCCATGACCAGCCGGTAGCGGTCGAGGTCGTTGCGGACCACCATGTCGAAGGGCGTGGTGGTCGTGCCCTCCTCCTTGTAGCCCCGCACGTGCAGCTGGGCGTGACCGGTGCGGCGGTAGGCCAGCCGGTGGATCAGCCAGGGATAGCCGTGGTACGCGAAGATAACCGGCTTGTCGCGGGTGAAGAGGGCGTCGTACTCGGAGTCCGGCATCCCGTGCGGATGCTCGCCGTGCGGCATCAGCCGGGCCATGTCGACGACGTTCACCACCCGCACCGCCAGCTCGGGCAGGTGGCGCCGGAGCAGACCGGCCGCGGCCAGGATCTCCAGGGTGGGTACGTCCCCGGCGCAGGCGAGCACCACATCGGGTTCGCGGCTGCCGTCCTCGGTGCCCGCCCACTCCCACACCCCGGCGCCCCGCGCGCAGTGCGCACGGGCCTGGTCGAGGGTGAGCCAGTCGAAGCTCGGCTGCTTGCCGGCCACGATCACGTTGACGTAGTCGCGGCTGCGCAGCGCGTGGTCGGCCACGGACAGCAGGGTGTTCGTGTCCGGCGGCAGGTAGACGCGGACGACCTCGGGGCTCTTGTTGAGGATGTGGTCGACGAAGCCCGGGTCCTGGTGCGAGAAGCCGTTGTGGTCCTGGCGCCAGACGTGCGAGGTCAGGAGGTAGTTGAGCGAGGCGATGGGACGGCGCCAGGGCAGCCGGCGCGAGGTCCGCAGCCACTTGATGTGCTGGTTGACCATCGAGTCGACGATGTGCGCGAACGCCTCGTAGCAGGAGAAGAGTCCGTGCCTGCCGGTGAGCAGATAGCCCTCCAGCCAGCCCTGGCACAGGTGCTCGGAGAGGACCTCCATGACGCGGCCGTCGCGGGCGAGGTGCTCGTCGGTGGGCAGTGTCCCGGCCTGCCACGCCTTTCCGGTGGCCCCGTAGAGCGCGTCGAGCCGGTTCGAGGCCGTCTCGTCGGGGCCGACGACCCGGAAGTCCCTGCGGTCCGCGGTGGCCGCCATGACGGCCTCCAGCAGTCCGCCCAGGACCCGGGTCGGTTCGTGCAGGACGGTGCCCGGCCGGTCCACCCGGACCCCGTGCCCGTCGAGCGGCGGAACGGGCAGATCGCGCAGGAGGAGCCCGCCGTTGGCGTACGGCGAGGAACCGAGCCGATCCGTACCCCCGGGGACACAGGCCAGGACCTGGGCCGAGGGCCGCCCTTGGGCGTCGAAGAGCTCCTCGGGCCGGTAGGAGCGCAGCCACTCCTCCAGCTGACGCAGGTGGGCCGGGTTGTCGCGGACCCCGGGCAGCGGCACCTGGTGAGCGCGCCAGGTGCCCTCCACGGGCACCCCGTCGACCTCGGCGGGGCCGGTCCACCCCTTCGGGGTGCGCAGCACGATCATGGGCCAGCGCGGGCGTGCGGTGTCGCGTCCGCTGCGGGCGGCCGTCTGGAGCTCCCCGATGCGGTCGACGGCCCGGTCCATGGCGGCGGCCATCGCCCGGTGCACGGCGAGGGGGTCGTCGCCCTCCACGTACAGGGGTTCGTGTCCGTAGCCGCGCAGCAGGGCGTCGAGCTCGTCCTCGGGGAGGCGCGCGAGCACCGTCGGGTTGGCGATCTTGTAGCCGTTGAGGTGGAGGACCGGCAGGACGGCTCCGTCGTGGACCGGGTCGAGGAACTTGTTGGCGTGCCAGGAGCCGGCGAGCGGTCCGGTCTCCGCCTCCCCGTCGCCGATGACGCAGGTGACGAGCAGATCCGGGTGGTCGAGGGCGGCGCCGTAGGCGTGGGCGAGGGAGTAGCCGAGTTCGCCGCCCTCGTGGATGGAGCCGGGGGTCTCGGGCGCGACGTGGCTGGGTACGCCGCCGGGGAAGGAGAACTGCTTGAACAGCGCACCCATGCCCGCCGCGTCCCTGCTGATGTCGGGGTACGTCTCCGAGTAGCTGCCCTCGAGCCAGGAGTTGGCGAGCACCGCCGGACCGCCGTGTCCGGGGCCCCAGACGCACAGCGCGGAGATACCGCGTGCGGCGATGACGCGGTTGAGGTGCGTGTAGACGAGGTTGAGGCCCGGGGAGGTGCCCCAGTGGCCGAGCAGCCTGGGCTTGATGTGCTCGGGGGCGAGCGGCTGGGTCAGCAGCGGGTTGGCCATCAGGTAGATCTGGCCGACGGCCAGGTAGTTGGCCGCCCGCCAGTGTGCGTCGAGCGCGGAGATCTCTTCGTCGGACGGACCTGCCGTCGGCATGGTCGGTGGGGCGTCGCTCATGGTCACCTCTCAGCGGGCGGAACAGTGCCGGTGGCGCGGGACGCGGTCACTGCGGTTCGGTCCCGTACCAGACGGTCGTGGCGTTGCAGAACTCGCGGATGCCGTGTCCGGCGAGCTCACGCCCGTATCCGGAGCGCTTCACCCCGCCGAACGGCAGCGCGGGGTGCGAGGCCGTCATCCCGTTGAAGAAGACCCCGCCCGCCTCCAGGTCGCGGACGCAGCGCCGGCTCTCCTCGGCGTCGCGGGTCCATACGTTGGAGCTGAGCCCGAAGGGGGTGTCGTTGGCGAGTTCCACCGCCTCGTCGAGGCTGTTCACCCGGTAGAGCGAGGCGACGGGGCCGAAGGTCTCCTCGTGGTGGATCCGCATCGCGGGCGTGATGCCGGTGAGGACGGTCGGGGCGTAGAACCAGCCGTGCTCCAGACCACCGCCCAGCCCCTCGGGCCGGCCGCCGCCGCAGAGCGCGCCCGCGCCCTGCCGTACGGCGTCGTCGACGAGTTCCTCCAGGTCGGTGCGGCCCTGCTCGCTGGCGAGCGGGCCGACATCGGTGGACTCCTCCAGCGGGTCGCCCACGGTCAGGTCGCGCATCCCCACCGTGAAGCGCTCGGCGAACTCCTCGTAGACCTCGGTGTGCACGATGAACCGCTTGGCCGCGATGCAGGACTGTCCGTTGTTCTGGACCCGGGCGGTGACGGCGACGCGGGCGGCCCTGGCGACGTCGGCCGAGGGCAGGACGAGATACGGGTCGCTGCCGCCCAGTTCCAGGACGGTCCGCTTCACCTCGTCGCCCGCGACGGCCGCGACCGCGCGGCCGGCCGGTTCGCTGCCGGTCAGGGTGGCCGCGGCCACCCTGCGGTCACGCAGGATCGCCTCGATCGCTCCGGAGCCCACCAGCAGGGTCTGGAAGCAGCCTTCCGGGAATCCGGCCCTGCGGAACAGATCACCCAGGTAGAGCGCGGTCTGCGGCACGTTCGACGCGTGTTTCAGCAGCCCTGTGTTGCCCGCCATCAGGGCGGGGGCGGCGAACCGTACGACCTGCCAGAGCGGGAAGTTCCACGGCATCACGGCGAGCACGGTGCCCAGCGGGCGGTAGTGGACGTAGGCGCGGGAGGCGCCGGAGTCCTCGACGTCGACGGGCGCGGGGTGCTCGTCGGCGAGGAGTCCCTCGGCGTGGGAGGCGTACCAGCGCATGGCCTTCGCGCATTTCGCGGCCTCCGCGCGGGCCGCCCCGACCGGCTTGCCCATCTCCAGGGTCATGGTGCGGGCGATGTCCTGCTGGTCCTCGTCGAGGAGGTCCGCGGCCCGGTTCATCAGACGGGACCGTTCGCCGAAACCGGTGGTGCGGTACGCCCGGAAGGCGGTGTCCGCCACGGCGAGCCGCCGCTCGATCTCGTCCGCTCCCAGGGCGTCGAACGTCCTGAGCGTCTCGCCGTTCGCGGGGTTGACCGTCGCGATGGGCATGACTGTGGCCTCCTTGCCTCGGTACTCCGACCGTGCCGCGCCGCGCGCGGTGGCGCAACGCGGGCCCCGGCACACACATACCCGGCCGGCGCGGACCATGCGTGCGGGACGCGGGCGATCCACACCGGCCGGGAGAGGGCTGCGGGGCGGCAGCCGGACGGGCTGTACCGGCGCCGCTCCGTACCGTGCGTCTCAGACGAGGGCCGGGGCCTGGGCGGGGGCGTCGGCCTGGGCGGGTTCGGCCATGGGGAAGTCCGCGACCAGGGCGGGCGTACGGCGGAACTCGCGGACTCCGGGCAGCGGCGGGAGCGGCACCAGCGCGATGTGCTGCGGCTCCTGCGCGTACCGGGTGAACCAGACGACCTTGCCCTCGGCGGTCCGGCAGGTGCCCCAGCTGTCGCTGAGGGCCATCACCCTGCTGAGGCCGCCGCCCTCGTGGAGCAGCCGCGGCATCTCGGCACCGTTGTCGGAGACGGAGACCGTGAGGTGCCGTCCTGACCAGCGGAGTTCGAGGACACAGGTGTTGTCGTCACCGACGTGCCGCTGGACGTTGGTCAGCAGCTCCTCCACAGCACGGCACACGGGCCGGATGTGAAGTTCGAGACTCCAGTGGCGCAGATGCGCGGCGATGATCCGCCGCAGCTGGGACACACGCTCTGCCGAAACCTGGAGTTCGACCAGATAGTGCCGGTCGAGTGGAACGGTCATCGTCGAGGCTCCTCACATCGAGGCCCACATGCTTCGCCCCGTTGAACGAACGACCCCCGAATGCAAAGAGTGAGCAGATGTCACTTCTGGGTCACTCCATAGAGTGACCCGGTAGAGCCGGTTGCGCAACACATCCGGCCCCGCACCCCCGGTGACCGGCGCGTTTGCCGCCGGCGGGGAAACCTGGCAGCGCCTCTCAGGGCAGGTGCGGCAGCAGCCGGTCCGGCGTGAGCGGCAGGGTGCGCAGCCGGGCACCGGTGGCGTGCCGGACGGCGTTGCCGATCGCCGCCGCCGCGCCGACGATGCCGATCTCACCGATGCCCTTGCTGCCCATCGGGTTGAGGTGGGGGTCCTCCTCGTCGATCCAGTGCGCCTCGATGCCGACCGCGTCCGCGCAGGACGGCACGTGGTAGGAGGCGAGGTCGCTTTCGGTGAAGTCCCCGAAGACGGGGTCCATGGTGCTGCCCTCGGTCAGTGCCATGCCGAGCCCCATGGTCATGCCGCCGACGAACTGGGAGCGCGCGGTACGGGAGTTGAGGATGCGTCCGGCGGCGAAGACTCCCAGCATCCGGCGCACCCGGACCTCGCCGGTGCGGCTGTCGACGGCGACCTCGGCGAATTGCGCACCGAAGGCGTGCCGGGCGTACGGGGACTCGGCGGCGGTCTCGCTCCCGGTGTCGGCGGTGGCCGTCACACCGCCGTCGGGCAGCGGTCCGGTGCGCTCGCCGAGCTGTCGCACGAGTTCGGTCGCCGCCTTGTGCACCGACCAGCCCCAGGAGGCCGTGCCGGAGGAGCCGCCGGCCAGCGGGGCGTCCGGGAGTTCGCTGTTGCCGATGTCGACCGTCACGTTCTCCACCGGGGTCGCCAGCACGCTCGCGGCGATCTGGGCGAGGACGGTGCGGGCGCCGGTACCGATGTCGGTGGCGTTGACGGCGATGCGGTAGGAGCCGTCGGCGGCGGCGTGGGCCGAGGCGTGGGAAGCGCTGATGTAGACGGGGTACGTGGCGGAGGCGACGCCCGTACCGAGCAGCAGCGCCCCTTCCCGGCGGATCGCGGGGCGGGGGTCGCGGTCGTGCCAGCCGAAGCGGGCGGCGCCCTCGCGCAGGCAGGCGGCCAGGCCGCGGCTGCTGAAGGGCTTCCCTGAGTCGGGTTCGTCGGACGGGTCGTTGCGCAGGCGCAGTTCGACGGGGTCGATGCCGAGCTCCGAGGCGAGTTCGTCGAGGGCCGATTCGAGCGCGTACATGCCGGGGGCCTCGCCCGGGGCGCGCATCCACGACGGGCTCGGGACGTCGAGGGCGGTGACCCGGTGGACGGTTCGGCTGTGCGCGGAGCCGTACATCACCCGGGCCGGTACGGCGGCCTGCTCCACGAACTCCTTGACGGTGGAGGTGTGGGTGACGACCTCGTGGGCGACCGAGGTGAGGGTTCCGTCGGCCTCCGCGCCGAGCCGGACACGCTGGACGGTGGGCGCGCGGTGACCGACGACGGCGGCCATGTGGCGCCGGGGCATGGCGAGTTCGACGGGGTGGCCGGTGTGGAGCGCGGCCATGGCGGCGAGCACGGCCTGCGGGCGCGGAGTGCCCTTGCTGCCGAAGCCGCCGCCCACGTGCTCCGAGACGACGGTGACCTGGTCCGGCCGCAGCCCGAACACGGTGGCGAGACTGTCGCGCACCGTGGTGGCGCCCTGGCCGGAGTCGTACAGAGTGAGATGTCCGTCCGGCGACCAGTGGGCGGTCGAGGCGTGCGGCTCCATGGGGTGGTTGTGCAGGGCGCCGAGCGTGTACGTGGCGTCGATCCGTACGGGCGCGGCGGCGAACGCCCGGTCGAAGTCGCCGCGTTCGCGTACGGCCGGATAGCCGCCGTTGGCGGTCTGCGGGGTGCGGAGACCGGGGTGGTCCTCGGTCAGGAGGACGTCGTGCGGGGCGGTCTCGTAGGTGATGTGCAGCGCCGCGGCACCCGCCCGCGCGCCTTCGAGGGTGTCGGCCACGACGAGGGCGATCTGCCAGCCGCGGTGCGGCACCCGGTCGTCCTGGAGGACGGCGAGGATCGGGTCGTCCGGTTCCTCGGTCCGCGGCGCGTTCTCGTGGGTGAGGACGGCGCGGACGCCGGGGAGTGCCCGTGCGTCGTCGGTGCGGATCGCGGTGACCCGGCCGCGCGCGACGGTGGCGGGCACGGGCCAGGCGTACAGGCAGCCGGGCAGGTTCCGTTCGGCGGAGTACCGCGCGGCGCCGGTCACCTTGTCCCGCCCCTCGCGGCGGACGACGGGAGCGCCCAGGGGCTGGGGGGTGTGGCTCATGGTGGGAGTCCTCGGCTCTTCAGGGGCGGGCGGCGAGTCCGGCCAGGGCGTCGACGGCCAGTCGGCGGGCCAGGGTGACCTTGAACGCGTTGTCGCGCAGGGGGCGGGCCGCGGCGAGTTCGGCGTCGACCGCCGTCTCGTACGTCTCGTCGGTGGCGGGTGCGCCGCGGAGGATCTCCTCGGCGGCGCGGGCCCGCCAGGGGCGGTGGGCGAGACCGCCGAACGCGAGGGCCGCGTGCTCGATCCGGCCGTCGCGGACGTGCAGGACTGCGGCGACGGAGGCCAGCGCGAAGGCGAACGAGGCGCGGTCGCGGGCTTTGCGGTAGCGGGAGGCCGTGCCGTCGGGGAGCTGCGGCAGGAGTACGTCGGTGATGAGTTCGTCCGGCCGGAGCACGGTGTCGGTGTCCGGGCTGTCTCCGGGAAGCCGGTGGAAGTCGGTGAGGGGCACGGCGCGTTCGCCGTCGGGGCCGTGCAGCAGGACCGTGGCGTCGAGGGCGGCCAGGGCGACCGCCATGTCCGAGGGGTGGGTGGCGACGCATTCCGCGGAGTGGCCGAGGACGGCGAGATCGCGGTGGGCGCCCTCGCGGGCCGGGCAGCCGCTGCCGGGCCGGCGTTTGTTGCAGGGTTTGGACGTGTCCTGGAAGTACGGGCAACGGGTGCGCTGGAGGAGGTTGCCGCCCGTGGTCGCGGTGTTGCGCAGTTGCCCGGAGGCACCGGCCAGCAGTGCCTGGGAGAGGGCGGGATAACGGGTGCGTACCGCGTGATGGGCGGCCAGGTCGCTGTTGCGTACCGCCGCGCCGATGCGCAGTCCGCCGTCGGCGGTGTCCGTCACCCGGTCCAGCGGGAGCCGGCTGACGTCGATGAGCAGGCCGGGGCTCTCCACCCCCAGCTTCATCAGGTCGACGAGGTTGGTGCCGCCACCGAGGAACCGGGCTCCTGGGTTGGCCGCGCTCTCCCGGACCGCTTCGGCGACGGATCCGGCGCGCAGATAGCCGAAGGGTTTCACGACGCCACGTCCCCGATCGCCTCGACGATGCGGGGGTACGCGCCGCAGCGGCACAGGTTGCCGCTCATCCGCTCGCGGATCTCGGCGGCGTCCAGGGGTACCGGGGCGGTGACGGGCGCGGTGTGCCCCGTGGCGTGGGAGGGGAAGCCGTCGGCGGCCTCGCCCAGCACTCCGACGGCCGAGCAGATCTGGCCGGGTGTGCAGTAGCCGCACTGGAGCGCGTCACGGTCCACGAAGGCCTCCTGGAGGGGATGCAGCCGGTCGCCGTCGGCCAGGCCCTCGACCGTGGTGATGCGGGCGCCGTCGTACGCGACGGCCAGGAGCAGGCAGCTGTTCGCCCGCCGTCCGTCCACCAGGACGGTGCAGGCACCGCACTGGCCGTGGTCGCAGCCCTTCTTCGCACCGGTGAGGGCCAGGTGCAGGCGCAGCGCGTCCAGGACCGTGGTGCGGTGGTCAAGCGTCAGTGTGCGCTCGGTTCCGTTGACGTTCAGGGTCAGGGTCGAACGGTCGGCGGTCGCCCGTGGGTCTCCCCCGCCGTCCTCCCGCTGGGTGGTGGGGTCCACGTGCCGATGCCTTTCGCTCTGGGTCGCTTCACTCCGGGTCGCCGCACTTCACCCCGGGTCACTTTGTCTGCTTTCTACCAGATATGCATCGGGGTTCCGTGCCCCGCCCAGCGCGGGCGCGGCGCGTCGGGCAGCCGGCCTACTTGCTCGCCAGCCGCAGCCGCACTTCCTCCTCCTGGTCCCCGGAGACGGTGCCCACGACCCGTACCGCGAAGGCTCCCGCCAGGCTGTGCCTGAGCCGTTCGACCGCCCAGTAGCCGCCCTGGGCATCGACCGTGACGGGCGCGGCGAGCTCCACGGACCCCGACACCACCCGCTCCTCTGCCACATCGACGGTCGCGACCCAGGCGGTGGGCTGCTTGCCCGTGACGTCCTGCGGCACATCGACCGAGGCCCGGTCGGTGGCGAATGCGGCCCGCAGCACGTCGAAGACCGTGCCCGCGTCGTCCTTCGCGCACCCGCTGAGAACGACCGACACCTCCCCGCCCTGCTTGTTCTCCTGCGCCTGCGCTTCCCTTGTGCTGTTCACCGCGGTTCCTTCCTGAGGGTTACCTCCAGGCTCTCCCCGCGGCCGGGTGTCTGCGACATGAGCGGCCCCGCAGCCGCGCGAATGCGGGCCGCGGGCGGTCCCGTGCCGATCGAAACGCTTTTTACTCGCGTATCCACTTAAAACATGAATTCGACCTTGTTACCGAGTGACGGCCCGGTCCCGGGGTATCCCGCATGCATGGACGTATCGCATGGAGCCCTGAATTCCCTGGCCCTCACCCTCGCGGACGGGCGGAACGCGGCCGGGGTGGTTCTGGGCGTTGTCGGAGTGATCCTGGTGGCTCTGCTGATCGGTGCCGTGTGGCTGGGCAAGCGACGGCGCGCCCAGGACCCGCCCCCGCCACGGCCGGAGGAACAGCCGGTGGCGCCGGACCACCGCGCCCACATCGAGGAGCGCGATGTCCACGCCGACGACAGCTTCCCGGCCGACGGGCGCGGGCTCTACCCCTACGAGCTCGGTGAGCACGGGGACGAGACGGGCCGCCCCGAGAACGACGAGAAGCGCGACTGAGCGGAGCGGGGACGGGACCCGGCCGGGTTCCGGGCTGCCCGAGACCGTGTGCGCGGCGGGAGCCGCCGCCGCGTGTTGCGGGAGCGGCCGCCCCCGGTGAGGCTGGTGAGGGCCCGTCGGCCACCGGCGCACATCCGCCGCACACCCCATGAAGGCAGTAGGACGATGACCGCAAGCACCTCTGGTTCGGCATCCGCGACCGCGCCCCTGACCGGGCCCGCGGCGCCCTGCTGGGTCAATCTCATGACCCGGGACCTGGAGTCGGCGCAGGAGTTCTACGGCCCGGTGATGGGCTGGACCTTCCGGCCGGGCAAGCTCGGCCAGGAGTTCTCGGTCGCCCGCCGGGGCGATGTACCCGTCGCCGGTATCGGTGCGGTGGCGACCACGTTCAGGGTCGCGGTGGCGTGGACGCCCTACTTCGCCGTCGAGAACGCCGATGCGACCGCCTCCCGGATCCGTGAGCGCAGCGGCACGGTGGCGGTGGGGCCGCTGGCCCTGGGCAAGGGGCGCGGCGCGCTGGCCGCCGACCGCGAGGGCGCGGGGTTCGGCATCTGGGAGCGGACCGAGCCCGCGACCTCGCCGCCCGCGCCCGACGGCCATTCGCACGCCTGGCTGCGGCTGCGCACCAGGAACGCCTTCGACTCCGCGATCTTCTACGGCGAGGTGCTGGACTGGGCGAGCGGGCAGCCCGGTTCCGGCGAGGTGTCGTACGCGAAGGACGAGGTGATCGTCACCTACGGCGGGCGTCAGCTGGCCCGGATCAGCTCGGGCGCGGTCGAGGCGGCCCCCGATCCGCTGCTCCGGCCGCACTGGCAGGTCAACTTCCCCGTCCCCGACGTGGCCGCCGCCGTCGCCGCGGCGCGCGAGCACGGCGGTTCGCTCGTCGAGGAGGTGTCGCGGCCCGACACCCGGGAGGCGACGCTGCTCGACCCGGACGGCGGACTCTTCACCCTCACGGCCGTCCACAACCCCGCCACGACGGGCCCGGCCTGACGACCGGGGTGCCCCGCGCCGCGGTCCCGGACGCGATCACCGCCTCCGGGCGTGACCGGAAGGCCTCGACGATCCGGGAGGGGTGCGCCTAGGATCGTCGGTACGGTATCGCGCGCCGGTCACCGTCCGGGTGAGGCGTGGAGGTGCCCGTGAGATGCCCGTTGGAGGCATTCCACAGTGTCAGTCGAGTTGAATCACACCATCATTCACGCCCGGGACAACCGGGAGTCCGCAGAGTTCCTGGCCGGCGTCCTGGGGCTGGAGACGGGCGAGGAGTGGGGCCCGTTCATTCCGGTCACCACCGCCAACGGGGTCACCCTGGATTTCGCGACCGTTCCCGCCGGGTCCATCACCCCCCAGCACTACGCCTTCCTCATCTCGGAGGCGGAGTTCGATACGGCCTACGCCCGTATCCAGGAGCTCGGAGCCGCGTACTACGCCGATCCGCACCGTAAGCACCCGGGCGAGATCAACCACAACGACGGCGGCCGGGGCGTCTACTTCATCGACCCCGCCGGTCATGCGATGGAGATCATCACGCGCCCGTACGGGGGCTACGAGTCCTGACGTCGGGCGCCGCCGCTCCAGGGGCCCGGCCGGATCCGCCGCACGCGGGCCCGGCCGGGCCCTTCCCTGTCCTCAGCCGACCGGGAGCACCGGGAGCAGCAGTTCGGGCCGGTCCCACATCACCGCGGGCGGAGCGGCGCGCTCGGTCCCGGTCCGCGCGGCTCCCACGCTCCGGTAGAAGCCCTCGGCCGGCGGGTGCGAGACGATGCGCACGCCCGTGAGCCCGGCGTCCCGCGCCTCGTCCAGCAGGTGTCCGACGAGCAGCCGCCCGATGCCGGAGCCCTGCGCGTCGTCGGCGACGAACATCAGGTCGAGTTCGGGCGGATCCAGGACGAGGGAGTAGAAGCCGAGCAGCCGTCCGGTCGTCTCCTCCACGGCCGCGAAGACCCGGTGCGTCTCGATGTAGTCGGGTCCCACCCGGTATCCGGCGACCATCGGGGCGTACGGGCCCTGATAGGCCCGCGAGGCCCGGACCAGCCGGGTCAGCCGCTTCGCGTCCCGTGCGGCGGCCCGCCTGATCCGTACACCGTCGCCGGGCGCCGGGCGCCCCGGGCGCGTAACGCTCGATCTCATGCGTTGAGTATTACGTACCCGGGGAGGGCTCGGGACGCCGGGCGGTCCGCCGGTTACCGGCTCAGGAGGAGTCGCGCGCCGCGCGCCACTCCTCGGTCAGGGCGTCGACGTCGAACGGTTTGAGGTTGAGGAGCGGTCCCGGTGGCGGCCGCCTGACGGCCTCGGCGATCTTCTCGTTCACCTCGGTCAGCATCCGCCGTACCTCGGCCTCCGTCCGGACCTCGGGCAGGGCCGCGACCACGTCCTCCGCCTCCTTGCGCAGGGCCAGGGTCGGCGGAAGCACCGAAACCCCCTCGCGCTGCATCTTCGCCTTGATCCACCACGTCTCGTCGTACGGGCGGTCGAGGCCGTCGAGCGGCTTGCCGAACCCCGGCAGCTGGGAGAAATCACCACGCTGTTCGGATTCGCGGATCTGTTTGTCGACCCAGGACTCGAAGCTGATGCCCGCGGGTTTGCGTTCGGTCACCGTGACGCCCCTCTCGGAGAACTCGTGATTCGCCCCCTTCACGATACCGAGGCGCGGCGGGCGGATCCGGGCCGGGAGGCGCCGTTGACACAGGTGCGCGCCTCTCGTCCGGCGGACAAGTCGCCTCGCTCGGGCATGAATCCGTGCTGCGGGGTACACGAGCGGCACGCCCGGACGGGACCTCGTCCGGACACGGACCGAAAGGGATGGTGAGTGTGCGACACAGCAAAGGGCAGACCGAGAACCGACAGGAGTGGTGCGGATGACCACCGTCGTCATCGTTGTCGCGGTCGTCCTGGTGGTGGCCGCGGGACTCTTCCTCGCCTTCGGCCGGCAGCCGGGCGAGCGCGGCCTGCAACGCCGCTTCGGACCCGAGTACGACCGGACGGTCGCCCGTCACGACGGCGACGTCAAGGCCGCCCGGCACGAGTTGAGCGAGCGGTTGAAGCGTCACCGCTCCCTCGATGAGCGCCCGCTGTCGCCCGAGGACCGTGCACGGTACACCGAGCGCTGGACCGAGACCCAGGCCAGGTTCGTCGATGAGCCGCAGCAGGCGGTCACCGAGGCCGACGCACTCCTCGCCGAGCTGGCCCGCGAGAGGGGGTTCCCCGACGGCAGCGACTTCGAGGAGCAGACCGCCGCCCTCTCCGTCCACCATGCCGAGCACATCAACGGCTACCGCCGGGTGCACTCCGTGAAGCGGGGCGACAGCGGCACGGAGGAAATGCGCGAGGCCATGATCGAGGCCCGCGGCCTCTTCGACGTCCTGGTCTCCACCGGTACGCAGAGCCCGGTCCACCGGGACCGGCACCACGCGGAAGGAAGTGGCACGTCATGACGTACGACACCGAACGCACATCCTCGTTCCCCACCGATTCACCGGAAGCCGCCGAGCGGACGCCGGTATCCCCCGACCGGACGGCCGAGCAGACTCCGGTCATTCCTGAACAGGCCGTCGAGCAGCCTCCGGCGACCCCTGAGCGGGCCGCCCCGTCCGCCGCCTCACCCGCCGCCCCGGCGAACCGGCCGCTCTTCCCGGAGAGCGATCAGGAGCAGCTGGCCCTGCGGCTCCAGCACGCGGTGACCGAATTCGTCGAGAGCCCCCTGCGAGCGGTCGGGGAAGCCGCAAGCGCCTTCGACACGGCCGTCGACGGCCTCGCGAGCGCCCTCGAGGAGCGCCGGCGCGAAATGAGCGCACAGCAGCAGGGCGAGGAATCCGAGACCCGGACCGAGGAACTGCGGATCACCCTGCAGCAGTACCGCGATCTCACCGAACGGCTGCTGAACATCTGAGGCGTGTGGTCACGGACCGACGCCGGCAGCGTGTTCCACGACGCGCCGGCCCGCACGGCGCCACGCCGCTCCCCGGTCAGTGCGCGTGCCCGTCGGGGGCCGGGGACTGCTCCCGGCCCGCGTCCGGCCCGGCCGGCTTCCCCGCCTCGACCGTGAACGCGGCGGTGTGCACCTTGCCGCCGTGCCGGAAGTCCAGGAACAGCCGGTAGGTGCCGCCGCTGGGTGCCGTCGCCGCGAAGGAGACCGCCGGGCCCGGACCGCCGTCGGCGGGGTGCACATGCAGGTAGGCGAGGTCGCCGGAGCGCAGGGCGACGAGATGCCCGTACGCGCCGAGATAGGGCTGGAGGTCGGTGACGGGCCTGCCGTTCCTGCTGATGGTGAGCTTGAGATCGCTTTCCCGGCCGGCCTTCAGCCCGCCGCCGAGGTCCACCCGGTAGCCGTCGGTCACGGCGGTGGCGCGGGCGGCGGGCAGGGCCTTCGGCCGGTAGTCGCCGGAGACCGCGAGGTCGGCGCCGAGGACGAGGTTGCGGGCGCCTTCGGCCGCCGGGGTGAAATCGGCGAACGCCCGGTAGTCACCGGCGGCCGGAAGATCGACCGGGACGGACCAGGTGCCGTCTGCCGCGCGGACGGGGTGCAGATGCCGGTACGTGCCGAGGTCGCGCGAGGCCAGGATGAGGTGCAGTTCCTTGCCGTGTTCGCGCTGGTAGGCGGTGACCTTGCGACCGGTGGCGTCCTCGACGACGGCGAACCGTATCCCCGTGCGGGCCCCGGCATCGACCACAGGCGTCCGGAGCTCCAGCGTGTAGCCCCCGTCGGAGGCCTCCAGCCCGCCCGCCGGGCCTGCCGCCGCCCCGGCGGCGCCCTCCTGCTCCGTACCGTGCTCGCCGTGTTCCGGCGCGGGTCGCGCTTCGGCGGCGACCAGCGGGTCGACACCGTCGCCGACTCCGTAGGCGACACCGAAGGTCGCGGCGAGCGCGGCGGCGTAGGCGGTGATCTTCAATCCGTTGTTCATGGCGCTCTCCTCCGGGAAACGGCCGCTTGAGTGGCCCCAACATACCCCCTAGGGGTATCAAGTCAACCCGGAGGCGGACGGGGAGCGGAGCGCGGTCACCAGAAGAAGGAGGGCGTGGGGACGGAAGGCGGCGGGACCACGCCTAGGCGGGGGCCACGAGTTCGCTGCGCAGCCGCCGCAGGACCGCTTCGGGGATGCGCAGCCCGTCCCGCACATAGCCGTCGAGCCCTCCCCACCGCTCATCCATGGCATCCAGCGCCGTGTCGAGGTAGCGGGGGCGGACCTCGATGATCGCGGACGCGATCTCCGGGTCGCCGCCGGCGTCGAGGAAGTTCTGCACGTACGGCCGGAAGGCGACCCGCGCCACCGGGTTCACCGCGAGGTACTCGATCCGCACCACATCCCGCGAGGCGCCCAGCAGAAGCAGCAGCAGGGCCGCCGCCCAGCCCGTGCGGTCCTTGCCCGCGGTGCAGTGGAAGAGCACCGGGCACGCGGCCCCGTCGGCGACCGTGTCGACGAACGCCCGGTACGCGGCTCCGGCGCGCGGCGAGAGCACCATCTGCCGGTACGTCTCCGCGAACATCTCCTCGGCCCTTCCGTCACCGAGGAGCCGCTCCGCCTCGACCGTGTCGGAGAGCAGGGCCCGGAGCCGGGCGGGCGCCACGCCCGGGTTGTCCCCGAGCACGTCGGCGACGAAGAGCCGGGCCCCGGGCGGCAGGCGGTCGGGGGCCGACGCGCGCTCGTCCGCGGTCCGCAGGTCGACGACCGTGCGGACACCGAGCGCCGCCAGCGTGGCGTCGTCCGCCGCATCGAGCCCGCTGAGCTGGCCGGAGCGCATCACCCGGCCCGGCCGGACCTGACGGCCGCACTCCAGGGCGATGCCGCCCAGGTCACGCAGATTGAGAACGGAGACTGCCGGGACGGCCCTGACGGTTTGCACGATGAACTTCCTCTTTTCCCGACACGTATCCGAATTGATTTCGGCTTGGCCGGATCAAAAGTCGCATGAGGTCGGGAAATCGACAAAGGAAAACGCCGGGGGTGATCGGTCGGGCACGCCGGTAGACGGCGTCCATCACCCCGCCCGCCTGCGGCTCCATGAGGTCGCACGGGAAAGGGCGGGAGCGGAATCGTGGCAGGGTCCGCATGGATGTCCTGTCCGGCGCCCCGGCCGGTCGAATACACACTCCGGGACCGGCCGTGGGTCAATACGCCGCACACACCCGTGACCGGCGGGCGGGGAATATGCGCACCGGTGCCGCCGGGGCGGCCACGCTCATTCCGCCAGAAGTCTGTTCTTCTGCGCCGCGAACTCGGCGTCCGTGAGGATTCCCTGTTTCTTCAGCGCACCCAGTCGCTCCAGCTGACCGATCAGATCATCCGGAGACGGCTCGGGGGCCCGCTGCTGCGGCTCGGCGGCCTGCCCCGCGTCCCGCTCGCCGGACTTCGCCTGTTGACGCTGCTGGACCCGGCCGCTGACCGCGGAGGCGGTGCCCGCGACGACGGCCGTGCGCGCCGCCACGCCGAGCAGGCCGGGCCCGCGGCGGTTCATTCCGGCTCCTCGAAAAATCGGCATGTCGTACGCCCTTCCGGTGCGGGTGCGGTCTCAGCGGGTGGAACCGGCTGCGGACAGGGCCGCCTCCGCGACCTCGGCGGGGATCCGCTCATGTGCGACGAGTTGTCCGCCCGACGCACGCACCGCCTCGGTGAGCGGTACCGCCCAGAGGTCCTCCCACACGATCAGCGCCGCGGAACTCCCCGGCGGCACACTCTCGCCCAGCTGCCGGATGTCGTCGTCGTTCAGCATCCCGGTGACCTCACCCTCGACCGGCTCGAACGAGACGAGGTCGTCGGGGTCGAGATCGTCCAGTTCGACGGTCTCGATCGTGCCGTCGTCGGCCCGGTGCACAAAGGTCAGGTCGATGATGCGCACCGCCTTCGACGCGACCGCGTCGGCCAGCGCCGGGGCGATCGCGCCGGTGAACCGGCTGCCGGGGAAGGCCACGACGAGGTACTCCACAGGTCCCACTGCCACGGGATGTCCTCTCCGGAGGGATGGATTGCCAGTAGCTTAACTTCGGTCATTTACTGCCGCACTGTGGCAAATCACCCGGCGGCGCCTGCGGTCGGAACGCCGGGTGAATCACCCTCCCGGGGGTTACTCGACAGTACGTAAAGGATCAAGCGCGTTCGGAGAGGGCAAGGTCACAGCCGGCGCCTCTGCTGCCCATCTGAGACCTGCCCTAGCATCTGGGCATGACGGTCCTGCCTGCTGACGGGCTTTCGTTGGCCGCCGAATTCCCTGACCCCGCCCATGAGCAGTGGCAGAGCCTCGTCGAGGGTGTGCTGCGCAAGTCGGGCAAGGACGTTTCGGGTTCGGCCGCCGAGGAAGCGCTGTCCACCACGGTGGAGGACGGGCTCATCACCCGCCCCCTCTACACCTCGCGCGACGACGCGCCCGATACCGGCCTCCCGGGCTTCGCCCCCTTCACCCGCGGCAGCAAGCCCGAGGGGAGCACGGCGGGCGGCTGGGGCGTTCGGCAGCGCCACGGCATGCCGGATCCCGCCCGGCTCAACGAGGCCGTGCTCGCGGATCTGGAGAACGGTGTCACCTCGTTGTGGCTGACCGTGGGGGACGCCGGCGGCGGCGTGCCGGTCTCCGGTCTGGCACGGGCGCTGGACGGCGTCCATCTCGACCTGGCGCCGGTCGTCCTCGACGCGGGGGACGAACTCGACGCCGCGGCCACGGAGTTGCTCCGTCTGTACGCGGAGCGCGGCCTCTCGCCGCAGTCGGCGCGCGGCAGCCTCGGCGCCGACCCGCTGGGGCAGGCGGCCCGCAGCGGCGCCGCACCGGACCTGACGGCCGCGGTCCACTGGGCGCGGCGCTGCGCCCATGAGTATCCCGGGCTGCGGGCGCTGACCGTGGACGCGATGCCGTACCACGAGGCCGGCGGCTCGGCCGCCCAGGAGCTGGGCAGTTCGCTGGCCACCGGGGTCGCCTACCTGCGGGCGCTGACCGGGGCGGGACTCGGTGTCGAGGAGGCCTGCGCGCAGCTGGAGTTCCGGTACGCGGCCACCGCCGACCAGTTCCTGACGATCGCCAAACTGCGGGCGGCGCGCCGGCTGTGGGCCCGGGTCGCCGAGGTCTGCGGCGCCGCGGAGGCGGGGGCGCAGCGTCAGCACGCCGTGACGTCGCCGGTGATGATGACGCGGCGCGATCCGTGGGTGAACATGCTCCGGACCACGCTGGCCTGTCTGGGCGCGGGCGTCGGCGGGGCCGATGCGGTGACCGTGCTGCCGTTCGATCACGCGCTGGGCCTGCCGGACGCGTTCGCGCGGCGCATCGCCCGCAACACGTCGACGATCCTGGTGGAGGAGTCGCATCTGGCCCGGGTCATCGACCCGGCGGGCGGCTCCTGGTACGTGGAGCGGCTCACCGACGAACTCGCGGACGCCGCCTGGTCGTTCTTCCAGGAGATCGAGCGGGCGGGCGGCCAGGCGGCCGCACTGGACTCCGGGATGCTCGCGGAGCGGCTGGCGGTCACCTGGGCGGCGCGCAAGAAGAACCTGGCGCGGCGCAGGGAGCCGATCACCGGTGTCAGCGAGTTCCCGCAGCTCGCCGAGCGTGCGGTGGAGCGCGAGGCGGTGCCGTCGGCCGTGGCGCCGGGCGGTCTGCCGGTGGTCCGCCGCGACGAGGCGTTCGAGGCGCTGCGGGCCCGCTCGGACGCCCATCTGGCGGCGACCGGCCGTCGGCCGCGGGTGTTCCTGGCCGCGCTCGGCCCCGCCGCCGCGCACACCGCTCGGGCCTCGTTCGCCGCGAACCTCTTCCAGGCGGGCGGCATCGAGCCGGTCCACGAACCGGTGGAGGTGGACGCCTCGTCGGCGGGCGCGGCGTTCGCGGCCGCCGGGACGGACGTGGCGTGCCTGTGCTCCAGTGACGCGCTCTACGCGGAGCAGGCCGGCGAGGTGGCCGGGGCGCTCGTGTCGGCGGGTGCGCGGCGGGTGTTCCTGGCGGGGCGGCCGGGTGATTACGCCGGTGTCGACGCGTACGTCTTCGCCGGCTGCGACGTGGTGGCCGTACTCTCCTCCGTTCTCGACCGTATGGGTGTGGCGTAATGCGGATCCCCGACTTCTCCGGCATCGAGCTCGGTCCTGGCGGCGGCGCCGAGGTGACCGAGGACCAGTGGCGTGCGGCGGTGAAGGAGTCCTCCGGGAGCTCCGCCGGCGACCTGCTGTGGGAGACCCCGGAAGGCATCGCGGTCAAGCCGCTGTACAGCGGCCAGGACCTGGAGGGTCTCGACTTCCTCGGTACGTACCCGGGCATCGCGCCGTATCTGCGCGGCCCCTACCCGACGATGTACGTCAACCAGCCCTGGACGATCCGGCAGTACGCGGGCTTCTCCACCGCCGAGGAGTCCAACGCCTTCTACCGCCGCAACCTCGCGGCCGGTCAGAAGGGGCTCTCCGTCGCCTTCGACCTGCCGACCCACCGGGGCTACGACAGCGACCATCCGCGGGTGACCGGCGACGTCGGCATGGCGGGGGTGGCGATCGACTCGATCTACGACATGCGCCAGCTGTTCGAGGGCATCCCGCTGGACAGGATGTCGGTGTCCATGACGATGAACGGCGCGGTGCTCCCCGTACTCGCGCTCTACATCGTGGCCGCCGAGGAGCAGGGCGTGCCGCCCGAGAAGCTGGCCGGGACCATTCAGAACGACATTCTGAAGGAGTTCATGGTCCGCAACACCTACATCTATCCGCCGAAGCCCTCGATGCGGATCATCTCCGACATCTTCGCGTTCACCTCGCGGAGGATGCCGCGGTACAACTCGATCTCCATCTCCGGCTATCACATCCAGGAGGCCGGGGCCACGGCCGATCTGGAGCTGGCGTACACCCTGGCCGACGGGGTCGAGTACCTGCGGGCCGGGCGGGACACCGGGCTGGACGTGGACGCGTTCGCGCCCCGTCTTTCGTTCTTCTGGGCGATCGGCATGAACTTCTTCATGGAGATCGCGAAGTTGCGGGCGGCCAGGCTGCTGTGGGCCAAGCTGGTCCGGGAGTTCGAGCCGAAGAATCCCAAGTCCCTTTCGCTGCGCACCCATTCGCAGACCTCGGGCTGGTCGCTGACCGCGCAGGACGTCTTCAACAACGTCACCAGGACCTGCGTGGAGGCGATGGCCGCCACCCAGGGGCACACCCAGTCGCTGCACACGAACGCGCTCGACGAGGCACTCGCCCTGCCGACCGACTTCTCCGCGCGCATCGCCCGCAACACCCAGCTGCTGCTCCAGCAGGAGTCCGGCACCGGCCGGGTCATCGACCCGTGGGGCGGCAGCGCGTACGTGGAGAAGCTGACGTACGACCTGGCGCGGCGGGCCTGGCAGCACATCGAGGAGGTCGAGGCGGCGGGCGGCATGGCCAAGGCCATCGACGCCGGCATCCCCAAGCTGCGCATCGAGGAGGCCGCGGCCCGCACCCAGGCACGTATCGACTCCGGGCGCCAGCCGGTCATCGGCGTCAACAAGTACCGGGTCGAGACGGACGAGAAGATCGACGTGCTCAAGGTCGACAACTCCTCGGTGCGCACCCAGCAGATCGAGAAGCTGCGGCGGCTGCGCGAGGAGCGCGACGAGCGGGCCTGCCAGGACGCCCTGCGCGCGCTGACGGACGCGGCGGGCCGGGAGCCGGGCCCCGGGCTCGAGGGCAATCTGCTGGCACTGGCCGTGGACGCGGCGCGGGCGATGGCCACCGTGGGCGAGATCTCGGACGCGCTGGAGAAGGTGTACGGCCGGCACTCGGGCCAGATCCGTACGATCTCCGGTGTGTACCGCAACGAGGCAGGGGAGTCGCCGTCCGTGGACCGCACCCGCGCACTGGTCGACGCGTTCGAGGAGGCGGAGGGGCGGCGCCCGCGCATCCTGGTCGCCAAGATGGGCCAGGACGGGCACGACCGCGGGCAGAAGGTGATCGCGACCGCCTTCGCCGACCTGGGCTTCGACGTGGACGTCGGCCCGCTGTTCCAGACGCCGGGCGAGGTAGCCCGGCAGGCGGTCGAGGCGGACGTGCACATCGTGGGCGTCTCGTCGCTGGCCGCCGGCCATCTCACCCTGGTACCGGCGCTCCGCGAGGAGCTGGCGGCCGAGGGCCGGGAGGACATCATGATCGTGGTGGGCGGGGTGATTCCGCCGCAGGACATCGAGGCGCTGCACGAGGCGGGCGCGGCGGCCGTCTTCCCGCCCGGGACGGTGATCCCGGACGCGGCCCACGACCTGGTGACGCGGCTCGGTGCCTCACTCGGCCACGAGCTGTGAGCCGCTGAACCCATGGCCGCGAGGATCGATCTCAACAGCTATGCGAAGGGGGTACTCGACGGGCGGCGGGCGCACATCGCGCGCGCCATCACGCTCGTCGAGTCCACCCGGCCCGACCACCGGGCCCTGGCCCAGCAACTGCTGCGCGAGCTCCTGCCGCACTCCGGCAGCGCCCGCCGCATCGGCATCAGCGGTGTGCCCGGGGTCGGCAAATCGACGTTCATCGACGCCCTCGGCACGATGCTCACCGGGCTCGGGCACCGGGTCGCGGTGCTGGCCGTCGATCCGTCCTCCAGCCGTACCGGCGGCTCCATCCTGGGCGACAAGACCCGGATGGAGCGGCTCGCGGTGGACCCGGCGGCGTTCGTGCGCCCCTCCCCCACCGCCGGCACGCTGGGCGGCGTGGCGAAGGCGACCCGGGAGTCCATCGTGGTGATGGAGGCGGCGGGGTACGACGTGGTGCTGGTGGAGACGGTCGGGGTCGGCCAGTCGGAGACGGCGGTCGCCAACATGGTCGACACGTTTCTGCTGCTGACGCTGGCCCGCACCGGCGACCAGTTGCAGGGCATCAAGAAGGGCGTGCTGGAGCTCGCCGACGCCATCGCGGTCAACAAGGCCGACGGGCCGCACGAACGCGACGCCCGCTCCGCCGCACGCGAACTGGCGGGCGCGCTCCGGCTGATGCACGCGGCGGACGCGGCCTGGACGCCACCGGTGCTGACGTGCAGTGCCCGCGAGGGGAGCGGCCTCGACACCCTGTGGGAGCGGCTGGAACAGCACCGGACACTCCTCGAATCGACCGGCCGGCTGGCGGCCAAACGACGCGAGCAGCAGGTCGACTGGACCTGGACGATGGTGCGCGAGGAACTGCTGGAGAGCCTGCGCAGCCATCCCGGGGTGCGTGCGCTCGCACCGGAACTCGAACTGCGGGTACGGGAGGGCACCCTGCCGGCCACGCTGGCGGCCGAGCAGATCCTGGCGGCGTTCCGGGGCCCGGGGCCGGCGGTCTGACCGCCCGCTCCCCCGTGTCGACGGGGTGATCCACACCACGGCTGCCGTCCGTGCCCAGCAGCCGTGGTACATTTCCCTTGGTACTCGTGTACGCCCGGAGATGAGGGCGCCGGTACCGGTTCGTTTTTCATCACGCTGATGCGCCCGTTCACTGCGACCGGCGATCCAGCTTCACCGCATTACTTTCCTCAGTCCGGTACGGGCTCTCCCACCGGGCTTTCCTGCCCGTCGTCCGGGGCGTGATATCTCCGCCCCTGTTTCTGCCGGGCCCCTTCATTCGCATGTCCGCGAAAGGACCACCCCGCATGACCACCACACTCGAACACCCCGTCACCACCAAGCCCGCCGCCTCCACGGCCGCGGCAGGTGTCCTCGACATCACCCACCAGGGGCACGGCACTCTGCGCCCCGCCGACGGACACGCCACCCCCCGCGACGTCCAGGTCCCCGCCACGCTCATCCGCCGGCACGGCCTGCGCAAGGGCGATTCCGTCGAGGGGACCTGCGACCGGCCCCGCGCCCTGAGCACCGTCGAGCGCGTCAACGGCCTTCCCCCGCAAGCCCTTCGGGGCCGCCCGCACTTCCGTGACCTCACCCCGCTCCACCCCAGGCAGCGGCTGCGCCTGGAGACACCCTCGGGCAGTCCCTCGACGCGCGTCGTCGATCTCGTCGCCCCGATCGGCAAGGGACAGCGCGGGCTCATCGTGGCCCCGCCCCGGACCGGCAAGACGGTCCTGCTCCAGCAGATCGCGGCCTCGGTCGCCGAGAACCACCCCGAGTGCCACCTGATGGTGGTGCTGCTCGACGAACGTCCCGAGGAGGTCACCGACATGCTGCGCTCGGTGCGGGGCGAGGTGTACGCCTCGACCTTCGACCGCCCCGCCAAGGAGCACATCGCGCTGGCGGAGCTCGCACTCGAACGCGCCAAGCGGCTGGTCGAGCAGGGTCAGGACGTCGTCATCCTGCTGGACTCCCTCACCCGGCTGTGCCGGGCCCACAACAACGCGGCCGCGGCCGGCGGCCGCACCCTCAGCGGCGGCGTCGACGCCGCGGCCCTGCTCGGACCCAAGCGCCTCTTCGGGGCCGCGCGGCTCACCGAGGAGGGCGGCTCCCTCACCATTCTGGCCACGGCTCTCGTGGACACCGGCTCCCGGGCCGACGAGTACTTCTTCGAGGAGCTGAAGGGCACCGGCAACATGGAGCTGCGGCTCGACCGCACCCTGGCCGAGAAGCGGATCCACCCGGCCGTGAACATCGCGGCCTCCGGCACCCGCCGCGACGAACTCCTCGTACCCGCCGACGAACTGACGGCCGTACGCGGCCTGCGGCGCGCCCTGCACTCCAGGGACGCGCAGACCTCACTCGAAACGCTGCTGGACCGGATCCGGCACACCCCGGACAACGCCGCCTTCCTCAAGCTGATCCGCAACACCGTCCCCGCCGCCTGAACACCGGTCGGGCGCGGTGCGAGCCGGCACAGGGGGCGGGGCGTCACATCCGGGTGTGCAGCGAGGCGGAGTGCTCGCGGACCTGCTCAGGCGTGAGATAGCTGTCGGTGTGCTCGAAGTCGCGCAGGGTGGCGGGCTTGCGGGACTGGAATCCGGTGCGGACGAAGTCGTCGCCCGCGGCCGCGTTGATCAGCCAGTTGGTCATGACCCTCGCCTTGGCGACGTTGGTCCGCAGCGCCGACCAGTGGTAGCCGCGGGCCACGGCCTGGGCGCCGATGCCGCGCATCTCGATGCCGAGCGGCTTGGAGACGGCGTCCTTGCCACCGAGGTCCACGACGAGCCCGAGGTCCGTGTGGACGTACGGCCGCAGGGGCTGGTTGCGGAGGGTGGCCAGGAGGTTGTCGGCGATCTTTCGGCCCTGGCGCATGGCGTGCTGCGCGGTGGGCGGGCAGACGGCGCCGTCGCCCTTGGCCAGGTCGGGTACGGCCGCCGCGTCACCGAGGGCGAACATGCCGTCGTGGCCCGGCAGGCTCAGCTCGGGGGTGACCGCCAGCCGGCCGCGTACCGTCTCCGCGTCGAAGGTGGCGACCAGCGGGCTGGCGGTGACGCCCGCGGTCCAGATCAGGGTCCGGCAGGGCAGCACCCGGCCGTCCGTGAAGGTCACCCTGTCGGGTCCCGCCTCGGCGACCGAGACGCCCAGGGACACCTCGATCCCGCGGTCACGCAGCACCTTCAGCGCGCTCTCCCCGAGCTTGTCGCCCAGTTCGGGCATGAGCTTCGGGGCGATGTCGATCAGGTGCCACTTGATCAGCTTCGGGTCGAGCCGGGGGTAGTGCCGTAGCGCGTTGGTGGTGAGCCGCTGCAGACAGGCCGCGGTCTCTGTGCCCGCGTACCCGCCGCCGACCACCACGAACTGGAGCCGCGAGGCCCGCTCCTCCTCGTCGTGGCTGGCGTCCGCGAGGTCGAGCTGCGCGATGACGTGATCGCGTACGAAGGCGGCCTCCGCCAGGGTCTTCATGCCCCGGGCGTTGTCGAGCAGCCCGGGGATGTCGAAGGTGCGGGTGACGCTGCCCGGACTGAGCACGATGTAGTCGTACGGCTCGTTGACGATCTCGTCGGTGATCTTGCGGACGACGCAGATCTTCGCCATCGGGTCCACTCCGATGGCCCCGCCGGGAATGATCCTGGTGCGGTGCCGGCTGCTGCGGCGCAGTGACACCGCGACCGACTGCGGGGTGAGGACACCGGAGGCCACTTGGGGCAGCAGGGGCAGGTAGAGCTGGTACGAGAACGGCGCAACGAGCGCGATGTCCGCTTCACCCGGACGGAGCCGGCGTTCCAGACGGCGTACGCACTCGACCCCGGCAAATCCGGCTCCGACAACGAGAATCCTGGGTCGTGCCACAGTGTTCGTCCCTTCTCGGGGTCTGCACGGTCATCCGTTCGCCTGCCCCGTCGCACGCGCCCGTCACCTCTCATCTTCACGAGACAGGTGCGACTTCGCCTGCTGGGGCGCCGGAAAGGACCACCGGTGATCACCTGACCAGGTACGTCACCACGGCGCAGGTGCCGCCGGCCGTGCCCAGGCAGACCACGGCGGCGGCGGCGACGCAGCGTGCCCTGAGCGTGCGGTACCTCCGGCTGTACTCGCCGCGCAGTTCGGTGACGCGGACGGAGATGCGGACCAGCATCACCCGCGAGGCCTCGGCACGGTCGGCCGCGTAGACCCGTTCCACGTCCTCGCGCTGGGCGGTGGTGAGCCAGGGCAGCTCGTCGGTGAAGCGACGGGCGAGCCGTCGCGCCTCCTCGATCTCGGCGTTCCACAGCAGATAGCCCTCCATCCGGGCCAGCCCGCGGGCGCTGTCCTTGTCGGGGTCGGGGCCCATCCGGTCCTCCTCCGCGCCGGCCGCCGCGCTCACGCCCGCCGGTCCCCCGGGGCCGTCACCGATCGGCCGCCGTGGTTGGCGGCCTCGTCGAGCTCACGCACGGACGGGTGGTGGAGGTCGAACGCAGGGGACTCGGAACGGATGCGCGGCAGCGTGACGAAGTTGTGCCGCGGCGGCGGGCAGGAGGTCGCCCACTCCAGCGAGCGTCCGTAACCCCACGGGTCGTCGACCCCGACGTTCTCGCCGTACTTGGCCGTCTTCCACACGTTGTACAGGAACGGCAGCATCGACAGGCCGAGCAGGAACGAGGAGATCGACGAGATCGTGTTCAGCGCGGTGAAGCCGTCCGCCGCGAGGTAGTCCGCGTAGCGGCGCGGCATGCCCTCCGCGCCCAGCCAGTGCTGCACCAGGAACGTGCCGTGGAAGCCCACGAACAGGGTCCAGAAGGTGATCTTGCCGAGCCGCTCGTCCAGCATCTTGCCGGTGAACTTCGGCCACCAGAAGTGGAACCCGGCGAACATCGCGAAGACCACGGTGCCGAAGACCACGTAGTGGAAGTGCGCCACGACGAAGTACGAGTCCGAGACGTGGAAGTCCATCGGGGGCGACGCGAGGATCACACCGGTCAGACCGCCGAAGAGGAACGTGACGAGAAAGCCGACGGACCAGAGCATCGGTGTCTCGAAGGACAGCGAGCCCTTCCACATCGTGCCGATCCAGTTGAAGAACTTCACCCCGGTGGGTACCGCGATGAGGAACGTCATGAACGAGAAGAACGGCAGCAGCACAGCGCCGGTGACGTACATGTGGTGCGCCCACACGGTCACGGACAGACCCGCGATGGCGATCGTCGCGCCGACCAGACCGATGTAGCCGAAGATCGGCTTCCGGCTGAAGACCGGAATGATCTCGGTGACGATCCCGAAGAACGGGAGCGCGATGATGTAGACCTCCGGATGGCCGAAGAACCAGAAGAGGTGCTGCCAGAGCAGCGCACCGCCGTTGGCCGGGTCGAACACGTGCGCGCCGAACTTGCGGTCCGCCTCCAGCGCCAGGAGCGCCCCGGCGAGGACCGGGAAGGCCAGCAGGACCAGGACGGCGGTCAGCAGGACGTTCCACACGAAGATCGGCATGCGGAACATCGTCATGCCGGGTGCGCGCATGCAGACGATCGTGGTGATGAAGTTGACCGACCCGAGGATCGTGCCGAATCCCGAGAAGGCCAGTCCCATGATCCACATATCGGCGCCGATGCCCGGCGAGCGGACCGCGTCCGTCAGCGGGGAGTAGGCGAACCAGCCGAAGTCGGCCGCTCCGTCCGGGGTGAGGAAGGCGCCCACCGCGATGAGCGAGCCGAAGAGGTAGAGCCAGTACGCGAACATGTTCAGCCGGGGGAACGCCACGTCGGGCGCGCCGATCTGCAGCGGCATGATCCAGTTGGTGAACCCGGCGAACAGCGGCGTCGCGAACATCAGCAGCATGATCGTGCCGTGCATCGTGAAGGCCTGGTTGAACTGCTCGTTCGACATGATCTGCGTGCCCGGACGGGCCAGCTCTGCGCGCATGAAGAGCGCGAGCAGACCGCCGATGAGGAAGAACGCGAACGAGGTGACCAGGTACATCGTGCCGATCGTCTTGTGGTCGGTGGTGGTCAGCCACTTGATGACGACGTTTCCCGGCTCTCTGCTGTGTACCGGAAGCTCGTTGGCGTACGCCTCGTCGTCCTCCGCCGTCCCTGCCGTGCCCGTCGTCGTCACTGGGACGCTCCTTCGGTTGTCTTCCGCGGGTGGACTGCACCCGGCGTGGCGCCGCCTCCACCGGGGTCGGCCGAACGGCCCTCCCCGCACGTCGCGCGAGTTTCCGGTTGCAGCAAACCAGCCGGGTGGCCGCCCGGGGTGGCCCTGCGACCGCCGTGGCGCGACATTCACCCGTCAGGGCGTCCCCGGACGAGCGCCTCCGTGGCCCCGTCCGCTCCTGGAAACAGCTCCGCCCCGGCTCGACGGTGTGTCGGCCGGGGCGGAGTGCTCAGAAGCGGTGCGGGCGGGGGAAGCGGCAGGGCCTCCCCCGTCCACCGGATCGGATCAGGCGAGGCTCGCGATCGCCTGGTTGAACGTCGCCGACGGGCGCATGACGGCGGACGCCTTGGCCGGGTCGGGCTGGTAGTAGCCGCCGATGTCCACTGGCTTGCCCTGGACCGCGATCAGCTCGTCGACGATGGTCTGCTCCTGCTCGGCCAGCGTCTTGGCGAGCGGCGCGAAGGCCTCGGCGAGGGTGGCGTCGGCGGTCTGCCGCGCCAGCTCCTGGGCCCAGTAGAGCGCCAGGTAGAAGTGGCTGCCGCGGTTGTCGATGCCGCCGAGCCTGCGGCTGGGCGACTTGTCCTCGTTGAGGAACGTGGCGGTCGCGCGGTCCAGGGTGTCCGCGAGGACCTGGGCGCCGGCGTTGTCCGTGGTCTGCGCGAGGTGCTCGAAGCTGACGGCGAGGGCGAGGAACTCACCCAGGCTGTCCCAGCGCAGGTAGTTCTCCTTGACGAGCTGCTGCACGTGCTTCGGCGCGGAGCCGCCGGCGCCCGTCTCGAACAGACCGCCGCCGTTCATCAGCGGGACGACGGAGAGCATCTTCGCGCTGGTGCCCAGCTCAAGGATGGGGAACAGGTCGGTCAGGTAGTCACGCAGCACGTTGCCGGTGACCGAGATGGTGTCCTCGCCGCGGCGGATGCGCTCCAGGGAGAACGCGGTGGCCTTCACCGGGGACATGATCTCGATCCGGAGACCGTCGGTGTCGTGCTCGGCCAGGTAGGTCTTGACCTTCTCGATGAGCTTGGCGTCGTGCGCCCGGTCCTCGTCGAGCCAGAACACGGCCGGGACGCCGGTCGCGCGGGCACGGGTGACCGCGAGCTTGACCCAGTCCTGGATGGGCAGGTCCTTGGCCTGGCACATGCGGAAGATGTCACCGGCGCCGACGACCTGCTCCAGGACGGCGTTGCCGTTGCCGTCGACGACCCGCACCGTGCCGGTGGCGGGGACCTCGAAGGTCTTGTCGTGGCTGCCGTACTCCTCGGCCTTCTGCGCCATCAGACCGACGTTGGACACCGAGCCCATCGTGGCCGGGTCATAGGCGCCGTTGGCGCGGCAGTCGTCGATGACGACCTGGTAGACGCCGGAGTAGCTGCTGTCGGGCAGCACCGCGAGGGTGTCGGCCTCCTCACCGTCCGGGCCCCACATGTGACCGGAGGTGCGGATCATGGCCGGCATCGAGGCGTCCACGATGACGTCGCTGGGGACGTGCAGGTTGGTGATGCCCTTGTCGGAGTCGACCATCGCCAGGGCGGGGCCCTCGGCGAGCTCGGCCTCGAACGAGGCCTTGATCTCGGCACCGATGTGAGGCACCGAGTCCAGGCCCTTGAGGATCCCGCCGAGGCCGTCGTTCGGGGACAGGCCGGCGGCGATGAGTGCCTCGCCGTACTTGGCGAACGTGTTCGGGAAGAAGGCGCGGACCACGTGGCCGAAGATGATCGGGTCGGAGACCTTCATCATGGTGGCCTTGAGGTGCACGGAGAACAGCACGTCCTCGGCTTTGGCACGCGCGACCTGCTCGGTGAAGAACTCGCGCAGCGCGGCGACGCGCATGACGGCGGCGTCCACGACCTCGCCCGCGAGCACCGGTACGGACTCACGGAGCACGGTGGTGGTGCCGTCGTCGCCCACCAGCTCGATGCGCAGCGAGCCCGCGTTTTCGATCACCACGGACTTCTCGGTGGAGCGGAAGTCGTCGGCGCCCATGGTCGCGACGTTCGTCTTCGAGTCGGCCGTCCAGGCGCCCATGCGGTGCGGGTGCGCCTTGGCGTAGTTCTTGACCGACGCGGGAGCGCGGCGGTCGGAGTTGCCCTCGCGCAGGACGGGGTTGACCGCACTGCCCTTGATCTTGTCGTAACGCGCGCGGGCGTCCTTGTCCTCGTCGGACTTCGGGTCGTCCGGGTAGTCCGGCAGCGCGTAGCCCTGCGCCTGGAGCTCGGCGATCGCGGCCTTCAGCTGCGGGATCGAGGCCGAGACGTTCGGCAGCTTGATGATGTTGGCCCCGGGAGTCGTGGCCAGCTCGCCGAGCTCGGCGAGCGCGTCCTCGATGCGCTGGTTCTCCTGGAGGCGGTCGGGGAAACTGGCGATGATCCGGCCCGCCAGGGAGATGTCACGGCTCTCCACGGTGACCCCGGCCTTCGAGGCGTAGGCCTCGATCACCGGCAGGAACGAATACGTCGCCAGCGCCGGGGCCTCGTCGGTGTGTGTATAGATGATGGTCGAGTCAGTCACCCTGTGCTCCGCTCCACGTCTGCAACATTGCTTGACATCAAGATATCTCGTGACCGGCGCTGTCTCGACAGGGCCCTGCCCCGCACGGACCGGAACCCGGCGTACCGCCCCGCGACCCGCTGGGCGGGTGCGCCGGCCACCGCGCTTTGCCATTGATTTGCCGTACGGCCGCGGTCCTGGCAGCGTGCGGCGCTATGAGCACGGAATTCGAACACGACGAGCCGCTGGCGCAGGCGGTACGGCTGCGCGAGCAGAAGGACCCGCAGGCGCACCAGCGGCTGCTGGCCCTGGCGGCGAGGTATCCGCAGGACGCGGCGATCGCCTATCAGACCGCCTGGTCGCACGATTCCCTCGGCCTGGAGGCACAGGCCGTGCCGTTCTACGAGCGCGCGCTGGAGGGTCCGGGGCTCAGGGCCGAGGACCGCCACGGGGCTTTCCTCGGCCTCGGCAGCACGCTGCGGGTGCTGGGCCGTTACGAGGCGGCGCGCGGGGTGCTCCGCCGCGGCCTGGAGGAGTTCGCGCACGATGCCTCGTTGCTGACCTTCCTGGCGATGACGCTGTACAACCTCGGCGACTCCCGCGAAGCCGTACGGACGCTCCTCGAGGTCACGGCGGCCACCAGTGCGGACGACCGGGTCCAGGCGTACCGCCCCGCGATCGAGTACTACGCCGACCGCCTGGACGAGACGGAGTAGAGCCCTTCAGGGCCGTCCCTCGGCCGGGACCTCCTCGCCGGCCGGCACCGGTCCCGGCGGGGTGCCGTCACCGAAGGGCCGGCCGCCCAGCTGCTCCCGGTGGTGCGGGGTCAGCCAGCCCGACAGGTCGGGGCCCACGGGCACGATGCCGGTGGGGTTGATGCCCGTGTGGACGCGGTAGTAGTGCTGCTTGATGTGGTGGAAGTCGACCGTGTCACCGAAGCCGGGAGTCTGGTACAGGTCCCTGCTGTAACCCCACAGGACCGGGTCCTCGGCCAGCTTCGAGCGGTTGCACTTGAAGTGTCCGTGGTAGACGGCGTCGAAGCGCACCAGTGTGGTGAAGAGCCGGATGTCGGCCTCGGTGATCGTGTCGCCGACGAGGTAGCGCCGGCTCGCGAGGCGCTCCGACACCAGGTCCAGGCGGCGGAACAGATCCCTGTACGCAGCCTCGTACTCGTCCTGCCCGGTCGCGAACCCGGCCCGGTACACGCCGTTGTTGACGTCGCGGTAAATGCCCTCCATGACCTCGTCGATCTCCTCGCGCAGCGGCTCGGGGTAGAGGTCGGGCGCCCCGGGCCGGTGCAGCGCGGTCCATTCGGTGGCGAGGTCCAGGGTGATGCGCTGGTAGTCGTTGGTGACGAGCTTGCCGCTGGGGATGTCGACGACGGCGGGGACGCTGACCCCGCCGGGGTATCCGCGTTCCCGCGCGTCGTACGCCTCGCCGAGGTACTTGATGCCGAGGACCGGGTCCCGGCCGCCCTCGTCCAGCGTGAAGCGCCAGCTGCGGTCGTCCTGCAGCGGATCGGTGACGGCGAGCGAGAGCGCGCTCTCCAGGCCGAGCAGCCGGCGGGAGACCAGGGCGCGGCTCGCCCAGGGACAGGCGCGGCTGACGACCAGGCGGTAGCGGCCGGCCTCGACGGGCCAGCCGTCGCGGCCGTCGGCGGTGATCCGGTCGGCGAAATGGCTCCTGGACCGTTTGAAGGGCTTGTGGCCGTACTCCGTGTTGCCGTCCGGTTCGGTGCGGGCGGGGTCGTTCATGGCGTTTCTCCCTACGAAGGGGCCTCAAGGCGGGCGGACTGCTGTGTACGGCTTCTGCCCCGGCGTTCCCCGCCCACGTCGGCCAGCGCCACGATCAGTCCGGCCACCACGAAGGCGACGGCGACGACCAGCCCTCGGTCGTAGGCGCTGGACCAGCCGGCGGAGCCCACCTGGGCGAAGAAGACCGAGCCGACCGCGGCGATCCCGATCGCGGAACCGACGCGCTGCCCGGTCTGGAGCGTGCCGCCGGCGCTCCCCGCGGTGGCCACCGGCACCTGGGACAAGGTCAGGGTCTGGTTGGGCGCGATGACCAGGCCGCTGCCCAGTCCGGCCAGCAGCAGCGGGGCCGCCATCGCCCAGCCGGCGCCCCTGCCGGGCACCAGGTGGACGGCGAGCGCGGTGGCCCCGAGTCCGACTGCCACGGTCGCCATGCCGATGACGACGAGGGGGCGCCCGTACCGGCCGACCAGCCTGCCGCCGGGTCCGGCCGCGGCGGCGGACCCGAGGGCGAAGGGCGTGATCGCGAGACCTGCCATCAGGGCGGTGTAGTGCAGTCCGCTCTGCAGGTAGAGCGTAGTGATGAAGAAGATCGAGGTGAATCCGGCGAAGTACAGCAGGATCAGCAGGCAGCCCAGCCAGTAGGAGCGGACGCGGAACAGCGAGAGGTTCACCACCGGCTGGGTGCCGCGGCGGCCGCACCGGGACTCCCAGCCGACGAAGGCGGTGAGCAGCGCCGCGGCCGCCGGCAGGAGCAGCCATTTCCCGTCGCCCCGCCACTGCTGCGCCTGGACGAAGGGCAGTAGCAGCGTCAGCACCCCCGCGCCCAGCAGCAGGACCCCGAGGGGGTCGAGGTCCCGCAGCCGCACCGGGCCCGCGGACGGGGTGTCCGGCAGCAGTCTGCGGGCCAGCAGAAGGCAGACGGCTCCGAGCGGCAGGTTGACGTAGAACACCCAGCGCCAGCCCTCCTCAGCGCCGGCCGCCTGGATCAGCAGTCCGCCCAGCAGCGGGCCCACAGCGGTGGAGATGCCGACCACCGTGCCGAACATGCCGAAGGCCCGGCCCCGTTCGCGCCCCGAGAACATCTGCTGGATGAGGGCGGAGATCTGGGGTGACAACAGCCCGCCGGCCAGGCCCTGGATTAGTCGGGCGATGACCAGCCAGAGGCTGGACTGGGCGGCTCCGCAGGCCGCCGACGACAGCGTGAAGAGCACCAGCCCGGCCATGAAGACCTCGCGGCGCCCGCGCGCGTCGCCGAGCCGTCCGGCGGGGATCAGGAACAGCCCGAAGGCCAGGGCATAACCGGACAGCACCCACTGCAGATCGGACTCCGGAGTGTGCAGGCCCTCCCGGATGGACGGCAGCGCGACGTTGACGATCGACACGTCCAGCAGCGTCATGAAGCCTGCGACCAAGCACACCGCGAGTGCCCGCCACCGCCGGGGGTCGGGCGCGTCCGGCCCGGCGGCGGACTCCGCACCCCGCCCCCCGGAACCCCGGTTCGCCGCACTCTCTGCCATGGCTCGCACACTAGGTCGCACGCCCCGATTCCTCATCCCGGCAGGGCCACCCGGCCGTGCGCCGCGCGCTACATTGGCGCGGTCGCCGGTATGCGGACGGTGTACGGCAGGATGCGGGCGGGGCGGCCGGCCACAGTGACGGTCCCGGCGGTGGCGGCCACCGCGGACAGCGGCGAGGGCGGCCGTTGAATGTTGACATACGCCAAGAAATGCACAGAAAAAGCTTGCACATGCGAGCCATACAACTCTAAGGTGCGGCATATGCAGTCCTACACCATTGGGCAGGCCGCCCGTCTGCTGGGCGTCAGCCCGGACACCGCGCGCCGCTGGGCGGACGCCGGACGCGTGGCGACCCACCGCGAGGACGGCGGGCGCCGCCTCATCGACGGCCGCGACCTGGCCGCGTTCTCCGTCGAGGTCGCCCAGGGGGGCGCCGGCGAGGACGACACGTCGTACACCTCGGCCCGTAACGCCTTTCCCGGCATCGTCACGGCCGTCAAGCTCGGGGACGTGGCGGCGCAGGTGGAGATCCAGGCCGGTCCCCACCGGCTCGTGTCGCTGCTGACCCGGGAGGCGGTCGAGGAGCTCGGCCTCGAGGCGGGCATGCAGGCCACCGCCCGGGTGAAGTCGACCAGCGTGCACATCGACCGCACCTGACCCGGATCCGGGGAACGGCACGGAGACACGAGGTCCCCGTTTCCGGACGGGTCCTGAACACGCGGGCCCTCCGGACGACGCGGCCACCGAGCCGTCGGGCGGCAGCGAGGACGCGGCCGGAACGGAGTCGGACCCGGCGAACCGCGGGCTCGCCGTGAACGGCTCGTTGTGGCACATCAACGGCATCGTCGTCGAGCACGCCGGTGACAACGGGATCTTCGTCGGCGGCAGCGACAACATCATCGAGCGCACCGTGACGCGCTTCAACCGTGACACGGGGCTTCAGCTCTCGCGGATCCCGTCCAGCACCCCCCGCGACGAGTGGCCGTCCAACAACCTCGTCCTGAGCGCGGAGACGCACGACAACGCCGACTCCGACGGCGAGGACGCGGACGGCTTCGCCGCGAAGCTCACCGTCGGCCCCGGAAACGTCTTCCGCTACGCCGTCTCCCACAACAACATGGACGACGGCTGGGACCTCTGCACCAAGACCGACACGGGTCCCATCGGCCCGGTGCCCATCGAGGACTCGCTCTCCTACGAGAACGGCACTCTCACCGACGGCAGCCGGAACTCCGACGGTCACCGCACCGGCTACAAGCTCGGCGGCGACGACATCGCCGTGGACCACGTCATCCCGGCGATGACAGCCCGTCAGTACACTGGCCACGAGTCACACGGTTCCGCCGGCCCCGACCCCAGAAGGCCGTCCGCCGCCGGGCTCGACGACTCACCAAGCGGCCCCTGAGCTGCGCAAACCTGATCAGGGCGCCACCTGATGGCTCTACTGGGAGGTCACCGTTGAAAATGCTGATCAACGTCCCCGAAACCGTGGTCGCGGATGCTCTGCGCGGGATGGCCGCCGCCCATCCGGATCTGACCGTGGATGTCGAGAACCGTGTCGTCGTACGGCGCGACGCGCCCGTGGCCGGAAAGACCGCCCTGGTCTCCGGCGGCGGGTCCGGCCACGAGCCGCTGCACGCCGGGTTCGTCGGGCCCGGAATGCTGTCGGCCGCGTGCGCCGGTGAGGTGTTCACGTCCCCGGTCCCGGATCAGATGGTGCGGGCCGCCGTCGCCGTCGACAGCGGTGCGGGCGTGCTCTTCGTCGTCAAGAACTACACCGGTGACGTGCTCAACTTCGAGATGGCCGCCGAGCTGGCCGACGAGGAGGGGGTACGGGTCGCCCAGGTACTCGTCAACGACGATGTCGCGGTCACCGACAGCCTCTTCACGGCGGGGAGGCGGGGCACGGGGGCGACGCTCTTCGTCGAGAAGATCGCCGGGGCGGCGGCCGAGGAGGGCGCTCCGCTGGACCGGGTGGCGGCCATCGCGCGCCAGGTGAACGAGTCGTCGCGGAGCTTCGGCGTGGCGCTGAGCTCGGTGACCACACCCGCCAAGGGCTCCCCCACCTTCGACCTCCCCGTGGGCGAACTCGAACTCGGGGTGGGGATCCACGGCGAGCCGGGGCGCGAGCGGCGTCCGATGATGACGTCGCGGGAGATCGCCGACTTCACGGTGGACGCCGTACTGGAGGATCTGCGCCCGCACGGGCCGGTGATCGCGCTGGTCAACGGGATGGGCGCGACCCCACTGCTGGAGCTGTACGGGTTCAATGCCGAGGTGCAGCGGGTGCTGTCCGAGCGGGGCGTCGTCGTGGCTCGTACGCTCGTGGGGAACTACGTGACGTCGCTCGACATGGCGGGCTGCTCGGTGACGCTCTGCCAGGTGGACGAGGAGCTGGTACGGCTCTGGGACGCGCCGGTGGAGACGCCTGCCCTGCGCTGGGGCCGTTGACCCTCCGTGTCCCGCATTGCCGTGCACGCCGTCACACTCGATGGACCCAAGGAGATCAAGTGCTCGACGCCGACTTCTTCCGCCGCTGGATGACCACGACCGCCGCCGCCGTGGACCGCGAGGCGGCGCACCTGACCGAACTCGACTCGGCGATCGGGGACGCCGATCACGGCAGCAATCTGCAGCGCGGCTTCACCGCGGTGGTGGCCGCCCTGGAGAAGGAATCCCCGCAGACACCGGGGGCCGTACTGATGCTCGCCGGGAGACAGCTGATCTCGACCGTCGGCGGGGCGTCCGGTCCGCTGTACGGGACATTGCTCCGGCGCACGGGCAAGGCGCTGGGTGACGCGCCCACCGTGACCCTGGAGGAACTGGCGCAGGCGCTCGGCACGGGCGTGGCGGCCGTGGCCCAGCTGGGCGGGGCCCAGGCCGGGGACAAGACGATGCTGGACGCCCTGCTGCCGGCGGCCGAGGCGCTGGGGACATCGTTCGAGGCGGCGCGGGATGCTGCGCGGGCGGGCTCGGTGGCGACCGTCCCGTTGCAGGCGCGCAAGGGCCGGGCCAGCTATCTGGGTGAACGGAGCATCGGACATCAGGATCCGGGGGCCGCGTCCTCCGCGTTGCTGATCGCCGCGCTCGCAGCGACCGACGGCGCGGCCGGGGGTGACGCGTGAACGCGGGCAAGCAGGTCGGGATCGTGCTGGTCTCGCACAGCGGTCCGGTGGCAGAGGCGGTTGCCGCGCTGGCCAGGGGTCTCGCGGCCGGTGGCGCGACAGCGCCGGTGGCCGCCGCCGGCGGTACGCCGGCGGGTGGCCTCGGGACGAGCGCGGAGCTCATCGCGGAGGCCGCCCGCTCGGTGGACGGCGGTGCGGGTGTCGCCGTACTGGTCGACCTGGGCAGTGCGGTGCTCACCGTCAAGGCGATGCTGGCCGAGGGCGACGAACTCCCGGACGGGACACAGCTGGTGGATGCCCCGTTCGTGGAGGGTGCGGTGGCCGCGGTGGTCACCGCGTCGGCGGGCGGCGATCTCTCGGCTGTGGCGGCGGCCGCGTCGGAGGCGTACGGCTACCGCAAGGTGTAGGGCGGGCGGCCGTGTCTGCGGCCGCGGCTCCCGCACCGTTCGCCCACACTTGACGCATGTCACCGAACGAGCGGCGCAGCGCCGGGCTCCTCCTGTTCCGTACCACCGGGGAATCCGGTCTCGAAGTCCTCATCGGGCATATGGGCGGGCCGTTCTGGGCGGGCCGGGAGAGCGCGGCGTGGTCGGTTCCGAAGGGTGAGTACGGCCCTGAGGAGGAAGCGGCGGCCGCGGCCCGGCGGGAGTTCGAGGAGGAGTTCGGCCACCCGGTCCCGGACGGTGCGTGGGTGGCGCTGGGCGAGTCCCGTCAGTCCGGCGGCAAGGTGGTGACGGTGTGGGCGGTGGAGGCCGGTCTCGACGCGGCGGCGGCCGTTCCGGGGACGTTCACGATGGAGTGGCCGCGAGGGTCCGGCGTGCAGCAGGAGTTCCCGGAGATCGACCGGTTCGCCTGGTGCACGCCGGAGGTTGCCGCCGAGCGCCTCGTCAAGGGCCAGCGGGTCTTCGTGGAGCGGCTGCGCGACGTGGTGACGGGCGGGCGGGGGCCGTCCGCGCACGACGGGGCCTGAGGTTGTGCGGTCAGGGAGCGCCGAGCGGTGCGCCCTCGTGGAGTTCGAGCCGGTCGCCGGTGAAGCGGCCGCGGAAGCTGCGGTCGTGCGAGACGACCACGACGGCTCCGGCGTACGCGGCCAGTGCCGCCTCCACTTCCTCCACCAGGCCGAGGGCGATGTGGTTCGTCGGCTCGTCGAGCACCAGCAGATCGGCCGGCCGGGTGACCAGCCGGGCCAGCGCCAGCCTCCGCTGCTGCCCGACGGAGAGGTCGGAGACCGGAACGCTCAGGTCCTCGGGGCGGAACAGTCCGAGCGCGAGAAGCGTGTCGGTGTACTCGTCTGCGTGGCCGGGCCGTCCGGCCGCGAAGGTCGCCAGGAGCGTGCGGCGGGTGGGCCTGGCGGGGAGTTCCTGCGGGAGGTATCCGATCCGGGCCCGTCGGCGCACGGTGCCGGTCTCTGGGGCGAGGTCTCCGGCCAGAACCCGCAGAAGGGTCGACTTGCCGGCACCGTTCGGCCCGGTGACCAGCAGGCGCTGTCCGGCCGCCACGCGCAGTGCGGACATGCGCAGCCGGTCGCCGACCGCGACGGAGTCGAGCTCCACCAGTGGGCCCGGCGGCCGTTCTCCGTCGGCGGAGAGTGCCAGGGCCGCGGTGAACCGCAGGGGCCGCGGCGGGGCGGGAACAGGCGCCCTGTGCAGGGCCTCCAGTCGGCTCCGGGCGGCTCTGACCTGACCGGACAACTTGGCCTCGTGCGAACGGCGGTGCTTGCCGAAGCCCTCCCCGGGGTCCTTCCCGGCCCCGGCGAGACGTCGGCCCGCTGCGCCCACCAGCTCTTCGGTTCGGGCCAGTTCGTCCAGCCATTCCTGGTGGTCCTGCGCCCAGCGGCGCCGGGCTGCCGCCTTCGCCGCGCGGTAGCCGTCCCAGCCGTCCCCATACGTGGCGACGCTGCGCAGATCGCGGTCCACCTCGACGATGACGGTGGTGGTCCGCTCCAGGAACGCCCGGTCGTGGGTGATCACGACGACGGTGCCGCGGTGGGCACGCAGATGGTCCTCCAGCCAGGTGACGGCCCTGAGGTCGAGGTGGTTGGTCGGCTCGTCGAGCAGCAGCAGTTCGGGACCGGATGCCAGCACACAGGCGAGCGCGAGCCTGGACCGCTCTCCGCCGGAGAGTGTGCCGAGCGGGCGTTCCCCGGCGAGGTGCCCGAGTCCGAGGCCGTGCAGCGCGGCATCGACCCGGGCATCGGCCAGGTAGCCGCCGCGCTCCTCGTACTCCGTCAGCAGATCTCCGTACGCGGCGAGTCGGGCGTCGTCCGCGCCGCCGGGCGCGGCGAGTGCGGTTTCGGCGGTACGGATCCGCTGCTCCAGTGCGCGGAGTCCGGCCAGGGCGGTGTCGACGGCGTCCTGAACCGTGTGGGCGGGGGCCGACGCGAGGGTCTGGGAGAGGTAGCCGGTGCCGCCGGGGAAGCGGACGGTGATCTCACCGCTGTCCGGCGTCTCGGCACCGGACAGCAGCCGCAGGAGGGTGGACTTGCCGGAGCCGTTCTCACCGATCACTCCGACGCGGTCACCCGGACGGACGGTGAGCGACACCTGATCGAGGACGGTGCGGACTCCGTACGCCTTGGAGACGTCCTTCATGGCCAGCTGGGCGCGGTCGTGCTTGGGGGACATGGGTCGCTCTTCCCTCGGGTGACATGCCTCGTCGGCCCATGACGGGTGCGGCGGGCGGGGCGCTGAACGGGCGGGAGGGGACGCCACACGGGGTGACCCGGTCGGTCACCCGGCCGGGCCGGGTGGCGCACCCGGCGTCGCTGGTGTCGCTCTGTGGTGTCCCTGCCGGAATCAGCGGAAGAAGTAGTACGAACCCATGGGGCCAGTCTAAGCACGGGGGCCCGTGGGCTGTCAGGCCGTTTTCCCCGGTCGGGCGGAAGCCGGACGGGTGCGCGGAGGCCGGGCGGGGCTACGGGCTCTCGCCCTGGGCGACCTCGATGCTGCTGTGCAGGTCGTGCGTCGCGTCGAGAGCGGCCGCTCCAGAGACGGCCAGGCAGGCGATCAGGGTCGCGGCGGCGGCGAGGCCGAGGCGCGGGCGCCCGGCGGTCCGGCCCAGCAGGGCGGCGACCCGGCGCGGGACGGGTCCGGCCACCGCGCCGAGGGCCGGGACGGGGCGGGGCGCGGAGTCTCCTCCGGCCGTCCGGGCGGCCAGCGCGGCGCGTCCGATCGCACGGGCGGCGACCGTGCGGTCTCCGACGGCGTGCGCGGCTGCCTCGTCCGCGCAGCGCTCCAGCGCGTATCCCATGGGCGCGCGCAGGGCCCGCAGCGCCGGGTGACAGCGGGCGGACAGCTCGGCCACGGCGAGGTACAGGTGGTGGCGCCCGGTGAGGTGCGCGCGCTCGTGAGCCAGGAGCGCGTCCCGCTCGGCGGGTTCCAGGGCGTGCAGCATGCCGGTGGTGACGACGATCCGGCCGGGACTGCCGGGCCGTCCGGGCAGCGCGTAGGCGTCGGGGCGGGTGTCACGCAGCACGGAGAGCTCGCTCCCGTCGCCCCGCCCCGGGCCTGCGGCCCGGTGGAGCTGGAGCCAGTGACTGCGCGCCGCACCGGTCACGGCCGCGCCGCAGCCCAGGAGCAGCGCCAGCGCGACGGCCGCGAGCGGTGCGGCGGCGGCCGGTTCGGCGGCGACGAGCGGGCGCACGAATTCGCCGGCGGCGGCGACGGCGGACAGCCGGCCGGCCCCGGGCACCACCAGCAGTGCCAGTGCGCACACGGTGCACAGTGCCAGGCCGGCGCCCGTCGCGGCGAGCAGCCGTACGGCCCGCACGGGCGACAGGGCATCGGCGAGCCGACGGGCCGCGGGAACCACCAGGAAGGGCACCAGCAGCGGAATCCATACGGCGTAGATCATCGTGCGTCCCCGTCCAGCAGATCGCGCAGGAGCCGCTCGTCCTCGTCGCTGAGCTGCGACACGAACCGTGCCAGCACTGTGCCGCGGTCCTCGTCCTTGCGCAGTTCGCTGTGCATCCGGCGGGCGGTCAGTCCGGCCGCGTCCTCGGTGGGGGTGTACGCGAATCCGCGTCCCGACCTGGTGCGGGCGACCGTGCCCTTCTCGTGGAGGCGCGACAGGATGGTGGTGACGGTGGTCCGCGCGAGTTCCGCGCCGATCGCGCCCTGCACCTGACCGGCGGTGAGCGGGGTACCGGCCGCCCAGAGGGCCGCCAGGATCGTGGACTCCAGCTCACCGGAGGGGCGGCGCTCCACCGGAACGTGACCGGCCTCGGCGGATCGCGGGGCGGGCTCCTGCCCGGCCGGGAGTGTCTGCCCGGTGTCCGGTCCTTCGTACGGCCGGGGGGCGAATTCTCCGCCGGATATCCCGTTCACCTGTGGCATGGGAACTCTCCTTCCCCTTCGGGCGTCTACAGTGGTGTCGACCGTCTACATCACTGTAGTCAGTCCGGGTGTTCCACAGGGGCACCCGCTCACCATTATGGGAGACCCTCCACCGTGTCCGTACTCTCACTGGCGTCCATGCCGCAAGCGGTGAACCTGCTGGACGCCGGTTCGCTGCTCGGAACGTTCGGCGCGCTCGGCGTCGCCGCCGTGCTCTTCGCCGAGACGGGGCTGCTCGTCGGCTTCTTCCTCCCCGGCGATTCACTGCTGTTCATGGCGGGCCTGCTCAGCGTCTCAGGCACCCACGGTCCGGTCGAGCTGTCGCTGCCACACGTGCTCATCGCCGCGGTGACCGGAGCGCTGCTCGGTGCGCAGACGGGCTACTGGCTCGGCCGCCGGGGCGGCCAGGCGCTGCTCGCCCGCAGCCGCTCCAAGCGACTGCAAGAGGGGGCCGGCCGCGCGGCGGAGCTGCTCGCCAGATACGGCTACGCCCGCGCGATCGTGCTGGCCCGCTTCGTTCCCGTCGTACGCACGGTACTCAACCCGCTGGCCGGGGTACTCGACGTCCCGGCCAGGGTGTTCGTTCTGTGGCAGGTCGTCGGTGGCGTGATCTGGACGGCCGGGCTGGTCCTCGCCGGATACGCGCTGGGGTCCTCGGTGCCGAACGTCGACCGCTATCTGCTGCCGATCGTCGCCGTCGTGGTCGTGGTCTCCCTGATCCCTCTCGCCGCCGAACTGCTCCGCTCCCGCAGCCGGCGCACTCCCGAAGGAGACAACAACTGATGCGGCTCGCCTCCGCGGCCACCTCGATCGACGGTGGGCTGTACACCTGGGTCACCGAACTGGCCCAGCGCTCCCCCGCCGTCCTGGATTCCGCCGTCCGCGTGTGGTCGAACTACGGACTCGCCCTGTTCGCGGTGCTCATGCTCGCGTCCTGGTGGCGCTCCCGTTCCGCGGATCCCGCGCGTACCGCCATGGCGCTCTGCGCCCCGCTCGTCGTGGTCGCCACGTATCTCGTCAACGACGTGGTGAAGTCGGCCTTTCACGAACAACGGCCCTGCCGGACGCTGCACGTCGTGACGGTGGAGGCGTGCCCGGCGCTCGGCGACTGGTCCTTCCCCAGCAATCACGCCGCCATCGCGGCGGCCGCGGCCATGGTGATCTGGCTGACGGACCGGCGGCTCGGAGCGGCCGCGGTGCCGGCCGCGCTGCTGATGGCGGCGTCCCGGGTGTGGATCGGGGCGCACTATCCGCACGATGTGCTCGTCGGGCTGCTGATCGGCGCGCTCGTCGCCTGGCCCTTGGCTGTAGCGGCGCGGCGCTGTGCCCCGGCGGTGGTCCGGCTGCGCGACAGCCGGCTGCGTCCGCTGGTGGCAGTGCGGTGAGCGGGTGGGGGTGCGGGGAACGTACCGTGATGATTCCCGTGCCCGCAGAGATCCGTGTGCCCCGGCCGGATGACCGACGCCCATGTGCCCGGCCGTCTCGGCGGCGTTAGCACGTACCGCGTCCCGCCGCGGTCGGCCGTACCTGCGAAGGCGGCGGACCGGACTGCGTCCGCTCCCGGTGTCAGTGGCTGCGCATACGGTCTGCGCATGACTGATCAGTGGTGGGCGGGCGTACGTCAGCGGGTCGAGGCGGCGGGTGCGGGGCCCGGGGGCGGCGAGGTGTTCGGGGCACTGGGGCACGGGTGGGTCGTGGAGGAGCCGCTCACCCGGGGCGAGCTTGCCGAACTGGAGGCTCAGACAGGCGTGCGGCTGCCGGAGGAGTACCGGGCCTTCCTGCTCCACGTCGGAGCGGGTGGCGCCGGCCCCGCGTACGGCCTGTTCCCGGTCCGGCGTGCGCGAGGCCGCTGGGGTTGGGAGGGCGACGGCGCAGAGCTGGCCGACCTGTCGAGGCTTGCCGAGCCGTTCCCCGACCGGGGCCCGGACCCGAAGCTGCTCGACGACCTCCTTGCCCAGCGCCCCGAGGAGGAGGACTTCGACGCCATCGAGGACTTCGACGATGCCATCGAGGTGTGGGACGAGCGGTGGGAGTCCGTCATGTTCGCCCCGGACCGCACCACCGGCGCCATCCCGATCTCCCATCTGGGCTGCGCCCAGAGGGAATGGTTGATCATCAGCGGCAACCACCGCGGCACGGTCTGGTCCGACCGCCGGGCGGACGAGGTCGACCTCGCACCGCTTCTCGACGACGACGCCGTGCCAGTGAGGTTCGCCCGCTGGTACACCGACTGGCTGGAGAAGGCCGAGCGCACAGCCAGGTCGGCACCGCAGGGCGGCCCGCCGCCCCGCGCTGAAGCGGGCCGCACGTTCCCAGGGGTCATCAGGAACCAGGTCGGCGCAATGGCCGCAGAGCCCGCCGGGTCGTAGGCGCGGGGATGCGGTGAGGGAGACCGCAGCGGTCTGGCCTCGCCACGGAGGATGCTGCTGGGGATCAGCTGTCGAGGCGGCGCTTGCTCAGCCAGGCGACGATCTCGGGGTCGTGGTGGTCGAAGAACAGCGTCGTGCCGGTGTCGAGTGCGGCGATCCGGGCCATCTGGTCGTCGGTGAGTTCGAAGTCGAAGACGTCGAGGTTCTGCGCCATTCGGTCGGGGCTGACCGTCTTGGGGATGGTGACGATGGCGCGCTGGATCAACCAGCGGAGTACGACCTGGGCCACGGATTTTCCGTGGGCCTTGCCGATCTCGGTGAGGACGGGGTGTGTGAAGAGATCGTTCCTGCCTTCGGCGAAGCCGCCCCACGCCTGATGCTGGACGCCGTGCTCGCGCATCAGGTCGTGGTCGGCGGTGCGCTGGAAGAAGGGGTGGGTCTCGATCTGGTTGACCTGCGGGATGATCTCGTTGTTGAAGATCAGGTCCAGCAGGCGGTCGGGGTAGAAGTTGGCGACGCCGATGGCCTTGGCCAGGCCCTCGCGGTTGGCTGCCTCCATGGCGCGCCACTGGCCGTAGACGTCGCCGTAGGGCTGGTGCATCAGATACAGGTCGACGTGGTCCAGGCCGAGCTTGGTCAGGGACGTCTCCAGGGCACGTCGGGTGTTGTCCTGGGCGGGAGCGTCCTGGACGAACAGCTTGGTGGTGACGAACAGGTCCTCGCGCGGAATGCCGCTGATCTTGATGGCACGGCCGACGGCTTCCTCGTTACCGTAGGCGGCGGCGGTATCGAGCAGCCGGTAGCCGGCCGCGAGGGCATCGGAGACGGCCCGCTCGGTCTTGTCCGCCGGAATCTGGTAGACGCCGAAGCCGAGGATCGGCATCTCGACGCCGTTGTTCAAGGTGACGCTCTGCATGGGAACTCCTAGTTGTTCGTTCGGGCCTGTCGAAGCGGCCGGACAGGGGTCAGTTCCGAGCCGTCCCAGTCCGCCATCGTCGTGTCCCTTCTCCGTAGCCGAAGCCGAAGCCGAGGCCGTAGCCGTAGCCGTAGCCGTAGCCGCGAGCAAGCGCTCCGCCCGGCCACGACGTCCTCCACCACGTCCACCGTGACTCGTCCGCCTGGGGTACGCCATCGGGGATCACCGGCCCGGTAAGGGGCCCGCCGGCGTCCTCGGACATGAGGCGACACGATCGACCCTGCACCCTGCCGCTCGCTCCAGGCAGGCCGAGCTGTGCCAGGGGGTGCCCAGCGAGGGTATGGCAGGGCCCCCTCCCGGCCACGTACGACCGGCGGCAGAGGGACACCGGCGCCATGGCATACGAGCAGCACGGCAACGGTGAGGCTCCAGCCACAGGATTCACCGGACAGGGCCTGGCCCCGCTGCGCGGGCGCCCGGTGTGGCTCGGCCAGGTCAACGGCCCCGGCGCCGCCGCCGACATCACCACCTGGGTCACCTAGGGCGGCCCCGGCCTGGCCGAGCCGCCGGGCGTCCTTGACCTGTACGTCTTTCGACCCGCACGCCGTGTACGTGCCGAACTCCACGAGGAGCAGTACCTGCGGGCGGCCTTCCGAATCGTGCAGGCGGCCGGTCAGTGCATCGGTTGGCACGGCAGGTCATTCAGTTCTTGCGGATACTGCGGGCCTTGGCCACGATGTTCTCAGGGAGCTTCGGCCCCGCACACGCGTAGTCGATCAGCAGGTTTCGGTACGTGGTGTTCTCGAGCTGAGGCGCCAGGCCGATCAGGGCCAGCAGGTCGTCGGGGGAACCGGAAAGACGTGTGCGGTAGGCGGCGCCCGCTGCGCGCAGGGAGAGTTCGTGGGGTGCGTGTTCCAGGCCCTGTTCCACGAGGCTCGCGGCTGCGGCGAAGTCGCCCTGCTCCGCACGCACGTCCGCCAGATCCAGGTAGAGGGACCAGTTGGCGTGGTCCCGGGTCAGAGCGGACGCGAAGGCCGCCGCGGCCTGGTCCAGGTCGCCCATCACACGCCAGGTGGCCGCTCGCGCGACTGCGGTCCACATGACCTGGTCGACGGCGTCGGCGCGATCGCACAGGGCAAAGCACAGCTCGTAGCGGCCGCAGGACCGGGGCAGCCGAGCCATGGCGGCCAGCGACTCCGGGACGGGGCTGCGTTCGGACACCGCCTCGATCGCGTGGAACCAGGGCGCGAACCGCTTGCGCATCTCGTCGGTGTCCAGGTCGTGGCCGTAGTCCAGTGTCCGCAGACACGCCTCGGCCAGCGCCTCGGCACTCACCGCGCCGAGAAAGCGCGCGTCGCCGAACCAGGGTGCGGCGCCCCATGCCACGTCGGGCCGCGCGCCCGTGACCGAACCGAGGGACATCACCGCGTCGTCCATGTCCCCGTCGAGGAACCGGAAGTAGGCCTGTGCCAGCACAGAGCTCAAGGAGCCGTTTCCTTCGAGGCTCTCCTTCAGTTCCGAGCGCCGGTCCCGCCACAACTCGGCGAGGGCGGCATAGGGCTCCGGGGCTGCCGGTGCCGAGGCTACCGCCCCCACCAGCAACTCCATGGCGCCGACCGGGCTTCCGCCGCAGTGCGCCATCACTCCCGCGAGTCCGACTCCCGCCGCCACTGACTGATTCGACATCTGCAGAGAATATCCATGGCCAAAGGTTCGGTGAGCCTTGCCGCTCGGACGGCGGTACCGCTACGAGTGATCAGCTCAGGTCGAGACTTCGCGGCCGGGCAGGCGGATGACGGCGAGGCCGCTGTCGAGGTCCACGGTGGAACGGTGCGGCGGGGCGCCGTCCTCCTCGTCGTCGCGCAGCAGCAGGGCGCTCTGTCGCTCCTTGAGCTCGCTCTGCTTTCCGGGCGAGAAGGTCGCGTGCAACTGCTCGAAACCGGTCGCCGACACCTGGCCCTGGCGGGCGCTGTTGCGCCACGGCAGCAGACCGGCCCGGCCCGCACGGAGCATCAGCTGATCGAGGAGGGCGACGACGGTCAGGCCGATCACCAGTCCGGGCAGCGTCATCATCGCGGCGAATTCCATGCGGGCAGTATCCACCGCGTGGGGCGCGGAGCGCATCGGTCGCGGGTATGACGATGCGGGCCGGCGCAGAGTGCGACGGCCCGCAGGGTCGTGAGGAAGGGGTTCGGGCGGTCAGCCGTTGGGGAGGATGACGGCCCGGCCGCTGATCTTGCCGTCGTGCAGCCGTTCGTACGCCAGCGGGGCCTCGTCCAGCGAGTACGTCTCGACGTGCACCTCGACCGAACCTGCGCGGGCGAGATCGAGCACCTCGGCCAGCTCGGAGCGCGATCCCCAGTACGGGGCGGTCACCGTCGTGTTGAACGGCAGGGAGCCGAAGCCCACCGGCAGCGCCCCGCCGCCGATGCCCACGATCGTGACGTCGGAGTCGATGGCGGCCGCGGCCCCCGCCGTGGCCACGGTGGGCGGTGCCCCGACGAAGTCGAGGACGACCTGCGCACCGATGCCGCCGGTCAGTTCACGGATGCGCGCGGCGGCGTGCTCGTCGGACAGGACGGTCTCGTGCGCTCCGACGGTGCGGGCGAGGGCGAGCTTGTCCTCCGTGACGTCCAGGGCGATGACCCGGACGGCCGTCATGGCGCGCAGCAGCTGGATGGCCACGTGGCCGAGTCCGCCGGTGCCGATGACGACGGCGGTCGCGCCGGGCACCAGCTTCGGCAGGGAGCGCTTGATCGCGTGGTACGGCGTGAGGCCGGCGTCGGTGAGCGGCACGGCCTGGACCGGGTCGAGGTCGCCCAGCGGCACCAGGTGACGCGGGTCGTCGACGATCATGTACTCAGCCATGGCACCGGGCGAACCCAGACCGGGCGGGTTGATGCCGAGCTCCTGGGCGCGCAGGCAGTAGTTCTCCTTGCCCTCGGCGCACTTGACGCATGTACCGCAGCCCCAGGGGCCGTAGACCGCTACGGACTCGCCCACCGTGAGACCGCCGACCCCGTCGCCGAGTGCGGCCACGGTGCCCACGCCCTCGTGGCCGAGGGTGAGCGGGAGATCGTAGGGGAACTGGTCCGCGGGCCAGCTCATCACCGCGATGTCGGAGTGGCAGACACCTGCGGCGGTGACCTTCAGCAGCACCTGTCCGGGGCCGGGTTCCGGGTCGGGCACGGTGACGACCTCGGGCGCGGCGCCGACGGTGCGGTACTGGACGGCTTTCATGGGGTCCTCCTTGACCTCTGGTGTTCTCTTTCTCGCCCCCGAAGCCCCCGTACGCCACTCAGGAGGCGGAGTAGCCGCCGTCCACGAGGTGGTAGCTGCCGTGGATGAACGAGGCGCGGTCGGAGAGCAGGAAGGCGGCGAGTTCCGCTACCTCCTCGGCGGTGCCGAGGCGTCCGGCCGGGTGAAGCGAGATGAGGTGGTCGCGTGCGGGGCCGTCCGTGTTGCGCAGCAGCGGGGTGTCGATGAAGCCCGGCCCCACGGCGTTGACGCGGACGTTCTGTGCCGCGTACTCGAGTGCCGCCGTCTTGGTGAGGCCGACGACGCCGTGCTTGGCGGCGACGTAGGCGGGCGATCCGGCGAACCCGTTGGTGCCGAGGATCGACGACATGTTCACGACGGCGCCACCGCCTGCGGCGACGATCGCGGGAAGCTCGTAGCGCATCGAGTAGAAGACGCCGCTGAGGTTGGTGGCGACGACCCGGTTCCAGTCCTCGACGGCGTACTCGCCGGTCGGGCTGCTCGGGCCGCCGATGCCCGCGTTGTTCACCGCGAGGTGCAGGGCTCCGAAGGTGTCGACGGCGAAGCGCACGCCCGCTTCGACGGAGGCGGGATCGGTGACGTCCATGGCGACCGCCGCGGCCTTGGCCCCGGTGTTCTCCAGCGCGGCGACCGCCTTGCGGGCGCTCTCCTCGTCGTAGTCGGCCACGACCACGGAGGCGCCGGCGGCGGCCAGCCGGTGGGCGAGGGCCAGTCCGATGCCGGAGGCCCCTCCGGTGACGAGGGCCGTGCGTCCGGCGAATTCCTGGTCGGTGGTGGTGGGGGTGGTGCTCATGATGTTCCGTTTCCTTCCGTGGTGCTGTGTGACGCCGGTTCGGCGGGGAGCCGTGCGAACAGCTCTCCCGAAAGGGCGTCGAATGCCTGCTCGACGAGCCGGGGCAGCTCCTCGGGGCAGCCTCCGCGCACCCAGGCGGCCTGGGCGGCGAGGAGCGCTCCCGCTCCGGCGGCGACCGTGACGGCGGGACGGATGTCCTGCCGCGGGTCGGTCCCGAGCCGGTGCGCGACGATGGCGACCGAGTCCTCCTGGGCGTCCACCCGGATGTGGTGGAACGCGGCGTAGAGGGTCGGTTCCCGTTCGGCGAGGACCAGGAGCTCGAAGATCCTCGGACGGCGGTGCCAGGCCTCCGCCTCCGGGTCCGCCAGCCAGTCCAGGACGGCCCTGCTGTACGCGGTCAGCGGTGGTTCGTCGGCGGGACGGGCCCGCAGGGCGTCGTTGATCCGGTCGCCGTCACCCCGGACCGAGTCCAGGACGGCGGCTTCCTTGCTGGTGAAGTACCGGCTGAAGGTGCGGCGGTCGACGTCCGCGTGCTCCGCGATCTCCTCGACCGTCACGTCCCTCAGACCCCGGTCGAGCACCAGCTCGAACGCGGCCTGGGCCAGTGTGTCCCGGGTCCGGCGGGCCTTGCGGCTCCGCCTCTCCGGGGTCTTCCGTTCCCGGTTCATAAGTGCACCGTACACCCAATAATGTCCCACTGCGACATGTGCCGCATCGGGACATCAAAGCTTGCGGACATCAAAGTTTGCGGACATCAAGGCATCCGGGCATCGAGGCATCCGGGCATCGGGAAATCCCGGCATCGGCAAGGAATGCGGGATGTGCCGTGCGGGATGCGGGGCGATGCGGCCTCGGACACGGCCTCGGAGGCGGGCCTACCGCCCGCTGAACACCTCTGCGGCCCGCCGCGCGTCGGCGCCGGCCGTCGCGGGGCGCCGACGGCTGCCGGAGGACGAGCCGCGCAGCGTGAGCACCGCGATGTCGTCGCGTCGCACGCCGCCCGAGAAGGCCTCCAGGTCCGCGTGGAGTGTGTCCAGCAGCTCACGGGGTGCGAGCCGGGTCCAGCCGCTCAGTCGGGCGTCGAGCGGATAGAAGGCTCCCGAGGCGTCACGGGCCTCGGTCACTCCGTCGGTGAACATCAGGAGCGTCGCACCTGGCGGGAAGTCCAGCCATTCCGCGACCCGTGCCTCGCTGGTGAGCTCCGCCATGCCCAGCGGCACCGACGTACGGCGCAGCGGAACGGAGGCCGCCACCCCCTCGTGCAGCAGCCGGGGCGGCAGGTGACCGCAGTTGACCGCCTGCACCCGGCCCTCCCCGTCGAAGCCGAGCACCAGTGCGGTGACGAAGCGCTCGATCTCGCCGGTCTGGGCGGAGAACGCGTTGTGCCGGGCGACCGCGTCCTCGACCGCGTCCACCACCCCGGTCAGGGCGGGCTCACGGATGGCCGCCTCCCGGAAGGCGCCGAGCGCGGCGAAGCCGACCCCTATGGCGGCAAGGCCCTTGCCCTGTACGTCACCGATGATGACGCGGGTGCCGTACGGGGACTGGACGACTTCGTAGATGTCGCCGCCGACCAAGTGGTCCTCCTCGATCGGCGCGTAGATGCCGTCCACGAGGACCTGGTCGGTCAGCACGGGCAGCGGGCGCAGGATCTGCCGCTGGAGGGCGACGGCGGCCGACCGCAGCCTGGCGATCTCGGTGGCGTGCCGGATGCGCAGCGAACAGGCGCCGACACCCACCGCGCAGGCCAGCACGGTGAAGCAGACACCGCTCACGATGTCCCAGAAGGTGCCGCCGGACACCAGCCGGGAGATGACGACGATGGGCATGATCCAGACCGCCGCGGCGACGGTCTGCCGGACGGTGCAGAAGACCGAGACGAGCGCGGGCACCACGACCAGAAGCGGTATGAGCCGCAGGTCCTCACCGGTGAGGACATCGAGCCCCACCACCAACAGGGACAGCAGGGCGAGGCTGCCGAGCAGGGCCGGGGTGCCGATCCGGGAGCGGGCGGCCGCCCGCTCCGCATCGGTGACCGACTCCGCGCTGCGCGTCGTCGACGGACGCTGTACCCCGATCGTCACGGCCATCTCCTCCCGCAGTCACCGGGCGTGTCCCGGCACTCTCTTCCAGTGCACCCGGACCGGGACGCCGGCACACGGGGCTTTGGGCCTCTGGCGGCACGCCGAAGGTCCCCGGCCGGGGTGGAACGGTGCGTTCCGGGACGGAAGTCCCGGACGGACGTCCTGCGTCCCGCCGGGCGCCCGCGGCTCTCAGCCGCGGGCCGCGGCGCCGGCCGGCTCCCCCGGCGCCGGGTGTGCCGGAGCGCCGCCAGGTACGAGCGCCGCCAGGAAGGACGTCCGGCGGCGGAGCGTGAATCCGAGGGATTCGTAGAGCCTTACCGCGTGGACGTTGGACGCCGCGGCATGCAGGAACGGCGTTTCACCGCGTTCCCTGATCTCGTGGGAGACGGCGAGGAGCAGCCGGGTGGCGAGCCCCTGTCCCCGTACGGACTCGTCCGTGCAGACGCCGCTTATCTCGCTCCAGCCGGGCGGGTGCAGCCGTTCCCCGGCCATCGCGACCAGCACCCCTTCGCGCCGGATCCCGAGATAGGTGCCGAGCTCGACCGTCCGGGGCAGGAACGGTCCGGGACGGGTGCGTGCGACCAGGTCGAGCATCTCGGGCACGTCGGCGGATCCGAGCCGGACGGTCTCCGGGTCCGGGGCGGCCGCGACACCCGTGTCGACGAGTTGGACGCCCTCGGCGTGGAAGGTCACCTCCCAGTCGGCCGGCGGCGGCTCGCGGAACGCGGTGAGGGTGACGGATCCCCCGGGACCGGCGAGCGCCGCGGCATCGGCCCAGTCCGCGGCGCTCGGCCGGTCCGGGACGGCGGCCCAGGGGGTGACATCGGCCGGATAGCGCAGGATACGGCCGCGCCGTTCGGCGAAATGGGCGTGCGGGCCGGTCAGCGAGGTGCCGACGGGGTCGTCCAGCGGATGCGTGACGGCGGAGGAGGAACGCTGCGCGCTCATGCGCCGACCTCGATCACGATCTTCCCGCGGGCATGGCCGCTCTCGACGGCGCGCAGCGCCTCGCCCGCCTCGGTCAGCGGGTAGGTCCGGGTGACATGCGTCCGCAGGGCCCCGGTGACGACGAGGTCCGCCACCGCGTCGAGCACCGCCGCCGTGCGGGCGCGGGCGACGGCAGCACCGCCGAGCTCGACCGCCAGGGGCTTGCCCGCGGCGCTGATGAGCGCGGCGGGATCGGCGAGCAGCGGGGCCACTTCCCGCAGGGTGTCGCCGCCGACCAGGTCGAAGATCGCGTCGATGCCGTCGGGGGCCGCCGCCCGTACCCGGCCGGCAAGTCCGGCGCCGGATTCGACGTGCACCGCGCCGAGCGATTCGACGAAGTCCTTCTTGGCCGCGCTCGCCGCGCCGATGACCCGGACGCCGGCGTGGTGCGCGAGCTGGAGCACCGCGTTCCCGACGCCGCCACCGGCCCCGGTGACCAGCAGCGTCGAGCCGGGGGCGGGGGCGAGCTGGCGGACGCCGTCGTACGCGGTGGCCGCCGCGACCGGCAGTGCCGCCGCGTCGGTGAACGACAGTCCGGCCGGTTTGTGCGCCGTCACGGCGACGGGCAGCAGGGTGTACTCGGCGTATCCGCCGGTCACCGGGTTGCCGAAGACCTCGTCGCCGACCGCGAATCCCTCGACGTCCGGGCCGATCGCCCGGACGACTCCGGCGGCCTCGCTGCCGAGGACGGTGGGGAACGGCTGCGGTTCGCTGCCGGGCCTGGTGTACCCCGCGCGCAGCTTCCAGTCGACCGGGTTGACCCCTGCCGCCCGTACGGCGACGAGCAGTTGCCCGGGGCCCGGCGCCGGGGTGTCCTGCTCGACGAGGGCCTCCACCTCCGGACCGCCGTTGCGGGTGAACACGTACGCCTTCGGCATGAGCTCCCACTCTCCTGTCCCTGCGGCACCCGGCCGCCCGGGTCCCTACAGCAGCAGGAAGGCCCTTCCGCGTGCGGGTATTCCCGCGGGGCGCCGGATTCACGAGGCCGCAACGAAAGCGGTCCGGTGCCGGGCGGCCGCCGCGCGACACCGCGCCTGCGCCCGGCCGGCAGCGGGTGGGGCGCGTACGCCGGGTTGGCCCCGGGCCGGTCCGGCGGATCGTCACCCGGTGAGGGGTTCCTACCGGTCGCGGGGCAGCCACCCCTCTTCGACCTTTCTCTCCGGGATATCCGGATAGATCCCGATGAGATGTCCACACCGTGGGCTTTCGCCCGACGTCCGTTGACGCCCCCAAGCCATTCGGCTACTGTCCACGCCCAGTTGGGCAGTTCCAATGGACAGATGCGAGATGGGTGGTTCCCGATGACATCGGAGCCCGGTGGCAACCTCAGCCGACGCCGACTGCTGCGCCTCGCCGGTGCGGGTGCGGGCGTCCTGGCCGCGTCCGGTGTGCTCGCAGCCTGCGCACCCCCGCCCGCGAACGGAACGAGCACCGGGCCGGCGGCCGGTGCGCTGGGCGCCGACGTGCCGATCGGCAGCCTTGTTCTCGCCCTGCCCTCCTCCATCTCCAGCCTCGACGTGGGCCGGGAGTCGGGGGTGCTGAACTACCTGGTCGCGGTGCTGGCCCAGGAGTCCCTGCTCTCGGTCGACCCGTCCGGGAAGCTGACACCCGGCCTCGCCACGTCCTGGCGGCAGCCCGACGCCAGGACGTACGTCTTCACACTGCGCCGCGGTGTCACCTTCAGCGACGGCACCCCGTTCACCGCGGACGACGTGGTGGCCTCCGTCGAGGCCATCCGGGACCCGGCGAACGGTTCCGCCCTCGGATACGCCTACGCGGGTGTCACCTCGGTGAAGTCCACCGGCGACCACGAGGTGACGATCCGCCTCAAGGCGCCCGACGCGATGTTCGCCTGGACGACGACCGCGGGCGGACTCCTCGTCAGCAGCCGCGCCTTCCTCACCCGCAATGCCGGACGGGTCGGCACCCCGAAGACCCTGCTGCTCGGCACCGGCCCGTACCGGATCACCGAGTTCGCCGCCGACGACCACGTACTGCTGGAGCGCAACGACGCCTGGTGGGGCGAGAAGCCCGCCGTGCGGAAGCTGAAGCTGTCCTTCGTGCCGGACGCCGGGACCCGGCTGGTCGCGATGAAGTCGGGCGCGGTGGACGGCGCTCTCAACCTCGCGTCGGACGAGGCCCACGGCTGGGAGTCGAGCGCACGTGTCACCTACACCGGCGACCGCTCCGTGGTGTCCCTGGCGTTCGACACCGCCACGGCCCCGTTCGACGACATCCGGGTGCGCCGCGCCATCGCTCACGCCACCGACCGCGAGGGCATGGTGAAGGGCATCCTCCAGGGCCGGGCCGAGGTCGCCGACGCGCTGCCCTCGCGCGACATGTGGGGCGATCTGATGTCCGCGGACAAGGTCCGTTCCGGCTACGACGCGATCCCCGCCGTGCCGTACGACCTGGACGCCGCACGTGCCGAACTGGAACGATCCGGGGTGGCGAAGGGCTTCACCGCCGAACTCCACTACCCCAGCAGCGGTCCGCAGCTCGGCAAGGCGGCACTCGCACTCGCCGCCTCGCTCAAGAAGCTCGGCATCACGCTGAACGTCAAGGAGATCACCCTGGAGCAGTGGGTGGCGGAGCTCGGCTCCGGCAAGCAGCCGCTCCAGTTCCTGTGGTACTTCCCCGTCACCGGCGACCCCGCCGAGCTGGCCGACCCGTATCTCAACGGCGCGGCCACGGCGACGGACATCGCGCACTACGACAACAGGACCGTCAACACCGCGCTCAACACCGCGAAGGCGTCCGCCGACAAGGACGTCCGCGCCCGGGAACTGATGAGCGCGGTACAGACGGCCGGCGCCGATCTGCCCTACCTGCCGCTCTGGTGGGCCAAGACCGCGACCGCGCTGTCCAAGGAGTTCGTGCTGCCCGATCCGGGGCCGTTCACCTTCATCGGACCGTGGGCGACCCTGATCCGCAAAGCCGCCTGACCCGCCGCCTCCTCCCCCGGCTCCCGTACCAGAACGGATCACCATGCCCAGTCCCGCCGCGTCCAGCACGCCGCAGCGGCACGCCGCGATCATCGTGCGGCGGGTCCGCGAGGCCATGCTGCGACTGGTCCACCCGGTCGAGGCCCGGATCAGCCCGGACGGCCGGGCCGTCGCCGTGGCGGCGGCCGGACCCGAGCGGGCCGAGCTGGTCCTCGCCCCGGTTCCCGCAGAATTGCTGCCCGACGCGGATGTCCGGCCGCCCGTGCTCCTCGCCCCCTCGGAGCCGGCTGTTCCGACGGACCGTCACAGCCCGCGCTGGCTGCCGGACTCCCGGACACTGCTGCACATCGCCGAAAGCGCGGGGCCGGCCGGGACCGAGGTGCGGCTGGTGGCCCTGGACACGGAGTCCGGAGCCGTACGCACCGTGGCGGACGTGCCCGGCGCGGTCGAGGAACTGCTGGTGTCCGACGACGGGAGCCGGGCGCTGCTGCTCTGCGCCCGGGACGGCGCCGAGCGCGACGGGATGAACCTCGGTCTGCCGGTCCGGCTCGGAGCCGTGCCGTCGCCGGAGCGCTTCGCCCCCGGCACCGGCCGCCGTTCGCTGCATCTCGTCGACCTCGCGGACGGCTCGATGAGGGAGACCGGGCCGGACGGGCTGACCGTGTGGAACGTCGCGTGGCGCGGCGGGGACACCGCCGTCGCCACCGTCTGCGAGGACACGCTGCCCTCCGGGTACTACGGCGCGAGGTTCGCCGCCCTGGATCTCGGCGCGCGTACGGCCAGGACGGTGTACGTGCCGCAGGGGCAGCTGGGCGCGCCCGCGCTCCGCGCCGACGGCCGGTCCGCGGCGGTCTGCGAAGGCATCTCCATCGTGTCCGGACGCCCGGTCGTGATCGACCTGGAGTCCGGGCGCACCGCGTCGGTGCCGGGCGTCGAGGACGCGACGTGGCTGGAGTTCGACGACAGCGAGCAATCCGCGCCCCACGCGCTGTGGTTCGCGGGCTGGGACGGGACGGGCTCCCGCGCCGGGCGTACCGGACACCGCGCCGGCCCGCTCTGGTCTGCGGCCGTGACGCTCGGCGGGGCGGGCTTCCAGCCGGGTCTGTCGCTCAGCGGCGGCCAGCGGCTGGCCGCGACCGTGCTCGACGCGCCGGGCCGTCCGCCCGAGGCCGTGGTCGCCCGCACCGAGGGTCCCGACGCCTGGAACTGGGCGCCCGTCACCGCGCTCAACGACCCTGCCGACCCGGACCTCGCCGGTGTCCGTACCGGACGGGCCGACTGGTCCGCCCCCGACGGCCGCACCGTGCAGGGGCTGGTGCTCTCCAGCGGGGAGAGCGCCGGGCCCCGGCCGCTCGCCGTTCTCGTGCACGGCGGACCCGCCTGGCTCTGGTCCGCGTCGTACGCGCCGGGCGATGTGCTGGGGCTGGCCCCCGCGCTGGCCGCCGCCGGCTATCTGGTGCTGCTGCCCAACCCGCGCGGCAGCAGCGGCCGGGGGCTCGAACACGCCCGTGCCGTGATCGGCGATGTCGGCGGCGCCGACCTGGACGACGTGCTGTCCGGCGTACGCCACCTCGTGGACACCGGGCTCGCCGATCCGGACCGGACCGCCGTCCTGGGACACAGCTACGGTGGTTTCCTGGCGGCCCAGGCCGCGGCGCGCACCGACGTCTTCAGGGCGGCGGTGGTCGTCTCCGCGCCCACCGACTGGCTGAGCTTCACGCACACCAGCAACATCGGCGGCGGCTACGACCGGACCTACGGGATCGGCGGCCCGGACGCACCCGGCGAACTGATCCGGCGCTCCCCCGTCTTCGCCCTCGGCGGCAGCGGAACCCCGACGCTCATCGTGCACGGTTCCGCGGACCGGGTCACTCCGGTCGGCCAGGGCCACGAGCTGTACCGCTCGCTGCTGCGGGCGGCACGCGCCCCTGTCGAGATGTACGTCTACCCGGACGAAGGACACGAGTTCACCGACGGCGGGCATCTCCTCGATGCCGCAGCCCGGGTCGAGGAGTGGCTCGCCGTCCACCTGGCCCCGCGGCCCCCGGCCGCCCACCGAACCGCCGTGCCGGGGGACGCTTCCCCCGAGCCGATCCCCGGCACGGCTTCCATGGCGGGGCCGGAGGGCGACACCCCCCTGACGCCCTCCGGCCCCGCCGCCCAACCGGCCTCCGCCGCCCCGGCCGGAGCCGAGCGATGACGGCCACAGCCCGTTCGCGGCTGCGGACCGCTCTCCCCGCCCGGCTCGTCGTACGGCGCCTCGGCGGCACGCTCGGGCTGCTCGTCGTGCTGTCCGTCGCCGTGTTCGCCCTGTTGCAGGCCGCCCCGGGTGATCCGGCCCAGACACTGCTCGGGCCGCGCAGCGCCACCCCGGAAGCACTGGCCGCCGTCCGGTCCCGCTACCACCTCGACAGCCCGATGGCCGTGCAGTACTGGTACTGGCTCAGCGACGCCGTCCATCTCGACCTCGGTACGTCGATCCGTACCGGTGAGAACGTCGCAGCCGCCCTGGGCGACCGGCTCGTGCTCACCGGGCAACTGGTCGGCCTCGGTTTCGCCGTGGCACTCCTCCTCGGCCTGCCGCTGGGGGTCCTGGCGGGGCTGCGCAGCCGACGGGCCGTGGACCGGGCCGTGCAGAGCATGGGCGTGGTGGCACTGTCCACCCCCGCGTTCGCGGGCGGTCTGCTGCTCATCTACGTGTTCGCGCTGATGCTCGGCTGGTTCCCGGCATACGGACCGGGCGAGGGTTCGGGCACCGACCGGCTGACGCACCTGGTACTGCCGGCCCTGGCCCTCGGACTCGCCGTCACCGCCGTCCTGCTCAAGCTGACCCGGGCCGCGGTGATCCGCGAACTGGACCGGGAGCACGTCACGTTCGCCCGTGCCCGGGGTGTCCGGGAGCGGGACATCCTCCTGCGGTACGTGCTGCGCGGCACCTTCGTCCCGGTACTCACCGGGATCGGTCTGGTCCTCGCCTACCTCCTCGCCGGAACGGTCATGGTGGAGCAGGTGTTCGCGCTGCCCGGCCTCGGCTCCCTGCTCGTCGACTCGGTCACCTTCCGGGACGTGCCCGTCGTCCAGGCAGAGGCGCTGCTCATCGCGGCCCTGGTCTGCCTGGCCAACCTGGTGACCGATCTCGCCCAGCCGCTGCTGGACCCGCGGCTGCGGACCGCGCCGGCGGCGAAGGCGGCCCGGGAAGCGCCGGCAACCGCCGCAGCCCGCCCGGCCGGTGTCCGTAAGGAGGAGGACCGATGAAGACCCGCACCGCCCGCCGCGGGTTCTCCGCGCTCACCGTCTGCTGCTCCGTGCTGCTGGTGCTGTTCACGCTGGCCGCCACCGTGGGCCGGCTGCTCCTGCCGGACTGGGACGCCCAGGATCTGGCGACCGGCGCGGCCATGCCGGGCGGTGGTCATCTGCTCGGTACGGATGAACTCGGCCGGGACATCACCGGGATGGTGGTCGCCGGAGCGCGGAGCACCCTGGCCGGTGCCGCGCTGGTGGCCCTCGGGTCCATGGTCATCGGCAATGTGCTCGGGCTCCTGGCGGGGTACCGGGGCGGCTGGATCGACTCCGTCGTGCGGCGCTGGGCCGATCTGCTGCTGGCGCTGCCGGCCCTGCTCGTGACGATCGTCGTCGCCGGCATCGGCGGTGGCGGGTACGCGCTGGCCGTCGGCGTCCTGGTCGTACTGACCTCACCGGCCGACATCCGGCTGGTGCGCTCGGCCGTGCTGGAACAGCGCCACCGCGCCTATGTCGAGGCGGCGGAGACCCTCGGGCTCTCCCGCTTCACGGTGATGACCCGGCACATCTGGCCCAACGTGCTGCCCGTCGTCGTGGCCAACACCCTGCTGAACTTCGCCGGGGCGATCGTCGCGCTGAGCTCGCTCTCCTTCCTCGGGCTCGGCGTACCGCCGGGCGCCCCGGACTGGGGCCGGATGCTCGCGGAGAACCGCACCCTGCTGTACGACAACCCCTCCGCGGCGCTGGCACCGGCGGTGCTCATCATCGCCGCGGCCGTGGCCCTCAACCTCCTCGGCGACCGGCTGTTCGAGGCGTTCTCCGACCGTGGGAGGTCCTGATGGCAGCGCGCCCGGCAACGGACAGCCGTACCGCACCGCCCGCACCGGCCACCGGCCCGCTGCTCGCCGTCGACGGTCTGAAGGTGACCGCGACGGCGGGGGCGGGCGGGCCGGTCCCGATCCTGGACGGCGTCTCGCTCGAGGTGGGGCCGGGCGAGTGCGTCGGCATCGTCGGCGAGTCCGGCAGCGGGAAGTCCCTCGCCATGCGGGCCGTGGCGGGTCTGCTGCCGTCGGGGACCGCGGTGGCGGGCGGGTCCGTGCGGATCGACGGCCAGGAGGTTCTCACGCTGTCGCCGCGCGAGCGGCACGCGTTGCGGGGCCGGCGGGTCACCCTGCTCATGCAGGACCCGTTCACCATGCTGCACCCGCAGCTGACCTGCGGGCGCCAGATCGCGGACGGGCTGCGCGACCTCGACGGCGGCAACCGCAGGCGTCCGGGCAGGGCGGCCCGCCGTGCGGCGGTGAAGCAGCGGCTCGCCGAGGTCGGGCTCGGTCCCGATGTCGCCGACCGCTACCCGCACGAACTGTCGGGCGGCATGCGGCAGCGCGTGGCGGCCGCCGCGGCCCTCGCGGGCGACCCCGAGCTGCTGATCGCGGACGAACCGACCACCGCGCTCGACGCGGCCAGCCAGGGTGCCGTCCTCGATCTGCTCCGCGGGCTCCAGCGGCGGCGGCGCATGGGGCTGGTCCTGATCACCCACGATCTGCGGGTCGCGTTCTCCGCCTGCGACCGGGTGTACGTGCTGTACGCGGGCAGTGTGCTGGAGCACGGCCGCCCGGACGAGCTGGAGTCCGACCCCCGGCACCCGTACACGGCGGGGCTGCTGGCCTCAGAGCCGTCCGTGCGGGAACGGTACGCGGAACTCCCGGCCATCCCCGGCTCCGTGCCCGCACCTGGATCCCGGGGCGTCGGCTGCCCGTTCGCCGGCCGGTGCGCGCACGCGGCCGAGGTGTGCCGCGGCGGGCCGGTCGTGCTCGCGCCGCCGTCCGGCGCGGGGCCCGAGACCGGGCGCATGTCCGCCTGTGTGCGGATCGACGGGATCGGCCCCTCCCTCGCCGAGCCGGCACTCCGGCGGAGCGCCTCACCGGAGCCGCGGTCGGAGCCGGGGTCGGAGCCGGGGTCGGGCCGGGCCTCCGCCGGGCCCCCCGAGGGGGACGCCGCTCTGGTGGCCACCTCCGTCGACCGCACGTTCCGCTCGTCCGCCGGGGACCGTGCCGCCCTGCGCGAGGTGAGCCTGACCGTGCCGCGGAACACCGTGACGGCCCTGGTCGGCGAGTCCGGCTCGGGCAAGACGACGCTGGCCAGGGTCGCGGTCGGTCTCGAGACGTTCGACGGCGGCACGGTCTCCGTGGGCGGTACGGCCCTGCCGGCCGGACGCCGCCCCGGCACCGCGGACCGGCGGCGCCTGGCGGAACAGGTGCAGATCGTCTTCCAGGACCCGTACTCCTCGCTCAACCCGCTGCGTACCGTGGGCGCGACCCTGCGCGAGGCGCTGGCCGCCGCGGCGGGACGGGAACGGGGTGACTCGGCCACCGGGGTGGCCGAGCTGCTCGGACAGGTCGGGCTGCCCGCGTCGTACGCCTCGCGCCGTCCCGCCGCGCTCTCCGGCGGTGAGCGTCAACGGGTGGCCCTGGCACGGGCGCTGGCCGCCCGGCCCCGGCTGCTGATCTGCGACGAGTCGGTGGCGGCGCTGGATGTGTCGGTCCAGGCCCAGCTGCTCAACCTCCTCGCCTCGCTCCAGCGCGCCGAGGGCTTCGCGGTGCTGTTCATCACCCATGACCTGGCGGTGGTGCGGCAGATCGCGGACCGGGTGGCCGTCATGCACGAGGGCCGGATCGTCGAGCAGGGCACCCCGGCCGACGTACTGGACGCCCCGCAACACCCCTGGACCCAGCGCATGATCGACGCGCTGCCGCGCCGGACGGAGACCACGGGCGGAAACTGACGGTCCGACGGCCGCACCGGTAGAGTGTGCCGCTGACCTGCGCAGAGCCCCCCAGAGCGAGGAGGAACCGTGTCCGAGCCGCCCGCCACCGCCGGCCGGCCCGCGCCGGAGACCCCTCGGCCCGGCTCCGTCGGCGTACGGACGTCATTGGCCGGTAATCTCAACCGCCGACGGCTGAAGCACGGTTGGAGCCTGCGCGAACTGTCGGCCGCGACCGGCGTCAGCAAGGGGCTGCTGTCCCAGATAGAGCGGGCCGAGGCCAACCCGACGGTCGATGTGCTGGTCCGGATCGCCGACGCGCTGGGCACGGACTGTACGGATCTGCTGCGCCGGCCGCTGCTCCGGCCGGAGATCGTCCGCGCCGCCGAGCTGGTCGAACCGGAGGACGAGACCTCGGTCACCCTGCTGTACTCCGGCCACGAACAGGGCCGCATGGAGATCTACCGGACCCGCCTGCACCCGCACGCGCAGAGTCAGCTCAGCTCGCACGGCGCCGACTCGGTGGAGTACGTCCTGGTGTTGTCCGGCCAGGTGACGCTGGTGGTGAACGATGTTCCCCACCTCCTGGACGCGGGCGACACCGCCCGGTTCTCGGGGCTCAGCAGCCACTACTACACCACCGAGGAATCCCCCGCGGTCACCCACACGATCGTCGGCTACCCGCGCGACTGACACCGTCCCGCGCACGGGCCGCCGGCCGGGGCACCGTCGATTTCAACTCAACTACCGCTGGATATGCGCCGGTCGGCGTCCAAGGCGCCCGTGCCTGTGGCACTCTGGTGACGACCGCCCCACCGGGCTCCCCCGTACCGGTGGGGCGGTTCTGCTGCCGGCCGCGCGACCTGCACAGATACGACGAGCGAGCACGTCGGTTCTCGGCCAATGACGCGTTGTGACCTGATCCACTCTCACTTACCCGCATGAGCAAGCTCTCTGCGGGCATACGCCTACACCTCATGGCCTACGACCAGGGGAGCGTGACGAGATGACGGCGCACACTGCGCAGACCGCCGGTACGGAGCGAGCGGAGAGTGCACGGTCGACAGCGGCAGGAACGCCTGCCGCGACCACCGCGGAACACGCGGCGGTCATGGTGGACACCACAGGCATGACCGGCGTGACCGGCAGCACGAGCGCCGCGGACACCGCCGGGGCGACGGACGAACTGCCGTGGATCGAGGATGCCGGAAAGATCGCGCCCAAGGACGCGCGGGCACTGTCGAAGCTGTTCTTCGACCGCCTCCAGGTACTGGAGGAGGGCACCGCCGACCACCAGTACGCGCGCAACACGCTCATCGAGATGAACCTTTCGCTGGTCCGGTTCGCCGCGGGCCGGTTCCGCAACCGCGGCAGCGGCGACATGGAGGACATCGTCCAGGTCGGCACGATCGGGCTGATCAAGGCGATCGACCGGTTCGACCTGTCCCGCGAGGTCGAGTTCACCTCCTTCGCGGTCCCGTACATCGTCGGTGAGATCAAGCGGTTCTTCCGCGACACCACCTGGGCGGTCCATGTGCCGCGCCGGCTCCAGGAGCTGCGCGTCGACATCGCCAAGGCGAAGGAGTCCCTGGCCACGGAGCTCGACCGCGACCCCACGGTCCAGGAGCTGGCCGAACACCTCGGGATCACCGAGGGCGAGGTGACCGAGGGAATCGTCGCGGCCAACGGATACACGGCAGGGTCCCTGGACATGCCGACCGACGCGACGGACACCGGCCGGAACGGCACTCCGGGACGCACCTTCGCCGACGCGCTCGGCGAGGCCGATCCCGCCATGGAGACGGTGGAGAACCTGCAGACACTGGCACCGCTGCTCGGCGATCTGGACGAACGCGAGCACCGCATCCTGGAGATGCGTTTCGGCCAGGAGCTGACCCAGTCGCAGATCGGCGTGGAGCTCGGCATCTCACAGATGCATGTGTCCCGTCTGATCAGCCGGATCCTCGGAAAGCTCCGCAACGGGATGCTCGTCGACGAATGAGCTGACTGACACATCAGTCAGCACCTCAATTCGCATCCCAGCAGCGCATTAATCGGACCTGACGTTGAGATCCTCTCAACATGTGGGTACGGTGGCTGACCATGCAGCACAACGAGGTGGCCGAGCGGGTCCGGCAGGTGATCCGGGATGCCGGAGTGAGTCAGCGCGAGTTCGCGCGGCGGATGGTCATCGATCCGTCGAAGCTCTCCCGCTCACTCGGCGGCACCCGTCGGTTCACCACCGCCGAGCTGGCGCGGGTCGCCGACATCGCGGAGGTCGACGCCGGCTGGCTGCTGGGGGCGCACGCGGAGCACGGCGCGGCGCCCTCGCAGTCGGCCGCGGCCCCGCCGCCGGCCGCCCGCCCCCGGCGCGCCCGCGACGCCGCTGCCGCACGGCCCTCGGCGGACAGCGGCAGACCGCTCCAGATCGTCCGGCAGACCGTCCGGCTGATCGCGGAGCACGGTTTCCACTCCGTGCGGGTCTCGGACATCGCCGAGGCCTGCGGGACCAGTACCGCCGCCATCCACTACCACTTCCCCGGCCGGGACGAACTGCTGGAGGCGGCGGCCCGCTGGTGCATGGACGAGGACACCGCGAGACGGGCCGCGGGGACCGCCGACATGGACCACGCCGGCGACGAACTCCGTCTGCTGATAGAGCTCCAGACCCCGTACACCCCTCAGCAACGGCGCCAGTGGAGCGTCTGGCTCGACCTCTGGGCCGAGGCGGCGCGCTCCACCGCGGTCGGTGAACTCCACGTCGAGTACTACCGGCAGTGGCGGGCGACGGTCGCCGATGTGATCGGGCGTGGCGTCGCCCAGGAGGTCTTCCGGCCGGTCGATCCGGAGGCGGCCGCGCTGAGTCTCACCGCCCTCATCGACGGGCTGGCCTCGCAGGTGCTCGCGACGACGCCCGGGGAACCGGGCACCAGCGCCGAGGACATGCACGGTGCGCTGCTCCGCTACGTGGACGCGACCCTGACCGCCGACTGACCTCGGCCTTCCTCGCCGCACCCGCTCCCGTCTGTCCTCTTCCCCTTCGATTCATTCACATCGTTCAACTCGTCAGATCGCACTCGATCCCATTCGATTCAGGAGCCGCTTCCGCATGCCCGTGAACCAGGACGTCATCATCACGTGTGCCCTCACCGGGGCCGGTGACACGGTCCGCAAGAGCCCCCACGTGCCCGTCACCCCCGAGCAGATCGCCCGCTCCGCCGTCGAGGCGGCCGGGGCCGGGGCCGCTGTCGTGCACATCCACGTCCGTGAGCCGGAGACCGGCGCACCGTCCCGCGACCCCCGCCTGTACCGGGAGGTCGTCGAGCGGATCAAGGAGACCGGGACCGATGTCGTCATCAACCTGACCGCCGGAATGGGCGGTGACCTGGTGATCGACCCCGACGCCCCGCTGCGGCAGCTGCCGGGCACCGACCTGGTCGGCGGGCTCGAACGCCTCCCCCACGTCGAGGACCTGCTGCCGGACATCTGCACGCTCGACTGCGGCTCCCTGAACTTCGGCGACGGCAGCAATCTGTACGTCTCCACCCCCGACATGCTCCGGGCCGGTGCCCGCCGCATCCAGGAGCTGGGCGTACGGCCGGAGCTGGAGATCTTCGACACCGGGCAGCTGTGGTTCGCCAAGCAGCTCCTCGCCGAGGGGCTGCTCGACGCCCCGACCGTCTTCCAGCTCTGCATGGGTGTCCCGTGGGGGGCGCCCGCCGACCCGGGCGTGCTCCAGTCGATGGTGAACATGCTGCCCGAGGGCGCCCAGTGGGCGAGCTTCGCGCTGGGCCGGATGCAGATGCCGTGGGTGGCGCAGTCGATCCTCCTCGGTGGCCATGTCCGGGTCGGTCTTGAGGACAACCTCTATCTCGGCAAGGGCGTCAAGGCCACCAACGCCCAGTTGGTGGAGCGTGCCGTGCAGATCACCGAGTCGCTGGGCTCCCGGGTCGCCACCCCGGACGAGGCCCGGCAGCGGCTCGGACTGGCGCCCCGCGGCTGACCGGCCCGCGCCTCGCACTTCCCGCTCCCCACCCGTTCTGGAGAAAAGCACGATGAACGCCGCACAGCCCGCACAGCCCACGCCGTCCGTACAGCCCGCACCGGTCGCCCCCGCTCCGTGCGCCCCCGAGGACGTACGCCGGGTGGCGTGCGTGGGCGCCGGAGTGATCGGTGGTGGCTGGGTCGCGCACTTCCTGGCCCGTGGTTACGACGTCACCGCCTGGGACCCGGCCCCCGACGCCGAGCAGAAGCTGCGCCGGCTGGTGGCCGCCGCTTGGCCGGCGCTGGAGCAGCTCGGCCTCGCCGAGGGGGCTTCGCCGGACCGGCTCACGGTCACGGCCACGCTCGAAGAGGCGGTGTCCGACGCCCAGTTCGTCCAGGAGAGCGCTCCGGAGAAGCTGGAGCTCAAGCGCGACCTGCTGGCCCGCCTCGACGCCGCCGCACCCGAGGGGGTCGTGATCGCGTCCTCGACGTCCGGCTACCCGATGAGCGACATGCAGACCCGGGCCGCGGGCGCCGGACGGCTGGTCGTGGGGCACCCGTTCAACCCGCCGTACCTGATCCCGCTGGTCGAGGTGGTGGGCGGCGAGCTGACCGCACCGTCCGCGGTCGGCTGGGCGTCCCGTTTCTACGAGGTCGCCGGCAAGTCCGTCATCACGATGGAACGCGAGGTCCCCGGCTTCATCGCGAACCGCCTCCAGGAGGCGCTGTGGCGGGAGGCGCTGCACATGATCGCCAACGGTGAGGCGACCGTGGCGGAGATCGACGCGTCCATCACCGAGGGACCCGGGCTGCGCTGGGCGTGCATGGGGCCGATGCTCACCTTCGCGCTCGCGGGCGGCGAAGGCGGCATGGCCCACATGCTGGACCACTTCGGCCCCTCCCTGAAGGCTCCGTGGACGCGCCTCGAAGCCCCCGAACTGGACCGGGAGCTGTACGACGCGGTGGTGCGCGGCTGCGACGAGGCGGCGGGCGGCCGCAGCATCGCCGATCTCGTCGCCGAGCGCGACCGCGGCGTCATCGATGTCCTGCGCGCCACCGGCCGGCTCGCCGAGCGGCGCACCGAGGGAGCGGCCGAATGAGCGCGCTGCCGCTGCACCGGGAGACCGTCCGCCCGGAGTGGATCGACTACAACGGCCATATGAGCGAGGCGTTCTACGTACTCGTCTTCGGTTTCGCGACCGACCGGATGATGATCGAGACCGGTCTGCACTCCGAGTACCGCGAGCGCACGGGCTGTTCGCTGTACACGGTCGAGTCCCATATCCGGTATCTGCGCGACGTCTCGGAGGGCGACCGGCTGGCGGTCCGTACCCGGGTGCTGGGCGCCGACGCGAAGAAGACCCGGTTCGCCCATGAGCTGTACGTGCTCGGGCCGGACGCGCAGGAGGACGCAGAACCGGGCCCGGACGCCGAGCCCGTGGCCACCACCGAACTGCTCGCCCTCCATGTGGATCAGCAGGCCGGCCGCACCGCGCCCTTCCCCGACCAGGTGCGCGAATGCCTGGTCGCCCTCACGGAGGCGGCCCCCTCCTGGGCGGGCCGCTCGATCGTCGAGGTGCCGGCGGCCCGCTGAACGACGGGCGCGAGCCGCTGGTGTTGCGGCCGGATGAAATCGTGCCTCGCCCCCTGCCCGGACCACCGCTTCCCCCGGTGGTCCGGGCAGTCGGCTGTTCCCCGCCCGCCCGCGCACGTCCGCGCAGGTCCGGCGCTGTACGGGGACGGCGCGCCGCCGGCCCGCGCCCCCTGCCGCGTACGCCTCGAACAGTCCCTGCGGACGGCTCGGCCGCGGCGCCGGGCTGTTGACGCGCGCCGGGCCCGCTGACACGCTCGCCGCATGCCCGCGACCGTGACACTCGTCTCGCGGCGCCACGTCGATCTGGGGCGCCTCGCGTCCTCGGCGTGTAGCAGCCGCGCCGCGCTCCGTTGAGCGACTGACCCGCACGGACGCCTCCGCGGCGTTGATCCCGCCTCAGGCACCGCCCTGGCTTCGGCGTGCCCGCGTCCCGCCCGCACCGGTGCCTGACCACGCCCGCACCGAGAACCACAGAGGAACACCATGAGCCAGCCCGTAGACTCCGTCACCGCAGGGCACACCCCCGAGGGCCAGGACCGTCAGGAACCCGGTGCCGCCTGGTCGTTCGAGACCAAGCAGATCCACTCCGGGGCCGTCCCCGACCCGACGACCGGCGCCCGTGCCGTGCCGATCTACCAGACGACGTCGTTCGTCTTCCGGGACACCCAGCACGCCGCGGACCTCTTCTCGCTCGCCGAGCCCGGCAACATCTACACCCGGATCCACAACCCCACCCAGGACGTCCTGGAACAGCGGATCGCCGCGCTGGAAGGCGGAGTCGCCGCGGTGGCCCTCGCCTCCGGACAGGCCGCGGAGACCCTCGCCCTGCTCACGCTGGCCGGTGCCGGGGACCACATCGTCTCGTCCACCTCGCTGTACGGAGGCACGTACAACCTGCTGCGCCACACGCTCCCCCGGTTCGGCATCGAGGTGTCGTTCGTCGACGACCCCGACGACATCGCGGCGTGGTCGGCGGCGATCCGGCCGAACACCAAGGCGCTGTTCGCGGAGACACTGGGCAATCCGCGCGGTGACGTCCTCGACATCCGGGCGGTCGCCGACGCCGCGCACGCGGCCGGGGTGCCGCTGGTCGTCGACAACACCGTGCCCACCCCGTTCCTGCTGCGTCCGATCGAGCACGGCGCGGACGTCGTCATCCACTCGGCGACCAAGTTCCTCGGCGGGCACGGCACCACCATCGGCGGCGTGGTCGTGGACGGCGGTACGTTCGACTTCGGGGCGCACGCCGAGCGGTTCCCGGACTTCAGCTCCCCCGACCCGAGCTACCACGGTCTGCGCTACTGGCCGGACCTCGGCCCCAGCGCCTTCGCGGTCAAGCTCCGGGTACAGCTGCTGCGCGATCTCGGCCCGGCGCTCTCCCCGCACTCCGCCTTCCTGCTGCTCCAGGGCGTGGAGACGCTGAGTCTCCGGCTGGAGCGGCACACCGCGAACGCCCTGGCGCTGGCCGAATGGCTGGAGCGCCGCGACGAGGTGTCGGCCGTCCACTACGCCGGGCTCGAATCGAGCAAGTGGTACGAGGCGGGGCGCCGCTATCTGCCGCGTGGCGCCGGTGCCGTACTGGCCTTCGAACTGCGGGACGGGGTGGAGGCGGGCAAGCGGTTCGTGGACGCGGTCGAACTGTTCAGCCACCTCGCCAACATCGGTGACGTACGGAGTCTGATCATCCATCCCGCGTCGACCACGCACAGCCAGCTGACCGAGGAGCAGCTGGCCGCCACCGGGGCGACCGCCGGACTGGTCCGCCTCTCCGTCGGGCTGGAGAACGTGGACGACCTCAAGGCCGATCTGGAGGCGGGATTCCGGGCCGCGAAGGCGGCGTCCTGAACCCGACGGCCCCCTCCACCGCACTCCCCCTCCCGCCGGCCACCGGAGGCCGGCGGGAGGGGGATCCGCCGGGCCGCCGCTCCTGGGTGCGCCTGGACCGGCCGCTGCCGCTGGAGTCGGGCGACGAACTGCCCGGTGTGCAACTGGCGTACGAGACCTGGGGACGCCGGGCGGCCGACGGTACCAACGCGGTCCTGGTGCTGCACGCCCTGACCGGGGACAGCCATGTGGCCGGGCCCGCGGAGCCCGGCCATCCCTCGGCCGGGTGGTGGGACGCGCTGGTCGGCCCCGGCAAGGCGCTGGACACCGAGCGCTGGTTCGTCGTCGCCCCGAATGTGCTCGGCGGCTGCCAGGGCAGCACCGGTCCGTCGTCCGGGCGCCCGGACGGGGCGCGCTGGGGCGGCGGCTTCCCCCATCTGACGGTCCGTGACCAGGTGACGGCGGAGGCGGCGCTGGCCGACGCGCTGGGCATCGGCCGGTGGGCGGCGGTGATCGGCGGATCGATGGGCGGCATGCGGGCGCTGGAATGGGCCGTCGGCCGGCCGGAGCGCACCGGATCGCTGCTGGTGCTCGCGGCGCCCGCCGCGGCCTCCGCGGAGCAGATCGCCTGGGGCTCCGTACAGATCTCCGCGATCCGTTCCGACCCCGCGTGGCGCGGCGGCCACTACCACGACGCGGCGCCGGGAGAGGGCCCGCACCGGGGCCTCGGACTGGCCCGCAGGATCGCCCATGTCACCTACCGCAGCGAGCCGGAGCTCGGCTCCCGGTTCGGCGGCGAGGCGCAGCCGGGCGAACATCCCCGCCGCGGCGGGCGGTACCGGGTGGAGTCTTATCTCGATCATCACGCGGCCAAACTGGTGCACCGCTTCGACGCGGGGAGCTACGTCACGCTGACCGAGGCGATGAACGGGCACGACATCGGGCGCGGCCGGGGCGGCGCCGCGCGGGCGCTGCGCCGGGCGCGGATGCCCGCGCTGATCGCGGGCATCGACTCCGACCGGCTCTATCCGCCCGCCCAGCAGGCGGAGCTGGCCGCGCTGCTGCCCGGCGCCGACCGGGTCCGAATCGTAAAGTCGCCGCACGGCCACGACGGATTCCTGATCGAGACGGTCCAGGTGGGCGCTCTCGTAAGGGAGTTGCTGCCGGACCGGCCGGATCCGGGCCGCTGATCCCCTCACCGCTGTTTCCGTCCACTCGCCCCGGGAGTTGTTCATGAGATCCGTTCCGCCGTCCGAGGACGCGTACGACGGGATGCGGCTGCGTCAGTGGTCGCGAGGCGCCGCCCGCTCCGCAGGTATCGAACGCCGTGATCTGCTGCGGCTGGTGGCGGCCGCCTCGGCAGCCGCCGGGCTGCCCGCCGGTCTCGCGGCCCCCGCGCAGGCGGCGCCCGGGGCGGCCGCCCCCGGCATCGTGAAGCCGCTGCCGCCCGAGGTGTTCACAGTGCGCGGCACCAACGCCGAGACCAACTTCGCGGCGCTGCGCCCGACCGGGCTGCTCACTCCCGCCGACCGCTTCTTCGTGCGCAACCACACCACGACCCCGCGAATCGACGCGTCCGGCTGGCGGCTGAAGGTGTGGGGCGACGGCCTCCGGGGCCCGGCGGTGGAGTTCACGTACGACGAGCTGCGGGCGCTGCCCACGGCCACCGTCACCTCGTTCGTCGAGTGTGCGGGCAACGCCCGCAGCTACTACACGACGCAGCAGAACGAGCAGGTCAGCGGCACGGCCTGGACCCTCGGCGCGATCGGTACCGCCCGCTGGCGCGGGGTGCGGCTCGCCGATGTACTGCGCCGCGCGGGCATCACCCGGAACGCGGTGGACGTGCTGCCGCGCGGGCTGGACGACGAGGTGGTCAGCGACGGGATCAGCCTGGGCCGGGTCCGCAGGCCGCTGCCGGTCGCGAAGGCGCTGGACGACGTCATCCTCGCCCTTGAGATGAACGGCGAACCGCTGCCGCCCGACCACGGCCATCCGGTACGTCTGATCGTGCCGTCCTGGGTCGGGGTCGCGAACATCAAGTGGGTCGGGGACATCGAGGTGAGCGCGTCGCCGCTACTGTCCCCGTGGAACACCGGCCTGTACCGGCTGTTCGGGCCCGGCTATCCGGCGGAGGGCAGTGCGCCGCTGACCCGGCAGACGCTGAAGAGCGCCTTCGAGGTGACGCCCGGGGCCTCGTTCCGCGCCCGCCGGCGCCATGTGCTGACGGGCAGGTCCTGGTCGGGCGGGGCACCGGTGCGCACGGTCGAGGTCAGCACCGACGGAGGTGCGCGGTGGCGTCGCGCCCGGCTGCGCGACGAGCCGCGGAGCGGAAGCTGGGTGCGCTGGTCGGCCGACTGGGTGCCCGGGGACCGCGGACCGGCCGTCCTGCTGGCGCGGGCGACGGACCGGTCGGGCCGCACCCAGCCGGAGACGGCCGTCCCCAACACACAGGGCTATCTCTTCGACGCCGTGGTCCGGCACGAGGTGCGGGTCGTCTGACGCGGCGGTGGGGGCCGCCCGGCCCCCACCGGGCTGCGCGGGACTCAGCCGCCGTCCTGTTCCGGGGCCCGGCCTGCGTAGTAGGTGGCGATCATGTCCTCGCCGCCGTGCCCGGCCGCTTCCGCGCGCTCGAAGCGGGCGGCCGAGGCCGCGGTCAGATCCAGCCGTACGCCGGTCCGCTCGGCGGCGTCGAGGATGAGGCGGGTGTCCTTGAGCGCCGTGCTCAGGGCGAAGCTCGGGGTGAGGTCGCCGGACAGGACCGCGGCGGACTTACCGTGCAGATAGCCGGAGTCGAGCGGGCCGCCCTTCACGGCGTCGAGGAACAGCTGCGGGTCCACGCCCAGCCCCTCGGCGAGGTTGAGGGACTCCGCCACGCCGCCCACCATGTTGATCACCCAGGTGTTGACCACGAGCTTCAGCCTGGAGGCGGCCCCCGGTTCCTCCGCGACCCAGACCGTGCGCTGTCCGATCGCGTCGAGCACGGGTGCGGCCACCCCGCGGGCGGCGGACGGTCCGGAGACGAAGACGGTCAGCGCGCCCTGTTCCGCCGGCTGCCTCGTTCCGGAGACCGGGGCGTCGAGGTAGACGAGGCCCAGGTCCGCGGCGCGTTGGGCCAGCTCGACCGAGGCGTCCGGTCCGACGGTGGAGCTCTGCAGCAGGACCTGGCCGCGGTGCACCCCGTCGGACGCGGCGGTGAGCGCGGCGGCGACGGAGGTCTGGTCGTTGAGCATGGTGAGGAGGACGTCGGCGCCGCGTACGGCCTGCGCGGCGGTGTCGGTGACGGTGGCGCCGGCCGCGGCGAGGGGCTCCGCCCTGGCCCGCGTACGGTTCCAGGCGCGGACCTCCAGCCCGGCCCTGAGCAGGCTCCGGGCCATTCCCGACCCCATGATTCCGGTGCCGAGGACGGCGACGACCGGCCGCTGCGGGGTGGCGTCGGCTGTTGCTGCGCTCATGAGGGCGATTCCCTTCGTCGGCCGCGCCGGGGTCGGCTCGCGGCGTTTCGGATGCTCAGGATTGCGGGAGCGCGCCTTCGAGTACCGCAGCGTGCACGGCTCTGGCGAGTCGCGCGCCCCAGCGCGAGCGGGGCCCGGCGAACGGTTCGCCCGGTCCGGCGCCCGGTGCGGGGGCGGCGATGCAGACGGAGTCGGTGGGGGTGCCGGAGCAGTCGAGTCCGGCGTCGAGGAGGGCCTGGACCTTGGCCTCTGTGGCGGTGGCGACGGCGTTGACGAGTGCGGCGTCCGAGAGCGGCACGGGGAGGACGACGACGATGTTGACCGTGCCGGGGCGCGGCGGTGCTGCGGTGTCCTCGGCGGGGGCCGCCGCCCAGCCGCGTACGCCGAGGCCGCAGGTGGCGGTCGCCGTCACGCCCTCGTCCGCGGCGACCGTGCAGGCGGCGACATCGGCGGCCGTCATCAGTCCGGCGCCGGGCCCGGTCAGGTGCTCGGCCTCGGCGATCTCGGCGAGGTGGCGGTCGGGGTCCAGCCGCGGATAGCCGCCGGGCACCTGGGCGTTGAGGATCCAGTCGCGCGGGCCGATACCGCCGCCGAGCACGGCGCTGCTGCACACCCGCCACCCGGGCCCCAGCCGCCACACCAGATGGTGCAGGGCCACGCCGTCCTCGTGCCGGGTCAGCAGTTCACCGCGCTGTTCGGGCAGCCGGATGCGTACGGAACGGATGGGACACCCCTCGGTGGCGCGGCGGGCCGGTGATCGGTCCCTGGTCCCGTGGATCATATGCGTCGGGGGCGGGGCGCCCTCGATCGGTGCCCCGCCCCCGGTGTCCGTTCAGGCCTCGGCGCGGCCCATCGCGATCAGCCGGTCCAGCACGGCGGCGTCGGCCTTGACCCCGTCGTGGGCGTAGGCGTCGGTGACCCAGGTGCGCAGGCCGCGTACGGCGTCGGCGGTGGCCAGGGCGTGCTCCCGGTCGACGAACATGTCGTCGTGGTAGACGGCGGCGACGACGGGGACCTCGTTGGCGGCGAGCCGGTCCAGGTCGTAGAGGGCCGGCCAGTCGGTGCGGGCGGCGAGCGCCTCGGCGGCGACGCGCAGCGGGACGAGCGCGGGGTCCTCCTCGAACTGCCAGGGGTAGACCATCTCGCCGGTGAACCGGAGCGGGCCCCCGGCGGTGGCGTCGAAGGCGGGGAACTCCTGGCGGACGCGGTGCGCGGACCAGTCGGTGGGGCGGCCGTCCTGGGCGTAGATCGGCTCGTGGAGTGCGGCGTACAGGGGGCGTTCGGCGAAGGACACGGCGGCGTCGACACCCCGCAGGAAGGTGTCGGTCAGCTCCGGCCCCTCGGCGCCGTCGGTGAAGGCCGTCTCCAGGAGGTAGTGGAGCGCGTCGAACTTGGCCGCGGTGCCGAAGTTGATGCCGAGGGTCTGGAAGCGGCGCACGGTGAGGCGTTCACCGGTCGGCATCCGGACGTCGTGGGTGTCCAGGTGTGCGGCAACGGCGTCGGCGAGGGCCTGATCGCCCGGGTAGCGGGCGAAGTAGCGCTCGTTGTGGGCGAGGGTGCGGGCGTAGGCGGCGCGGTACACGTCGTCGGCGTGGCCGGTGAGGGTCGGCAGTCCGCCGGTGATGTAGGCCCGGGTGAGCCCTTCGGGGGCGAGGCCGAGATAGGTGAGCGTGGTGAAGCCGCCGAAGCTCTGGCCGAGCACGCTCCACGGCTGTTCGCCCTGGAGCCGGCGGCGCAGGAGTTCGGCGTCGCGGACGATCGAGTCGGCGCGGAAGTGCGCGAGGTATCCGGCGGCGGCCTCGGAGTCGGTACCGAAGCGGGCCAGGGTGCGCCGGTCGGCGGGGGTCGAGCGGCCGGTGCCGCGCTGGTCGAGGAGGACGACGCGGTACTCGGTCAGCGCGCGGCGCAGCCAGGCGCCGGCGGCGTTGGGGCGTTCGGCGCGGCCGCCGGGGCCGCCCTGGAGCCACAGGAGACGGGGCAGGTCCTCGCTCTCGCGGCCCTCGGCGACGACTTCGCGGGCGAAGAGCGTGATGGCGGGGCCCTCTGGGGTGCGGTGGTCGAGCGGCACATCGAGGGTGTGGTCGGTGCAGACCAGGCCGCCGTGGCGGTAGGTGACGGGTGCTGGGGTGGGCATGGCGCTCCTCTCACGTCGCGTATCTCGCGTCGCGGAACGGTTTCACGGGTGACGGGCGGGCCCGCACCCGGGGGTGCGGGCCCGCCCGGGAGGTCAGTAGCCTGCGACGCCCAGGTCGCGGCAGATGGCGACGAGGCCGGGGTGCACGTAGCGCCCGTTCTCCTCGATGGCGACGCCGTCGAGGTAGATGGACGGGCCGAGGACGCTGCCGTCGGTGTGGGCGGCGGAGACCCACGGTTCGCCGCCGATCCAGGCGCCCTTGGTGCCGATGCCGAGTTCGACGCAGCCGAAGACGCGCTCGTCCTCGACGATGCGGCCGGTCGGGGCGAGGACGCCGGGGTTGAAGCCGAGCGACCAGTGCGCGACGCGGAACATGTTGGGGTCGTCGAAGGACTCCATCCAGCGGCGGAAGGTGTCCGCGTCGGCGTCGCCCTCGATCTTGGTGACGACGCCCTTCTCGACGGTGCAGCGGACCGGGGAGCGCAGCAGGCCGATCTCGTCCGGCGGCCACAGGGCGCCGTCGAAGACGAGCACGCCTTCCTGGGTCTCTTCGAGGGGGTTCCAGGAGATCTGGCCGGACAGCATGACCGTCTCGCCGGGCTTCTCCGCGGGCTTGCCGCGCAGGTTGATCGGCCGGTCGCCGTTGCGGCCCACCAGGTCGGTGCCGTTGGCGGAGGTGATCCGGACCTCGTCGGCGGCCTCCAGGAGGGCGACGAGGGCCTTGCCGAGGCGTATGACGCCCTGGAAGTCGGGGCGGCCGACGGTGGCGACCAGCATCTGGACGTCCATCGCGGTGAGGTTGGTGTAGCGGCAGCCGTTCGCCATGGCGGTGCGGAACGCGTCGGAGTGCATCAGGTACGAGACGGCGAACTCGATCCACACATCGGCGTCGGCGATGGCTCCGGCGACGGGCCGGGGCGGTTCCATGGAGGCGCCGGGCAGCGTCTCGTACCAGACGACGACGGGGTGCGCGCCGGCGGCGGCGACGGCCTGCGCGGTGGCCTCGATGACCCGGCGGTCGCTGCTCGTGTCGCCGGTGAGGACGACGTGCTCGCCGCGCTTGACGAGCATGACCTCCTCGACGAGCTTGCGGGCGGCCAGGGCGAGTTCGAAGCTGAGGTACTCGGGACGCGGTTCGAGCCTGCTGTACATGTCCATGGGGATCTCCTTGCCGTGCGGGTGGTGCTGAGTGGTGCGGTGGTGCGGGAAGTGGTTCAGGGGTGGCGGGGCCGTCAGGTCTTGAGGATCTGGGCCGAGTCGCCGAGCGAGCTGCCCGCGATCAGCCCGGCGCCCACCAGGTTGAGTTCCTCGTCGGCGGCCGGGCCGCGCAGCTTGCGGTAGCCGACCCGGACGACGAGGGCGCCGAGGACCAGCCAGCAGGCCTGCGGGGTGAGGATGAGGAGGCCGGTGGCGAGCATGACGCCCATCTGCCGCCGGGTGCCGCCGATCAGCTGGATGGCGGCGCCGGGGATGGCCCACAGGAGCATGGTGCGCACCGCGTCCGGGTCGCTGAGCCCGCTCTTGATGGTGTCGGCGTAGACCTTGGCGACGGGCGGGATGAGCCCCTGCCCGAAGTACGAGCGCCAGGCGAGGGCGACGACGGCGAGGGCGACCGCGAAACCGATGAGGGCGGCCAGGAACTGCTGGCGGCGGCCCTCGCGCTCGAAGGGGTCCCAGGGGCGGTGCTCGCGCCGCAGCAGCCAGCCGGCCTTGAGGTCGTACCCCATGTCGGCGAAGGCCGGGCCGGTGGCGGAGACGTATCCCACCAGCAGCGCGAGCGGCACCGACGGGATGCCTATGGCGAGGCCGAGGATGAGGAAGATCAGGGTGACGGCGAAGGACGGGAACCAGCCGGACTGCATGGCGGCGAGGCCGACGATCAGTTCGTGCACCAGTGCGGCGAAGGCGGCGAACAGCACCCAGCCGACGAGGCCGAGCGGGCTCATGTCGCCGATCAGCCCGCCGAGCACGGCGAGGACCACCGCGCCCCCGGTGAAGAGTGCATAGCCGCGGATCAGGGAGAGCCGCAGTGCGCGTTCGTCGACGGTGTACGCGGTGCTCGGGTCCGCCACCTCGACGGGCGCGGCGCTCGGGGCCTCCTCGACGGCCGCGGTTCGTTTGCGCTCGCGACGACCGAGCAGCAGGTGCACGGCCTGGCCGAGTGCCACGACGCCGGCGCCGACCATGACGCCGTGCGGGATGTATCCGGCGCCCAGATCGGTGTGGAAGAGGTCCGGGCCGTACTGGCGCAGCATCAGTCCGATGCCGAACATCATCAGCGCCCAGACGTTGCCCAGGAAGGCGACCCCGGCGGCGGAGAGCGGCAGGCTGAAGAGCGTTCCGGCGAGGCCGACCGCGGTGCCGCCCGCCAGGATCAGGGCCCGGCGCCCTCCCCGGTCGCCGGCCTTGATGGTCTCGGCGGCCGCGGTGCCGGGCGGCCAGGCCGCGTCGGCGGGCAGCAGCCGGGAACCGAAGGCGCGGTAGAGGACCCAGGCGTCCACGACGAGCCCGATGAACGCGCCCGCGAGCATCGGCCAGACCAGGTCCGTGCGCCCGAAGACGTACGGCACGGCCACGGATGTCAGCAGGGCGTTCGCGGAGGCGAAGGTGGCGGCGGAGATCGCGCTCTGGGCGAGGTTCTGCCGGTGCACGGACCGCATCCGGCGCAGGAAGCCCAGGGGGATGCGGCCGATGAGCATGGCGACGAGTGCGCCGACGACCGAGGTGTTGGCGGAGATGCCCAGCTTGGAGACCAGGTCGATGCCGATGACGGCTCCCACGGCGGAGAGCACCACCAGGATCACCAGCAGCACGGGTTCCATGACCCTGGGGTGCGACCGGGGCTCGTCGGGGGCGGACGGCGGCGGGGCAGGGTGCGGCGCGGAGACGTGGTGCGCCATGGGGCACCCCCTTCGGTTTGCAGGGCTGGGAGGCATGTCCGGGTCTCCGCGGCAGGGCGGAGCCGGGGCGCGCGGCATGACGGGAGGCCGCGGGCGGGGCAGGACCGGCTGGTTCAGCCGCCGAGGGCGGCGGTGATCTCCGCCGCTCCGGCGCGTACCAGCGTCACGAGGGTGCCGGCGGCCCGGTCCACGCGGTGGGACGGGCCGATGACGGTGAGGGAGGCGGGGACGCCGTCGCCCTGGAAGACGGGGGCGGAGACCGCGGTGACGGCCTCGTCGTACTCGCCGTGGCTGATGCAGTACCCGTCGGCGCGGACCTGCGCGTAGCAGGTGAGCAGGGCGTCCAGCTCCGTGATGGTGCGGTCGTTGAAGCGCGTCAGTCCGGTGGCGCCGAACATCTGCCGGATCTCGCGTTCGGGGTGGTACGCGAAGATGGTGTGCCCGGACGCCCCGGCGTGACCGGGCATGACGGCGCCGATGATCGCCGTGTAGCGGACGGGTCCGGTGCCGTCGACGGCGGCTTCGCAGCGGTAGCTGCCGCCGTGCGGGACGTTGAGGACGATGCTCTCGCCGGTCTCGCGGAGGAGCCGGGCGAGTATCGGCCGGGAGATCGAGGACAGCACTCCGCTGTGCTCGCTGACCCTGGCCAGCCGGGAAAGGGCCGGGCCGGGGCGGTAGCGGCGGCTGTTGTCGTCGCAGAGCAGGAAGCCGCGCGCGCTCAGGGTGGTGAGCAGGCGCTGGACGACCGCCTTGTCCCAGCCGTGGTGGCGGGCCAGTTCGCTGACGCCCCACTCGGGCCGCTGTTCGGTGAACGTGAGCAGAACGAGCAGGGCCCGGTCGACGGTCTGCAGCACGCCGGGGGCCTGCTGTCCGTCGCGGGCCGCGGTGGTTGTGTCCGTGCCGCGCTCAGCCATGGGCCGGGCCTCCTTCGTCCGCTTCGTCCATCTGTCGGTGCGCAAATCGCAACGGCGTTGCGATTTCTGGCGAAAGGATGCTGCCACGCCCAACGGGTGTCAAGGGTTTGCCGGAAATTCGCCTCGCGGCGGGAACGGCCTGCTCAGGGGCGGTGACGGAGGACCGCGCACCGGTGGCCCACCGTGCGGGCCGCAGCCGCCCGCCCGTCACTCGATTGGCCTAACTCGGCTTTACGGCCCACAGCGGCATCGCACGGGGCCTGCGCCCACGCGCCGGGGGTACGGCACCCCGACCCCACCGGCCGGGAAGTTGCAGCGTCCATCCGGGTGAGGCGCGATGGAATCCGGACGCGCCTTCCCTGCTGGACCCACCCACAGGACGCGCCCGGGGTAGGAGGAATCGGTCATGGGAGCCGCTGACGGTTTCACGGATTCCGGAGAGCTCGACGGCCTGACGGTGTACGACACCGCGGGCGAGAAGATCGGCAACGTGGGGCGGGTGTATGTCGACGACAACACCGGCCGACCGGACTGGATCACGGTGAAGACCGGCCTGTTCGGTATGAAGGAGAGTTTCGTGCCTCTCGCCGGAGCCCGTCGCGTGGGCTCCGACCTGCACATCTCCCATCCGAAGGACCGCGTCAAGGAAGCCCCCCGGGTGGACGCGGACGCTCATCTCTCCGTCTCCGAGGAGGAAGAGCTCTACCGGCACTACGGACTGACCAGGAACACCGGCGGCAAGCTCGGCGACCGTGCCGCCGGCACCGGTGCCCCGACGACGTCCGGGACCGGAACCATGGGCGCGGCCGGAGCGGGCGCGGCCGCCGGGGCAGGAGCCGGGGCCATGGGCGCCGGCACGGGCAAGCACCGGGACGCCGACACCTCCGGTACGGCCCGGCCGCTGGCCGGAGCGGGCGCAGAACGGTCCGCCGCCGGCCTGAACGGCAAGGAGGAACTCATCCGCTCCGAGGAGCAGTTGCGCATCGGCACCGAGGAGTACGAGAGCGGCAGGGCCCGGCTGCACAAGTACGTCGTGACCGAGAACGTCACCCGGACCGTGCCCGTGTCGCACGAAGAGGTGCGCGTGGTGCGCGAACCGCTCAAGCCCGGCGACAAGGCCGCCCGCTCGGACATCAACGAACAGGACGTGGAGGTCACCCTGCACGCCGAGCGCGCCACGATGCGGAAGGAGACCGTGCCGGTCGAGCGGGTGCGGATGGAGACCAAGAAGGTGACCGAGCAGAAGGAAGTCTCCGCGGAACTGCGCAAGGAGCAGATCGACTACGCGGACGGCATGACCAAGGACGGCAAGGACATCGGCGGCAAGGACATGGGCGGCGAGTTCGGTCAGGGACGGCGCCGCTGACCCCCGCGCACCGCGCCGGACCGGCCGTACCGGACAGGAGCGAGGGGCGGACCCGCACCACGGGGTCCGCCCTCTCGTGTGCCGCGGGCCCCCCGGTCAGGGCCGCCCCGGGCAGAAGCGCACCGAGGGCCGCCCCTCGGGGCCGTCGGGTGTCACGACGGCCCTGACCCGGTAGACCTCCGCGATGAGCTCCTGGGTGATCACCTCGTCCGGGGCTCCACCGGCGACCACCCGGCCCGCGTTCATCACCACGATCCGGTCGCAGAACATCGCGGCCAGATTGAGGTCGTGCAGGGCGATGACGGCCGTCAGCGGAAGCGCGGTGACCAGGGACAGCAGTTCCAGCTGGTGCTGGACGTCCAGGTGGTTCGTCGGCTCGTCCAGCAGCAGTTCGCGCGGCTGCTGGGCCAGCGCGCGGGCGATCTGGACGCGCTGGCGCTCACCGCCCGAGAGGGTGTGCCAGGACTGGTCCCGGCGGCCGGTGAGACCGGTCCGCTCCAGCGCCTCGCCCACCGCGGCCTCGTCCGCGGCCGTCGCCGCCGACCATGCGCGGCGGTGCGGGATACGGCCGAGGCGTACGACGTCCACGACACTCAGCTCGACCTGGGTGAGGGAGTGCTGATCGACCACCGCGACCCGCTGGGCCACCGTGCGGCGGCCGATCCTGGCCAGCGGATCGTCGTCGAGGGTGACCGTGCCGGCGTCCGGGGCGAGGACCCCGGCCAGTATCCGCAGCAGGGTCGACTTCCCCGAGCCGTTCGGGCCGATCAGCCCGACGGTCGCGCCGGGCGGCAGTGCCAGTGAGACCCCGTCCAGGATGAGGCGGCCGCCCGCCTCCCGGCTGACCCGCTCGGCCCGCAGCCCGCCGCGGGTGGGCGGGGTCATGCCGACCGCCGGGTGCGGTAGAGGACGAGGACGAAGGCGGGCACGCCGATCAGGGCGGTGACGACGCCCACCGGAACCTCCTGCGGATCGAGGACGGTGCGCGCGAGGGTGTCGACCCAGACCAGGAACACGGCCCCGGCCAGCGCGGTGACCGGGAGCAGTCTGCGATGCCCGGAACCGGTGAGCGCGCGGGCCGCGTGCGGGAGAACCAGGCCGACGAAGCCGATGGCGCCGGCCGAGCTGACGAGTGCGGCGGTCAGCAGCGCGGTCGTGCAGAGCAGGACGATCCGGGTGCGCCCGACATGGACGCCGAGGGTGGCGGCCGCGTCCTGGCCGAACGCGAAGGCGTCGAGCGTACGGGCATGGCCGAGGCAGATCAGCAGCGTGACGGCCAGCACGGCGGAGCAGGTCCACACATCGGTCCAGCCGACGCCGCCGAGCGAGCCCAGCAGCCAGAACAGCACGCCGCGGGTCTGTTCGGCGTCGGCGGCGGTCATCACGACGAAGGAGGTGAGCGCGGAGAACAGCTGCATGGCCGCGACCCCGGACAGGACCACCCGGTCGGTGCTGCCACCGAGGGTGTGGCTGAGCAGCAGGACCAGCGCGAAGGAGCACAGCGCCCCGATGAACGCGCCGGCCGACAGGGACACCGCTCCCCCGCCGACCCCGAGCACGACGACCACGACCGCGCCGGTCGACGCCCCGGAGGAGACACCGAGGACGAACGGGTCGGCGAGCGGGTTGCGCAGCAGCGACTGCATGACCGTGCCGCAGACCGCGAGCCCGGCGCCGCAGACGGCGGCGAGCAGGGTCCTGGGCATCCGCAGGTTCCAGATGATGCCGTCGCGGATCGGGCTGAGCGGCGACTCCCCGAGCCCGAGGTGGGCGGCGACCGTGTCCCGGACGTCGCCGACGGAGATCCTGGCCGGGCCGATGGTGACGGCCACCGCGACGGACAGGACGAGCAGCAGGAACCCACCGGCCCACAGGAGTCCACCGCGGATGCCGCGGATGCCCCCGATGCCTCTGATGCCGGGACGTCCGCGCTCACCGGCCGCGGGGAGTACGCGCTCCCCCGTCTCCGCGGCCTGTTCGGTGTCCGTCACCCCGTGAGCCCGAAGGTGCGCAGCCCGGCGGCGACGCGCTCCACGCCCTCGACCGTACGGATCGACGGGTTCATGGCCTGGCCGCTGAGCAGCACGTAGCGCTTGTGCCGTACGGCGTCCATGTTCTTGGTGGCGGGGCTGGACTCCAGGAACGCGATCTTCCGCGAGGCGCTCTCGGCGGTCTCCGACTTCCGGGTCAGATCGCCGATGACCAGCACGTCCGGGTTGCGGTCGGCGACCGTCTCCCAGTTGATCTGCGGCCATTCCTCATGGGTGTCGTCGAAGACGTTCTTCGCGCCGAGCTCGCGGGTGATGACGCCGGGCGCCCCGCAACAGCCCGCCAGGTACGGGGACTCGGCGTTGGCGAACCAGTACATCAGGGTGGCGCCGGAGGCGTCGATGCCGTCGGTGGCCTTCCGTACCCGGGCACGCAGCTCAGCCACGAGCTTCTCGCCCCGTTCAGGAACGCCGAACACCTTCGCCAGGTCGCGCACTTCGCCGTAGACGCTGTCCATGGTCAGCGCTCCGGTCCGGACTCCGTCGCCGTCCTTGCTGTTGTCCTTGGCGGTGCAGTCGGCGGGCGAGACGTAGGTGGGGACGCCCAGCTTCTCGAACTGCTCCCGGGGAGCGACGCCGCCCTTGGCGAGCGTCGACTCGAAGGAGGCGCTGACGAAGTCGGGCTCCTGGTCCAGGACCTTCTCCGACGAGGGGCGGTTCTCGGAGATCCTCGGGACACCGGCGTTGGCCTTCTCCAGACCCTTCATCACCGGGTCGGTCCAGGTGGCGGTGGCGGCCAGCCGGTCGGCGAGGCCGAGCGAGAGGAGGATCTCGGTGGACCCCTGGTCGACCGGGACGGCCCGGCGCGGGGCGGCGTCCACAGTGACGGTGCGCCCGCAGTTCTTCAGGGTCACCGGATAGCCCTCGCCACCGTTGGGCTTGGCTGCGGAGCTGTCACCGCCACCGCCACCGCCGCAGGCGGTCAGCAGGACGATTCCGGCCGTGAGCAGGGCGGCGGAGCGGGCGTGGCCGGCTATGGGCGGCACGGAGTACCTCGGCGTCTCTGGGCCCATGCGCGGGGCCCGGTGTACGGAGTTCCGCGACCCGGTGCCGGACCGCGGGTGCCAGCAGGTCTTCGGACTCGGGTTCGTACGGTCGGGACGCCTTCCCGGGAACCCATGGGTCTCCCAGTGGCCGTTGGCCCCGCCCGTCCCCCTCACCGCTGCGCGTCAGTTCCGGATTCGCACCGGATTCCCTGACCCCTACGTGGAGTTCGACTGGCCCCGGCACGCTACCACGGGCTTCCGCGCAGCTCAGCGGCGGTGCGGCCGGTGGAACGGGCGGGGTTCCCGGCCCCCTCCACCGGCCCGGTCGCTAGGGCCGCAGGAGCGCGACCACGGCGTTGTGTCCACCGAATCCGAAGGAGTGGCTGACGGCACGCCGGACCGGCAGCACCAGCGGCTGCTTGGTGACGCAGTCGATGTCGAACCCGGGCGCGGGCGCGTCCAGGTTGGCGACCGGCGGGATGATTCCGCGCTGGAGGGTGAGGATCGTCAGTCCCGCCTCGATCGCTCCGGCCGCGCCCATGCAGTGGCCCAGTACGCCCTTGGGCGCGGTGACCGGCGGCCGGTGCGGGAAGACCCGGCCGATGAGCGCGGCTTCGGCCGCGTCGTTGCGCCGTGTGGCCGTGCCGTGGGCGTTGATGTGCTCGACGTCCGCGGCCTGCCAGCCCGCGTCGCGCAGCGCGGCCTCGACGGCGGCCTGGGCGACCCGCCCGTCGGGGTGCGGGCTGGTGGGGTGGTGGGCGTCCGTGGTGGCGCCGGTGCCCGCGAGCAGTGCGCGCGGCTCGGCGCCCCGGGCCTCGGCGTCGGCCGCGCGCTCCAGCACCATGACGGCGGCGCCCTCCCCCATGACGAGCCCGGCCCGGTCGGCCGCGAAGGGCCGGCTGAGCCGGGACAGGTCCCCGTCCGCGTGGGCGGCCGCGCCGGATCTGGCGAATCCGGTCATGGCGATCGGGAAGAGGGTCGATTCGGTGGCTCCCGCGATCGCCAGATCGCACTGCCCGGTGACGAGCAGGTCCCGGGCCACGGACAGTGCGGTGATCCCGGACGAACAGGCGGTGCAGGGCGCCAGGCTCGGGCCCGTGGCGCCCATCTCGATCGCGATCTCGGCGGCCGGCATGTTCGGGATGGTGAGCAGGATCCCGGAGGGCGAGGTCGCCTCGGGTCCGCGCCGCTCCAGCACCAGCGCCTGATCGGTGAGACCGGCGGAACCGCCGCTGCTGGTGCCGACGACGACCGCGACCCGGCTGCCGTCCCAGCCGCCCGGGTCGAGCCCCGAGTCGGCTACCGCCTCCCGCGCGGCGAGTACGGCGAATTTGGTGTACCTGCCCATGCGGAAGGCCGTACGGCGACCGACCGCGGCGTCCAGGTCGATGCCGTCGACCGTGCAGGCGAAGTCGATCGCGCACCCTGCGAGTGCGGGGACGGTGCGGGCCGGGCTGACCCCGGCGCACACGCCGTCCCAGGTGGACTCGGTGTCGTTGCCGGCCGGGGTGATCATTCCCAGGCCGGTGACGGCGATGGCCGGCGTCTTCATCGGGCGGCGCTCGCCGGGGCCTCGCCGCCGGCCGCCACCCGGAGGAACTCCGTGAGCCCGGCGAGGCTGGTGTCCCTGTGCAGGGTGTCCGGGTCCAGCTCGACGCCGAGGGCCTCCCTCATGACGACGGCGAACTCGGCGACTGCCAGGGAGTCCATGTCCAGGCTGTCCATCGTGGATTCGGGGAGAATCTCGGCCACAGGCACCCTGAAGGTACGGCTGAGTACCTCGGTGATCGTGGGGTGAATCGCGCTCATGGTCTTCCTCTCCATCATGCCCGTCCGGCGGGGGTGTAAGGGGCGGCGCCTCTCACCGCCCCGACGCCGGAGTAACTGAGCAGAGTCCGTCCAGTTACGCCTTGCGGCGAACCGATTCGCCTCAGTGGCCGCGTGCCCCGGGGCACCACCGCGACAACACGGCCGCGGTGCCCCAGAAGGCCAGGAGCACGACGCCGACTCCGAGCCCCTGTGCCGCCTCGGCCGCACGGAGCAGCGGCCGGGCCCTCACCACTCGGCCCCGGCGGGCGCCAGTCGTCCGCCCGTGTGCCAGGACGCGTCCGGGTCGTCGTACGCCTCGGCGTAGCGGGCCCCCGTGATGGGCCAGTCGGCGAGCAGCTCCTCCGGCAGCCCGAAGGAGGCGGCGAGTTCCGGCAGGTGGGCAGCGACGGCGGTGACGAGTTGCTCGATGGTCTCCGTCAGTCCGTCGACCTGGCCGGCCGTGAGGTGGCCTGCGACGAGCAGGTCCCCGCTGTTGCGTTCGATCCAGCGCAGCGCGAACAGCCGGGCCAGATCGCTCAGCCGCTCGCGGGCGGGCCCCTCGGGCAGGTCCTCGACGGCCTGCGCGTAGGCGTCGGCCGCCTGCCGGTACGCGTGCGCCTCGACGCCACGCAGTGCGGGCCCTGATCCCGCGTTCCACCGCTTCAGCGGTCCACCGTGCGGGGCCCGTGCCATGCGTGCGCGGGAGCGGGCGAACTGGATCCGCTCCACCTGGGCCAGGAGCCGGCCGAGGTACCGCAGATCGTCCAGGCCGCCGGCCGGCGAGCCGTCCGGGAAACCCCCCTCGTCCAGTGCCGCGGGCATCGCGGAGATGACCATCTCGGACGCCGCCTTGGCGTGGATGGCCAGGTTGTCGCCCTCCGCGGTGATGGCACCCTCCACCCCGGTGACGAGTTCGGTGATCCCGTTGCTCTCCAGCAGGCCCTGGGCGCCGCAGCGTTCGCGGCATTCGACGATCACGGACCTGGCCTGCCAGGTGATCCATCCCTTGGCGATGTCGACCAGCTGCCCTGCTGCCTCGCGCTCCGGCGCCGGGCCGTGCACCGCCGCCTCCCAGCGGTCCAGGGCACGCCGGTGCAGCAGGCTCATCGCGAAGACGGTGGCCATGGCCCCGGCGAGCGGGCCGTGGTGGCTGCGGTGGGCGATCACCGCCAGCGGCGGCAACGCGCGGCCCCCGGAGATGTACCGGTGGCCGGAGTAGCGGACCGCGATGGCGAGGGTGGCCCGGGCGGAGCCCACCGCGCTCGCGCTCATGCAGATGCGGCCCGTGGTCACGCGGGCGATGGAGGCGAGGAACCGGCGTCTGCGGCCGGCGGTGCCGCTGCGGAACACCCCGTCGTCACCGACCTGCCCCTGTGCGCCGCCGAGCAGCGCCTCACGTCCCACGAATACCTGGTCGAAGGAGGTCAGGCAGTGGTCCACGGGGCTGCCCATCCGTGCCGGAAGCCTGCGGATCCGTACCCCGGGCAGGGTCTGGAACGCGTCGGTGAGCGGCACCAGCAGCAGGAAGACTCCGTGGTCGACTCCGCCGACGAACAGCCGGGCGGCGACGAGCCCCGACTTGGGGCCGCCGGCCTGGCTGGTGTTGGGCATGAACTTCTGCGCGCCCAGGTGCGGTGTGTGCAGCACGAATCCGTCCCGGGCAGGGTCGTAGGTGGCCGTCGTCTCGACCGCGGCGGCGTCGTTGCCGTGCGCCACCTCCGTGCAGAGGAAGGTCCCGATGCGTCGCATCGCGAGGAAGTCCGACAGATCGCGGGACCGGTCGGTGTCGTGGTCCAGCAGGCTGCCGAGGAAGAGGTTGTAGTGGATTCCCGCGACGGTGGCGAGGGTCGGGTCCACCGGGGCGAGCCATTCGTGCAGTGCGGCCAGGCCGCGGGGGTCGGCGGCCAGCCTGGCGCCGCTGTCAAGGGCGTTGTTGAGTGTGCGCAGGCGTGCGTAGGCGAGTGCGAGCTGTTCGTCGGAGGTGGGGCCGGGCGGGGGGAACGCCGGCCTGCGGAACGGCTCGGTGGCGATGATCCGCTGCCAGAAGCCGTGTTCCCGGCGGGCGTGCGCGCCGAGGAGCACCGTGGTGAGCCGGTCCGCGACGTGTTCCGTGACGGGTTCGGTCACAGCGGTGCAGTCGATCGTTGTGGTCATACGACAGGAACGATCAGGAAACAGTCAGGACACCCGGATTTCCGGTATTGACCGACCTTTTCTTCCTGTTCAGTAAGGTGTCGGGGCCCGTTGGAAGGCGAGGGCGACATTGTGGCCGCCGAATCCGAAGGAGTGGCTGAGGGCCCGCTCGACGCGCTGTCTGCGGGGTTCCTTGGTCACACAGTCGAGGCCGGACTCCGCCGGCGGCGCGTCGAGGTTGGCGATCGGCGGGACGAGGCCGTGCTCCAGGGTCAGCACGGTGGCCACCGCCTCGATCGCGCCGCCCGCCGCGAGGGTGTGCCCGATGACGCCCTTCGGTGCGGTCACCGAGGGCCGGTGCGGGAAGAGCCGGGCGATCAGCGCGCTCTCCATGGCGTCGTTCAGCGGGGTGGAGGTGCCGTGTGCGTTGATGTGGTCCACGTCGCGGGCGGCCCAGCCCGCCCGGTCCAGTGCCGCCTCGACCGCCCGCTGGGCGCCCCGGCCGCCCGGGTCGGGCGCGGTGGGGTGGTGGGCGTCCGTGGCAGCGCCCGTACCGGCCAGCACCGCCCGTGCCCGCCCGCCACGGGCCCGGACGTCCCCGGCCCGTTCCAGTACGAGCACGGCGGCGCCCTCGCCGAGGACGAACCCGTCGCGGTCCACGGCGAACGGCCTCGACGCGGCCGCCGGATCACCGGTGCGCACCGAGAGCGCCCCCATTCCCGCGAACGCGGTCACGACCAGCGGAGTCACCACGGACTCCGCGCCGCCCGCCACCACCACATCGCACTGACCGCTCGTCAGCAGGTCGCGGGCGAGACCGATCGCGGTGGCGCCCGACGCGCAGGCGGTGGCCGGGGACAGGCTCGGTCCGTGGGCCCGCAGGTCGATGGCGACCTCCCCCGCGGCCGCGTTCGGCATCATCATCGGCACGAGGAGCGGGGAGACCGCGAGCGGCCCGTCCGCGTCCAGCCTGCGGACGTTGTCGACGAGTACGGAGACACCGCCCACGCCGACGCCCAGTACGACGCCCACCCGGCCGCCGTCCCAGCGGTCCGGGCACAGCCCGGCGTCCGCCACGGCACGGCGGGCGGCGACAAGGGCCATCTTCACGAACCGCGCCATCCGGAACACGGCGCGTCCGCCGACCGCCTCGTCCAGGTCCGGTCCGTCGGCCCGGCAGGCGAAGTCGACCGGCAGACCGGCCAGTTCCTCGCAGTGCCGGGCCACTCCGGTCCCGGCGCACAGCCCCGCCCAGAAGGTCTGCTCATCGGCGCCCACCGGGGTCACGAGCCCCAGGCCCGTCACCACCGTCGCCGCCCCGTCCCGCACCATGCCGCGGCCCTCCCCCTCATCGTTCACACCCGCCCCCGGTCGAACGGCCGGGCCCCGGTCGAGGTTGCGCCCAATGGGCCGAACGGGTCACTTCCGCGCGGGGCACGTGCGGTCCGGACAGGCGGAGTCCCCGGCCCGGTGGGAAGGGGCCGGGGACTCGGACGCCGTACGGGTCAGGAGGCGTCCGCGCCTCCGTCCTCGCCGTACCTCCGCTCGAATTTGGCGACCTGGCCCTCGGTGTCGACCACCCGGGCCTTCCCGGTGAAGAAGGGGTGGCTCTCGGCGGAGATCTCCACGTCGATGACGGGGTAGGTGTTGCCGTCGTCCCAGTCGATGGTCTGCTCGCTCGACGCGGTGGACCGGGTCAGAAAGGCGTAGCCCGCCGAACGGTCACGGAAGACGACGGGACGGTAGGAAGGGTGCTTGTCCTGCTGCATGGCCTGCTCCTGGGGACGTGCGGGTACCGGCACGGACACTCCCGGCCAGCCTCGCGAACCGCGGCGTCCCGCGCGATCGCACACGTCCGTACGGGGGCATCGGCGCACGTCTGCCGCGGTGGCGCCGTCCGTCCGCTCCCCGGTCCGTCCTGATCCGAGCGAGGGCCCCTACGCCTCCAGCGCGTCGGCCACCAGCGCCAGGAAGCGGGCGTGGGCCCGCGCGCTGCACACCGGCTCCGGGTTCCAGGGCACCACCCGGGCGGTGCGTTCGATCGCCGCCCACGCCTCGTTCGTCCGGAGCTCGTCGAGGGGGGTGGCGTTGACCCGGATGTCGGCGAGCACGACGGCGGGGCGCAGCGCCCCGGCCTCCGCCCAGCCGACCGTGGACCAGTTCGCACCCGGGCCCTCGGCCGGTTCCACCAGGTCGATGCCGAGCTCTGCCAGCACCCGCAGTTCGGGCCACATGCGGGGGCGGGCCAGGTGCGCCTGCTCCTGTCCGGCCGGGGACAGGGCGAGAACCCTGGTCCGGTCCCGTCCCGCGGCGAACGTGCGCAGCCGGTCCCGGGCCGCGTCCAGGTCCCGCGCGGCCGCCGGGGGCTCCTCCGCGCCCAGCGAGCGGGCCAGCAGGGCGAAGCGGTCGCCGGTCTCCGCGAGGGTGCGTGCCTGGCCCACGTCGATGACGACGACGGGGACGTGCTCCTCCAGGTGCTTGGCCGTCTCCGGGGCGAGGCCGTAGACCTGGCCGCCGCCGTAGCTGACGGCCACCACGAGGTCGGGCTCGCCGCTCAGCAGCGTCTCCACGTCCAGCGTGGCGCCCGCGCCGGCGTACGCGACCTCGGTCAGGGGCAGCGATCCGGTCTTCGCGGTGTCGGGCACGGCCGGGTCGTCATGGCCGGAGCCGAATATCCCGATCGGCCGTATCCCGTGGTCCCACAAGGTCGCTCCGGCCTGGACGTAGGCGAGCACCCGCGTCGGGCGCCGCTCGGCGGACGACACCTGTCCACGGTCGTCGGAGAACTGCCATACGGTCTGTTCGCTCACGTCACACGCCTCTCGCCACCGGCCGCTTCGCCCCGTTTCGGGGTCGTACACCTGTACCTGCCCAGCGATCCGGCGTGGCACCCCCGGCACGGCGTCGCTCTACAGGTCCGCCTCCGTGCCGCGCACCAGATAGCTGACGGGCCCGGGGTCCGGTACCGGGAGTTCGGCGAAGCCGAGCCGGTCGTAGAAGGCCCTGGCCGGCGTGTTGGCGGTGAGCATGGACAGATGCACCCCCTCGACGTTCCTGGCGCGCAGGGCTGCCAGGAACGTACGCATCAGCTCTCTCCCGTACCCCCGGCGCTGCCACTCGGGGAGCAGGTCGATGTGCAAGTGGGCCGGGTGGCCGGCCAGTTCGGGCAGGACCATCCGCTCCGGGTGGTGCAGGAGCGCGACCATCTCGTCGGAGGGCCCGCGCGGCGCGCCCTCCGGTCGCGGGTAGCGGTCCTCGACCCGGGGCAGCCAGCGCTCGCGGAACTCCGTCACGAACCGCGGGGTGTCCGCCGTCCCGAGGATGTATCCGACCGCGCGGCCCGTGCCGTCGTCGATGACAAAGGCCAGGTCGGGTTCGAGGTACGCGTACGGTGCGGCGAATATCGACGGCATCAGCTCCAGGTCCGGGTACAGGTGCCGGGAGTCACCGCCGTTGTCCGCCGTCCGGACGCAGATGTCGGCAAGCGCCGCACGGTCGTCCGGGTGGTAGGCACGGGGGCCGGTTCGCGGGGTCATCCCCTCATCCTGCCGCCCTGGGAGCGCTCCCAAAAGACTCGGAGGAAGAAATCGTCGAACACGGCCGTGTTCCGTGTCGATCCGGGTGGCACCCGTTCGTATAGAGGGTGGGAGGCCGGTAGGTCACCGGCGTCGTACCCGAGGAGGCACCCCATGAAGCACTACCTGCTCAGCGTCGTCACACCGGCTGACGGTGTGCCGCCCGAGCCCGCGGAGATGGAACGGATCATGCGCAACGTCGAGGAGTTCCACCGCGAGCTCCAACAGGCCGGGGCCCGGGTCTTCGACGGCGGTCTGAGTGCGCCGGGCACGGCCACCGTCGTACGGGCGGAGGACGGCGGCACGGTGCTCACCGACGGGCCGTACATCGAGGGGAAGGAGTACCTCGGCGGGCTCAGCATCATCAAGGCCCCCGATCCGGACGCCGCGCTCGACTGGGGCCGCAAGGCCGCGCTGGCGATCGGGCTCCCCATCGAGGTCCGCCCGTTCGAGGGTGAAGCGGAGGCCTGATGACGGGCCCGCCCGTCCGGCCCGCCCCGAGCGGCGGACCGGACGAACCGGCCCTGCCCGTCCGGGAGATCGAGCGTCTCTTCCGCGCCGAGTACGGCCGGTGCGTCGCCGTGCTCGTCGGCGCGTGCCGAGCGGGACTTCCTGCGGCGCCGCCACCGGGCACTGCCCGACGGCTGACCGGGGGCTGTCAGCCGTTGACCGCCGTCAGCAGCACCACGGCGTCCTCCAGCGCGAGCAGCCCGTGCCGCTCCTGCGGGATGGGGTGCAGCCGTCCGGGTGCCAGTTCCACATCGCCGGAGGCGGCTGTGAGCCGGACCGTGCCGCGCAGCACCTGGAGGGAGGCGGCGGGCGGGGCGTTGTGCTCGTCGAGCGCGGAGCCCGAGGTCAGCGCGATGACGGTCTGCCGCAGCGGGTCCTCGTGCAGCAGGAGGTGGGCGCTGCGGCCGTGCGGGGAAGTGCGGGCTGCGGCCAGGTGCTCGTCGGCGAGGGCATTCAGATCATTCGGGGCGTCCATATGCCCTACTGTGCCGCAGCCCTCGTTCCCCCGCGATCCTGCCCATGGGCCCCGCCGGGCCCATGGGCAGGTGCGTCCGGTGTCCGGAGGTCAGGCCCGCAGCCACACCGCGGTGTCCTGCGGGAGCCTGCCCGCTCCGTCGAGCGGGCCGCTGGCCAGCAGCACCGCGGTGTGGCGGGGCAGCTCGGCCGCCTCTGCGGCCAGGTTGACAAGGCAGACGAGTCCGTCGGTCCGGGCGAAGGAGAGCACACCGGGCGCCGCGTCCAGCCAGGTCAGCCGGCGGATTCCGGGCTCCCCAGCCGTCCCGAACCCCGGTTCGCCGCGGCGCAGCCGAAGCGCCTCGCGGTACAGGGTGAGCATCGATTCCGGATCGTCGCTCTGCACGTCGGCGGCGTACGAGGACCAGTCGGCCGGCTGCGGGAGCCAGGGTTCGGCGGTGGCGCCGAATCCGGCGTACGGTCCCTGCGCCGACCAGGGCAGTGGTACCCGGCAGCCGTCGCGTCCGGGGTCGGTGCCGCCCTTGCGGAAGTGCATCGGGTCCTGGATGCGGTCCAGCGGGATGTCCACCTCGGGGAGGCCGAGCTCTTCGCCCTGGTAGAGGTAGGCCGCGCCCGGCAGGGCCAGCGAGAGCAGGGCGGCGGCGCGGGCGCGGCGGGTGCCGAGGACCAGGTCCGTCGGCGTGCCGAAGGTCTTCGCGTCGAAGCCGAAGCCGGTCTCGGTGCGGCCGTAACGGGTGACGGTGCGGGTCACGTCGTGGTTGCACAGGACCCAGGTGGCGGGGGCGCCGACCGAGGCGTGCTCGGCGAGCGTGTCCTGGATGGCGGTCCGCAGCAGCCCGGCGTCCCAGGGGCAGGCCAGGAAGTTGAAGTTGAAAGCGGTGTGCAGTTCGTCGGGGCGCAGGTAGCGGGCGAACCGTTCGGTGTCGGGGAGCCAGACCTCGCCGACGAAGACGCCGCCGTACTCGTCGGCGATGGCGCGCCACGAGCGGTAGATGGCGTGCAGTTCGTCGCGGTCGATGAAGGGGTGCGGGTCGCTGCCCTCGACGAAGTCGGGCAGTGCGGGGTCCTTGGCGAGCAGGGCCGCGGAGTCGATCCGTACGCCCGAGACGCCGCGTTCGAACCAGAACCGCAGCACTTCCTCGTGTTCCTGGCGGACCGCCGGGTGCGCCCAGTTGAGGTCGGGCTGCTGGGTGGCGAAGAGGTGGAGGTACCACTCGCCGTCGTCCAGCCGGGTCCAGGGCGTGCCGCCGAATTCGGAGACCCAGTCGTTGGGCGGAATCGCACCGTCCGGGCCCCGCCCCTTGCGGAAGTGGAAGAGGTCGCGCTCCGGGCTGCCGGAACCGGCTTCCAGGGCTGCCCGGAACCAGGCGTGCTGGTCGGAGACGTGGTTGGGCACGATGTCGATGATGGTGCGGATGCCGAGCTCGCGGGCCTCGGCGATCAGTTTCTCCGCCTCGGCCAGGGTGCCGAACGCCGGGTCGATGGTGCGGTAGTCGGCCACGTCGTAGCCGCCGTCGGCGAGCGGCGAGAGGTACCAGGGGGTGAACCAGAGTGCGTCCACGCCGAGTTCGACGAGGTAGGGCAGCCTGGCCCGTACCCCCGCGAGGTCGCCGGTGCCGTCACCGTCGCCATCGGCGAAGCTGCGTACATAGATCTGGTAGATGGCGGCGTCGCGCCACCAGTTCGCGGTGGCCTCGGACGGACGGTTGGCTGCCACGTGACGTTCCTTTCGGGCAGGTGGTACTCCGCCGCCGGCCCGCGTGCGGGGCAGGACGGTCGAGCCGGCGGCGGAGTGCTGAGGGGAGGGCGGCTGTGCGGGTGGTGTGGCGAAGGGGTCAGCCCTTGAGGCCGCCCGCGGTCAGACCGCCCATGATGTTGCGCTGGAAGATCAGGAAGATGAGCAGCGTCGGGATGGACGCGATGGTGAGCGCGGCGATGAGCACGTTCTCGGGAACTCCGTTGGCCAGCGAGTAGATCCCCACGTTCAGGGTCTGCTTGCTCGGGTCGGGGAGGGTGAGCATGGGCCAGAGGAAGTCCTTCCACACCCCGACGACGGCGAAGATGGAGACGACGCCGAGGATCGGCCGGGAGATCGGCAGGACCACCGAGCGCAGGGTGCGCACGGGCGATGCCCCGTCGATGGCGGCGGCGTCAAGGAGTTCTCTCGGGATGGAGTCGAAGAACCGCTTCAGCAGGAAGATGTTGAAGGCGTTGGTGACGGACGGGAGCCAGATCACCCACGGCGAGTTCAGCAGGTTGCGCTGGAAGATCGGCACGTCCAGGACGGTCAGGTACTGGGGTACGACCAGGACGGTGGCCGGGATCATCAGGGTGGCCAGCATCATGCCGAGGATGACCTTGCCGAACACCGGCCGCAGCTTGGACAGCGAGTAGGCGGCGGCGACGTCGAAGATCAGCTGGAAGGCGAGCGCGCCGAAGGCGTAGTACAGGGTGTTGAAGAGCAGCTTGGACAGGTCCATCACGGACCAGGCCCGGCTGTAGTTCTCCGTGTGGATCGAGCTGGGGAACGCCGTGGGCGGGCTCTGCACCACTTCCTGCGTGGTCTTGAGGCCGCCGGTGACCATCCAGTACAGCGGTCCGAGGAAGACCATCGTGAACAGGAGGATCACCGCGGCGAAGATGATCCAGTAGACGGCCTTGCCGCGGCCCCTGCCGAGCTGGGCCGGCGAGATCAGGGTGCGCTGGCGCGCGATGTCGGCGGGGCGCCGGTCCTTGCGCCGCGTGGCCTTGCGTCCGTCGCTCCCGCGCCGGGAGACAAGCGTGTTCGATGCCATGGTCGTGCTCCCGTCCTAGTCTTCGCTGCTGCGGCTCAGTCGTACGTACACCGCGGAGACTCCCGCGAGGACGACGAGCAGGACGAGGCCGAGTGCCGCCGCGCTGCCGTAGTTGTTGAAGTTGAAGGCGTATTGGTAGATGAGGTAGACGACGGTGGTGGTGGAGCCCTCGGGGCCGGCGCCGTTGGTGAGCAGGAACGGCTCGGTGAAGACCTGCATCGTCGCGATGATCTGCATCAGCAGGAGCAGCGAGAGGATGAGCCGGGTCTGCGGGATGGTGACGTGCCAGACCTTGCGCAGCAGTCCGGCGCCGTCCAGTTCCGCCGCCTCGTACAGCTCACCTGGAATCCCCTGGAGTGCGGCCAGGTAGATCAGCGTCGCGCCGCCCATGTTCATCCAGGTCGCCGCGATGACGACCGAGAGCATGGCGGTGTCGGTGTCCTGGAGCCATTGCTGTGCGGGCAGATGGAAGATTTCCAGGATGCGGTTGAAGAGTCCGTAGCCGGGGTCGTAGAAGTACTTGAAGAGCAGTACGGAGGCGACCGGCGGCAGCATCACCGGCAGATAGACCAGCAGTCTCAGATATCCCTGTCCGTGCCGGAACTCGTTGAGCACGACGGCGACGACGAACGGGACGGCGAAGCCGAACACCAGCGCGAGCACCGTGAACAGCAGGGTGTTGCGCCAGGCCTGCCAGAACGCCGGGTCGTTGACGACGTAGGACAGGTTGGACCAGCCGGCCCAGGTGGTCTTGCCGTTCTCGGTCTTCTGGAAGGCCAGGATGAATTCCCGGACCATCGGATACCAGGAGAAGAACGAGAAGCAGAGCACCGCTCCGATCAGGAAGCCATGCGCTGAGATGTTGCGGCGCAGAACACGCAGGAACTCGTCGCGGGCGGAGTTCGGGCGGGTGGGTCCTGCGGGTCCGCGGTGTGGCCTGGTCGCCTTGCCGCTGGACAGGGTAGGGGCCGACATGGTGTCTCCTCGGTGCCGGTGAACTGAAGCGCAGTCGGACGGGTCCGGATGCGGGGCCGGGTCCGCGTGACCCGGCCCCGCGCGTCCGTTACTGGTTCGCCAGAACCTGGTTGACCTGCTGCTCGGCGGTGGAGAGCAGCTTGTCGATGTCGGCGCCCTTGTTGGTCAGGACACCGGACATGGCGTTGTCGAGGATCTTGTAGATCTCCTGCGCCTTCGGCGGCTCGGCCTTGCCCTGGACGGGGTTGTCCATGAAGGCCTTGAAGTTCTCGATGGGCATCGACGCGTTGGTGGTGCGTGACGCGTCGTCCTTGGCCTTGCTGTCACCCAGGAAGAAGTTCGGCTGCGGCAGTCCGACGGGCAGCTTGTCGGCCTTGGTGCGGGCCCAGTCGAACTGCCCCTTGCCCGGGGAGAGGTTCTTGAAGTTCAGCCAGGCGACAGCGGCCTTGATCTGGTCGGGCGAGCTGCCCTTCTTGATCATGTAGTTGTTGCCGCCGAAAAGGGTGCCCTTGGCGCCGGGGATCGGGCCCAGGCCGAAGGTCTCGTACTTGGCGCCGAGCTGCTGCACCATGTACGCGATGTCGTCGGGGGCGGCGAGGAACATGCCGAGCTTGTCGGTGGAGATCTGCTTCTGCAGATCGCCCCACTTCAGCAGCTGGGTCTTGCCCATGCTGTCGTCCTCCCAGCGCATGTCGTGCAGCTGCTGGAGGACCTGCTTGCCGGAGGCGTCGTTGAAGGCCGCCTTCTTGCCGGAGGCGTCCACGACGTCCCCGCCGAGGCCGTACTGGGTGGCCGCGAAGTGCCAGCCGCCGTTGTTGCCGGCGCTGTACTCGCCGAAGCCGGCGATGCCCTTGCCCAGAGCCGCGATCTTCTTCGCCGCGGTGCGGACCTCGTCCCAAGTGGCGGGCGGGGTGTTCGGGTCGAGGCCGGCCTGCGTGAACAGCTTCCGGTTGATCATCAGGCCCATGGTGTAGTTGCTGGTCGGCAGTGCGTAGAGCTTGCCGTCCTTGCGGGCCACATCGATGACCTGGGGCTGGATCTCCTTGAGCGCGGGCACCGACTTGTCGTTGACGTAGGCGGAGATGTCCGTGGCCCCGTCGTTGTCCAGCACCTGCTGAAGGTCGGTGAAGTACGCGTAGAAGACGTCCGGCTGCGACTTCCCCTTCAGCATGGCCGTGAAGCGGGGAGGCTCCAGGCACTGCCCGGGGGTGGACTTTCCGTTGATCGTGACGTTCGGGTAGGTCTTGTTGAACGTCTTGATGTCCTCGTTCCACTCACGCAGCTCCGCGGCCTTGGCCGCCGGCGGCATGCAGTCGATCGAGATCGTCACCTTCGCCTTCGGGTCGAGCGGGGCCGACGGGTCGGACGAACCCTTGGATCCACTGTCCTTGTCACCGTCGTCGCTGCTGCTGCTCGTGCCGCAGGAGGCGAGAGCGGTCAGGGCGAGTGCGGTGACGAGGGCGGCCGCTGAGGCACGGCTTGTACGGCGTGTGCGGCTGAACCCAGCACTTCTCATCGATGGTCCCCTTCGGGCATGAGCATGGAAGGCCCTCGGCCGGCTCTCTGCCGGGGCGAGGCACACTCAACCAGCGCCGACATGTGAACGCAATATCTCGCGCAGTTTTCGTAAAAGTTTGACAGTGCGTTGCATGCCCTGTGTGATGCACGACAGAGGCGTGCCACTCGGCTCCAGAGAGCCGAGACAGCACGCCAGGGGTGGTTCCGCATGGTTCGTGACCGGTCGCCGGTTCCGTTCCTGCAAACTTCGCACGTGCGGACGCAAGGAATTTGCGCACCACGGAACGCCGTCCGGCTGACCGGACGGCGTCCCTGTGCGCAAGGGCCGCTACGGGTTGATGTTGATCTTCATGGTGGAGGTCGTGTTCTTCACGTCCTGCGCGTTGCCGCTGAGCTTGAGACCGTTGAAGGTCACCTCACCGACGGCGGGCCCCTGGCCGGCCTCCGGCATCTCGTTGGCCCACAGCCCGAAGCCCGACTTGGCCTCCAGGGCGTCCCCGCTCTTGCGGGCGCCGGAGATCGAGATGTCGGTCAGCACGGTGTCCTTGATCGGGAACTGTGGCTGCCCTCCCACGTAGTTGGTCTGGAACATGATGCCGCTGTACGTCGGGTCGACGATGTCGACGTTGTTGATCCTGATGCCCTGGAACACCTTGGAGGCGGAGAACAGCCAGATCCCGGGGAAGGTCTGCGTCCCCCAGAAGTGGCCGCCCGAGCGGATGACCGACACGTTCTCGATCGTCGTCGGCTCGGTCCCGAATCCGTTCATCGGGTAGCCGAAGTCCAGCGAGCTCACCGTGATGCCCGAGTAGACCAGGGTGTCCGCGATCAGGATGTTGCGGAAGGTGTTGTCGAAGCCGCCGTAGACGGCGACACCCGCCGCGCGCCAGGTGAGGATCGAGGTGAGGTTCTCGTACACGTTGTTCTTCATGTCCGAGCCACCGGAGTCGATCGCCGAGAACAGGGCGAAGCTGTCGTCGCCCGTGGCCCGGGACTCGTTGTTGACGACGTGGTTGTCCGTCGAGCCGTTGGTCATGTTGATGCCGTCGGCGAACGTGTCACGGATGCGGGAGTTCTTGATGGTGATGCTGTCGGTGTTCGCGCCCCAGTAGAGGCACACCGTGTGCTCGTTCCAGACATTGTCGATGGTGATGTCCGAGACGTTGGAGAAGTCGAACACCTTGCCGGGGCCGTCGATGCGCGAGGTGTAGTTCCCGAAGTACGCGAAGTTCGCGAACGACGAGCCCTTGGCGCTTGCCTCGGCACGGAAACCGTTGTCGGTGTTCTCCTGGCCCGAGGGTGCGAAGAACCTGGTGTACCAGGGACCGGCGCCGACGACCTTCACGGCCTTTCCGTAGACCTGGAACTTGCTCGCGGTCTGGTAGTCACCGGCCGGCAGGTAGACGCCGACCAGCTTGCCCGTGGTGTCCATCCGCACCTTGTCCAGGGCGTTCTGGACGTCCTGGTGGGTGAATCCGGCGGGCACGGCGTAGGCGGCCGGGTCCGGGTTGGCGATCTGGGTGGCCTGCTCCAGGCTGACGAAGTCGATCGCGTAGGTGGAGGTGTTCGCGGCGTCCTTCTGCAGCCGGATCTTGCTGCCCGCCGGGACGGTCTTGCCCAGCATCACGTTCGCCTCGTCGTAGATGTGCCGCGGCGAACCCGCGCCCGGGGAGTTCCCGGGACCGGTCTCGGCGCCGTACAGCCAGGCGTACTTCGAGGTGAGGTCGATCGCCTTGAGGAAGACGCCGTCCACGTAGAGGTTCAGCTTGGATTCGATGCCTCCGCCGCCCGCGGAGTCGGGGATGGAGAACCGGGTCACCAGGGTGTTGGTGCTCGCCCTGGTGGTGAACTCCACGTAGTTGCCGGTGCTGTTGAGGGTCACGGCCTTGCGGCCGGAAGCCTCGCCCGCGACGTCGCCGACGGTCCGGTTCGGACCGACGACCTGGGCGCCGCCGCCGGTGACGCCGTCCTCGGCCTCGTACATGTCGTACGGCATGTCGGCGCCGCGGCCGACGAAGAGCGAGCTGGTGGAGGTGTTGTTCTCGCGCTTCACCGGGAGTTCGTTGGCGTCGTCCGCGATCACCGTCCTCACGGAGTACGAACCGTTGGCCGCCGTCCAGCTGCCCAGGCTCACCGGGGCGCTGGTGGCGCCCGCGGCGATGGCCCCGGTGTAGGTGCCGGTGAGGGTCTTCACCGTGGCGCCCTTGGAGTCCAGCAGGGTCAGCGTGATGGCGTGGCCGCCCGCCGCGGACGCCACCGTGCCCTGGTTCTTGATGGCTACGGAGAAGGTGACGTTCTGCCCGTTGGACGGGGCGGACGGGGAGGTGCTGACCCCGGTCGCCACCAGGTCCGAGCTGGCGACCGGCTTGACGACCAGGGCGGTCGCGCTGGTGTAGGTGTTGTCGGTCTCGTTCTGCTCGATGACCTCGTTCGCCGGGTCGGCGACGGCACTGAGTTCGTAGCTGCCCGCGTCGCGCGGTCCGATCTCCGCACTGACCTGGGCGGAGGCCCCGGCGGCCAGCGCGCCCACGGACGCCGTGGCGACCTTGGAACCGCCGAGCCGGAATTCGAGCTTGCTCGCCGGCGCCGCGACCGGACCGCTGTTGCGCACCGTCGCGGTCAGGGTGATCGGGTCCGACTCGACGGGCGCGGCGGGAGCCGCGGTCACCGAGCTGACCTGGAGGTTCGGGTTGGGTGCCGGAGCGCCCAGGACCTGGAACTCCGCGACCTGACCGGCACCGGAGCCGGTGTTGGAGTTGAACTTGAGCTGGACGTCGGCGACCCGGCCGCTGACCGGAATGGTCACCGCGTTGCCGCCGGCCGGGCTGAACGCGTAGTCCTTGGCCGCGACCAGACTGGTGAAGGCCGAGGCGCTCTGTTCACGGCCGAGCACCTGGATGTTCTGGGTCCTGGCCCCCCAGCTGCTGTCCGGGTTGAGCTTGACGACGACGCTCTCGGTCTCCGCGTTGGCGCCGAGCTTGACCGTCAGCGTGTTCGGGTAGCTGCCCCCGGCGCCCTCCCAGTAGGTGGTCAGGCTGTTGTCGTTGGCGTTCTCCGCGACGAACGTGTGGACCACGGACGAGGCGGTGATGGGCTTGCCGATCGCGAGGTTGGACGCCGCGCTCGTGCTGCCGTTGCGGGTGACGGTGTTGCTGTCGCCCGACACGTTGCCCGCCGCGTCCTTGGCGCGGACGGTGTAGGAGACCGTGGTGGCGGCGGACTGGGTGTCGGTGTAGGTGGTGACATCGCCCGCGACGCTCTTGCGCAGCACGTTGTTGGCGTAGATGTCGTACCCGGTGACGCCCTTGTTGTCGGTGGAGGCCTGCCAGACCAGCTTGATCTGCCCGGCGGTCGGCTCGGTGAAGCTCAGGTTGCCCGGTGCGGTCGGCGCCTGGGTGTCGCCCGAATCCCCGGTACGGGTCACGGTGTTGCTGTTCGCCGAGGTGTTGCCCGCCGCGTCCTTGGCCCGGACGTAGTACGACACGGTGGCACTGGCCGGACGGGTGTCGGTGAACGTGGTGACGTTGCCGGCCACGCTGGTGAGCAGCGTGTTGTTGGCGTAGATGTCGTAGCCGGTGACGGCGGTGTCGTCCGTCGACGCCTTCCAGGTCAGCTTGATCTGCCCGGTGGCCGGTTCGGTGTACGCCAGTTGCGTCGGCGCGGTCGGCGCCTGGGTGTCACCGGACACGGGGCCGTAGATCTCCAGCTCGGAGACCTGGGCGCCCGGCTGGACGGAGTTGGCGGAGACGAGGACGCGTACGTAGCGCGTGGTCGTGGCGTCGAAGGTGATCGTCGCCGACTCACCGGCCGTCGGGCTGAAGGTGTACGCCTTGGACTGCGTCAGGTCGGTGAAGTCCGTGCCGTTGGCGCTGCCCTGGATCTTCAGCGTCTGGCTGCGGGTCTCCCAGCCGTCCGGCAGGCGCAGCACCACCCGGTCCACCCGTACCGAGGACCCGAGATCCGCCTGGAGCCACTGCGGCAGGTCGCCGTTGCGGCTCTCCCAGTAGCTGGCCGCGTTGCCGTCGTTGGCCTGGGCGGCGGTGTACGTCTGGGTGTAGCTGCTGGCCGTCAGCGTACGGCCGGCGGCCAGGTTCACCGACGACTCGGCCGCCGCGCGGACCTCCAGCTCGGCGAGCTGGCCGTTCTTCGCGACGGTGTTCTCGGTGATGTTCGCCCGTACGAACCGGGCCTGGGTGGCCGGGAAACCGATGGTCACCTTGTTGGAGCCGCCCGGCGCGAACGTGTAGGCGGCCGAGGTCTTCAGCGTCGAGAAGCTGGTGCCGTCGGCGCTGCCCTGGAGTGACAGGGTCTGCCGGCGGCTCTTCCAGTCGGCGGGAAGCTTCAGGGTGACCTGGTCGATGCGGGTGACCTTGCCCAGGTCGCTCTGCACCCACTGGGGCAGGGCGCTGCTCGCCCCCTCCCAGTACGTCGACTGGTCACCGTCGGAGATGTTCCCCGCGGCCTTCCCGCTGCCGGCGCTGCTCGCGGCCGTCTTCTGGTCGGCGGCGATGTTCGGGCCGCCGGCCGCCGAGGCGTTGAGTGCCGGCCAGCCGATCATCAGCAGGCTGGTGGTGACAGTGGCGGAAAGGACCCGCCATCTCCAGCGTTGCGGTCTCATAGGTCCCCGATCTTCGGCCTCGGCGCAGGGCGCGTCCAAGGCGCGGCTCTTTCTGCGTACCTGCTGGGGCATGGTTTCCTGCACCCACAGGATGGACTTTTGCGTATTGCGGTCAGAGAGTTGCAGAGAATTAACGGGGAGTCCACTGTCGCGGCAGAACCTGAAACGTAAACGGACTCCCCCACACCGCCTCAACTGCCCCGACAAATAAGGCAATAGATGGCTCATCGCCGCGTTCGCAAACGGCCTGCAATTTACGCAAAAGATTTGCGCAAAAGTGAAAGGCGCTGAAAGGTGCCAGCTCGGACGGGGAGGCGGGTCGAGGAATACAGTTCAATCTGTACAGGTAAGACTGTACAACTCAGGCTGTGCATTCTACTGTGGAGCGCATGAACGAGAGCCCGCGCACGTCCCCCTCAGCGGTCCAGGCCTCACGAGAGGTCCGTACGGTCATCGGCCGCCTGCGCCGCCGCATCCTGAACGCCGCCGAAGCCGAGGACATCACCTTCGGACAGGAGTCCGTGCTGACGCGGCTGTCCGGTACGCCCGGCGTCACGGCCAGTCAGCTCGCCTCTGCCGAGGGCGTGCGCCACCAGTCGATGACGGCCACGGTCGCCTCGCTGACCGCCCTGGGGCTCGTGGAACGGCGGCCGGACCCCGATGACGGGCGCCGTCTGCTGATCGCGCTGACCGCGGAGGGGCGCCAACGCGTCGCGGAGGGGCGGCAGGCCCGGCAGGAATGGCTCGCCGGTGAGTTCCAGGAGAGGTGCACGGAGGAGGAACGGCGGGCCGTGATCGCCGCCATGGCCGTACTGGAGCGCCTCACTCATGAATGACCGGACAACGGCGGGGCGGGACGGGACGGCGGTGGCGGGCTTCGACCGGCGGCTGCTGCCGCCGATGATGCTGGGCTCGGTCCTGAACCCGATCAACTCGACGATCATCGCCGTCACGCTCATACCCATCGGCGACGCGCTGGGCGCGCCGCCCTCCCGGACCGCGTGGCTGGTCTCGGCCCTCTACCTGGCCACCGCGCTCGGGCAGCCCGTCATGGGCCGGCTCATCGACATCTTCGGGCCGCGCAGACTCTTCCTCGTCAGCACGAGCCTGGTCGGGGTCGCCGGTGTCGTCGGCACCCTGGCGCCGAACCTGGGCGTGCTGATCGCCTCTCGCGTCCTGCTCGGGTTCGGCACCTGCGCCGGGTATCCCGCCGCGATGGCGCTGGTGCGCAGCGAAGCCAAGCGCACCGGGCAGGACAGTCCCGGCGGGGTGCTGACCGCCCTGGCCGTCGCCAACCAGACCATCGCGGTACTCGGCCCGCTGCTGGGCGGCCTGCTGATCGGGCTGGGCGGCTGGCGCAGCACCTTCGCCCTGAATGTGCCGCTCGCCGCCGTGGCCGTGCTGCTGGGGCTGCTCCGGCTCCCCAAGGAGGCCGGCACCGGGGAGTCCCCGCGGCGTGGGCGCCTCGCCGCCCAGCTCGACCTGCCCGGGATGGCGCTGTTCGCCGCGATGCTCATCTCCCTGCTGCTGTTCCTGATGAACCTTCACCTGCGCGACTGGTACCTGCCGGCGATCACCGCCGCGGCGAGCGCCGCGTTCGCGGTGCGGGAGCTACGGGCCCCCACCCCGTTCATCAACCTGCGGGTACTGGGCGGCAACACGCCGCTGCTGGCCACCTACGGGCGCGCACTGGTCGCCTACATCGTCGCCTACGCCTTCCTCTACGGGTTCACCCAGTGGACGGAGGAGGGCTTCGGGCTCTCGCCCTTCCACGCCGGGCTGGTGCAGATCCCCATGTTCCTGGTGGCCATCGGCGTCTCGGTCGTCACGGGGCGGCGCAAGGGCGTGCGCGGCAAACTGATCGTCGGCGGGCTCGGCCAGATCGCCGCCTGTGCGGTGATGCTGACGCTCACCGGGGACAGCCCGGTGTGGACGCTGGTCCTCGTCGCCCTGATATTCGGCATCCCGCAGGGGCTGAACAGCCTGGCCCTGCAGAACTCGGTCTACTTCCAGTCCGATCCCGAGCGCACCGCCTCCTCGGCCGGACTGCTGCGCACCTTCGCCTACGTCGGCTCGATGGTCGCCTCCTCCACCGCGGCCGCCTCCTTCGGGCAGCGCGCGGACACCGGCGGCATGCACCATCTCGCCTGGATCATGCTCGGCGCGGGTGTGCTCTACCTGCTGCTGACCGTCTTCGACCGCACGCTCGGCCGCGCGGCGGAGCAGGGCACCACGGCCACTGCGCCACAAGCGCCTTAGCCCACCCGGGACTTCGCCCCGCGCGCCGCGCACGCCCTCGACACGGCGCGCAGCGCGGGTGCCCCGTCATCCATGGGGCGCGAGGTCGCCACCGTCGCCGAACGGGCCCGCGCCCTCAGTGCCGCTTCACAGGCGTTCGCCGCCCCGCCTCACCCCGACGCGGTCCAGCGGTAGCGGACGTCGGGCTCCCCCTCTTCGTTGCGGCTGCCGTCGTTGAACCCGACCGCGGTGAAGCCGTGCCGCTCGTAGAAGGCGCGGGCACCGGCATTGCGCTGGAAGGCATAGAGGGCGAGCCCCCCGGGGCTGTGCTCCCTGGCCTTCGCCAGCAGCAGGGTCCCGATGCCCCGGCGTTGCGCACCGGGGCTGAGATAGAGGTGTTCGAGTTCCTCGCCGTCGACCGAGACGAAGCCGACGATCTCCGCCCCGCCTCCCTCCTCGTGGAGTTCGGCCACCCAGACGTCCGTGCCGGGCAGCACGGCGTGGGTCATCCAGCCGAGCGTGGCCTCGTCGCTGTGCACTCCGGGCAGGTACGGCATGGCGGCGGCCCGGGAGGCGAGGAAGAGCCGGGTGAGGGAGCCCGCGTCGTCGGCGCGGGCGTCCCGCAGCCGTACGGTGCCGAGCTGCGGGCGGTTGTCCGGGGCCATCCGGTGTCTCCTGTTCGAAGGGTCGGTGGCCGAAAAGCACGCCGTACCTCATGCGCCACGGTGACCTGGCCATCTGTGATCGAACATACGTCTCCACGGGTCCGGATCTCCATAGAATACGAGTGCCCGCTCCGCCGTTGACGACCGCTCACGGCGCCCGCCCCGGCCGAGGGAAGACGTAACGGTGTACCAGCCCGACGAGTTCGCACTCACCGAGACCGGATACCGGGGCCCGCCGCCCTCCTGGGCCCCCGGCAGCCCCGCGCTGTGGGTCGTGGACGCGCAGCGGGAGGGCGAGCGGGCGCAGCGGCTCGCGCCGGGGATCCTCGACGCGGAGGAGCTCGGGCGGGCCGGGAGCCTGGTCGTCGAGGCCGACCGCCTCTGCTTCGTCGCCTCGCACGTGGCGCTGCGGACGCTGCTGGGGGCCCGGCTGGGCATCGCCCCCGGCGCCGTGCGGCTGACGCGGGAACCGTGTCCGTCCTGCGGCGGGCCGCACGGCCGTCCCGCGACCGGTGGCGGTGTGCACTTCTCCCTCTCGCACACCCGGGGCGTCGCGCTGCTCGCGTTCGCGGACGAGCCGGTGGGGGTGGATGTGGAGCGCACCCCCAAGGCCCGGACCGTGTCGGAGATCGGGGACCAGCTGCATCCGGCGGAGCGCCGGGAACTGGCGGAGCTGCCCGAGGAACAGCGGCCGGCCGCCTTCCTCCGGGCGTGGACCCGCAAGGAGGCGTACCTGAAGGGCAAGGGGATCGGCCTGGCCGGCGGCCTCGCGCACGACCACATGGGCACCGGCCCCCGTCCGGAGCCCGGCCCGCCGGGCTGGACCGTCACCGATGTCGCGGTTCCCGCCGGATACGCGGCGGCGGTCGCCGTCCGCACGGCGGGGCGGGCGCCCGCCCACGGGGGCGACCGGCGAAAATGACCCGGCGGGCAGATCGCACCGACCGACCGATACGGAGGAGTGGCAGATGCCGCACACACGAGCCGGACAGCAGGCGCGTCCCGAGGACCTGACCGATGTGGCACGGCTGGTGACGGCGTACTACACGCTGCACCCGGATCCGGCCGAGGCCGGCCAGCGCGTGGCGTTCGGCACCTCGGGGCACCGGGGGTCGTCGACGGCCACCGCGTTCAACGAGGACCACATCGCCGCGACGAGCCAGGCCATCAGCGAGTACCGGGCTCTGCAGGGCACGGACGGGCCGCTGTTCCTCGGGGCCGACACCCACGCGCTGTCGGAGCCCGCGCAGGTCACCGCCCTCGAAGTGTTCGCGGCGAACGACGTGGCCGTGCTCATCGACTCGGCCGACGGCTACACCCCGACGCCCGCGGTCTCGCACGCCGTCCTCACGTACAACCGCGGCCGTACGTCGCACCTCGCCGACGGTGTGGTGGTCACCCCGTCCCACAACCCGCCCGGTGACGGCGGGTTCAAGTACAACCCGCCGAACGGCGGTCCGGCCGGGTCCGGGGCGACCGGCTGGATCCAGGACCGGGCCAACGAGATCATCGCGGGCGGTCTCAAGGACGTGCGCCGGATGACCCGCGCCCGCGCGCTGGCGGCGCCGTCGACCGGGACGTACGACTTCCTGGGCAGCTACGTGGCGGACCTTCCGTCCGTGCTCGACCTCGACGCGGTGCGCGCGGCCGGCGTACGCATCGGGGCCGACCCGCTGGGCGGGGCGTCGGTCGCGTACTGGGGCCGCATCGCCGAACAGCACCGGCTCGACCTGACCGTGGTCAATCCGCTCACCGACCCCACCTGGCGGTTCATGACGCTGGACTGGGACGGCAAGATCCGCATGGACTGCTCGTCGCCGTACGCGATGGCCTCGCTGATCGGGCAGCGCGACCGCTACGACATCGCCACCGGCAACGACGCCGACGCGGACCGGCACGGCATCGTCACCCCCGACGCGGGCCTGATGAACCCGAACCACTACCTCGCCGTCGCCATCGACTACCTGTACACGCACCGGGACCAGTGGCCCACCGGGGCGGGTGTCGGCAAGACCCTGGTGTCATCCGGAATGATCGACCGGGTCGCCGCCGATATCGGCCGGGAACTGGTCGAGGTGCCGGTCGGGTTCAAGTGGTTCGTGGACGGTCTGGCCGACGGGTCGCTCGGGTTCGGCGGCGAGGAGTCGGCCGGGGCCTCCTTCCTGCGCCGGGACGGCTCGGTGTGGACGACGGACAAGGACGGCATCCTTCTCGCGCTGCTCGCCTCCGAGATCCTCGCGGTGACGGGCGATTCGCCGTCCGAGCGCTACGCCGCGCTGACCTCGCGGTTCGGTGAGCCGGCGTACGCCAGGATCGACGCCCCGGCGGACCGTGAGCAGAAGGCGGTGCTGGCGCGGCTCTCCCCCGAGCAGGTCAGCGCCGACACCCTCGCCGGTGAGCCGGTCACGGCCGTGCTCACCTCCGCGCCGGGCAACGGGGAGGCGATCGGCGGCATCAAGGTGACGACGGAGAACGCCTGGTTCGCCGCCCGCCCCTCGGGCACCGAGGACGTCTACAAGATCTATGCGGAGTCCTTCCTCGGTGCCGAGCACCTGGGCCGCGTCCAGGAGGAGGCCAAGGCCGTCGTCTCGGCGGCCCTGGACGCCTGACGCGGTACGAACGGAAGGCCGCGTTCCCGGCTTCGGTCCGCCTGGGACGCGGCCTTCCGCCCGGTCAGGGAGTGGACACCTTCGGCCGGCAGACCCGCCGTCACCGCGCCGAGCGGCGTGCGGGCCCGGGTGGTGCGGCGTCTGCGGGAGGATCGGGGGTCCTCAGGGGCCACGGTGGATGCCTTCCGGGGGTGGGGGCGGGTTCCGTGACGTCAGTGACCGCCGGGCCCGGAAAGGTCGCCGTCCGTCCGGAGCCGGATCGCGGCGGTGCGCGGGACGGCGGCTTCCCCCGTTCGGCCCCGCGCGGTGGCGGGCCGGACGGCAGGTGCGCAGGCTGTCCCAAGAGCTGCCGGTTCGCCGGGGTGGCGGAGCCTGATGGGGGTGCGAGGTGTCGGACGCCGGTGGAGCGGTCCCCGGTACGGCCGCGGGCGATGCCATGGCGGTGGCTCTCCTGGACGCCCTGTTCAACCAGTCCGCGGTCGGACTGCACGTCCTGGACACGGAGTTGCGGGTGGAGCGCGTCAACGCCCTGTCCGACGCGGTCGGCGCCGAGCAGCTCGTGGGCCTGCACTTCACCGAGGCGTACCGGCTCGATGATCCGGACGAGGCGGAACGGCTGCTGCACCAGGTGCTGGAGAGCGGAACGACCGTGCTCGACCGGGTCATCCGGGGGCGGCTGGCCCAGGCGCCCGGCCCCAGCCACAGCCTTGAGGTCACCCTCCACCGGCTGGACGATCCCGAGGGGCGGCCCCTCGGGGTGCTGGCGGCGGTCATCGACGTCAACGAACGGGAGAAGGCACGCGCGCGGGAGGACTGCCTGACGGCCGTGCGCAGGGAGGTCGGCCACTCCCTCGACGTGGCGGCGGCCTGCGAGGGCCTGGTCGCGGCGCTGGTGCCGCGGTTCGCCGGTTTCGCCGTGGTCGAGGTGGTGGACGAGGTCCTGCGTGGTCTGTCCCCTCCGCTCGGTCCGCTGGGACCCGATGTGCCGCTGCGCCGCGCGGCTCAGCGGGGGCCCGGCGGCGACAACATGGCCGGGGACACGCGGCGGCTGCCCGGCCGTACGCCGTTCGCGCTCGCCGTCACGGATCTGCGCCCCCGGCTGTCCGCGCTCGGCCCGGACACCGCGTGGCTGGCCTCGGATCCGGACAGCGCGCGGTTGGTGGAGGTGTCCGGGGCCCACTCCCTGATCGTGGTCCCGCTGAAACTTCACGGCGCCGTGCTCGGACTGGTGAGTCTCTACCGGTTCGATGGCGTCGAACCGTACGACGAGAACGACCTCGCCCTCGCCCTGACCGCGACCGCCCATGCCGCGCTGAGCATCGAGAACGCGCGGCGCTTCGAGCACGACCACGTGATCGCGTCGACCGTCCAGCGCCGGCTGCTCCCCCGGCACGAGGATGCCCGGATCGCCATCGAGACCGCGCATGTGCTGCTCCCGGGGCGCAACAGCGGCTGCTGGTTCGACACCGTCGGGCTGTCCGGTGCGCGTACCGCGCTGAGCATCGGCAACGTCGCGGGACACGGGCTCCAGACGGCCATCACCATGGGGCAGCTGCGCACGGTCATCCACGCACTGGCCGGCCTCGACCTGGAGCCCGACGAGGTGCTGGCCCGGCTCAACACGACGGCCGACCGGCTGGCGGAGGAGCGCAGGTCGCTGCCGCCCGGCGACTCGCTGCACAGTCAGGCCCTGACGGCGACCTGCATGTACGCGGTCTACGACCCGTTCACCCGGACCTGCACCGTGGCGCGGGCGGGCCATCCGGCGCCGGTCGTCGTCGCGCCCGACGGCAGCCCGGTCTTCCTCGACGTACCGGAGGGTCCGCCGCTCTTCTCCGAGGACAGCGCCCCCTTCGCCACAGCGACGGTCGAGCTCGACGAAGGCAGTGTGCTGGCCTTCCTCACCGGTTCGCTGCTGCCTGACTCCCGGTCCGTGGCCAGGGTGCAGGACGCGCTCGCCTATCCGGACCGCCCGCTGCGGCAGCTGTGCGACGCCATCGTCTACAGCCTGCCGGCCGGTGCCCATCCCGACGGTGCCGCGCTGCTCCTCGCCAGGACCGGTGTGGTTCCGCCCGAACGCTTCGCGACCTGGGAGCTGGCCCACGACCGGACCACACCGGCCATCGCCCGCACGCTCGTCCGGGACCGGCTCGAAGGGTGGAACCTCGACGAGGAGACGATCGAGGCGACCGAGCTCATCGTGAGCGAGCTGATCACCAACGCGGTCCGCTACGGGACCCCGCCGCTGCACCTGCGCCTCCTGCTGGACCGCACCCTCACCTGCGAGGTCCACGACACCAGCCCGGTGGCGCCCCACCTGCGCCACGCGCGCACCGTGGACGAGGGCGGCCGCGGCCTGTTCATCGTGTCGCGGCTCGCCACGCACTGGGGCACCCGGTACGGCAGCGACGGCAAGGCCCTGTGGACCGAACAGGAGATCCCGGCCCCCGACGGCGAAGCCTGACGGGCCGGAATCCGCCAAGTGCACCGGCCCGGAGGGTTGTTGACGCGGGTGCGGCGCAGTGCGGCCGGGTACGGGGGCGCGGGGCGCGGATGTGTCCCCCGCCCGTCATGGCGCGGCCGGTGCGACCGCCTCCGCGGGGCGCCTCCCGGACCAGCCGAGCAGGACCACCGAGCACACGGCGGCGAACGCGCACCAGGTCGAGATGAACTCCAGCCGCCACAGTGCGGCGCAGACCGCGGCCCCGATCGCGGCCAGCCCCCCGAGACACCGCAGCCACCGGTCTCCGGACAGCAGCAGCGATCCGACGGTGGCCAGGAGGTAGCCCGCGACGAGCAGCCCCGGATGCGGCAGGTCGAGCGCATAGCCGAGGGTGTGCCCCCTGATGTGCGCGGTCACGGGCCGGACGGCCAGGGCGTACCCGAGAGCGGCTGACGTCGCGGCGCCGGACGCCAGCGGCACCAGAAGCCGGCGCCGGGCGCTCGGCGGCGCCGCGCACAGGACGCCCACCGGCACCCACAGCGCCAGCAGCGGCAGGGCGATGACGGCCCAGGCCACGGTCGCCGGGCCGGAGCCGCCGTCCGCGCGCCAGACCGCGGACTCGATGATCTGATGGGCGCCCAGCAGCAGTGGAAGCGCCGCGAGCGGCAGGTCCCGGACCCGGCGCGTCCTGATGACACAGGCGGCGCCGATCGCCGCGACGGCGGTGCCTGCGGCCAGATCGGCCGTCGCGCTCCAGCACATGACGCCCCCGGGGGTTCTCGTTCGCGTGGACCGGTCTCCTCCCGGGTCACGCTACGGCCCCCGCGGCGGGCACGGGCCCTGACGCGGCTGCCGTGCGACGGGCTCAGGCCGTCGCGTCCGACCAGGCGTACGGCGGCGGCAGCGGCCCGCCGGCGGGCCCCGCCCCGGCCTCGCCGAGCTCCCGGTCGGCCACGCTCATCAGCTGGGCCGCCACGTCGCGCATCGCACGGCTCGCCGCGAGTTCGTCACCGATGGTGGGAACGTCCGGGTCCTGTGGGCTGCAGCGGGCGACCCCGTGGCCGGTGAGTCTCGCCGTGCCGGTGTCGAGCACCGCCTCCGCCTTCGTCGCGCCGTCCTGCTCGGACAGATCGACGTGGACCGTCCACTCCAACGTCCGGTTCATCGCGCACCTCCCGGCCCGCGCCGGCCGCCATGCGACGCCGCCACACGGGCTCACCCCCAGCATCCACCCGCGCGGGGCGCCCCGCTCGTTCCCGGCCGCCCGGGACGGCTCGGACTGCGCGGATCACCGCACCGAAATAGGATGGGACGAGCCGCGTCCGGAGCAGCCGGCGCGTGGCGTGCCCGATCGGAAGCACTGACCTCCCGGATCGTCCCGCCACCGACCCTGTGGTGCGGCTCACCACCACACGCACTGCGGAGCGGCCCATGAACCGGCGTCGTCCTCCCCGCTCGGCCAGTGCCGAGGAACTGCTGACCACGCTCCAGCACCTCACCTCCCGGGCACGCCGCGAGGTGGAGCTGCATCAGGCCCGGGTGGAGCTGGCCGAGGCCCTGCAGCGGGAGATGCTCCCCTCGTCCCTGCCCTCCCTGCCGGGTCTGCAGACCGCCGCCCGCTACACGCCCGCGCGCAGCGGTCTGGACATCGGGGGCGACTGGTACGACGGATTCCGGCTCCCGGACGGTTCACTCGCGTTCGCCATCGGGGACGTGCAGGGCCACGACGTCGAGGCGGCGGCCTTCATGGGCCAGATCCGGATCGCGATGCGCGCCCTGGCCGTCACCGCGTCCGATCCGGGCGAGGTGGTGCGGCGGACCAATGACCTGCTGCTGTCCGTGGACTCCGGTCTGCTCGCCACCTGCACCTTCGTCCGGATCGACCCGCTCACCCGAGTGCTCCAGAGTGCCCGCGCGGGCCATGTCGCCGCGGTGTGGGCCACGGCGGACGGGCGGTCGGGCACCACGCAGGACGAGGGCGGTCTGCCGCTCGGGATCCAGGCCGACGAGGAGTACCCGGTCACCACCCGGCGCCTCACGACCGCCGGAGCCTTCGTGCTGCTCACCGACGGAGTGATCGAGGGGCCGTCCTACTCGATCGACGAGGGGCTGGACTCGGTGGTCCGCCTGGTGCGCTCCCGGGTCCGCGACGACGCGGACGAACTGGCCGACGCGATCCTGGGAGCGGCCGAGCGCACCGGGCACGAGGACGACGCCGCGGTGCTCGTCCTGCGCCACGACGCGTTTCCCGCCGCCCCTGGATGACAGAGCGATCCCCGGGCCGGGGCGTGTCACGCAGCCGCCTCCCGCCGGGGCCGGTGTCTGATGTGAACCGTGATCCACAGCGAGGAGTACCGGCGCAGGGCGGTGGCACTCCTGCGCGTCCTGGCAGTCGCCGCCGCCTACTTCGCGGCCGGGGGCCTGGGACTTCTGCGGCAGGTGACCGTGCACGGCGCGGTGGTCACACCGCTCTGGCCGCCGACCGGGATCGCCCTGGGGTGCCTGCTGATCCTGGGACTGCGCATCTGGCCCGGGATCGCCATCGGCTCGCTGCTCGTCATCGCCACGCTCAGCGGCCAGGTGACGCCGTCGACGGCCGCCCTCGTGGCGGGCAACACGCTCGCGCCCGTCTGTGCCTGCCTGATACTGCGCATGGTCGGCTTCCGTACGGAGCTGGACCGGCTGCGCGACGGAGTCATGCTGGTCTTCCTGGGTGCGCTGGCCGGGATGGCCGTCAGCGCGACCGTGGGCAGCGCCATGCTGGCGGTCGACGGCAAACTGCCCGCGAGCGGCTTCTGGACGGTCTGGGTGGCGTGGTGGGCCGGGGACGCCATGGGAGTACTCGTGGTCACTCCGCTGGTGCTCGTCGTGCTGCGCAAGCTGCGGATGCCCCGGGTGAGCGACCGGTGGATCGAGGCGAGTGCGCTGCTGATCGTCGCGGTGGCGGGTTCGCTGCTGGCCACCCGGGGCCCGCTGTCGATGCTCTATCTGGTGTTCCCGATCCTCATCTGGGCGGCGCTGCGGTTCCAGCTGGCGGGCAGCGCGCCGTGCGCCCTGCTGGTGTCGGTCCTGGCGGTGGTCGCGGGGACGGAGCAGGTGGGTCCGTTCTCCGGCCACGGCATGGTCGAGGTGATGATCAACCTCACGGTCCTCAACGGGGCCGTGGCGCTGACCTCGCTGCTGCTGGCCGCCGTCGTCGCGGAACAGCAGAACGTCCGCCGCCGGATCGAGCGCGCCTGCGAGGAGCTGGCCGATGTGGTGGACCACCTCGCGCCGGGCAGGTCGGCGGCCGCCTGGCCGTCCCGGGCGAGGGACGAGCGCGAGAGCCGCTGACGCCGGCCCGGGGTCACCCCGGGAAGTGCCGGTCCAGGAAGCCGTTGCGGAAGGTGCCGGCCGGGTCGTACCGGGCCATCAGCTTCTCGAAGTCCGCGTACCCCGGATACAGCGTGCGCAGGACGTCGGGGGCGGTGGAGAACACCTTGCCCCAGTGCGGCCGCGCGCCGAACGGCGCCAGCGCCTCCTCGATCTCCCGGAGGACCGGCGCCACCGCCGCGGTGTCGGGTATCCAGGTGAAGTGGAAGGCCACCGAGTCCCTGCCGGAGGCCGGGCTCAGCCACAGCCCGTCCCCGGCGACGGTACGGATCTCGGAGATCTGCAGCAGCGGGGTGATCCGCTCCCGGATCCTGCCCACCGCCTCGTAGGCAGCCGCGGCGTCCTCCCGTGCCACGAAGTACTCCGACTGCAGCTCGTCCCCGTTGCTGGGGGTGAACTCCAGCCGGAAGTGCGGCAGCCTCCGGTGCCAGGCTCCGGCCGCGCCCTGCTGCCGGGTGCAGTTGCCGGCCGGCACACCGGCGATCGGATGGCGCGGACCGTCGGCGAGCCGTGCGCCCAGCCACACGCCGGGCGCCTGCCGGACGCCCTCGCTCCCCACCCGCTGCTTGAGCCAGACCTGGCCGACCGGCCCGGGGCGCCAGTCGGTGAAGACGCTGACGCTGTACGCGGCCGACATCACCTCGTCGAAATCGCCGGTCAGCCGGGACTCGGGGAGATCCTCGTAGACCCACTGCTGGACGTCGAAGGCGGGGACCACGTCGAGCGTCAGCCGGGTCACCACACCCAGCGCGCCCATGGAGACCACCGCTCCGGGGAAGTCCGCGTCGCCGCGCCGCAGCGAGAGGGTCCCGCCGTCCGCCGTGACCATGTCCAGTGCCCGGACGGCTCCCGCGAGCGACCGGTTCCGGACACCCGAACCGTGGGTTCCGGTCGCGCAGGCGCCGGCCACCGAGATGTGCGGGAGCGAACCCAGGTTGTGCAGGGCGAACCCGCTCTCGTTCAGCTCGCCGGCGAACTCTCCGAAGCGCAGCCCCGCGCTCACCGTCACCGCACCCGCCGCCGGGTCGATCTCGACCACGCGCGGCAGGCCGGCCACCGAGACGAGGTCCCCCGCGGTGTCGGCGACGGCGTTGAAGGAGTGCCGGGTGCCCAGGGCGCGCACCGCGGTGGAGGCGGCCACCGTCTCCCGCAGCTCGGCCTCCGAGCGGGGTACGCACAGTCGCCTGGCCCCGAACGTGACATTGCCGGCCCAGTTCTTCTCCGCGGGAGTCACCGTGCGTCCTCTTTCACTCGTGGCCGGGGGCGGTCTCCCGGCAACGCATTCTCCCAGACAGCCTCGCGGAGCCGTCCGGCGCACAGGTGGCACAGACCAACCACCCGACCACGTAGGGTAGTTGGCAGAGCCGAGGTACATATCCGCACACCGCCCGATTCCACTGCCGCCCAAATACCAACACCCGCACACAGAACCTGTGATCCAGTACGGAACGGGACGAGTTCCGGCTCACACCGCATGTCTGAACTTCACTGGAACTCCAGCGAAATGGCACGTGTGTGGATATCGTGCACCGGGCGAGGGCGCATCCGTCAGTCCCACAGGATCGGCGGATGCGCCCCGTTTATGGAGATGCAACTGTGACTGGGGGGTTCATGGGGCATGTCGAGCTACCCGAATCCGATAGATCAGGACCCGTGGGACTGGCGGGAGCGCCTCGCCCACGGACCGCTTCGCACCGGCCGCGCAGCCAGGAGTTCGACCGGCTGCCACCGGGCCCGACCGTACAGCGCCACCGCTCCACCCGGCCCGGACCGAGGAACGGACCCGGCCGGTACCTGCCGGTCGTCATCTGCTTCGACCTGGTCGGGCTGGGGCTTCCCGGCTGGTTCGTCCTGCGCACCGACGGCGAGCCCGGGGCCCTGGCCTGCGCGGCCGCGGCCGCCCTGGTGTGGTCCGCCGTGCGGGCGGCGCGCGGCCGGTACTCGCTCCGGGCCACGGGCCGCCCGGCCGGGGCGCTGACCGCGTCCGGGGACTGGTTACTGCTCATCGGCGTACTGGCGGTGCTGTGGACCGTGGCCGACGGGTCCGTCGATCCGGCGGCGGCGGTCGTGGCCCTGATCCCGGGCCTGCTGGCGACCACGGCCGTGTCCGGAGTCCGTCAGCTGCCGAGATGGGGGAAGCGGCGGACGGTCCGCCGGGTGCTGGTGGTCGGTGAGGCCGCGGGGGTGGACCGGGCGGTGCGGCTGCTCGGTTCCCGCTCGGACCACGGGTACCTCGTGGTGGCCGCCGTGCCCGTGGGAACGGCGGCGCTGAGCTGCGACACCCCGGTCCCGGGGCGGCTCGCGCCCGCACCCGCCGACGACGACGCCTCGACGGTGCTGGGCTCGGCCTTCGCGCACGAGGCCGACCTGGCGCTGGTGGTGCCTGGCCCGGAGCTCACCGAGGAGCGGTTACGGCGGCTGTCCTGGGGGCTTCACGACGGCGGGCTCGAACTGTCCGTGCTGTCGCACCTCTCGGAGATCGCGCCGGGCCGGGTGCGTCCGACGTCGGCGGCCGGGCTGACCCTGCTGCACATCGTGCCGCCGCTGCGGCGGGGACCGCAGCCCGCGCTCAAGGCCGCGGTGGACCGGACGGGCGCGGCCCTGGGCCTGCTCGCGCTGGCCCCCCTGCTGCTGCTGGTCGCGGCGACGGTCCGGCTCACTTCCTGCGGACCCGTCTTCCACCGGCAGATCCGCCACGGGCAGCACAGCCGGCCGTTCACCATGTGGAAGTTCCGCACGATGATCGCGGACGCCGAACAGCACCGGGCACGGCTCGCCCCGTCCAACGAGATCGACGGGCCGATGTTCAAGATGCGCAGCGACCCCCGGGTCACCCGCGTCGGCCGGCTGCTGCGGCGCTCGTCCCTGGACGAGCTGCCCCAGCTCTTCAATGTCCTCCGGGGTGACATGTCCCTGGTCGGACCGCGTCCGCCACTGCCGGACGAGGTGTCCCGTTACGACGACCGCGAGCTGAGACGGCTCGCGGTCAAACCGGGGCTGACCGGCCTGTGGCAGGTCAGCGGGCGCTCCGACCTGTCCTGGCAGGAGACCGTGTCGCTCGACCTCTGGTACGTGGACAACTGGTCGGTGGCCACGGACATGGGACTCATGGCCCGAACACTGCGCGCCGTCACCGACGGCCGCGGGGCGTACTGAGAGCGGCGGGAGCGGATGCGAGGAGCGGGAGGGGGCCGGGTGGACGGCGGCGCGACGGCGTCCGTCCACCCGGCCGGGGAGGCCGCCCCCGGCCGCCGGTCAGACCTGGGCGCCGTGCCGCTGGAGCCACCACGCGTAGGTGCCGGCGATTCCCTCACGCAGTCCGATCCTCGGCGCGAAGCCGAGAGAGGCCAGCCGGGACACGTCCAGCAGCTTGCGCGGGGTGCCGTCCGGCTTGGTGGTGTCCCATTCGACGATTCCCTGATAGAACGTCACATCAGCTACGGTGGAAGCCAGTTCACGGATCGTCAGGTCATTTCCGGAGCCGACGTTGACGGGTGCGTCGCCGTCGTAGCGCTCCAGCAGCAGTACGCAGGCGGCGGCCAGATCGTCGACGTGCAGGAACTCCCGCCGGGGGCTTCCGGAGCCCCAGAGCGTGACGGCCGGCGCCCCGCTCCGCTGCGCCTCGTGGAAGCGGCGGATCAGCGCGGGCAGGACGTGCGAGGTCTCCAGGTCGAAGTTGTCACCCGGTCCGTAGAGATTGGTGGGCATGGCGCTGATGTACGCGGCGCCGTACTGCCGGCGGTAGGACTGGGTCTGCACGATCCCGGCGATCTTCGCGAGCGCGTAGGCCTCGTTGGTCGGCTCCAGCGGGCCGGTCAGCAGGGCGCTCTCGGGGATGGGCTGCGGGGCCCGCTTGGGGTAGATGCAGGACGAGCCGAGAAAGAGCAGCCGTTCGACGCCCGCCGCGTGCGCCCCGGCGATCACGCTCAGCTGGATCCGCAGGTTCTCCTCCAGGAACTGCACCGGGTACGTGCTGTTGGCCATGATCCCGCCGACCTTGGCGGCGGCCAGCACCACGGCGTCCGGCCGTGTGTCCCGCAGAAAGGCCGCGGTCCGCTCGGCGTCGCAGAGGTCCAGACGGTCGCGGCCGCGAGTGATCGTCTCATGGCCTTCGGCGGTGAGACGGCGCACCACCGCCGAGCCCACCAGACCGCGGTGGCCGGCGACGAACACACGGGCGCCGGGTCGTAGCAGAGAGGGGACGGATTCCTGGGGAGGGCCGGGGAGATCAGTCGTCATGGCTCGGATTGTGCCAGCAGCTCCATGACGCGGTGACGTTTTACCGCAGATCGCTCAAACTCTGAAATTTCGGCGACCAACAGCCTCTCGGGCGACCACAGAAGGGGGAGACGTGGCGAAGACCGCGCTCATCACCGGCGTGACCGGACAGGACGGTTCGTACCTGTCCGAGCTGCTCCTGCAGAAGGGGTACACGGTCCATGGACTCATCCGCCGTTCGTCGAGCTTCAACACCGAGCGGATCGACCACATCTACCAGGGCCCGGAGGAGGAGGACCGCTCCTTCGTCCTGCATCACGCCGATCTCGCCGACGGTGTCGCCCTGGTGAACCTGCTGCGCGACATCCGGCCCGACGAGGTCTACAACCTCGGCGCGCAGTCGCACGTCCGGGTCTCCTTCGACGCCCCGCTCTACACGGGCGACATCACCGGGCTCGGCACGATCCGCCTCCTGGAGGCCGTGCGCGCCAGCGGTATCGACACCCGTCTCTACCAGGCGTCCTCCTCGGAGATGTTCGGCGCCAGCCCGCCGCCGCAGAACGAGCACACCCCGTTCCATCCGCGCAGCCCGTACAGCGTCGCGAAGGTCTACTCGTACTGGTCCACGGTCAACTACCGTGAGGCGTATGGGATGTTCGCGGTCAACGGAATCCTGTTCAACCACGAGTCCCCGCGCCGCGGCGAGACGTTCGTGACCCGGAAGATCACGCGCGGGGTGGCCCGGATCAAGGCGGGGCTCCAGACACATCTGCATCTGGGGAACCTGGACGCGGTACGTGACTGGGGTTACGCCCCCGAGTACGTCGACGCGATGTGGCGGATGCTCCAGTGCGACACCCCGGACGACTACGTGGTGGCCACCGGTGAGGGGGTCAGCGTCCGGCAGTTCCTGGAGTACGCCTTCGAGCACGCCGGTCTGGACTGGCGCGAGCACGTCCGCCACGACGCGAAGTACGAGCGCCCCAGCGAGGTCGACGCGCTGATCGGGGACGCGTCCAAGGCGGCGGAACTCCTCGGCTGGAAACCGGCCGTGAAGTCGCGGGAGCTGGCCCGGATCATGGTCGACGCGGATGTCAGGCAGCTGGCCGACCAGCTCACCGGGGCCGCGGTGCGGGTGGACCGGTGAGCCGCCCAGGGGGCCGCGGACGGGCGCGCGGCGGGGTGCTGGGCGCCGTCCTCGCGCTCACGGCCGGGGCGCTCACCGCCTCCGCGGCCACCGCTCCCCCGGCCGCCGCACTGACCCCGCCCGTCGGCTTCACCGCCGACGACCTCGCCACCTACCAGACGAACGGCATCGTCTGGTCGCTCGCCGAGGCGAACGGCGTCGTCTACGCGGGCGGCACGTTCACCGACGTGCGCCCGGCCGGCTCCCCGGCGGGCAGCGGCACCACCCCGGCGGTCAACTTCGCCGCGTTCGACGCCGCCACCGGCGCACCCGTCGGCTGCTCGCTCTCCTTCACCCGGAGCAGCGGCACGGCGACCGTGCGGGCGCTCGCCGTCTCGCCCGACAAGTCCACGCTGTACGTGGGCGGTTACTTCAACAGGGTCAACGGGACGGGCGCCAACGGGCTGGTGGCCGTCAACACCGCCGACTGCACGCTGCGTCCGGGCTTCGCGCCGAACTTCGGGGCGACCGTGCGGGCGCTGGACGTGGCGGGGGACGGGACCGTCTACGCCGGAGGCGACTTCCAGAGCCTCAACAGCCAGACCCGCCGCTTCTTCGGCGCGGTCACGGCCGCCGGTGCGGTGACCGCGTGGAACCCGGACGCCGACGATCCGGGCAGGACCCTGAAGGTCACCCCGGACGGGCGGAACGTGCTGATCGGCGGCGACTTCTTCACGGTGGGCGGCGCGAGCTCGCACGCCCTCGCGGTGACCAGCGCCGCTTCCGGCGCGCTGACCCGCGCCTACACCGGCAACTTCATCCCGTCGTCCGCCGTGATCAAGGACATCATCACCGACCCCGCGTCGAACGGCTGGTACGCGGGCGGCGAGGGGGCCGGCGGTGCCTCCTTCGACGGCCGCCTGGCCATGGGGCTCGACACCTTCGACCAGCGCTGGCGGGACACCTGCCAGGGCGCCACACAGGCCCTGCGGGTCTACCGGGGGGTGCTCTACGCGGGCAGCCATGTCCACGACTGCTCGACCATGGGCGGGTTCCCCGACCAGGTCCGCAAGCACCTCACCGCCCAGTCGGTCGACGATCCCGCCATGCTGGGCTGGCTCCCGGACACCAATGACGGCATCGGTGAACCGGTGGGGCCGCGCGCCCTGACCGTCTCGTCGCGGGGCGGCCGCGACTTCCTCTGGGTGGGCGGCGAGTTCACCACGGTGAACGGGGTGGCGCAACAGGCGCTGACCCGGTTCGCCACCGCGCCGGACACCGGGGCGCCCTCCGTACCCGTGGTGAGCCTCTCGGCGCCGCGGGCCGGTGAGGTGCGGGTCAGCTGGCGTGCGAGCCTGGACCTGGACGACAGCCTTCTGACCTACCGGGTGTACCGCGACGGCGGCTCGACGCCCGTCCGTACGACGACCGGTTCCTCACTCTTCTTCAGCAGGCCCCAGCTCACCTTCACCGACACCGATGTCGTGGCGGGCCGGAGCTACTCGTACCGGGTCACGGCGAGCGACGGCACCAACACCAGCGCGCTGTCCGCCAACGCCTCGGTCACCGCGGCCGCTTCGTCGAGTCCGTACGCGCGGCGGGTGCTCGCCGACGGGGCGGATCTGTACTGGCGCTACGACGAGGCGGGCGGCGCGTTCGCCGCCGACGCCTCGGACAACGACGACGGCGGCGTGTACGTGAACGCCCCCGGGTACCGTGCGACGCCGGCGGCCGTGGCCGGTTCCGCGGCGCTCGCCCTCAACGGCACCGACGAGTACGTCCACAGCGACCGGCTGCACCACTACACGTCACCGACCCCGTACTCCATCGAGACCTGGTTCCGTACGGGAACGAACCGGGGCGGCCGGATCGTCGGCTTCGGCAACAACATCGGCAGCACACAGGGCCACACCAGCGGGATCTCCGACAAGCTCCTCTACCTCACCGACAACGGGCGCCTCGCCTTCGGCGTCCAGGTCGGCAGCACCAGCAGCCGCCCGACCATCACCTCGGCCGCCTCGTACAACGACAACGTGTGGCACCACGCGGTGGCCACCCAGGGACCGTCCGGTATGCGGCTGTACGTGGACGGCGTGTCCGCCGGCTCCAACACCACGGCCGGCAACCGCTCGTACAACGGGTACTGGCGGGTCGGCGGGGACGCCATGACCAACGGCTGGCCAAACCGCCCCACCAGCACCTATTTCGCGGGGCAGGTCGACGAGACGGCGATCTATCCGTCGGCGCTGACCGCGGCGCAGGTGTCCGCGCACCACGATCTGGCGGACACCCCGCAGGGCCCCGGGGACACCACGGTCACGCTGACGCCGACGGAGGACGCGTACGTCAACGGCGTCGCCGCGAACACCACGTACAACGACAGCCAGCTCGCCTCGCGGGGCACCACGGCGTATCTGAGCTACCTCAGGTACGCGCTGCCCGCCGCCCCGGCCGGGCTGGAGCTCAAGAGCGCCCGTTTCGCCTTCCGTACCTCGTCGGACCCCACGGCGGGGTCGGCCGACAGCCACACCCTCGTGCCGGTCACCGGCGCGTGGACCGAGTCGTCGGTCACCTACAACTCCCGGCCGTCGCTTTCCCCGACGGTGCTGGGGACCATCTCCGGCGCGACCGACGTCTCCACCGACTACTCGGTGGAGCTGGACGCGCCGGCGCTGGGCGGAGCCCTCGGCTCCGCCTACTCACTCGCCCTCACCAGCGGCGGAGCGGACTCGCTCCGCATCTGGTCGGGCGAGGTCGCAACCGCGGCCCACCGGCCGCAGCTCGTTCTCACCTTCGGAGCTGAATGATGAACGAAAGTACGGGGCGCAGATCCCGTGGGCGCGGCCGGGTACGGGCCGCGGCCGCCGCGCTCTGCCTGCTCGCCGGGGCCCTGAGCGCCGCCGCTGCCGGGGGCTCCCCGGCCACGGCGCTCACCGCGCCGGTCTCGCTCACCGCCGACGACCTCTCCACCTGGCAGACCAACGGCATTGTCTGGTCGATGGCCGCGTCGGACGACGGGGTCGTCTACGCGGGCGGCACGTTCTCCACCGTTCGGCCACCGGGCGCATCCGCCGGGACGTCCGAACAGCCGGCGGTGAACTTCGCCGCCCTCGACGCCTCGACCGGTGCGCCGACCGGCTGCAGTCTGTCGTTCACGCTCTCCTCGGGAACCGCGACCGTGCGGTCACTCGCCCTCTCCCCCGACGGCAAAACCCTCTACGCGGGGGGCCAGTTCGGATCGGTGAGCGGTGTCGGCGTGAGCAATATCGCGGCCATCGACACGGCGACCTGCACCCCGCGCACGGACTTCAAGGTCGCCGTCTCCGCCACCGTCCGGGCCATCGCGGTCACCGACGACACGGTCTATCTCGGCGGTGACTTCAACAGTGTCGCGGGGCAGACCCGGAACAAGTTCGCCGCGCTCACCACGGGTGCGGAGCTGAAGCCCTGGACCGCCAACACGGACGAGGTCGGCCGGGCCGTCGAGGTCACTCCCGACGGGCGGCACGTGGTGATCGGCGGCGACTTCTTCACCGTCAACGGCACCGCGTCACACGCGCTCGCGGTGGTGAACGCGACGACGGGCGCCCTGGACAAGAGCTACCCGGGCTTCATCCCGAACACCTCGACGGTGCAGGACCTCACCTCGGACGCCACCAAGTTCTACACCGCCAACGAGGGCACCGGGGGCGGTGTCTTCGACGGCCGGATCGCACTGGACCTGGGCACCTTCCAGCAGGTGTGGCGGGACACCTGCCTCGGTGCCACGCAGGCCATCCTGGTGCACAAGGGGGTGCTCTACAGCGGCAGTCACGCCCATGACTGCGCCTCCATGGGTGAGTTCCCGGACCAGCCGCGCAAGCATCTGCTGGCGCAGTCCGTGGACGACCCCAAGCTGCTGCCGTGGTTCCCGGACACCAATGACGGGATCGGGGAGCCGGTCGGTCCGCGCGTGATGGCGCAGACCGACAAGGGCGGGCATCACTACCTCTGGGTGGGCGGCGAGTTCACCACCGTCAACAGCAAACCGCAGCAGGCCCTGACCCGCTTCGCCGACGGCCCGGACACCGGGGCGCCCTGGGTACCCAACGTCAGCGTCTCCACGGTCGCCCCGAACAAGGTGGACGTGAACTGGCAGACGAGCTTCGACACGGACGACGGTGAGCTCACCTACCGGATCTACAAGGACGGCGCGAGCACACCCGTGTACACGACGACGGGCTACTCGGTGTTCTGGGACCGCCCGCAACTGCGGTGGACCGACACGAACGTGGCACCGGGCGAGACGCACACGTACCGGATCACCGCGAGCGACGGAACCAACACCAGCGCCAAGTCTCCTGCCGTGAGTGCGACCGTGGCGGCGAAGGCCGAGAGCTACCCGGTCAGGGTGCTGTCCGACGGAGCGAGCCTGTACTGGCGCTACGACGAGGGCACCTCCACGTTCGCCGCCGACACGAGCGCGGGTCTGGACAACGGCTTCCTGCGCAACACACCCTCCTACCGGCAGACCCCGGCGGCCGTGTCCGGGCCCTCGACCGCCATCGGGTTCAACGGGACCAATCAGTACGCCTACAGCAACCGGAGCCACACCCAGACCACGAGATTCTCCGTGGAGACGTGGATCAAGACGACGACGACCCGGGGCGGGAAGATCATCGGCTTCGGCACCAACACCATGGAAACCAGCGGCAAGTACGACAAGCATGTGTACATGCTCAACAACGGGCGCCTCACCTTCGGCACCCACAACGGCGGCGGCCGGACCGTCAGCACGTCCGCGGCCTACAACGACGGCGCCTGGCACCATGTCGTCGCCACCCAGGGTTCCGGCGGCATGGCCCTGTACGTGGACGGACAGCTCCGCGCCTCGAACCCGCTGTACACCACGAACGAGAGCTACACCGGCTACTGGCGGGTGGGCGGGGACAACCTGGCGACCTGGCCGAACCGTCCGACGAGCGACTTCTTCGCCGGACAGATCGACGAGACCGCCGTGTACCCGACCGCGCTGACCGCTGCCCAGGTCAGTGCCCACTACGCCCTGAGGACGGGTGGATGAGATCTCCGTTCCTGGCCGGCGCCGTCGTCGTCATCACGACGGCGGCGCTGGCCGCCTGCGGCTCGTCGTCCGACAACGGCGCCGGGAAGGCGTCGGCCACCGGTCCCGCCACCTCGGCGGGACCGGTGGCCGGCGCGCCCGCGGATCCGGACGGCTCCGCTTCCGAAGGCCCGCAGGCCTCGCACTCCAGTGAGCCACCGAAAACCCCTACCGACCAACTCACCCCGGCCACAGGCACGTTCACCAAGAAACAGAAGAAGTACCTGGTCGACCGGGTTCCCAAGGGCATGGACCCGGCGGCGGTCCTCCAGACCGGTCAGGCGACCTGTGACCGGCTGACGTACCTGGTCAAGGTCGACCGGGACACCGCCGTCGGCGCCGTGGCCACGGGCGAGATCGCCGACGCGGAGCCCGCCGTCACCCATCTGTGCACCCAGCACAAGGGGCTCGTGGAGCAGGCCTCGCGGGCGTACCCCGACGGCACGTACGAGGGCGCGCGGCTCCGGCCGGGCCGCTACCGCGATGTCGCGCCCACGAAGAACTGCGGCTGGGAGATCACCGGGGCGAACGGCAAGAGGCTGGCCTCGGGATCCACGGACGACGGGAAGCGGACCCGCATCACGATCCCGGAGGCGGCCCGCGCCTTCACCTCCACAGGCTGCTACGCCTGGCTGCCCGAAGGAGACAACGGATGAACAAGCTGCCGATAGCCGTGGCGATCCCCACGAAGAACGAGGGGCTCAACATCGCGGAGGCGGTGAAGTCGGTCCTCGGCCACTTCGAGGCGGTCGTGGTGGTCGACTCGCACAGTACGGACGACACGGCGAAGATCGCCGCGGAGTGCGGGGCCGAGGTCGTCATGTACACCTGGGACGGCGGGCATCCCCGGAAGAAGCAGTGGTGCCTGGACCACGTCCGCACGGACCTGGACTGGATCCTGCTGCTCGACGGGGACGAGCGGCTGAGCCCCGGCCTGCTGGCCGAGCTGCGGCAGGTCTTCGCGGAGCCGGACGCGCCGAGGCCCGCCGCGTACGACATTCCGCTGGGGTACTGGTTCTCCGGGAAGCGGCTGCGGCACGGTTACACCATCCGCAAGCGGTCGCTGACCGACCGCACTCGCAGCCGGTACCCGGAGGTGGGGGATCTCGACGCGCCCGGCATCGGTGAGGTCGAGGGCCATTACCAGCCGGTCGCGGAGAGTGCCGGTTCCCTGCGCCATCCGATCGAGCACCAGGATCTCGACCCGGTGACCGCCTGGTTCGAGCGGCACAACCGCTACTCGGACTGGGAGGCGTGGCTGGAGCACCATCCCGAGGTCAAGGAGCAGGTGCGCCGGGTCAAGTCCCGCCAGGGGCAGCTGTTCCACAAGGCGCCGTTCAAGCCGCTGGTGTCCTTCGCGTACATGTACGTGTACCGGCGGGGCTTCCTGGACGGGCGGGCGGGGCTCGACTTCGCCCTGGCGATGAGCTTCTACCGGTGGCAGATCGCCCTGAAGTCGCGTGCGGTGCCCGCTCCTTGAGTCACCGGCGCTTCCGGCGGACCACGTTCTCGTAGGTCCGCCGGAGCGTCCGGGTCACGACGTCGATGGTGAAGTGCTCACCGACCAGCTCCCAGGCGGCCTGCCCCGCCTCGGCGTTGGCCCTGGGCTCCAGCAGTTCCAGGACCGCCCGCGCGACCTTCCCCGCGTTGGCCGCGTCCTCGCCGACCCGGCTGTCGATCACCCGGCCCGCACCGGCCCGCGCCACGTCGGGCCCGAGGCCGCAGGTGCGGGTGATGACCACGGGGGTGCCGACGGACATCGCTTCGAGGACCGAGACGCCGAGGGGTTCCTCGATGGAGGGCAGGACGTACACATCGGCCTGCCGCCCGGCCGCCAGCACCTCTTCGTGGCCGAGGGGCCCGACGTGGTCGAGCGAGTCCAGTACGCCCAGCTCACGGGCCAGCCGGAGCGTGCCGGCCAGCGCCCCGGTATCGGGGCCCGCCAGCACGAACCTGGCGTCCGGGTGCTCGGCCAGGACCGCGGGCATCGCGGCGACGAAGTCCTCGGGGCGCTTGCGCTCCTGTATCCGGGCGAGGAAGAGCACCGTCGGCGGCCGCGCGGGGTCCCGGCCGGGCTTGCGCTCCTGCGGCCGTACACCGTTGACCAGGCGCACCGTCCGGGTGAGCGGTACCGGGGCCGCGACGGCGTTCACATCGATCCGCTCGGTCTCGGTGAGGTGCAGCACCGCGTCCGCGCCGCGCAGGACCCTGCGTACGCCCAGCAGATCGGTCAGCTGCGCCACCCGCTTCTCGGTCGGGTCCACCATGCCGTGCGTCTGGACGACCAGCGGGGTGCCGGAGGCCAGCGCCAGCAGTCCGGCGGGCAGCGTCACCAGATCGCGCATCAGGTGTACGTGGACGATGTCGGCGCCGCGCATCATCCGGCGGGCGGCCAGCAGCAGCGGCCCGGAGGTGATGCCGCTGACCTCGAACCTCGGCAGCAGGTGGCGGGCCTGGTAGAGGTGGGCGGGCACCCCTTCCACCCGGGACGGCAGCGGGCCGTCGAAGCCGTCGCCCAGGGCCATGATCCGGGCGTCGTCCCCCTCGGCGCGCTGGACCTTGGAGAGGTTCAGGGCCACCCGGGTCGGACCGCCGAAGGCGTGGTCGGGAGTGTGCAGTGTGACGACGTGCAGGATCTTCACCAGGGTTCCCCTCGACCTCGGCAGCTGGTCTCAGACTAGTCATCAGATCTCCCCAAGTGGGTTGATTCGTTAGAGTGTTCACAGGCTCACGGAACGGGGAACAGATGACGTCCGTGCACGGGGTGACGCGGTCCGCTCCCGGCCGGGAGAACGGGCCGCGGCGTCCGGTCGAGCCGCCCGCCAAGCCCATGTCCTGGGCGATGCTGTCGCGGGCGATGGCCGTGCCGCTCATCCTCGGCCTGGTCTGCTTCCTGCCGGCGCTGATCGCCGCGCAGCCCGGCAGCGGGGTCAGGGACACCGCGTACTGGCTGCAGCTGGTGCTGACGTGCTATTCGGGCGCGCGGCTGGCGACCATGGTCCTGTCCACCCGGCGGCGGCTGCTGCAGGGCGTCTTCTGGATGTTCGTGTACATCGCGATGGGGGTGGCCCCGTTCGCCCAGGCCGTCATCGGGCAGACCCCGACGCCGATGGTCGGGCCGCGCTCCGACCTGGTGACGGCGATCGCGCTCGTCCTGGTGGGATGCGCCGCGTTCGACCTGGGGGCGCTGCTGGCGTCCCGGCGTCCGCTGCGCAGGCGTACCACGGCGCGCGGGAGCGGTGGTCCGGCCACCGCGCACCCGGTCCGGCTGCGGCTGCTGGTGCTGGTGGCGTTCGCGGCGAGCGGCTACTACGTGCTGAAGCTCGGCGGGCCCGCGGTCTTCTTCTCCAGCAGGCAGGAGATCAGCGCCTCGGTCGCGGAGAGCGGGGTGGTGTCCGGCGGGTCGAATGTGGGGTCGGCGTTCCTCAAGGGGTTCGGTACGGTTCCGGCCCTGCTCGCGCTGCTCTTCTACACCCGGCGGCTGGTCACCTCGCGCGGGGCCCGGCGCTCGCCGTCCACCGTGCTGGTCTGGTTCGCGCTGCTGGCCGTGAACCTCGTCGTGAACAACCCGGTCTCCAATGCCCGTTACTGGTTCCTGACGGTGCTGGTCTCGCTGCTGTTCACCGCGTTCCCGGCCAGTGCGGCGATGTACCGCTCGGTGCTGGCCATGGGCGTGATCGGGGCCCTGGTGCTGTTCCCGTACGCCGACCGGTTCCGCTACGACGACAACGGTTACCGGCCGGTGCAGTCGTCCTCGGTCTTCGAGCCGCTGGCCACCAAGGACTACGACCAGACGGTCATGTTCGCCAACACCATCTCCTGGGTCGAGACCCGGGGCCACACCTACGGCCGTCAACTGGCGGGATCCGCCTTCTTCTTCGTGCCACGGGCGGCGTGGAGCGGGAAGCCGGAGGACACCGGGGTGCGGGTCGGGCAGTGGATGGGGATGAACATGACCAACCTCTCGGCGCCGCTGTGGACCGAGCTGTGGGTCGACTTCGGCGCCCCCGGCATGATCGGCGGCTTCGCCGTGATCGGGTACGCGGCCGCGCGCACCGACCGCCGGTACGCGCGGGCGGTCTCCCGGGACGGTCCGGGGTCCGGCAGCGTCCTGGCCATCGTGGCTCCGCTGATCGCCGGGTACACCTTCATCCTGCTGCGCGGCCCGCTGTTGCAGGCGGCCGGGAAGCTGGCCATCGCGGCGCTGTGTCTGGCGCTGGTGACGAGTTTCAGGGACCGGAACGGACAGCGGTCGCACTGACCGGGGCCTGTCCCGCGGCGCCGCGACGGGTCAGCCGCGCCACCCGGGTCCAGGTGGCGATCGCCTTGCAGACGGAGCCCAGGCAGAGGCCCCAGGCGGCGCCCGGTACCCCGCCGAGCACGTATCCCCCGGTCAGGAAGGCCACCGCGGCGAGCGAGAAGACCACCTGGATGGAGAGCGTGGTGCGCGGGTCGAGCAGTCTCAGCGCCAGCAGCCCGCAGGTGCCGACGGCCATCGCCGCGTACTGGCTGCCGGTCGCGGGGAGCAGCGCCGCCGCCGTGGGCCAGGTGTCGCCGAGCAGGTGGCGGCCCACAGAGCCGGGCAGCAGGGCGAGGACGGTGGCCCAGCCCGCGGCGACCGCCGCCAGTACGGCGGCCAGGGCCGCGGTGGCCCGCACCCTGAGCCGGTCGGTCGCGAGCCGTCCGAGCAGCGGCGGGCCGAAGCCGGTGGCGGAGGTGAACAGGACGTTCAGCGGGCCGAAGAGAGTGGTGGCGCCGCGCAGCGCGCCGACCACGAGGGGGTTGCCGACGATGCCCAGGCCGAGGACGGAGAGCTGGCTGGTGGCGTTGCCCACCCCGAACTCGACGACGAACCGCCGGCCCAGGTGTCCGCGTCGCAGCAGCGGCTTCAGCCGGGCGGGCGCACCGGCCGTCCGGCGGTGCAGCACGGTGACGGACAGCAGGAGCGCGGGCAGTGCGGAGAGGCCCCAGACGGTGACGAGCCGGGCGGCCGAGGTGCCGTGCGGCTGCACGGTCAGGGCGCCGAGCACGCAGACCAGCCGGAGTGTGTCCGCGGCCAGGGCCAGGTGCTGTGCCTGGAGCGTGGCGAAGGCGTAGCGGGCCGTGTCCTGTCCGAGGACGACGGGCAGCACGAGTCCCAGCATCATCAGGGCCCGTGCCGTGTCCCCCGGAAGCGCCGCGCAGACCGCTGCGAGCAGGCCGCCGAGGACGGCGGAGACGCACAGGGTGAAGCCGACCGCGGAGCGGCAGGCGCCGCGGGTCTCCTCGCTCGCGCCCCGGCGCAGCACGAGCGGCTGTCCGGTGTAGGCGCCGAAGACGCCGAGCAGCACGGTGAAGACCAGATAGACGCCGGAGAACCGGGCGAAGTCGGCGACGGTGGAGAGCCGGGCCGCCACCACGAGGACCAGGATGTTGGTGAGCGCCGCCATCCCCTGGTCCGCGACCGAGCAGGCGATCGCGGTGCGTGCCCTCATCTGCGTCCCGCGGCGCTGCTGTGGTCGCTGCCGCCGTTGTGGCCGTTGCCGGGCCGGGTGCCGCCCTCCAGGGTGCGCAGGCCCAGCGTCTCTGTGGGGTCGCCCGCGCGGCCGCCGTCGGTCCGGGCGGGTCCGTCCGGGTGTCCGCGGCCGTCTTGTCCGTCGCGCCCCGGTCCGGGGGTCTGCCCGCTGCGGGCGCGGCGTTTGGCCGCCTTCCGGCGCGCCTTGCGCTCCAGCCGCCCCCGGCCGGGGTGCAGCAGGGTCCCGAGCACGGACCCGCCCGCGGCGCCGATGATCTCGCGGATCCGCTCCAGGTCGCTGCGGTGCACCTCGCGCGGGTCGCAGACCACCACGACGCCCTCGACGCGGTCGATGAGCGCGACGGCGTCGGCGTACGAGAGGACGGGCGGGGTCAGCACGATGACGACGGCTCCGGGCCGGCCGCCCTCTGCGACGATCCGGCCGACGGGCGCGGAGGTCAGGGCGCGGGGCACGTTGTCCGTCCGGCGGCCCGCGATCAGGGTGAAGGCCCCCGATCCGGGCACGTCCACGTTGGTGCGGCTGTCGGACGGCCAGCCCCGCGCGTCGCGCTCCGCGGCCCAGCGGGGCCGGCCGCCCTGGACCGCGGGGCCGAGGTCCCTGGCCAGTGACGGGGTGCGCAGATCGGCTTCGACCAGCAGGACGTCACGTCCCATCTCGGCGAAGGCGGCTGCCAGGTTGACCGCGGCGGCGGCGGCCATGTCGTTGTCCCCGCGCGGGGCCGTGACCAGGAACCGCCGTCGCTCGGCGAACGAGGGGTCGTACGCGAGGCGGAAGGCCACCGCCCGGTACTCCTCGGCCAGCCGGCTGCCGCCGCGTCCGATGGCGAGCAGTTGGCCTGCGGAGGCGCGTTCCCTGGGCAGGGTGCCGAGCAGCGGGGCCCCGAGTGAGCGGACGAGTTCCCTGGTGGAGCGGACGGCCGGGTCGAAGACGAGCCGTACCCAGGAGAGCAGCAGGCCGAGCGCGAGCCCGACGACGCCGCCGAGTCCGAGGAGCAGGGGCAGTCCCGCGCCGGTGGGCCGCTCCGGGGCGACCGGCTTCTTGTTCAGGTAGCCGGGTGTGGTGTCGAGGGCGCGCAGCTCGGAGACCTTCTGGCTGAGTCCGGAGATGGCGACGATCAGGTTGGCGCGGGCGCTGGTGACGTCGCTGCCGGCGGTGCCGGTCTCCTGCTCGGCCAGCCGGTCGCGCTGTTCGGTGAGCGGCTTCAGCTGGGCGCGGTAGCCGTCGACCATGTTGTCGATGCTGTTCTCGGTGCGCTCCCGGCGGATCTCCAGGTAGGCCTCGGCGAGTGCCTGGGCCCGCGCTCTGGCCTGTTCGGGGTCGCGGGCGGTGTAGGAGAACCGGAGCACCAGGGTGTTGGGCGGGTTGGTGACCTGGAGGCCGGTCAGCAGCTTTCCGACCTCCACGTCGTCGCCGTGCTTGACCAGCGAGCCGACGGCCACGGTGCCCACGGCGTCGCTGACCGCGGTCTGGCGTTCGGAGCCGATGTTGATGCCCTTGTCGGCCGACGCGCCGGCGGCGAACGGGTCGGAGGTGGCGGAGCGCACCGACACCTCACCGACGGAGGTGTAGGTGTCCTCGCCGCTCAGGGCGAGCCAGCCGCCGCCGAGCAGTCCGACGGCCACACCGCACGCGAGCAGCGCGCGGTAGCGCAGGAGCTGGCGGAACTGGTCCCTCAGCAGCGCGGGTTCGTCCTGGTCCTCCAGGGCGCGGATCTGCTGGGTCATCGGTGTGGTCTCCCTTGGGCGTCCTGAAGGACCTCGGTGAGCAGTGCGTCGAAGCGGGCGAGACCGGCTTCCCGGCCGAGGTGACGTGCCACGTAACGGGGTCCGTTGGCGCCGAGCTCGTCGGCGGCGGCGGGCTGCTCGACGAGCTTGCGGACGGCCGCGAGCACCGCGGCCGGGTCCTCGGGGGCGACGAGGAGCCCGGCGCCGGAGCGCTGCACCTCCTGGGCGGTGCCCCCCTCGTCGGCCACGGAGGCGACGACGGGGCGGCCCGAGACGAAGTACGAGGTCAGCTTGGAGGGCACGCTCATGTCGAGGACGGACGCGCGCTGGGTCACGGCGAGGACGTCGGCGGCGGCCAGGACATCGGTGAACTCGTCCGCCCCCGCCGCCGGCAGGAAGTCGAGGTTGGGCAGCCCTGCCGCGCGGGCCAGCAGCGCTTCGCGCTGGTTGCCGTCGCCCATCAGCACGATACGTATCCCGGGGGCGATCCGGGCCGCGTCGACGAGGACCTCAAGGCCTTGTTTGAGTCCCATGTTGCCGGAGTGCAGCACCACCGGGGTTCCCTCGCGCCAGCCCAGGCGCGCCCTGGTCGCGGCCCGGTCGCCCGAAGGGGCCGGTACGTGGCTCCAGTTGGGGACCAGCCGGATGCGTCCGGGGTCGACTCCGTAGGCGGTGACCCGGGGAACGAAGCTCTCGTGGATGACGCCGACGAGCGAGGCGGCGCGCAGCGCGTACCGCTCGGCCCGGGACGCCACCGCCGCCGCCCTGCCGCCGCCGCGGATGCCGCTCTGCGCGGCGGCGGCACCCATCAGGTCTTGTACGACGGGTATGTACGGGACTCGGTGGCGGCGGGCCAGCCGGGCGCCCAGGACGCCGCCCGCGAGGCTCGGCATCTGGGAGATCACCGCGTCCGGCCGCACCGCGGGCGGTGCGACCAGCCCGTGTGCGAGAACCGACGCCTCGAACGCGGCTCTCTTCAGAGCGCTCTGACGGGGCGGCACGTAGTGTCTTCGCCGGTGGACGGTCACCCCCGAGCGCTCCTCCTCGGCCCGCCACACTCCCCGGTACTCCGGCTCGGTCCGCCAGGACGGATAGTGCGGCATACCGGTCAGCACATGGGTCTCGGCGCCGGACCCGGCCCAGTGCTCCGCGAGTTGCGCGGCGTACGGTCCGATCCCGGTCAGCTCCGGTGCGTAGTTCGTCGAGACCACCAGCAGGCGGCGGTGCTCGAACAGTTCGTGCTGATCCGTGTCCGGCATCGGACGGTCGCCTTCCCCCCGGAGCCACCGGTGTTCCCCCCAAGGAACGGCCCCAAAAGTGAGCTTATCCGTTCACGAGATGAGCAAGTGGTCTTCACAGTAAGGTCGTTGCACGATCAACACCGATGCCGATATCCCACCGGACCGGATGCGATGTCCGGAAACCTGCCGGTGGGACACGGACATCACGTTCACCGTGGGGGGAGAGAACGGATGGTGCACAGGGTCGGCTACGCGCCGGGTGTCTACGACCTGTTCCACGTGGGTCACCTCAACATCCTGCGGCATGCCCGCAGCCAGTGCGACTACCTGGTCGCGGGGGTCGTCTCGGACGAGATGGCCGCGCTCGCGAAGGGCCACAGACCGGTCATTCCGCTGCCGGAGCGACTGGAGATCGTACGGAGCATCCGGTACGTGGACGCCGCGTTCGTCGAGACCGTCCCCGACAAGGTGGAGACCTGGCAGCAGGTCAGGTTCGACGTCATCTTCAAGGGGGACGACTGGCGGGACACGGAGAAGGGAAAACGGCTCGAACGCGACTTCGCCGAGGTCGGGGTGGAAGTCGTCTACTTCCCGTACACCGTGCACACGTCCAGCACCCAGCTGCGCCGGGCGCTGGACTCGATGGTCAGCCTGCCCGGAGCGCTTTCAGCTCCCTGAACCACTTGACGAGGAACGCCACCAGGAACAGCGCGTGCACGGCGGCGAGCACGGCATAGCCGATACGGAACGCCGTCTCGTCGCCGAGCAGCAGGAACACCAGGCAGAACACCCCGTAGTCGGCCGGCAGCAGCGCCACGGCCCGCAGCGTCGAGACCGGCCGCACGGGCCCGGCGTCACCGCCCGGCCCTGGACGGGCGGCGGACTTGCCGAGCTGTTCACGCAGCAGCCCCGCGCAGAAGGTCAGCACGGCCACGAACAGGAAGCCGAGCGGCAGGAGCAGCCAGCCGTCGCCCGGCAGGGCGAAGTAGCGGTGGAACGAGATCAGTACGACGGTGTGGACGAGGATCATCTTGGCGCAGTCGACGACGTGGTCGAGCCATTCGCCGTCGGGGCCTCCCCGGCCGGTGAGCCGGGCGAGCTGACCGTCGGCCGAGTCGAGGGCGAAACCCACGGCCAGCCCCAGGTAGACCAGGACGGCCAGCGCCCACGTGGGCCTGCCCAGGGCCACGGAGGCGAGGGCGGCGAAGGTGAACACCGCGCTCACCGAAGTGACTTGATTGGGTGTCATGCGCAGCCGGAACGCGGCGGCCGCGAAGATCCGGCCGGCCGGCCGGTTCACGTACCGCGAGTAGAGCGACACGCCCTTGGCCGACTTCTGCGCCCCGCGCAGTTCGCGCAGCACCGTACCCGTGCTTTCCATACGCCCCCCAGCGTGTAGCCGTTCCCCACACCTCCGGCGGCCCATCGACCTCTCCGCCGGAGCCGCATCATGGCATGCCGAGCCCGTCGCGGGGGCCGGATCGCCCCGGCCCGGCCGACGGGGCGGCAGGGGATTGCACGGCGACGCGTGGGTCAGGCGGAGGCGGTGCGGCACTCCGGATGGCCCCAGCCCTGGTCGTTCTTGGCGATCGTGTCCTTGGCCGCGTAGGGCTTCCCGCAGTGGCAACGCCCGGCGAACCTGGCGCGGATGGTGGCACCGGAGCGGGCCGTTCCGCCCGCGCTCTTCGCCGCACCGCCCGCGCTCTTCACCGCAGCGGCTGTTCGCCGCCCTTCGGAGGCGCGGGCGGCCACCGGCACGGGCAGGTCCGCGGAACCCTGCGAGGTACCTGCCGCGCGCTGCGCCACGGCCACCTCACTGGCCGCCTGGTCGGCGAGCGCGTTCAGCGGGTCGCCGTCCACCTGGTGGGCGGGCACGTAGACGAAGTCCACGGCCCGGCCGCTCAGCAGGGCGTCGATGCGGGCCACCAGGTCGCGGTTGGCGACGGGTTTGCCGGCCGAGGTCTTCCAGCCGTTGCGCTTCCAGCCCCGCAGCCACTTGGTGACGGCGTTCATCGCGTACTGCGAGTCCATCCGGACCTCAAGCGCCACACCGGGGTCGACGGACTCCAGCAGCTCCTGCAGCGCGGTGAGCTCGGCGACGTTGTTCGTGGCGGTGCCCAGCGGTCCCGCCTCCCACCGAAACGGCCTGCCCGCGGCGTCGGCCACCACATACGCCCAGGCCGCAGGCCCCGGATTACCCTTCGATGCCCCGTCACACGCGGCGATCATGCGCTCGTTCATACCCCTGATCATGCCAGCGTCGAGAGACCACGAGTCCCGCCGGTGGCAGGAGCCGGCGCCCGCACCGGCGCGGCAGCCCGTTCCCGTCACCCGCCCCACCTGGTGCCTTCACGGTACGTAGCGGTTCGGAGTGCGACGGTCCCGGAGCGCTGGTTCTCTGAGAAAGCCCGCTCTTCCCTACCGTTCAAGGAGCGACGATGAGCGTTGCAGGAGAAACCGGCCGAGCCGATCAGATGCGCGAGAAGGCCAGGCACATGACCGAGGCCGCGGAGCGCACCAACGACCCGGAGCAGCGCCGACGGCTCCAGGAGAAGGCCCGGAAGCTGCAGGAGCAGAGCGAGCAGCAGGCCGGCCGGGGCGGCGGCGACCTCCCCCTGTAGCCACGCGTCTCACGGGCGACCGATGACCGCCGCTCTTCCATGAGTGGGTGGCGGCCATCGGTCGCCCAGTGCGTTCCGCCCGCCGCGGTCAGGAGAATCCGCCCGGCCTGACGAAGGTCCGGCCGGTCAGTCATCCACCCCCTCAAGTGGCCCCGCCCGCACGGCATTCCCGGGCCGGGGCCCACGCACCCGGTTCCGGCCGACTCCGAGCGGCCCTCTCCGCCGGCCCCTCTCCCCCGGCCCCCGGACCTGCCCGGGAAGAGTTCGATCTTCACTCCCTACGATGGTTCCTCCGCAGGGGCATCGGGTCCTCGCGCAGACGTCAGGGGCATTCATGAGTCGTCATCCGGTCACCGTGGTCACCGGCGGCAGCCGCGGAATCGGCGCGGCGGTCTGTGTACGTCTGGCGGGCGACGGCCACGACATCGCGCTGGGCTACCGCTCCGACACGGCGGCGGCCGAGGCCGTCGCCGCCGACGTGCGCGGGACGGGCCGCCGCTGTGTCGTGGTTCAGCTGGACACGACCGACGAGGCAGGAGTCGACCGGCTCTTCGAGTCCGCGGCCGCCGAGCTCGGTCCGGTCACCGGGCTGGTCAACAACGCGGGCGTCGGCGGCCCGACGGGCCCGCTCGCGGACGCCGACGCGGCCGGGCTCCGACGCGCCCTGGACGTCAACGTCGTCGGGTACCTGCTCTGCGCGCGGCGGGCCGTGCGCGACATGAGCCGGACCGGTGGCGGGGCCATCGTGAACATGTCCTCGGCCGCCGCCACGCTCGGCGGCCCCGGTGAGTACGTCCACTACGCCGCCGCCAAGGCCGCCGTGGACACGATGACCATCGGCCTGTCGAAGGAGGTCGCGGCGGACGGCATCCGGGTCAACGCGGTGTCGCCCGGCGTCATCCGGACCGGATTCCACGAGGACCCCGAACGCCCCGACAAGCTCGCCGCCGGCATCCCGCTGGGCCGGCCGGGGCAGCCGGAGGAGATCGCCGGAGCCGTCGCCTGGCTGCTCTCGGACGACGCCTCGTACGCCACCGGGGCGATTCTGCGCGTGGCGGGCGGCCGCTGACACCCGGCATCTCACGGTCACCTGTTCCGGTGGACGACCGAAGCGACGGGACCACCGCCACTGGGCCCGGGAGCCCCGCCGGACGAGCGCCTGCTCGACTTCCCCGATGCCGTCGTGGACGTCGTGGCCCGTAACAAGGGACTCCTGGCCACAGGCTGCTCGCCGCCCCGAGCAGCGTCCCGATTCTGCGCCTGCTGGAGCAGAGCGACGGCCCCGCCCACCACCTCGGCGAGCCCGACCGACCGGGGACCGAACACCTCTCCAGCACCAGGACCGTGCCCCCGGCCGCCCGGGTCACACCGGCGCCGCGCCCCGCACCAGCAGCAGGGCCACATCGGCCGCCGCCACGGCCACGGCGGCGGCGAGCGCGGCCTTGCGCCAGTACCGGCCGAGCACGAGCCCGGCCAGTGCCGTCGGCGCCGCCACCGCCAGGGTCAGCACCCCCCACCAGCCCGGCGGCCCCGCCGGGCCGAGCGCCAGCACCGCGGAGGCCGCCACCAGCGGCACCGGCAGCAGCAGGCCGGTGCCGGTGACCCCCAGCCGGTGGGGCAGTCCGTACACCCCGCCGCGCAGGTCGTCCTCGATGTCGGGGAGCACATCGCCCAGATGGGCCGCCAGGCCCAGCAGCGCTCCGGCCGTCACGGCCCACCAGGCGGGGCCCGGACTTCCGGGCAGGGTCAGGGCGGCCATCGCGGGCAGGGCGGCGAACCCGATCACGTACGGGAGCCAGGACAGCGCTGTCGCCTTCAGTCTGAGGTTGTATGCCCAGGCAGCCGTCACCGCCGCCAGGTGCACCGTACCGGCGAGCAGCCCGCAGGCCAGGGAGAGCGGAACGCACAGCAGGGCGGCGGCGAACGCCGCCGCCCACACCGTCCGACGGCTGACCGACCCGTCGGCCACCGGTTTGCCGTGACGGCCGGCCGCGGCGTCCCGCCGGGCGTCGAAGGCGTCATTGCACCAGCCCACCGAGAGCTGACCGGTCAGCACGGCGGCGACCAGGAGGGCGCAGCGGATCCCGTCGAGGCCGACGCCGACGCCCAGCGCCCCGGCCAGCGCGCTCACCGCGACCACCGGGCCCGGATGGCAGGAGCGGGCCAGTGCGGCGGCGCGGCGCGGCGGCCACGCGGTCGTGGTGCAGACGCGCGGCGGGTCGGGGGTGCCCATCACGTGATCGTAGGTACCGCGTGCCGGACGGGCATGACAGCCGCACGGGTTGTTTGCGGTGTTTTGTCCCCCATGTGGGGCAGGGATGGGCCATGACGCCTCCGAATCAGGACCCGGGATGACCCGGATCGCCGCCGTTCACGGCACCCCGGCTCCGTACCGCCACACACAGCGCGAGGTCACCGACATGGTCGCCCGCACCTGTCTGCCGCCGGGGGCCGACCGACGGGTGCTGGACCGGCTGCACGAGAACGCCCGGGTACGCACCCGGAACATGGTGCTGCCCCTGGAGCGCTACGCGGAGCTGGACGGGTTCGGCGACGCCAACGACGTGTTCATCGCCTCGGCCGTGGACATGGGCGCGGAGGCGCTGCGCGGGGCGCTGCGGACGGCGGGGCTGCGCCCCGCCGATGTGGACCTCCTGATGTTCACGTCCGTCACCGGCGTGGCCGCCCCCTCGGTCGACGCCCGGCTGGTGGGTCGGCTCGGTCTGCGCCCCGATGTGAAGCGGCTGCCGGTCTTCGGGCTCGGCTGCGTGGCCGGGGCCGCCGGGGTGGCCCGGCTGCACGACTACCTGCTCGGCCGTCCCGACGACGTGGCGGTGCTGCTCTCTGTGGAGCTCTGCTCCCTCACGTTCCAGCGCCACGACGCGTCGACCGCCAATCTGGTGGCGACCGCGCTGTTCGGTGACGGGGCGGCCGCCGTGGTGGCACTCGGCGAGGGCCGGGCCACGGGGGCTGGGCCCGAGGTGGTGGCGACCCGCAGCCGTATGTATCCGGACACCGAGCACGTGATGGGCTGGGACATTCGCGGTTCCGGCTTCAAGGTGCTGCTCGATCCGGCGGTACCCGATGTCGTGCGCCGGTATCTCGCCGACGACGTGCGCGACTTCCTGGCGGAGCACGGGCTCAAGCCGAAGGACGTGGCGCACTGGGTGTGCCACCCGGGCGGCCCCAAGGTCCTGGAGACCGTCTCCGACGTCCTCTCGCTCCCCGACGGCGCTCTCGACGTCACCTGGCGCTCACTGGCCGAGGTGGGGAACCTGTCCTCCGCCTCCGTACTCCACGTGCTGCGGGACACGTGGGAACAGCGGCGGCCCGAACCGGGCTCGCCGGGGCTGCTGATGGCCATGGGACCCGGATTCTGCTGCGAACTGGTGCTGCTGCGCTGGTAGGTCGGAGGACACATGATCTGGTACACGGCACTGGTGCTGGCCGTGGCGGGCGAACGGCTCGCCGAACTCGTCGTCGCGCTCCGCAACACCCGCTGGGCGCTCGCCAGGGGCGGCGTCGAGACCGGCCGCGCCCACTACCCGGCGATGGTCGCCCTGCACACGGCGCTGCTGCTGGGCTGCCTCGTGGAGGCCCGGCTCGCGGACCGGCCGTTCATGCCGCTGTTCGGCTGGGCGATGGTGGCCGTGGTCGCGGCCGCGCAAGGCCTGCGCTGGTGGTGCATCCGCACGCTCGGGCATCGGTGGAACACCCGCGTCATCGTCGTGCCGGGGCTGCCTCTGGTGACCGGCGGACCGTACCGCCTGCTCCATCACCCGAACTACGTCGCCGTCGCCGCCGAGGGGCTCGCGCTGCCGCTCGTCCACGGCGCGTGGGTGACCGCGGTGCTCTTCACCGTTCTCAACGCGGCGCTGATGACCGTACGTGTCCGGTGCGAGGAGGCGGCCCTCACGGCCGCCTCGGCGGCGGACGTTCCGGCGTGATCGACCTCCTGGTGGCGGGCGGCGGTCCGGCCGGTCTGGCGGCGGCGATCCGGGCGGCCCGGCTGGGCCTGGAGACGGTCGTCGTCGAACCCCGCGCCTCGCCCGTCGACAAGGCCTGCGGCGAGGGCATCATGCCCAGCGGGGTCGCCGAGCTGCGTGCCCTGGGCGTCGAGGTGTCCGGACACCGGCTGCGCGGCATCCGGTACGTCGAGGGCGCGCGCAGCGCCCAAGCGGCGTTCCGGGGGCGGACGGGGCTCGGCGTGCGGCGCACCGAGCTGCACACCGCTCTGCACGGCCGGGCGCTGGGGCTCGGCGTCCGGATCGTGCCGGGCAAGCTCGCGGACGTGACACAGGGCGACGACCGGGTCAGCGCGGGCGGACTGACGGCCCGTTGGATGATCGCGGCCGACGGGCTGCACTCGCCGCTCCGGCGCGAACTGGGACTGGACGGTCCGGGCACGGCGGTGCGCCGGTACGGGCAGCGCCGCCACTACCGGATCGCCCCGTGGACGGAGTTCGTGGAGGTCCACTGGTCCCGTCGCGGCGAGGCGTACGTGACGCCGCTCGGGGACGGCCTGGTGGGTGTGGCCGTGCTCAGCCGGGAACGCCGCTCCTACGAGGAGCATCTGACGGCGTTCCCCCGGCTGGCCGCCTCACTCGCCGGCCGGGAAGCGGGTCCCGTGCGCGGTGCCGGTCCGCTGCGCCGGCGGGCGCTGGACCGGCGGGCCGGCCGCGTCCTGCTCGTCGGTGACGCAGCGGGGTACGTGGACGCGCTGACCGGTGAGGGGGTGGCCCTGGCCCTGGCGACGGCCGCCGCGGCGGTGGACGCACTGGCCGCGGGCCGCCCGCAGGACTACCCGGCCCGGTGGCGGAGGCTGACGAGACGTCATCGATTGCTCACCGAGGGCTTGTTGGCGGTGGCCCGGCATCCGTCGACCGCCCGTCTGATCGTCCCCGCCGCCTACCGCGCACCGGCCGTCTTCGGTGCGGCCGTGCACGCGTTGCAGTAGTCCACGACCGTCGCGAATACTGTAGCGGCGGGGCCGGGGACGTTGGCCCGAGAAGGAGTGGATTCCCGATGGATTCAGGTCAACAGCCCACTGCCGCGACGGTGTTCGACGCCATCGGCGCCGAGTACGAGCAGGCCTTTGCCGGATCGGCCGCGCACCGCGCCTCGTTGGATCAGCTGCTGGAGCGGCTCGCCCCGCACAGCCGGGTACTGGATGTCGGCAGCGGCACCGGGCGGCCGACCGCGCAGACCCTGACCGACGCCGGTCATGAGGTGCTCGGTGTCGATGTCTCTCCGGTCATGGTGGACATCGCGTCCCGGCAGGTGCCCCGGGCCGCGTTCCGTTGTGCGGACATCCGGGAACTGCCCCTGGAGGAGGGGAGTTTCGACGCCGCCTGTGTGTACTTCTCGCTCCTTCAGATGTCGCGCGCCGACCAGTCGGAGGTGCTGCGTCTGCTCGCACGATCGCTGCGGACCGGCGGCCATCTGGCCGTCGCGACAGTGCCGTTGGACCTGGAGGGCGTGAGCGGTGAGTTCATGGGACGGCCGGTGCGGGTGACCAGCTTCGGGCCCGCGGAATTCACCGCACTGGTGGCCGGGGCCGGATTCTCGGTCCTGTCGGAACGGAGCAGCGTGTTCACACCGGCCCATCCGGAGGCGGCGCCCGAACCGCACCTGTTCCTGCTCGCCCGGCGGACCAGAGGAAGCAGGCGGCGCGACCGGGACGCGCCGCCCCCGTGAGCCGGTTGAGAACTTCTTCGCCGCATGTGTCACGTTCACCCGTCGAGGCGTGTCAGTGCGGTGCCGGAGCGAAACCGCACCGGCATCCGCCTGATGAGGAGTCCTCACGATGTCCCTCGCTCACGTCGTCGTCACTCTCGTGGCCGCCGCCATGGCCGGCTACTCGGCCGGCGCCCTTCTCCTGCGCGCCCAGTGGGTGGTCCAGGCCCTCACCGACTACCGCGTCCCCCGCACCTGGTGGACCTGGCTCGGCGCGGCCAAGGCCGCCGGGGCCGCGGGTCTGCTGGCCGGTCTGTTCGTGCCGGTCATCGGCGTCGCGGCCGGGGCCGGCCTGGTGCTGTACTTCGCCGGCGCGGTCGTCACGGTGATCCGGGCACACCGGCACTCGCACATCCCGTTCCCCCTGGTGTACGCGGCACCGGTGGTCGGGGCCCTGGTGCTGGGGTTCGCGGCCTGAACGGCGGTCCGTCACCGGCCCGGCCCGTCCGGTGCCCTTTCGCGCGGGTTCCGGCGGCTGTCGCTCAGCCGCCGGAACCGCTGTCCGGGCAAGCCGCCCCTGTCTGCGTACGCGCACAGCGCCGGGAGCCTTCCCGCCGTCTCGTCGTCGGACGGCAGGCACGGGACGACTGCGACGCCGGGGGTGTCCACGGGCGCCGGCTTCACGGAGTCGACCGTCAGCCGGCCCAGTCCGGGGCCTCCGGAAGCGACACCTGACCGGCCGGCGCGCACAGGTGCCGGGTCCTGGCCGGAGAGAGCCGCAGCACCCGCGCGAGGCTGAGCAGCACCTGACGGCTCACGCGGATGTCCCTGACCTGTACGAGCCAGGTGTGCCAGGTGACGCTGACGCCCGAAGCTCACCGTCACCCATCGAACCCCCCGATCCGCCACGCTCCGTGCGCCCCGGACCTACCGCCCGTGGCGGCCTCCTCCGGCGGGGCGGCCGTCCGCTACCGGCGGGCGGTGACTCCGGTGAGGATGAGGTCGATGCCGGCGAGGAACTCCACCCGGTCGTCGTGCTCGCGCAGTTGTCCGGCGACGGTTCGGGTGAACGCGTACTCATCGGGGTCGAGCTCGGCCCAGGTGGCCGCCACGGCGTCGAGGAACGCGGTCCGGTCCGTCCCCGGTTGGAGCGTCTGCGTATTGGCCGCGTTCTGGCCGGCCACTCCGAGGATGTAGCTCATCAGCGCGGACACCGCGGTGAACTGGGCGGGCGGGGGCACCTTGAGCGCCTGGACCTCGCGTCCGATGCGTTCGAGGACCCGCAGCATCGGCGGCTGCCACGAGGTACGGGCAAGCTGCGCGCCGGCCCATGGATGGGCGTCGATCGCGTCGAACACGCCGAGCGCGAGGGCCCGGATCGTGTCTTGCGGCGTGGCGTCCGCGTCGTCGTCGGCGACGGATTCGGCCACGACGGCGTCGGTGGCGGCGGCCAGCAGTTCCGTCTTGCCGGTCACATGCCAGTAGATCGCCCCGGGGCCGGTCGCGAGGTGCTCGGCCAGCGCGCGGAACGTGAGCCCGCTCTCGCCCACCGTGTCGAGGAGCTCGACGGCGGCGCTGACGATCCGCTGCGCGGAGAGCGGTTCCTGCCGTCGTTCCGGACGACGCGTCCTGGTTGCCATGCCTCCATCCTAGACGCCCTGGAACAACGTTCCAGCTTGACAATGACTGGAACGGCGTTCCACCCTGGATCTGCTGGAACATTGTTCCAGGCGTGACCGCCGGGTATCCCCCAGCGGTCCGCGATCAGGAAAGGAGCCACCCATGACCACTCCCGTCACGATCATCGGCGCGGGACTCGGAGGGCTGACGCTGGCCCGCGTCCTCCATGTCCACGGCATCCCGGCGAAGGTCTACGAAGCGGAGACGTCGCCGACCGCCCGCACCCAGGGCGGCATGCTCGACATCCACGACCACAACGGGCAGCCCGCTCTCAAGGCCGCCGGATTGTTCGACCGGTTCCTCGGCCTCGTCCACGAGGGCGGTGAGGCGATACGGGTGCTCGACATGCGGGGATCCGTGCTGTTCGACCGGTCCGACGACGGCGGAGGCAAGCGGCCAGAGGTACTCCGCGGCCGGCTGCGGCAGATCCTGCTGGACTCGCTGCCCGCCGGGACGATCGAATGGGGACGCAAGGTCGCCGCGGCCCGCCCCCTCGGCGCCGGCCGGCACGAGCTCACCTTCGCCGACGGCTCCACCGTGACGACCGGCCTCCTGGTCGGCGCGGACGGTGCGTGGTCACGCGTCCGTCCCCTGCTGTCCGCGGCGAAGCCCGAGTATGTCGGCACGGTGTTCGTCGAGACGTATCTGTTCGACAGTGACGAGCGCCACCCCGCGAGCGCGAAGGCGGTCGGTGGAGGGTCCATGTTCGCGCTCGCGCCAGGGAAGGGGATCGTCGCCCACCGGGAACCGGACGGCGTCCTGCACACCTACGTCCAGCTCAACAAGGCCAGGGAGTGGAGCGACGGCATCGACTTCACCGACGCCGGCAAGGCCACGGCCCGCGTCGCCGAGGAGTTCGACGGCTGGGCGCCGGAGCTGACGGCGCTCATCACCGACGGCGAGACCGCGCCGGTCCTGCGGATCCTCCACGCGTTGCCGGCCGGACACCGGTGGGACCGTGTCCCGGGTGTCACCCTGCTCGGCGACGCCGCCCATCTGACGCTGCCCTCCGGCGAAGGCGCCAACCTCGCGATGTTCGACGGCGCGGAGCTCGGCAAGGCCATCGCCGCACATCCCGACGACGTCGAGGCCGCGCTCACCGCCTACGAGGACTCCCTGTTCCCCCGCAGCGCCGAAGCCGCCGCCGAGGCGGCGGAACTGCTCCCGCTCTACCTCAACGACGAAGCGCCGCAGAGCCTCGTAGACATGTTCACCGGCGCGGATCCGGGTGACGACGGACCGCGTCGATGAGCGGGCGGGACGGGTGAACCGCAGCGCCCAGGCGCTGCCACGCCCATCCCTGCCGGAGGTGTGCCGTCGCGGTGCTCCCGCCCCGCAGCCGGGCCCGGTTCATCAGCTCCCGGGCCTTCGGCACGCTGGGCGCGGTCATCGGTGCCGCGCGGGTCTGCGGCCGGATTGCCGACGGCATGCCGCTCTCCGCCGACCCCTTCGGGGCGTCCTGGCGCCCGGCCTTCTGAGTCGACGGCTGGACCAGCTGGGGGCAGGGGTCTGCTGAGCGGCGGCTCGCGTAGGGTGCCCCGGTTGTCCGGTCGAAGAGCCAGAGAGTCGGGGAGTCGGGATATGGGCGTGGCGCCGAAGAGAGTGACACGGGATCAGCTGGCAGGGGCGGCACGGGCCGCGCTGGGCGGCGGACGCCGGCTGGACGGGGTCGAACGCCTCGCGGGCGGCACCAGGAAGGGTGTGTACCGCCTGACGATGGACGACGCGACGACGGCGATCGCCTATCTGTGGGAGGACTCCGAGAACTACTGGCCCCCGGCGGCGGGGGACGGCGACCTCACCGATCCGTTCTCGCCCGGTGTCGGGCTCGACCTGTTCGAGGCCGCGCACGCACGGCTGGACGACCTCGGACTCCGGGTCCCGGCCGTCCGCCTGGCCGACCGGGACCGCACTCACTGTCCGGCCGATCTCGCGATCGTGGAGGACTTCCCCGGCGAGAGCCTGATGGACCTCTTCGGCCGTGACCCGCGCGCCGCGGAGCCCGCGATGACGCGCCTGGCCGAGGCCCTGGAGGCCATGCGGCGCTACCGTGCGCCGACTTACGGCAAGGTGGCCCTGATCGACGGAGGAGGGACGCCGCGGGGAACGTCGTGCGAGGCGCGGGCACTCGACTTCGCGCTGGCGTGCCTCGCCGAGGCGGCCGCACGCGATCGGCGGGTCGCGGGCGCTCGCGACCTGCTGGAGGAACGGCTGCGCGTGCTCGCCGGGGCTGTGCGCCCCCGCGCCGAGTACTCGGTCGTCCACGGCGAACTGGGCCTGGACCACGTGCTGGTGGACAGCGACGGCAACCCTGTTCTGATCGACATCGAGGACCTGATGTACTTCGATGTCGAGTGGGAGCACGTCTTCCTGCGCATCCGCCTCCACGGCGACTACCGGCGGCTGGCGGTGGACGGACTGGACGAGGACCGGCTCGCGCTCTACATGCTCGCCCAGCGGCTGTCGCTGACAGCGGGTCCGCTGCGGCTGCTCGACGGGGATTACCCCGACCGCGAGTTCATGCGAGGGGTCGCCGAACACAACCTCAACGAGGCACTGGCCCTGGTCCGGGCCGGGTAGCGCGCTCCGCGCCGTTCACCGGCGAGGACGTCGTACGTGGCGGATGGCCCCGCACCGGAGGCCGCCGGTGCCGCCTGGTGGCGCGGCCGGTCACCGCTCCGGCCCGCTCCCCCGCCGGCCGGAGCCGTCACCCCCGGGCCTTGCTCCAGGCCTCGCTGTTGAGGAAGTAGGTGTCGTACAGCTCCTGGACCTCCAGCAGGCTCTCCGGCGGCACCTTGCCGTAGGCGATGCGCTCCAGGTGGCGGAAGTACTCGAAGCGTTCGACGCCCGGGGTGATGACGATGAGGATGTCGGCGCCCTCGCCGGGAGCGGCGGCGAAGGCGTGCGCGAGGCCGGGCGGGACGATGACGAGGTCGCCGCGTTCGGCGGTCACGAGCTGCTCGCCCGAGAGCAGTTGGGCCGTGCCGTCGAGTACGTAGAACAGCTCGGCCGATCGCGAGTGGTGGTGCGGCTCGGCGCCGTCCGCGCCGTTGGTCAGGCTGACGCGCTGGGTGGACAGCGCGCCGCCGGTCGCACTGCTGTCGGCCAGCAGCCTGATGGTGGTGGGCGCCCGGCCGATCACTTCGGCGTCGGCGGAGCGGACGAGAACGGACTCGTCGAAGTCCGGCACGATCAGCGACATCTGTGACTCCCTGTCTGTCTGACTCCCTGTCTGTCTGGCTGTCTGGCTGCCTGGCTGCCTGGATTGCGGTCGATCTCGTTGCGGGAACGGGCCCCGAACGGGCCTCCGGTGTCAGACGGCGAAAAGGAGAGCGGCGTTGATGAGCATGACCACGGCCGTGGCGAAGTGGATACCGAAGGCGACCGCCCTGGTGCCCCCGTTGCGCAGAACGACAAGGGTGTCGCCGAGCGGGAGGACGCTGACGATCAGCATGAACAACCCGGCGGCGTGAGCACCCGAGAAGGCCAGCAGAGCGAGGCCGAGTATGCCGTAGGTGAGGTCGCGCAGGCCCTTGATGGTCAGGTAGGCCGCGTCCCCGCCCTCCTTGGCCGGGACACCGTACCCGGCGGCGGAGACGCGCGGCACCACGAGGAACCGCACTCCGATGAAGATGACCATGGCGTTGAGCAGGATGGCCAGCCCGTAGGCGAGTGGAGTGAGCATGATCCATCTCCTTTTTCGAGCACTGCTAGGAATGAGTTCGACGCTAGCATGTCGGTGAACTAATTCCTAGCGGCGCTAGAATCTGGAGCGTTCTGAGCCGCGGACCGCCTCTCGTCCGCACTGATGACGTACTCGTCGTCACCCGGCGCGTCGCCCTCGAAGGTGCGGGTACACAGACCAAGGAACAGCGTGTTGAGCTCCGGGAAGGTCACGCCTTCGGCGAGGGAGCCGTAGTCGCCGGTACCGAAGGCGGGCGGAAGGGATCGGGCGGCGGCAAGGCGATGCACCTCGAAACCCGCCGGCAGACAGACGTCGTCAACGCGGTCGACGCCGCCCAACCCTCATTCCGCTTGGGGCGTTACGCGGACGGGGTGTCGAAGTAGTGCCCCTTGTCGAGGTCCTCAAGGAGCCCCGGGTGGGTCGGCTCCCACCCGAGCAGCTCACGGGTCAGCGCGCTCGACGCCGGGCCGTCCAATCCCAGGAAGCCGCCCAGCCAGCCGAAGTGCTCGTCCGCTCCGTCCGCGGGGACCGAGACCACCGGGACGTCGAGATGGCGTCCGATCACTTCGGCGACCGCCCGGATCGGGACGCCCTCGTCGGCGATCGCGTGCAGCGCGGATCCCGCGGGGGCCTGCTCCAGCGCCAGGCGGAAGAGGCGCGCGGCATCGAACCGGGCGACGGCGGGCCAGCGGTTGGAACCGTCACCGATGCAGCCCGAGACGCCCTTGTCGCGGGCGACGCCGACCAGGGACGCCATGAAGCCGTTGTCCCCGTCGCCGTGCACCGTCGGGGGAAGCCGCACCGCGGACGAGCGGACACCGCGGGAAGCGAGGGAGAGCGTCAACTGCGCATTGGCCAACCGGGCCTGCGCACCCTCGAACGGCACCGCGCCATCGGAACCCCGCCCGTCCCGCTCGGTCCCGACCCGCCCCGGTGCGAGCCCCATCGTGCCGGAGGCGATGACGAAGGGCCGGTCGGAACCCGCAAGCGCCTCGCCGAATGTCTCGATGGCCGCACGGTCCGCGTCGGCAGCACCCTGGAAGTTGCCCGAGAAGGCGATGTCGTGCTTGAACGCCAGGTGGATCACGCCGTCGGAGGCCTCAGCCGCACTCCGCAGGGCGTCGAGATCGTCGAGAGCGCCACGCCGCACCTCGGCCCCGGCCGCGTCGAGCGCGGCGGCCGAGGCGTCCGAGCGAGCGAGTCCGACGACCTGATGACCCGCGCCGATGAGCTCGGGAACGACGGCGGAACCGATCCAGCCCGACGCTCCGGTGATGAATACGCGCATGGGAAACCTCCCGGTTGGTCCGACCGCCCGTACCGCGGCGAGCGCGACGGACAGTCGATGTCAGCGACTGTCATCAACCTACACCTGATGCCAGTCACTGTCATCACATAGAATCGCCGCCATGAGTCGATGGGAGCCGGACGCGCGCGGCAGGCTGGAACGGGCCGCGATGGATCTCTACAGCGAGCGCGGGTTCGAGCGGACGACCGTGACCGAGATCGCCAGGCGTGCGGGGCTCACGGAGCGGACGTTCTTCAGGCACTTCGCCGACAAGCGCGAGGTCCTGTTCGCGGGGTCGTCCACCCTTCAGGACCTCTTCGTGGACACGCTCGCGGGCGTGCCCGAGTCCGCGGCGCCGATCGACGCGGTGGCCGCGGCGCTCGATGCCGCCGCGGCCGTCTTCCAGGACCGTCACGAGTACGCCCGGCAGCGCCAAACGATCATCGCCGCCAACGCCGAGCTGCAGGAACGCGAGCTGATCAAGCTCGCGAGGCTGTCCACGGCGATCGCGGAGACACTGCGTCTGCGCGGCGTCCCGGACCCGGCAGCGAGCCTGGCCGCCGAGGCGGGGATCGCCGTCTTCAAGGTGACGTTCGAGCGGTGGATCGCCGGAACCGGCCGGCCGGACATGCCGCAGCTCATCCGGGAGTCGCTCGACGCGCTCAAGGCCGTGACAGCGGGCAGGTAACCCTCGTCCCGGGCGCCGTACCCGCCTGTTCCCCACCGACTCCCCGGGCGGGTGCCGGGATGCCGGAACGCGCGTCAGCGCATACCTTCCACTTGGCTCATGTCCGCGGTCCGGGAGGTGCTGATGCGGAAGTCAGGCCGCACTCGGCGCCGGACGCTCCTCGGCTCCGCCCTGGAGGCGGTCAGCGCGTCGGCCCGTGCCGCACCGGCCGCTCCGCTCGTCGCCGCGCTCCTGTTCGCGGCGCTGCCGTCCCCCTCGTACGCCGTGACACCGTCGACCGGTCCGAACCAGCTGTACCGGTAGGGCTACTCGCTGGGCTTCCACCCGTTCACCGCACCGCACGACATCCGCGAGCAGCTCACCGGAAACTTCTGGCTGTTCCCGGTGAGCGGCGACTGCCCGGCCGTGATCCGTCCGGCGGACGAATGCGACCTGCTGGGCGGAAACCCGGTCCGGGTGGAGTCGATCGAGGACGACAGCCTTCAGATCGCGACGCTTCCCGGCCATGACCTGGGCGACGGCCTGCACATCCGTTTCACGTTCGCGAGCCGTCTCGGCCTCCACTGCCTGGTGGTCAGCGCCTGGCAGGACACCCCGACCCGGTGCACGGAGAGGACGCTGTGCAGTGCGGCGAGCCGTGCGGGTGCCTGGGCTCTGTGGCGCGTCCTCTCCGAGACCCTGACGGTGTCCGCCTACGCCGCCTGACCGGGCCGGGCAGGGTTCAGCGTTCGCGCGCGAGGGCGAGGTGATGCGTGCCGTGGGTGAGACCGGTGACCGTCACACGCCGGGGGTCGCCGTGCACCCCGGGGCCCTGCGCCCGGCCGTCCTTCCACAGGGTCCGCCGTCCGGAGCGCACCGTGACGCGCCGGCCGTCCGTGGGCAGGGCCACCGAGCCGCGCGTACCCCGCGGGACCCGCACGGTCAGGGAGAAGGCCGCACCGTCCCGGTTCCACTCCACGCCGAGCGGCCCGTGCGGTGTGGGGAGCCTGCCCTGCGCCCAGCGGACCTCACCGGGGTTCGGCCGCACCTCCCAGGTGGCGTAGCCGGGCGACGTGGGCTTCGCGCCGAGCAGCTGGTGGGTGAGTACGGGCAGCACACCCGTCGACCATCCGTGCGCCATGCTCGTGTAGCCCTGTTCGTACAGCGAGCCGTTGGGGCCTATGCCCTCCCACTGGGTGATGCCGGGGTCATGGGTGTCCATCCAGCCGTAGGTCCGTCTGATCTGGTCGATCGCCGAGTCCGGCCGGCCGGTCTCGAAGCGCGCCACCAGTTCCGGGTAGGACGTGAAGGCGTACACCCGCTGGGAGGCTCCGCCGAACAGTGTGTCGTTGTCCATGAAGGCGTTGCCGTACCTGAGCTTCGTCGTCGCGTCGAGGTGGGCCAGTGCGGAGGCCGCCCGCTCCGCGTCGGCGACACCCGCGGTGATGGCGATGGCGTTGCCGTCCTGGGCGTGCCTGACGGGGCCGGTCGCGGAGTCCAGGTAGGCGCCTGCCGCCGGGTCCCACAGGTGGTCGTTGATCGCCCCGGCCACCTTGTCCGCCCGCTCCGACCAGCGCCGGGCGTCCGCGTCGTGGCCCAGGAGCCCCGCGATACGGGCCGCGTCGCGCAGCGCCTGCACGTAGTTGGCGTTGTAGTAGGTGACGCGGCCGGTGCGGCCGAGGAACGCGTAGTCGCCGTAGCCGGACGTGCCGTTCAGCCCCTTGCTGAGCAGCCCCGCCCCGTCCGTCACGCTCGGGTACCAGGTGTCGAGCACCTTCACCAACTGCGGGTAGTAGCGAGCGGCGTAGTCCTGGTCGCCGGTGTACAGCACGTAGTCCCAGCTGCACGTCACCCACCAGAGCGGGTAGTCGAACAGCGGGAGGGTGTAGTCGTTGATGGACGCCGGCGGGATCCACCCGTCGTCGCGCTGGTGGTCGGCGAGGTCGGCCAGCACGTTGCGGGCGGCCTCGGCCGCGTCGTCATGGGTGAGGTAGAGGGTCCGCCCCGCCACCGCCACGTCCCCCACGTACGGGTCCCGGTCCCGCTTGGGGCCGTCGTGCAGCACCAGCTTTCCGTCCAGTGACGGGCTGAAGGCGTTGCGCGGGTCCACGTCGTCGCGGCGGAAGGTGTCGACGACGAGTTCGTTGGTGTACGAGGCGCCGTACCAGTAGCGGTTCAGTTCCTCGTCGGAGCAGAGGAACCAGCCCCGGTAGGAATCCGGCGTGCCGAGGTAGGCGGTGAAGTCCAACGACACGGCGTCGATGGCGACTTCGCCCCACGGCTGGGCGGCCGGCGCGTCGGACGGCAGCGCGTCCAGCGTGATCTTCAGATAGCGGAAGCCGTGCAGCCCGTCGGCGTACAGCTTGTCGTCGCCCGAGCCGAAGCCCTTGGTGTCCTTCCATCTGGCACCGCCGGCCGGCACGGCGTACTGGTCGGTGCCCCGGCCCGCGCCGCCCGCCTGGTCGCTGCGGGTGAAGTCGGAGCGTTCCGTGAGGTATTGGAGCGTCTCGGAGAACGCCAGGCGCACCCCGGGGCTGTTGTCGGAGGCCCGGGTGAAGTCCACTTCCGGGTAGCCCACGACGACCTTGCCGAAGTCGATGGTCACGCTGGGAGGGGTGACCGGGGCCACCGCGTCCGGCCAGACCTCGTTGACACGGGTGAACACCCCCTGCCCGGCGTCCTGATCGGCCGTTACGGCGATGCGTACCCGGTCCGTCGCGACCGGTGGGTCGAAGCGCACGGCGCGCTGTACGTCGGTGTTTCCGGTGACCGTGCCGGCGGTCCGCCAGGCGGCGTCGGCCCAGACCTCGACGGTGAAGTCGGCGGGTACGCCGTCGGCGTTGGACACCAGCGTCACACCGGGCAGCCGCTGCTCCCCGGGCAGGGTGATGGTCAGTGTGTCGGGGAAGGCGCGCTCGGTGTCGTCGTTCCAGAAGGTGTCGGGGTCGCCGTCGATGGCGTTGTCCGCGGCATAGGTGCGCGGTCGGCCGTCGCTCCCGTTGTTGCCCGCGTGCGTGGACGACGCCTCTGCCGTGGTCCCCCGCGGCCAGCGCGGCGCGGCGGGTGGCTGGGCGCGCCGCAGCACGGTGACCCCGCCGCCGGGTGCGAGCAGTGCCTCGGGCGCGCTCACGTCCCCCGCTGTCCGGACGATCCCCACCGGCCGTACGGTCCGGTGCGACGGCCCCTGGACGTAGCGGTGCCACGAGTCCCCGGGCTCCGGCGCGGCCCCGGCGGCGGCCGCCGTACCGCCCGCGACGAGCGGCAGTCCGACCGCGAGCGACGCCGCGCCGCCGACGCCCGCTTCGAGTACGGTGCGCCGCTTCGGCCCCGGCTTCCTCTTGCCCACACTCGTCACGTTCCGACGTCCTTCCGTAGACGCGTCTCACTGACGGACGCACACATGAATCGTTTCAATGCCAAACGTCACGGCGACGCTATACGAGGCGGGCGACCCCGTACAGGGGTGTGCGGAAGCTGCTGTGTCAGGCGTGGAAGCCGTTGCACACGACGGAGGTGTACTTCGTGGGCCCGCCCTCGACGTGGTAGATCACCACGGTCCAGTCGCCCCGGTCGTCCCCCACCGGGATCGCGTCGAGGGTCTTCTTGCCGAAGTGGGCCCGGAAGTCGTCGGGGTACTTGAGCTTGACGGCTCCGCCTGAGGACCAGCGGGAGTAGATGTCGACGGGCTTGCTGGTGAAACCGATGCCCTTGGACTCGGACCGGAGCGGCCGTCCGGTGGCACGGTCGGTCTCGTGCGGGGGCCGCACGCCCACGGAGACGTAGTAGGGGGCGGGTCGCTTGCCCTCCCCCGCGTGCTCGAACCGCATCGACACCCCGGCGGTGCCGGAGCCCGTGGCGTGCGACACGGAGGAGATCAGCCCCGATGGCGGAAACGTCTCGGGAAGGTTGTCCGGATCGCAGCCGCCGCTGCCCAGAGCGGCCTGCTCCGGATCGTCCGACAGAGTCCAGCGGTCCTGCGAGACCCGGTCGTTCACGATGTGGTCCGGCGGGCGTTCCGCCGTGTCCGCGGTCGCCGAACGGCTCGCGGCCGGACGGCCGGACGTGGTGGCCCCGGGCCCGGCCCCAGGTGCGGCGTCGGTGCCCTTGCCCTCCGTCTCCGGGAGCAGCCAGACCGTCGCGGGCACCGCGAGCGCCACCGCGCACACGGCGAGCCAGCCCCGTCCCCGCCGTGGGCGCCGCTGCTGGTCCTGGCGGGCGTACGGGGTGGTGCCGGCCGGCTGCGCGGCGGCGGCCGTCGCGGGGCTCTCCACCGGCCGGTCGGCCGGCTCGGGCTCCGTCCGCCTGGTCGGGGCGGTGGTCCCCGGGGCCGGCACCGTTTCCGCCTCCGCGTGCGCACCGGACGGCATGAGGGGCAGGTTCAAGTCCCCTGGTACGAGGCCTGGTTCGGCGGCGCGGACGAGCGCGTGGTAGTGGGCGTCCGAGGCCAGCGGCGAGTCCACCCCGCACAGCGCGATCACGGCGGCCGGCTTCGGCCGCTCCGCCGGATCCTTGTCGACGCACATCCGGATGAGCGCGGCCAGGTCCGTCCGCACTCCCGCCAGGTCGATCTCCTCGTACACGGCCCGGTAACTGACCGATGCCGCGTCCCCCGTGCCGTACGGCGGCCGGCCCGTCGCCGTGTACGCGAGCGTCGCGCCCAGCGCGAAGACGTCCGCCGCCGGGCCCGCCTCGTTGCGGAGCAGGACCTCGGGGGCCGCGTAGCCCGGCGTCCCGGACACCATCCCGTCCCGGGTGAGGACCGACTGTTCGAGCCCGCGCGCGATCCCGAAGTCGATCAGCTGCGGTCCCTGGGGCGAGAGGATGACGTTGTGCGGTTTCAGGTCCCGGTGCGTGACTCCGTGCACATGGACCGCGGCCAGTCCCTCGGCGAGCGCGGCCAGCAGCCGCAGCGCGCTGTCCGGCGGGAAGGGGCCGTTCGCGCCGACGGCGCCGCGCAGCGTGGGCCCTGCGACGTACTCGGTGGCCAGCCAGTAGGGAGACGTGTCGAGCGACGCCTCGATCAGCTGGGCGGTGTACGCGCTGCGCACGGCCTCGACGGTCGCGGCCTCGCGCCGGAACCGGGCCAGCGCGTCGGGATGATCACTGATCTCGTCGCGGATGACCTTGACGGCCACCAGCCGTCCACCGGGAGACCGGCCGAGGTACACCTGCCCCATCCCGCCCGCGCCGAGACGGGCGAGCAGCTGGTAGGCGCCTATGCGCGCGGGGTCCTGGGGCCTCAGTGCGTCCACGGCCCGACTGTGCCACATCCCTGCACGCCGGACCACAACTCCCGCCCGAACAACGGGGGTCCACGCGCTGAGCGGCAACCTCCGTTGCTCCGGACGGGATTCCGGACGGGGCGGACGCCGTGCGCGGCCCCGCCCGGTCCGTCACGTTCAGTGCGGGTCGGTGGCCTCGAACCAGGTGGGTCCGTCCGTCAGGGACTGCTTGATGCGCAGGAGGGCGAACTCCTCCAGCGGCGGCAGCGCGTCGACGCCGAACCAGCCCACCTCCAGCGACTCGTCGTCGTTGACCCGGGCCTCGCCGCCGGTGGCCCGGCAGCGGAACGTGACGTCCAGGTACTGGCACCGGTCGCCGTTCTCGTACTGTATGGGCGGCAGTGCCTGGGTCAGCACCACGCGCTCCGCCACGCAGCGCACCGCCGTCTCCTCGTACACCTCGCGCTCCGCTGTCGCCGCCGGCTGCTCGCCCGGTTCGGAAATGCCCCCGATGACGGACCATTTGCCGGTGTCCGCACGCCGTCCGAGCAGCACTCTGCCCTCGTCGTCGAAGACGATGGCGGTGACGCCGGGCAGCAGGAGCAACTGTTGACCCGCCGTGGCGCGGATCTCGCGGATGAAGTCAGGAATTGCCATGGGTCCGACCCTACGTGGCGTGCCGAGCCGCTCAGCGGGTGCGTCGCGCCCGCACCGCCCGCGTGGCCACCCAGCCGAGGCCGACGGCCGCGAGCAGGGACAGCACCGCTTCGGGCAGCGGTCCCATCCGGGTCGCGGGGGTCAGCGAGGACCGCAACGGCACCTCGTCCACCAGCGCGTCCGGGGTGAACATCTTCGTCTTCTGGACGACGGTGCCGTCCGGCCGGATGACGGCGCTGACGCCGCTGGTGACCGGGACGACGACGGACCGGCTGTGCTCCACCGCGCGCACCCGGGACATGGCCAGCTGCTGGTAGGTCATCTCGCTGCGGCCGAAGGTGGCGTTGTTGCTGGGGACGGCGATCATCTGGGCGCCGTGCTCGACCGTGTCGCGCACGGCGTCGTCGAACGCGGCCTCGTAGCAGGTGACGAGCCCGACGTAGGTGCCGGAGAGGTCGAAGACGCCGACCTTCCTGCCCGGTCCGAAGTCGCGCTGCACCCGGTCCACGTCCGAGCTGAACAGGCGCACGAAGGAACGCATCGGCATGTACTCGCCGAACGGCTGGATATGGCGCTTGTCGTACGTGGCCACCGGGCCCTTGTCCGGGTCCCACTGGATGAGGGTGTTGCGCAGGTCGCCGGTGTCGGGCTCGATCACCGCGCCGACGACGGTCGGCACCCCGATCGCCTTGACCGCGTCGTCGATCACGATCTTCGCGTCGGCGTTGCGGTAGGGGTCGAGGTCGGAGGAGTTCTCCGGCCACAGGACGAAGTCGGGCTGCGGCACCTTGCCCGCCTTCACGTCCCGGGCGAGCTGCTCCGTACGGTTCGCGTGGTTGTCCAGGACGGCCCGGCGCTGGGAGTTGAAGTCGAGGCCGAGCCGCGGCACGTTGCCCTGGATCGCGGCGACGGTCGCGGTGCCGTCCTCCGCGGAGTCGTCCACCAGTGGCAGCGACGCGAGGGCCGCGGCGACCGGTACCAGCACGGCCGCCGCGGTCACCGCGGCGGCCAGCCGGGGCAGTTCGCCCGTGGAGCGGCGGACACGGAACCGGCGGACCGCCTCGAAGAGCCCGAAGCCGCACAGCACCACGGCGAAGGAGAGCAGCGGTGTGCCGCCGAGCGCCGCGAGCGGCAGGAACACGCTGTCCGCCTGGCCGAAGGCGATCCGGCCCCAGGGGAAGCCGCCGAACGGCACCCTGGCCCGTACCGCCTCGTCCAGGGCCCAGACCGCGGCCGCCCAGAACGGCCAGCCGGCGAGCCGGGACACGGCGGAGACGCCGATGCAGCCCACCGCGATGAACAGTGCCTCTGCGGCGGCCAGCGCCAGCCACGGCACCGGGCCGACCTCTTCTCCGGTCCAGTGCAGCAACGGCAGCATGAAGCCGAGGCCGGCGAGCAGACCGAGCCCGAACGCGGCACGGAGCCGGCGTTCGAACAGCACCCAGCCGAGCAGCGCGAACCCGGGCAGAACCAGCCACCACAGGGGCCGGGGCGGGAAGCTCGCGTACAGCATCAGCCCGGAGAGCAGGGCTGCGCAGGGGCGGGCGAGCCGAGGCAGCAGGCGCCTGGCTCGTGGGAGGGAGGCGGGCTGCTGCGGGTCGCCGACCGGGGCGATGGTGGTGCTCACCCGGCGGAGTCTACGGTCATCGGCTGTGCACCCGGCAGCGCTGTCCCGGTGGCGGAATCCGTACCGCCGAATCGTATCTTCGCATCGTCTGCGCATATGCCCGCCGGGGCCGTCAATCTGTGCGCCAGTCCCCCGCCGACCGGCCCGATCCGGCCGTCGCGCACGGGACCGTCACAGGCCGGGGGACGGACGTGGTGACTTCATCCGCAGCACGAGGGCCGGGCGGCGACACGTCCGACGCTGCCGGAGCGGTGATTCTCACCGCCTGCGCGATCTGGTCCCTGGTCAGCGCGGCCGGCCGGGAGACCCGGCCGGAGGGGGTGCTGCCGGCTCTCCTCGCCGTGGCGGCGGGCTTTGCCTGCGGGCGCGTCCGCGGAACGCTGCTGCCGGTCGCCACCACGACGGTCGCCGCACTGGCCGCTCTCGTCATGGCACTCGTCCGGCGCGACGGGATGCCAGGAGCCACGGCCACGGCGGACACCGCGCCCGGTGGCACGGGGGGCGGCCGCCGGGCTGCTGGTACTCGCGGCCGGAGCCGCCTGCTGTGCGGCGGCCGCGGCCCGCCGGGAGTCCCTGCGGTTCACTCTGCGGCTGCCGGCCCTGGGGGCGGCCTGCGCCACCCTGGGTCTCGGCTCGGTGGCGGGTCGCGCGGCGGCGCTGGGGGTGCTGCTCTGCTCGCTGACCGCGGCCAGGGCGCGCCGCCGGCTGCCCGGTCTCGCCCTGGCCGCCGGCCTGGTGGTCGGCATCTCCTGGGCGGTGGCCGAGGACGTACTGCCCGACGGGCTCACGATCTCCCGGCAAGGCCGGCTCACCCGCGACCGAGTACGGCTGTGGCCGGACGCCGCGCACCTGGACGGGCAGCACCCGGTACGCGGCATCGGCCCCGGCCGCTTCGCCGAGCTGAGCCCCACCGGGACGGAGTCGCTCCGCTCCGAAGGCAAGCCGCACTCGGCGCCGCTGCAGCAGGCGGCCGAGCAGGGGCTGGTGGGGGTACTGCTGCTGGGGCCGCGTTCGGCTGGCTGCTGTACGTGCTGTGGCGCTCGCCGTGCGGCACCCCGGTGGTTGCTGACCGCCGGTGCCGCGCTCACCGCACTGGCCGCGCCGGCCTGTGCCGGCAACGCGGTCGGCTTCACGCCGGTGACGGCCGGGGCCGGGCTGCTCGCCGGGCCGGCGTCCGCCAGGCGGCCGATCGGGGACGGCGGGCCGGCTCCGCCACCGGGACGGAGCGGCTGCCGCGGGGCGGGGACGGTCCCTGAGGCCCAGACCGGGGCCTCGGCGCGGTGGGTCAGGCTCCGGCCGGGGCGCCCGTGGCCGGCAGGTGCAGCCGCTCACGGATGAACCGGACGCCCGCCTCCGCGTCGTCCACCGTCACCGTGAACGTCCTGCCGTCGCCGAGCCGGAGCACCAGGCCCTCGCCGCGTCGCACGACCACGGCGGTGCCCTGCTCGGGACGCCAGCGGTAGCCCCAGCCGCCCCACTGGCGCGGGGTGACGCGGGGGGCGAACTCCGCGCCCACCACATGGGTGAGCAGGATCCGGCGGCGCGGCAGACCTATGTGGCCGCACCGCACCTCAAGGGCGTCACCGTCGACCCGGACGGCCACGTTCACGAAGGCGAGCGTGCCGAAGAGCATCAGCAGTCCGGCCGCCATGCAGCCGATCACCGACATCAGCAGCGGTGCGATGCCGGAGGTCCAGGTGGAGCTGACGGCGAGCTGGATGCCGAGCGCCAGACAGGCGGCGCCCGCCGCGGCGAGCACCCACTGGGTGTGGTTGGTGGCCCGGCCGATCCAGACCGCCGAGTGGGAGTCGGCACCGGTGTGCCTCGGTTCTCGGGGATGGTCCCTCATGCCAAGCAGCGTACTGAAGAAACCGCGCGGCGGAACGGGTCCGACAGCTCCGGCCGGGTCGCCGGACGGTCAGCGGGCGGGGCTGACCGCCGTGAGCCGATGCCCCTCCGGGTAGGTGAGAGCGGCCTCGGGCAGCTCCGACACCCGGCCGCCGAGGAGCACGACGAGTCCGGTGCCCGGTTCGGCCGACGGAGCGGGTTCGGCCCCGATCCGGCGCAGCGCCTGGGCCGCGACGGCTCCGGCGGAGCCGTGGAGGACCACGGGGGGCCGGCCGGGCTGCCGCACGGCGTCGCGGATGCGCTCGGCGACCAGCTCGTAGTGGGTGCAGCCCAGCACGACGGCCTGGACATCGGGCGGGGTGAGCGCGGCGGCCGCGGCCAGGGCCCGGCCGATCCCCTCCTCGTCGGCCCACTGCACGGCGTCGGCGAGGCCGGGGCAGGGGACCTCGGTGACGGCCGCGGAGCCGGCGAAGTCCCTGATGAGCCCTCGCTGGTACGGACTGCCCGTGGTCGCCGGGGTGGCCCAGATCGCGACCCGGCCGCCGCCGGCCGCGGCCGGCTTGATCGCGGGGACCGTGCCGATGACCGGCAGGGCCGGTTCGAGCTCCGCCCGCAGGGCCGCCAGCGCGTGCACGGAAGCGGTGTTGCAGGCGACGATCAGCGCGTCGGGACGGTGGGCGGCGGCGGCGCGCGCCACCGCGAGCGCACGTGCCGTCAGGTCCTCGGGCGTGCGGGGGCCCCAGGGCATGCTGTCGGGGTCCGAGGAGAGCACCAGATCGGCGTCCGGCCTCAGCCGGCGTACCGCGGCGGCGGCGGCGAGCAGGCCGATTCCGGAGTCCATGAGCGCGATCTTCACCCGGTCACCATAGTCGACAGCCCTTGCGGTCCCGGCTCAGTGGGGCAGACTTCGGCCAATGAGCGCCATTGTCTGGATCGCCGTGGGTTCCCTCGCCGCGTGGGTGTGGCTGCTGCTGGGGCAGGGCTATTTCTGGCGGACGGACCAGCGGCTGCCGGAACGCGAGGCCCCCGCGCGCTGGCCGTCCGTCGCGATCGTCGTCCCCGCACGTGACGAGGCCGACATGCTTCCGGTGAGCCTGCCGTCCCTGCTGACGCAGGACTATCCGGGATCGGCCGAGATCTTCCTGGTCGACGACAGCAGCGAGGACGGCACCGGGGACGTCGCCCGCGCCCTGGCCGTACGGCACGGAGGACTGCCGGTCACCGTGGTGTCGCCCGGGGAGCCCCGGCCCGGCTGGACGGGCAAGCTCTGGGCCGTCCAGCACGGCATGGCGCTGGCACGGGCCCGCGACCCGGAGTACCTGCTGCTCACGGATGCCGACATCGCGCACGAGCCGGACAGTCTGCGGGAGCTGGTGGCGGCCGCCGAATCGGGCGGGTTCGATCTGGTCTCGCAGATGGCGCGGCTGCGGGTGGAGAGCACCTGGGAACGGCTCGTCGTACCGGCCTTCGTGTACTTCTTCTCGCAGCTCTACCCGTTCCGGTGGGTGAACCGGGCGGGGGCGCGGACGGCCGCGGCCGCGGGCGGCTGCGTACTGCTGCGGACCGAGGCCGCGGTACGGGCGCGGGTGCCGGAGTCGATCCGGCAGGCGGTGATCGACGACGTGTCGCTCGCCCGTGCGGTGCAGGGCAGTGGCGGCCGGATCTGGCTGGGGCTCGCCGACCGGGTGGACAGTGTGCGCCCCTATCCGTGCCTCACCGATCTGTGGCGGATGATCTCCCGGAGCGCGTACGCCCAGCTGCGGCACAACCCGCTGGTGCTGCTCGGCACGGTGCTGGGGCTCGCACTCGTCTACCTCGCGCCGCCGGTGACGCTCGTGGCGGGACTGCTGGCTCCCGATTCCGTGGCGGCCTGGACGGGGGGCGTCGCCTGGGTCGTGATGGCCGGGACGTACATGCCGATGCTCGGCTACTACCGGCAGTCCCTGTGGCTGGCGCCGCTGCTGCCGTTCACCGCACTGCTGTACCTGCTGATGACGGTCGATTCGGCGGTGCAGCACTACCGGGGCCGCGGTGCGGCCTGGAAGGGGCGTACGTACGCCCGTCCCGAGGCCGCACCGGACCAGTGAGAGGCAGGGCTCACTTGCGGCCGGGGGTCCAGTTCATACCCCAGCCGTAGGCCTGGTCGATGGTGCGCTGCGGGCTCACTCCGCGCTGCGGCACGAGGTAGTGGGCCTCTCGCTGCACGGTGAAGTCGCCCCCGTTGTTGCTGATGAGGGCGAGTGCGCAGACCGTGGACGGGACGGTGCACTCGTCGAGCGAGAAATCGATCGCTGCGCCGTGCTGGGGCTGAAGGGTCACCGTGGCGTGCAGATCGGCGAAACTCCGGGCCCCTTCGTAGATGGTGACGAAGATCAGGATCCGCCGGATCCTGGCCTTCTGGTCGAGGTTGATGGTGAGGTTCTCGCCGGAGGCGACGGCGCCGGTCCGGTCGTCGCCGTCGAGGTGGATGTAGGGCGGCTGCTGAAGGGCGCCGAAGGCGTTGCCCAGCGCCTGGACCACTCCCTTGCGGCCGTCGGTCAGCTCGTACAGGGCGCAGAGATCGAGGTCGAGATCCGCGTGGTTCGCGACGGCCCGGCCGAGCTTGCTGCCCCACCCCTTGAACTGCTTGCGCACTTCCCAGTTGAGGTTGACGCGCATGGACCCCGAAGTGCCGCCCTGCTTCGCGAGCGAGACCGACGGCGCTTCCTTGGTGAGCGTCACCTTGGTGAGCCGGACGGGCTGGGTGACGGGCGGTGCGGGGGGCGCGGGAGGCGTCATCGGGGCGGCGGCGGCCGGCTGAGGATACTGCGGCGGCTGCGGCGGCGGGGGCATCGAGGCGACCCGGGTCGCCGGGTTGGGCTGTTGGGGTTGCGGGGGCGTTTGGGGCTGAGGAGCCCTTTGCGCTTGCTGTGGTTGCAGCGACTGCTGCGACTGCTGCGGTTCGTCGACGGAGATCCCGAAGTCCGTGGCGAGGCCTTCGAGTCCGGTCCCGTATCCCTGGCCCACGGCCCGGAATTTCCAGGATCCCTGGCGCCGGTAGAGCTCACCGAGGATGAACGCGGTCTCGACCGTGGCGTCGGTGCTGTCGAACCGGGCCAGTTCGGAGCCGTTCGCCGTGTCCGTGATCCGTACGTACAGTCCTGCCACCCCGCCGAACGTGCCGCCGTCCGCCGAGGCGGCCACCACGATGCGGTCGATGAGGGGCTCCACCCGTGTCAGGTCGACGGTCAGGCTGTCGGTGGCCGCGCCGCCGTTGACTCGCTTGCCCTCGTGGCGCACCGCGCCGGATGCGTGGGCCGGCTGGTTGTAGAAGACGAAGTCCGCGTCGCTGCGTACCTTTCCGGAACCGAGGAGAAGGAGCGCCGAGGCGTCCACGTCCGGTGTCCCGGGGGCGCTGCGCCACCCCAGTTCGACGCGCACGGCCTGTGCCGCCACTGGGACATTGGTTCCTTTTAGCATGGTCATGCTCGCCCCCATCACGAGTCCGGCTGCCGAGACCTTTCCCGGTCAACCTAATGCTCTCTCGCCGCGGAACCCACAGCGGCACCAGGAGGCGTCCGGGCATTCGCCGGTAACCCCCGTGGACTCGCTCCCCGCACGATCAGGACGCGGAGGTGGAGGCGCTCGGCGGGTGACGGGGTGCGGCGCCGTTCCCACCACCGTGGGCGAGCCGGTGGCGGTCGCGGCGCCGTTGCCGCTACTCGGCGTAGGTCTCGTACTCGGCGATCTTCGGAGTGCCGGCCGAGCCGGTGATCTCGAACGTGATCTTGCGCAGTGAGGTCCGGGGGAAGGTGATGACTCCCGCACCGCTGCCGGAGGTCAGCACGGTGCCGGTGTCGCCGTTGACGACCCTCCAGGATCCGACAGCACCCTCGGCACCCGGCGCCTCCCGGATGCTGATCGCGGAGACGGCGGTGGCGGAGGTCCACTTGACCGAGACGGATCCGGTCGAGCCGGCCGGTGACCAGTAGGTGCTCATGTCACCGTCGCGCACGTTGCCGAAGCTCGTCCCGGCGGCCTTGCCGGAGCCGTCGGCACCGGCGCCGATGCTGAGGTTGGTGCCACTGGGCCGGGTCGGGTCCGGCGTGGGGTCGGTCGGGTCCGGGGTCGGCGTCTGCGGCGAGCAGTTGCCGTCCGAGACCTTCAGCCCCTTGTTGGCGCCTGCCGTCTGCGTCACGATGTCCGGCACGCAGCCGGCGTCGTCGAGGCTGTAGGCGTAGGGGATGCTGACCGTGGTGTTGGACTGCGGGTCGGGGCCGGCGGGGTTGTTCTCGCTGCCGGGGGCGGACCACGTCACGTTGTCGTATGTGTTGCCGCTGACCTGCCAGTATCCGGCCGCGTCGGTGTAGAAGGTGCCGAGGACGTCCTTGGAGTCCTTGAAGTAGTTGTTGTCCACCTTCGCGCGGGCCCCGGCCCGGGAGTTGATACCGGACTTGTTGAGCTTCACGTAGTAGTTGTTGTAGATGTGGGAGATGCCGCCGCGCAGCAACGGGGTGCGGGAGTCGACGTTCTCGTAGAGGTTGTGGTGGAACGTCACGAAGCCGTTGGAGAGTTCGGTCTCGCTGGACCCGATCAGACCGCCGCGGCCGGAGTTGCGCAGGGTGCTGTACGACAGGGTCACGTACTGGGTGTTGGCCTTCATGTCGAAGAGGCCGTCGAACCCTTCCGACTCCCCGCCCGAGGCCTCCAGGCTGGAATGATCGACCCAGACGTTGCGGACGTTGCTCTCCATGCCGATGGCGTCGCCGCCGTTGGATGTGGGTGAGCCGGATTTCTTGACGTTCCGGACGGTCACGTTCTGGATGATGATGTTGCTGGACTCACGTATGTGGATACCCAGTTGGTCGAACACGGCCCCGTTGCCGACACCGACGATCGTGACGTTGCTGATCTGCTTCAGCTCGATCACCCCGGCGGCGGTGTTGCAGCTGTCACCCGACACCTTGGTGGTGTTCGCGTGGTTGATGGTCCCCTCGACCTCGATGGTGATCGGGGTGCTGCTGTCGGCCCGGCCGCACAGGGCGGCATGGATCGCCGTTCCCGTGGTGGCCCGGACCGTCGTCCCGCCCGCGCCGCCGGTCGTCCCGCCGTTCTGGGTGGCGTAGCCGGTGGCTCCGGCGGCCGCCGCCGACGCCTCAGGCATCGTCAGAACCGCGCCTGTCGCCGCCGCCAGGGCCAGCGTGGTCACCGCCGCGGAGAGGCGCAGTGCAACTGGTCGTCTCATTTTCGTCTCCCGATTCGTCTTCGAACTGCGGGTGAAACGAGGATCTTGAAAACGGAAAGCGCTTTCTGGGTGCAGACCCTAGAGCCGCTTCAGTTGGGCTGACAAGACTCCTGCACGTCTGTGAAATTGTTTGACCGAACGCCAACACACCTCACTCTCAACGGTGTTGACGATGCGGATCGAGCCGGTCGAGGACGGCACGCCGGGCCGAGTGCCCGAAATCCGGCGGGCCGGCATCGCCAGGCGAGAGCAAACGCTTTCATCCACTGCACCAAACGCCGCGTGACGGCACGGCGGCTGTCAGGTCCTTCACCACACCCTTGCCCTCAGTGCCGGAGGGCGGTCGCTCATGGCGTCCGGCGCACCACACCCTGGGCGTCGAAGGCCGCTCCGCTCCCCGGCCCGAGTTCCAGCCACAGCTCGGTGAACCGGTCGAGCAGTCCGGCCGCCGCCGCCACATCGTCCGTCAGCGGCCGGTCGGCCGGATCCGCGTCGAGCACCGCAGCCGCCAGCCCGAAGGCCCGGCCGACGGGCAGCCCCGGGTCGAGCCGCATGTCTCGCTGACGCAACGCCCTTACCGCCGCCACGAGTTCGCAGCCCACGACGAGCCGGTACGCCTCGCACGCCCGCAGCGTCTGACGGGACGCGAGCGAGGCGAAGCTCGCCTGCTCCTCGACACCGCGCGAGAGCACCGCATGGCCGAGGGACGCGGGCGCGGAGAAGGCCCGCAGATCGCCGAGCGCAGCCCCGGCCGCGTACTCGAGGATCATCACGCCCGACGACGCCGGCGCACCGTCCGCGAGGAAGGGCCGCAGCCGGGTGAAGCCGGGTTCGTTCAGCGTGGACAGACGCGACGTCGACAGGCGCGCCACCTGCGTCACCGCCAGCCTGAAGTGATCGAGGGCCAGGGCGAGCTGAGCGGCGTAGAAGCCCCCGTGGTGGTAGGCCGCCATGTCCTGCGCGGAGATCAGCGGGTTCTCGGCCGCCGCGTTGATCTCGACCGTGAGAACGTCTTCGAGGGCGTCCGCCGCGTCGTGCGCGGGCCCGTGGATCTGGGGCACGCAGCGGAAGCCGTACGGGTCCTGGATCCGGCCGAGCGGCGGCGTGGGGCGGTCGGGGGCGCCGAGCAGCAGCCGCATCCGCTCCGCGACCGCGTACGAACCGGCGTGCCGCCGCGCCTCGTGCACGGGCAGCGCGTACGCCTCGTACGAACCGTCCGTCGCCATCAGGGACAGCGCCGCCACCACCTGTGTGGCCGCGATGAGGCCGCGCAGCTCGTGCAGGGCGAGCGCGGACTGACCGAGGGTCAGGGCGTTGCTGCTGATCAGGGCCAGGGCGTCGTTGTTGTCCAGGGGCTGCGGATCGGGGGCCGCCCCGGGCCCCTGCCAGGGGTGTTCACCGGCCAGCGCGAGGCCCATCTGTGCGAGCGCGGCGATGTCGCCGGTGCCGACCGAGCCGAATTCGTTGACCTTGGGGTGGGCACCCGTCTCCAGGGCCTCGCAGAGTGCCGTGACGACGGTCGGGCGCAGACCGGCGCCTCCCGCGAGCAGCTGGTTGGCGCGGACCGCCAGCATGGCCCGGACCTGCCGTGCGGGCAGTTCCGCGCCGATCGCCCCGGCGTGGCTGCGCAGCAGCCGCAGACCGTGGTCGGCGGCCTCCTCCGTCGGCACGGACTCGTTCCGGTTGGCGCCCACACCGGTGGAGCGCCCGTAGACACGGCCCCACGAGGCGATTTCCCGAGCGGCGTGCCACGAGGTCTCCACGCGCTTCATCCCGTCCGCGCCCGGGACGGGTTTTGCGGTGGATTCGGCCATGCGTACGACATCTGCAACCATCAGTCCGCGGCCGTTCAGGACGACAACCGAGTCGCTGTCGCCCGTCACCCTGTCCGCGATATGAGACGACATCACTCGTCATTCCTCCTCAACCGGAAGCGCGGTCTTGCCCTACGACCACTCGTCACCAGGGATTCACACCCGAGAGACGACGGACTATTGACAATCTATTCAGACACCGAGAACTCTGCATGATGATATGCAGCCGGGCAAGGGACTCCACATGATCCAATTCGACACGGTCAACAAGCGCTTCCCGAACGGCACGACCGCGGTGCACGACCTCTCCCTTGAGATGCCGGAAGGGGGTGTGACCGTCCTTGTCGGATCTTCCGGTTGCGGCAAGACGACGACGCTCCGCATGATCAACCGGATGGTGGATCCGACCTCAGGGACCATCAGGGTCAACGGCAGGGACGTCCTGGAGCAGGACGCCGCCGAGCTGCGCCGCTCCATCGGCTACGTGATCCAGCAGTCCGGGCTCTTCCCCCACCGCACGGTCCTCGACAACATCGCGACCGTGCCGCTGCTGCTCGGCTGGGGCCGCAGGAAGGCGCGGGCGCGGGCCGCGGAACTCCTGGAGACGGTCGGCCTCTCCCCCGACGCCGGGAAGCGCTACCCGCACCAGCTCTCCGGCGGCCAGCAGCAGCGGGTCGGCGTGGCCCGCGCGCTCGCCGCGGACCCGCCGGTGCTCCTGATGGACGAGCCGTTCGGTGCCGTCGACCCCGTGGTGCGCACCCAGCTGCAGGACGAGCTCCTGCGCCTCCAGAGGGAGTTGAACAAGACCATCGTCTTCGTCACGCACGACATAGACGAGGCCGTCCGGCTCGGCGACCGCATAGCCGTCTTCCGCACCGGTGGCCACCTCGTCCAGTGCGCGGGCCCCGCCGAACTGCTGGCCCGGCCCGCGGACGCGTTCGTCGCGGACTTCCTCGGCGCGGAGCGCGGCCTGAAGCTGCTGTCCCTGACCGCGCTGGCGGAGGTCACCCAGGGGCCCGCTCCCAAGGGAACCCGCTGGCAGCTGACCCTCGACGCCGCCCGCAAGCCGCTGGCCTGGCACGACACCGAGACCGAGGCGGAGGCCCCGGTCCGGCCGCTGCGCGACACGGACTCGCTCCTCTCGGCGCTCAACGAGTCGATCGCCGCGCCGAGCGGACTGGTCGCCCGCGTCGACGCGGAGGGCGTCCTCACGGGTGTGACGTCCCGCGAGGACATCCACGACCACGCGGGACGCGTCCACAGCGACGCGAGCACGGTGGCCGCATGACCGTCGACTGGTCGTGGATATCCGACCACACCGGCGATCTCACCACCCTGGCCCTCTCCCATCTCCAGGCCGCCCTCACCGCCGTACTCCTCGGCCTGATCGTCTCGCTCCCCCTGGCTGTCCTCGCGCACCGCGTACGCCGGCTGCGCGGACTCCTCCTCGGGCTGTCGAACATCCTGTTCACCATCCCGTCCATCGCCGTCTTCGTACTCCTCCTGCCGGTCAGCGGGCTCACCCGCACCACCACCGTCATCGGCCTGACGATCTACACGCTCGTCGTGCTCCTGCGGAACACCGTCGAGGGCCTGGACTCCGTCCCCGCCAGGACCAAGGAGGCCGCGAAGGCCATGGGCTCCCGGCCGCTGCGCACCCTGCTCACCGTCGAACTCCCCCTCGCCCTCCCCGTGATCATGGCGGGCGTGCGGATCGCGACGGTGATGGCCATCTCCCTCGTCTCCGTGGCCACGTACATCGGCGACGGCGGACTCGGTCAGCTCTTCACGGACGGGTTCCAGCGCAACTTCCCCACCCCCGTCATCGTCGGCGTCGTCCTGACCCTGCTCCTCGCGCTCGTCGCGGACGCGGCTCTCGTCGCCCTCCAGTACGTCCTGACTCCCTGGACCCGTCGACAGAAGCAGGGGGCCTGAGCATGTACGAACTCTTCAAGGATCTCGGCGCCTGGCTGGTCAGCAGTGAGCAGTGGACCGGGCCCGACGGCATCGGGCACCGCCTCGCCGAGCACCTCCAGTACTCGCTGCTCGCCACGCTGATCGCCGCCGCCCTCGCCCTGCCGGTCGGCCTGCTCATCGGGCACACCGGACGCGGCGCCTTCCTCGCCATCAATCTCTCCAGCTTCGGGCGCGCGCTGCCCACGGTCGGGCTCGTCGTGCTGGTCTTCCTGGCCAGCGGGCTCTCGATGTGGCCCGTCTACATCGCCCTCGTGGCGCTCGCCGTCCCCTCCATCGTCACCAACACCTACGCCGGGATGACCGCCGTCGACCCCGAGGTGCGGGATGCCGCGCGCGGCCAGGGGATGCGCTGGCACCAGGTCCTCCTCCAGGTCGAACTGCCCCTCGCGCTCCCCCTGATCATGACCGGGCTCAGGCTCGCCCTCATCCAGGTCGTCGCGACGGCCACCATCGCCGCGTACGTCTCCTTCGGCGGCCTCGGCCGGTACGTCTTCGACGGGCTCGCCCAGCGCGACCTCGTACAGGTGCTCGGCGGCGCCGTGCTCGTGGCGCTCGTCGCGGTCGTCCTCGACCTCGCGCTCTCGGCACTCCAGCGCACCCTTTTCCGTCACCGCCCCGCCAAGTCGGCCCAGGAGCACACACGATGAACCGCAGAAACCTCCTCGGCGGCCTCCTCGCCGCCGCTTCCGTCCCCGCGCTCGCCTCCTGCAGCAGCGGCGTCACCTCGCTCGACGGGCAGGGGTCCGGCGGCGGAGGCGGCGGCTCCAGCAAGGACGGCGTCACCATCGGCACCGCCAACTTCACCGAGAACCAGGTCCTCGGGTACCTCTACGCCGCCGCGCTCGAAGCGGCCGGCGTGAAGACCAAGGTCCGCCCCAACCTCGGCACCCGCGAGATCCTCATCCCCGCTCTGAAGGGCGGCGACATCGACCTCCTGCCCGAGTACCAGGGCGCCCTGCTGCACTACCTCGACGCCAAGGCGAAGGCCACGGAGGAGGGCGAGATGCAGAACGCCCTCGCCATGGCCCTGCCGAACGGCCTGCAGATCCTGCCCTACGGCAGGGCCGAGGACTCCGACGCGTTCGTCGTCACCCGGGAGACCGCCGCCGAGTACGGTCTCAAGTCCCTCGCCGACCTCGCGCGGCACAACGGGAAGCTCGTCATCGGGGCGGCGCCCGAGGTCAAGAAGCGCACGGTGGGCGCGGTGGGCCTCAAGGACGTGTACGGCGTGGAGTTCAGGGAGTTCAAGTCCCTCGACTCCTCGGGGCCGCTGGTCAAGGGCGCGCTCAGGAAGGGTGACGTGGACGTCGCGAACCTCTTCACCACCGACACCGACATCGCCGCCGAGCACTGGGTCGTCCTCACCGATCCCAAGAACCTGGTCCCCGGCCAGCACATCGTCCCGCTCATCGCCGACCGCAAGGCCGACTCCACGGTCCGCAAGGCGCTCGCCCGGCTCGGCAGCGCGCTGACGACCGAGCAGCTCACCGAGCTCAACCGCCTGGTGGACAAGGACAAGAAGGACCCGCAGGACGTCGCGGGCGACTGGGCGGCACGGCACGGGATCAAGTAGCCGCCACCGCCGGACCGCGGAGCAGGGCACACCAAAGAGAGGCCGGTAACCGAGTCATGGCAGCTGAAGACCTGGTGGAGCGCCGCTCCATCGACGTCGTCCCGGACGACGAACGGCACGGGACCGCGTTCAGTCAGTTCACCCTCTGGCTCGGCGCGAACCTGCAGATCACCGCGGTCGTCACCGGCGCGCTCGCCGTCGTCTTCGGCGGCGACGTGGTGTGGTCGGTGATCGGCCTCCTGCTGGGCAATGTGCTCGGCGGCGCCGTCATGGCCCTGCACTCGGCGCAGGGACCGAAGCTCGGCCTGCCCCAGATGATCCAGTCCCGGGCCCAGTTCGGGGTACGCGGCGCGGCCGTCCCCCTCCTCCTGGTCGTCCTCATGTACGTGGGCTTCTTCGCCAGCGGCAGCGTCCTCGCCGGACAGGCCACCGCCGAGCTCACGCACACGAACGACACCACCGGCATCATCGTCTTCGCCGTGGTCACCGCAGTGGTGGCGGCGGTCGGCTACCGCGTGATCCACGTCCTGGGGCGGGTGGCGAGCGTGGTCTGCGCGCTGGCGTTCATCTACCTCGGCATCCGCCTGTTGGGCCGCGTGGACCTGTCGGAGCTGCTCGGCGACGCGCACTTCGAGCTGCCGGTGTTCCTGCTCGCGGTGTCGCTCTCGGCGTCCTGGCAGCTCGCCTTCGGGCCGTACGTCGCGGACTACTCGCGCTATCTGCCCCGTACGACGTCGGGCCGGGCCACCTTCTGGTGGACCCTGTCGGGGTCGGCGACCGGCTCTCAGTGGTCGATGACGTTCGGGGTGCTGGTGGCGGCGAGCGCCGGGGAGTCGTTCCTCGACAACCAGGTCGGATACGTGGTCGGCCTGGGTGGCGCCGGCCTGATCGCGTCGTTCCTGTACTTCGTGATCGCCTTCGGCAAGCTGACCATCAATGTGCTCAACACCTATGGCGGCTTCATGTCGATGGTGACCGGCATCAGCGGATTCCGGGGCCAGAAGACGCTGTCGCCGCGCGGCAGGGCCGCGTACATCGCGGTGATCATGGTGGCGGGGACGGCGGTGGCGCTCCTGGGCAAGGACAGCTTCCTGACGTCCTTCAAGGACTTCCTGCTGTTCCTGCTGACGTTCTTCACGCCGTGGTCCGCGATCAACCTGGTCGACTACTACCTGATCTCGCGGGAGCGGTACGACATCCCGGCGCTCTCCGACCCCGGGGGCCGCTACGGCGCCTGGCGCCGGGACGCACTCACCGTCTACGGGGTGGGCATCCTCGCCCAGCTCCCGTTCCTCGCGACGCACTTCTACACGGGCCCGTTGGTGGATCCGCTGGGCGGCGCGGACATCTCCTGGATGGTGGGCCTGGTGGTCCCTGCCGCCCTGTACTGGCTCCTGGCCCGCCGCGACACGTCACACGTTCCGGAGGAGACGCGGTACGCCCCGGTGCCTCCGAAGTAGCTCCCGCCGCTACCTTCTTCGTGGCGCCGGGGCGGGCCGCCGACTGGCCCGCCTCACCTCGTCCCGGTCGGCATCGACCCCGTTCAGAAACACCACCTTCTGCGGCTCATCGGCGTCGCTCACGCTGAAGGCGGCCACTCCCGGCACGGCCACCCCGACGGCCTCGGCAACCCCTTCCTCGTCGGCCACATCCTCAGCGGCGGCCGCCACCTCGACGCCCCCCGGAACGACCACGCAACTGGCCGAGACCGGGAGCGGCGGTGTCTCGGCGACCGCCGTGGCTGCGGCGGCCCTCGTCACGGCCGGAGCCGGCGCGCTGGGCTTCACCACCCTGCGCCGCCGCCGCACCCGGGCCTGAGCCGGCCGGCACGCCGTTCCGCCCCGGCAGCAGGGGCATCGTCGTCGAGCACGAGCCGGGGGTTCCCCGCTCTCGCCGAACTCCCGGACCCGAGGGGCCAACTCGCTATGCCGCGCGTCCTCCACGAATCTCCCTGACCGTCGGAGTGCGCATCGCAGTGAAAGCCACATGCCCCACGGTCTCCCGTTTGGATCACGCGGGGCTCTCGGGGGTCTCCGAAAGCCTTTCCCGGCAACGCGCGTCACGCCCGGCGGACTGCGTCCGCCGCGATCCCCGCCGTATGCGCCGCACGCATCTCGCTTTGGGCCCGCGCTATTCGCGTCCTGCCGAGTGCCTCGGTGTTGTGCCAGCTCGCCGCCCCTGACGCCGTGATACGGAGGCCGCCGAAGAAGGTGCGTCAGCGTGCGCGCCACTCGCCCAAGATCCGCCGGACAGACCCCTGGTAGCGCCTCCGTCACTACTCGTTAGCCACCGGTTCCTCCAACAGAAAAACCCCCTCTGTTAACAAAGCCTTTATCAATGTCTTGGCAGGTCAGCAGGGCAGAATCAGCGTAAAACGGATAACCCCAAGATTGGGGCTCCCCAATCGGCACATCGTGGGCTTAACTTAGGTGGCATGACCTCCCCTCGCTCCACCTACGGCGGCGGCTACTACGCCGCACCGTCGTTCCCCGACACTCCGATCTACGACTCCCTGGTCGCGGAGCGGGGTACCCCTCAGATCGCGCCGATCCGAGTTCCTGCCGCCTACGACACCGGCAACAGCTATCTGCCGGCGCTCCCGGCGGCCCTGCCTGCCCTTCCGGCCGCGCCCTCCCAGCCCGCCCCGTCGTACGGCTACCCGCAGCCGGCGGCGCAGCAGGGCTACGCGCCGATGCAGCCTGCGCATCTGCAGCACGCCCCGGCGCCGTACATCCCGCAGCAGCCGGCCGGGGGCCGTGGCGGCTACCAGCCGCCCCCGCAACAGCAGCAGCCGCGACCCGCGCCGGGTACCGGCTACGAGTCGATGCGTCCGGCGTCGCCGCGGCCGGCTCCCGCGCAGTCCCCGTACGAGGACCCGTACAACCGCCCGTACCAGGGCCGGGGGTACTGAGCGAGCACTGAGCGTGGGGGACTGAGGGAGTACTGCCGCCGGGCGGTGGACTGTCCGCGGCGGCTGGCAGAATGGGCGCATGCGCCCTGCCGTACCGAGTGCCGTCCACATCCGTCAGTCCGGAGTGCCGGCGGCACAAGCGACCGGCGAGACCGAAGTCGAGCCATGGGGACTCGACGGCGGCCCTCGCCGGATACCCGCCGATGCCGTCGGCGGGACGGTCACGGGACGTCAGCAGCCGCTCCCGGCACCGCCGGTGTTTGCCGTGTCCTTGCCGGGCGGCCCCGCGTCAACGGGAACTCCGGGGGCCGACGGCCGCGTTGGGCGGGGTGAGGTTTTTCCCTCCTCGTCGCTCCGGCGCGCGGACCGCACCGTATCGGGCTGAGGCGGATACGGAAGGGAGTGCAGGACTGTGCGGGCACTTTCGGGAGTCTGGCGTTGGCGGCACAACCCTCTGCGGCGTGCCACGGACCGGCGCGAGGCGTGGGTGGCACTGGCCGCGTTCGTGCTGTTCGTGCTGGCGGCGCCGGCGGCCGGCTGGTTCTTCGGATCGCGCACCGATGACGTGCTGCAGGAATCCGTGCGGGCCCAGCAGGCCAGGAGCCATCTCACCACCGCCGTCGTGGTGCGCCGGACGGCAGGTTCACGGCACTTCGTCGCCGACCCCGAGGTATCCGCCGACCGGGCGGCCCTGACCACGGTGCTGGCCCGCTGGCAGGCGCCGGACGGCACGGTCCGCAGCGCCACGGTGTCGACCACCTCGCACCACACCGCCCCCGGGGACCGGGTGCGGATCTGGACCGACCGGGAAGGCCATCCCGCGCTGCGCCCCATGGACGCGCCGACGGCCCACACCCATGCCGCGCTGGCCGGATTCGGTGCCGCGATGCTGGCCGCCCTGCTGATCGAGGCCGGACGGCGTCTGATCGTATGGCGGATGGTGCGGCAGCGGTACGCGCGGCTCGACCGGGCGTGGGCCAGGGCCGGTCCGGACTGGGGCAGGACGGGCACCGGCAGCTGAGAGCCGTCCCGGCCGGTCCGTTCCCTGGTCCGGCCTGATCCGAGCGAAACCCCCCAGGGTGCTGATCGGGTCAACTCCCGCCCTCCGCGCGCGCTACGGTGGACCGGCCCGCCCGTCACTTCGGCAGGCGGACCCCGGATGGTCACTGCCGCGAGGCCGGTGACCCGGGCATCACACACGCAACACACGCACGAGGCGGGGGCACGACAGCGCCATGGCACAGGGCACGGTCCAGGTGACGCACACCGGCACATCGCGGTGGCGGCGCCGCACTGGCGAATACGCCTCCCTCACCGCGGCTCTGGAAGCGGCGGCGGACGGTGATGTACTCACCGTCGCGCCGGGCACCTACCGGGAGAATCTGGTCATCGCCCGCGCGGTGACGCTGCGCGGGCCGGAGGGCTCGCTCGGATCCGTCCGGATCGCCCCCGTCGACGGCGTACCGCTGACCCTGCGCGCCTCCGCCGTCGTCCAGGACCTGCATGTGGAGGGCCAGGACTCGGCGGCCCCCGCCCTGCTGGTCGAGGAAGGTGCTCCGGAACTCGCGGACCTGCGGATCGTGACCCGCTCGGCCGCCGGTATCGAGGTGCGCGGTGCGGCCAGACCGACCGTGCGGCGCTGCACCGTCGACAATCCGGCCGGCGTCGGCATCGCCGTACTCGACGGCGCGGGCGGTGTGTTCGAGGAGTGCGAGATCGTCTCCGCCGGGCAGTCCGGTGTCTCGGTGCGCGACGGCGCACACCCCCGGCTGGAGCGCTGCCGTGTCCACCACTCCTCGGGAGCCGGGCTGTCCGTCACGGGTGAGGGCAGCGGCCTGGAAGCGGTCGGCTGCGAGATCTACGAGATCAAGGGCAGCGGAATACAGGTGGCCGCCCGCGCCTCCGCCCACCTCACCGACTGCACGGTGCACCGCACGTCGGCGGACGGCGTCACCCTCGACACCGACGCGGTGCTCACCCTGGCCGACTGCGACATCCACGACATCCCGGAGAACGCGGTGGACCTGCGTTCGCGCTCGGTCCTCACCCTGACCCGCTCCACCGTGCGCCGGTTCGGCCGCAACGGGCTCTCGGTCTGGGACCCGGGCACCCGGGTCGACGCCAACCAGTGCGAGATCCACGACAGTACGGGCGACTACCCGGCGGTCTGGGTCAGCGACGGGGCGACCGTGATACTGGACTCCTGCCGCGTCCACGACGTGCCGGACGCCATCTTCGTGCTCGACCGGGGCTCGCGCGCCGACGTCGTGGACAGCGATCTGTCCCAGGTCCGCAATACGGCGGTGTCGGTCAGCGACGGGGCGACGGCGCAGCTCGACGACTGCCGGATCCGGGAGGCGTCCACCGGTGCCTGGTTCCGCGACCACGGGAGCGGCGGCACCCTGAACAACTGCACCATCGACGCCGCCCAGACGGGCGTGATCGTCACCAAGGGCGCCGATCCGACGATCGAGCGCTGCACGGTCACCTCGCCCGCCGAGGCGGGTTTCTACGTGTCGGCCGAGGGCCGCGGCACCTTCCACGGCTGCCGGGTCACCGGGAGCGAGGGCTACGGCTTCCACGTGATGGACGGCTGCCGCACGACGCTCACCCGTTGCCGGACCGAGCGGTGCGCCCGCGGCGGCTACGAGTTCGCGGAAGGCGGTTCGCACGCCGACGGTTCCGGCACCGGTCCGGTCGTCGAGGACTGCACCAGCGACGAGAGCGCGCTGCGCACCGCCACTCCCCCGCCGCCCACGGTCCTGACGGCGACCCAGTCGACTCCGGGGCTGCTCGGCGGGGTCCCGGCGCCACGTGCGGTCGAGCCCGCCGCCGCGGAACCGCCGGCCGAGCCCGCGCGTACCTCCGGGGCGGTCCTGGGCGAACTGGACACCCTGGTCGGCCTCGACAGCGTGAAGCGTGAGGTGCGCGCGCTCACCGACATGATCGAGGTGGGACGGCGGCGCCAGGAGGCCGGGCTCAAGGCCGCCTCGGTCCGCCGCCACCTCGTCTTCACCGGCTCCCCCGGCACCGGCAAGACCACCGTGGCCCGGCTGTACGGCGAGATCCTGGCCTCCCTCGGTGTACTGGAGCGGGGCCATCTGGTCGAGGTGTCCCGGGTCGATCTGGTCGGCGAGCACATCGGCTCGACCGCCATCCGTACCCAGGAGGCCTTCGACCGGGCGCGCGGCGGTGTGCTGTTCGTCGACGAGGCGTACGCCCTGTCCCCCGAGGACTCCGGCCGGGACTTCGGCCGCGAGGCGATCGACACGCTCGTGAAGCTGATGGAGGACCACCGGGACGCGGTGGTCGTCATCGTCGCCGGGTACACCCACGAGATGGAGCGGTTCCTCACCGTCAACCCCGGTGTGGCGTCCCGTTTCTCCCGGACCATCACCTTCAGTGACTACGAGCCGCAGGAGCTGCTGCGGATCGTCGAGCAGCAGACCGAGGAGCAGGAGTACAGCCTCGCGTCCGGGACCGACGAGGCGCTGCTGAAGTACTTCACCGAGCTCCCCAAGGGGCCCGCGTTCGGCAACGGCCGCACCGCCCGTCAGACCTTCGAGTCGATGGTGGAGCGGCACGCGGGCAGGGTCGCCCAGCTCGCCGAGACGAGCACGGACGACCTCACCCTGCTGTATCCGGAGGACCTCCCGGAACTTCCCTGAGCGGCGGGCGGGCCTCGTCGCCCTCGGCCTGGTGGGGCAGGAGCGGGGCCAGCCGTTCCAGGAGCACGGCCCGCTCCTGGGCGAAGGCCGGGTCCGCCTGGTATTCGGAGTGGCCCAGCACCGGCTCGGGCAGGGGGTGTTCGGGGGTGCGTCCGTAGACCAGCGGGTCCTTCAGCGGGCCGCGGTCCACCTCGGGCCCGGACCCCTCGCCGAGCCTGACCTCGCCGCCGATCGGGTCGGTGGCCCGCCACAGATTGCGCCAGCAGTGCACCGAGCGGTGCAGCCCGTGCAGTTGGGCGGGGCCGAAGTAGGCCGGGAACCAGCGCCCGTAGAGCCGCTCGATCGGTGAGCCGTAGGTCAGCAGGGCGACCCTGCGACGGGTCGCCGCGGGCAGTTGCCAGACCGCGGACGCGGCGAGGACGCTGCCCTGGGAGTGGCCGGAGATGACGAGCCTGCCGCGGGTCCGCGCGGTCCAGCCGGACATGCGTGAGGCCAGGTCGGGGACGGCTCGCTCGGCGTAGCAGGGCGGCGCGAAGGGGTGTGCGGCGCGCGGCCAGAAGGTACCGACGTCCCAGAGGATGCCGATGGTGCGCCGGGCGGAGGCGTCCCGGTAGGCGCGCCGGCCGCAGGCGACGAAGACGAGGAAACCGAAGCCGATCATCCAGGAGCCGGTCGACTGCGCCGCCTCGGCCACCGATTCGACGAAGGGGCTGCTGCCGTCCATCGCGAGCCCGGGAACCTGTCCGCTCGCCCAGGCACCGCCGACCGCCGCGGTGCCGAGCAGCAGGGCGGCGGTCGAGACCAGGCCGACCATGCCGGGCGCGGAGTCGGTGAGCGCGGCCGTGGCGCGGGTCCGGGCGATCTGCTTGGTGCGGGCGGGGTCGGGCCGTGCCTCCTCGTACTCCGCGTCGACCACGGGCTCCAGGCGGCGGGCGGTGAGGTAGGTCCGTACGCCGAGCGCGATGCCGGGAACCAGGAGCAGCACCAGCAGCACGGGGATGACGGACGCCTGCCAGCTGAGCAGCACCGGCGGTCCGTCTATGACGGCGCTGCGGCCCATTCCGGGGCTGCCGGGGCCGTCGAGCCAGTCGGCGACGCGCTGGGCCACCCCGCCGGTCATCACGCCGCCGAGCGCGCAGGCGAGCATCGCGACCGCGGGGCCGCCGAGTCCGTGCATCACGGTGCGCGGTTCGGGGCTGCGCCGGTACAGGCTCCACGCCACCGCGGCGAGGGCGATGACGAGGGCGCCCTGGGCGAGGGTGACGACGCGGAACGTGATGTCACCGGGGAGCGTGCCCGCCGAGGCCCAGCCGGGGCGGGACCAGGCGGCGTGCGCAGAGGCGACGGCGAGCAGGGTCAGTGCGGCCCCGGGCAGGTAGGTGATGACGGCGCGGTCGAGCCGGTTGTCGAGGCGCCGTTCGCTGCGGCCGCGCCGGCAGACGACCCAGAGCACCACGAGCATGCCCAGGACGAGGAGCGCCTCGATCAGCCGGCCGTACACGGCGGGGACCGGTCCCTCCGCGGCACGGTCGTGCCGGGCCGTGGCGCCCGCGACGGAGGCGGTGACGGTCAGGAACCCGGCGGCGGTGTGGGCGGCGCGCAGCCGGGCGACCAGCCGGCGCCCGAACCAGAATCCGGGGCGTCCGAGTGCGGGCCGGATGGGCTCGGCGGGTGCGCCGCCGGTCCCGTGGGCGGTGCTCGGCTCGCCGTCGTCGGGGGCCGTTCCGGTCAGCGGGCGCTGGGACTCGTAGGCGCTCCAGGTGCGGTTGGACAGGTACCAGAGCAGTCCCACCAGTGCGGTCGGCACGAGTGCGGCGAGCGCGAGCCGCCGGCCCGGCTGGGACCACCAGCCGCCCTGCGCGGCGGAGAGGAATCCCAGCCACGACCGCTGGTCGGAACAGTCCGGCACCCCGGCGCACTGCCAGGCCGTCAGGTCGAGCGCGACCTCGCAGGCCGCGGCCGTCAGCAGGACGGTGAGGCTCAGCGCGACGAGCCGGACGAGCGCCCCGTAGAGCCGGATGGTGCGGGGGCGGGCGGTGGCGGCCGGGCGCATCCAGTGGGCGAGGTTGATCACCATGAACGGGAGCAGCAGGAGCCAGAGCGCCCGGGATCCGTTGCCGGAGGTGAGGTTGGACCAGCAGTAGGCCTCGGGGATGGGCCGGTCCCGGTACCGCTCGGGGTGCTGCTCCGCGTCGACGTCTTCGGAGCGCCGGTAAATGGCGGCGGTGGCGTCACCGGTGACCCGGACCGTGCGCGGGTCGACGAGCATCTCCTGGGGGGTGGCTCCGCCGACGCCGTGGACCAGCAGTTCCAGCGCTGGTCCGGTGCTCTGCGGGGCCTGGGTGGGAGGTGGCACTGGGGTGACTCGCTCTCGAAGGGGACGGCGGCTGATGTCCGGTCATCAGAATCGCGGCTGAACGGCGGTGTCCGTGCCGCTCTCACCGAATCTCCCCAGTGCGGCGGCCCGCGACACCGCGTGGCAGGATGAGCCCGTCCGAACGGACTCCTGCACGGCCAGAGGGAAGGACCGGACCCGGCGTTGAGCGAGAATCAGAATCTGCTCGCGGAGCAGCGGCGCGCGCTGATCCTCGACGAGGTACGCAGGCGCGGCGGGGTCAGGGTCAATGAGCTGACCCGCAGGCTGAGCGTCTCCGACATGACCGTCCGAAGGGACCTGGACGCGCTGGCGCGGCAGGGTGTCATCGAGAAGGTGCACGGCGGCGCCGTTCCGGTGGTCGAGGCGAGTACGCACGAGCCCGGTTTCGAGGCCAAGTCGACGCTGGAGCTGACCGCGAAGGAGGACATCGCGCGGGCGGCCGCCGCGATGGCCGTGCCCGGCAGCGCGATCGCGCTCTCCGGCGGCACCACGACCTACGCGCTCGCCCAGCACCTGCTGGACGTACCGGACCTGACGGTGGTGACCAACTCGGTGCGGGTGGCCGACGTGTTCCATGCGGCGCAGCGTCCGGGGTCTCCGGGTGCCCGGCCGGGCGCCGCGACCGTGGTGCTCACCGGTGGGGTGCGGACGCCGTCCGACTCGCTGGTCGGCCCGGTCGCGGACCAGGCGATCGTCTCGCTCCACTTCGATGTGCTCTTCCTCGGTGTGCACGGCATCTCGGTCGAGGCCGGTCTGTCCACGCCGAATCTGGCGGAGGCCGAGACCAACCGCCGGTTCGTCCAGTCGGCGCGGCGCGTGGTGGTGGTCGCCGACCATACCAAGTGGGGCACGGTGGGACTGAGTTCGTTCGCCACGCTGGAGCAGGTGAGCACGTTCGTCACGGACGCGGGTCTGTCCGAGAAGTCCCGCGAGGAGATCGAGGAGCACCTGCCCGGTCTGGTGGTCGTGGGCCGGGACGCGGGCGGCGGGCCCGAGCAGGGCTGAGCGCGGGTTCCGTCCGGCGTTCGGTGGGCCCCGGATTCCGCTCAGCTCGCGGCGGGGCGGCCACGGCCTAGGATCGTGCTGTGGCCGTCTTCCGGATCGAGCGCTTCACCCCTCTGCCCGCAGCCGAGTCCTGGCGCCGGGTGACGGACTGGGAACGGCACGCCGCGCACGTCCCGCTGACGACGATCACGGTGCCCGCCGGACTGCCGACCCGGGCCGGGACGGTCTTCGTGGCACGCACGGGAATCGGCCCGCTGGCGTTCGACGATCCGATGGAAGTGGTCCGGTGGTCACCGCCGTCCGGCAGCCGGGCGGGAATGTGCCGCCTGGAGAAGCGCGGCCGGGTGGTGCTGGGCCGGGCATCGATCGATGTGTATCCCACCCATGCCGGTTCCCATGTGGTGTGGGTGGAGGAGCTGAGCGTCCGGCTGCTGCCGAGGTGGGGCGATCCGCTGATCTCCGGAGCGGGGCGGCGGGTCTTCGGCCGGGTGCTCGACTCCATGCTCGACCGGCCGGCGCAGGGGTACCGGTGAGCGGTGACCGGACATGCGTGGGGAGCTCCTTCCGCACGCACGTGAAAGGCCGCCGGCAGGTGCCGTGAGCAGGTGATGTGACCGTCACACCATCGAGTCGTTTGTTGGTGTGACGGTTTCCGCCTACGGCTCAGAAGGCACCGAATTCATGCCGATCCACCAACCGCAGCAGCGGTCCTCCGGCAGCAGTGAGCGCCCCGGCGTTCCGCAGGCCGAGGCCGCGCTCGTGGAGCACTATCCGCGTCTCGTCCGGCTCGCCTATCTGGTGCTGCCGCCCGCCCTCGGCCGGCACCGCAGGGTACTGGCCGCCCACGCCTCGGTACAGCGCGCACTGCCCCGGGTACGCAGGGCGCCCGAGGCGCCGACGCCCACCCGCGTTCCGGCCCAGACCCGCGGTGGAGCGCGCCCGCCCGAGCCGGATGACGACGTGACCTCCGCGTACGCCTGGATGCGGCTGCGGGTGCTGCGCATCGCGCTGACCCACGAGCGGCGGCCGCGCTGTTGGCCTGGGCGGCTTCCGGCGCCTGCCTCGCTGCGCCCCGCGCTCCCGGCCGTCTGGGGCCTGCGGCTCTTCCCCCGTGCCGGCGGAGTGGCCGAACTCGCTCTGGACCAGGAGCTGTCGGGTGTTCCCGCCGCCGTTCGGGCGGCGTTCGCGCTGCGGCTGCTGGAGGACCTCGACGAGCCGGAGGCACAGGCGCTGCTCGCACGGGCGGATGCCCGGGACCCGGCGAGCGCGGTCCGGGCGGCCAGGCGGCTCGGGGCCGGCGACCGTGCGGGCGCCGAGGCGCTGCTGCGCTCCGGGGAGTTCGATCCGTGCGTGCTGCAGACGCGCCCGAGCGACCTGCTGCGGCGGCGGCACCGGATGCGGGTGGTGGCGGGCGTCGCCGCGCTGTGCGTGGTGGCGGGCGGCGTGGTCGCACTGGCCGAGGAGGGCTCGGCGGTCCGCCTGCCCGACAGCCGGGACGTACGCGGCGCGCTCGCCCCGGCCCTCGATCCGGCGGCGCTGCTGCGTACCGCCGCGCAGGAGTGGGCGGACACCTCGCGCGTCGACTTCACCGCGTGGCCGGCCCGCGGTGACCGCACCGACGACCGGGCGCTGCTCGGCCGGGCGCTGCGGTCCTGGGGCCGCACCCCGCGGGACACCTCGGTCTCGGCCACGCCGGGGACCCTCCCGGCGCCCCCGGCCCAGCCGCCGCGGCTGCTGTACGCGGGTGAGGTGGACGGCGCCGCCGTGGTGCTGCTCCACGACGGCGGGGTACGGGTGGTGCGCTACGCGGAGCCGCTGTCCGGATCCGGTGCTCCCGCGCTGGACTTCGCCCGGACCGACGGTGCGGATGTGACGACGGGCGCGGCCGTGGTCGTCAGCCGCAGCGGGAACCGCGCCCGCTTCCTCCTGGCCCCCTGGATCTCGCAGACCACGACGCGCGATCTGCTGAGGCCGAACACTCCGGCGCGTGCGCTGAAGGTGGGGGCGGACGGCGTCACGGCCGCCGTTGACCGCCCGTCCCCCGGCGGCAGCTGCGACGCCTGGCCGGCGCTGCAACTGCGGTCCTCCGAGCGCATCGTGGAGAAGCACGCCTTCCTCGTCACCGACCTGGGCGATCTCAACCCGGTTCATCTCACCTTCACCCCGAAACCTGGCGGCGGCGCACCCGCGCGGCAGCCGAGGGAGGCGACGGGCGGGCCCGCGCTGCTGAGCTGGGCGCGCACGGCGTGCTCGCTGGGGGCGCTGCGCGGCACCGGTGTCCGTGCGGTCAACAACTGGGACTTCGCCGAACAGCGCCTCCCTGAGGGCGGCGCCCCGGCTCAGTGGGTCTGCACCCGGGCGGACACCTGGCAGGGGCCCGGACGCGTTCTGGTGCAGTTCCTGGGCCCCGCCCCGTCGCCCACCGCGCCGGGGACCGTGGTGGGCGACGCCCGCGACACGGCGCTGTGCAGCCGGTTCGGCCAGCACGTCCTGGGGGGCACGCACTGGAGGGCGCCCTCCGGGCAGTGGTACGTACTGGCCGCGGGGAGCCGTGCGGTGAGCCGGATCGAGGCCACCGGGGCGGTCCGGGGCACGGCGGCCGGAACGACGCTCGCGGTGCGGGCGTCGCGGAACGCGTCGGTGGAGCTGACGGCCCGGCTGCGGGAGGGCGGCTCGCTCACCGCGGTGCGCTGACGCGACAGGCGTACCACCGTGCGGTCCGAGGCCGTCCGCACCGACGACATCTGACGGTCCGACAGATATGGTGAGCGGCGGCCCGTCCGCCGCCGACCGCACGGGAGGTGCGTTTCATGGCACGCCGACTCCGCTCCGTGGGCCTCGACTTCGTCGAGGCCGCCCCGCTGAGACTGGTCTTCGCGGCAGAGGTGGCCGCGCCGCCCGATGTCGTGTACCGCGCACTGGCCGATGATGTCGAGGGCTGGCCCGGCTGGTTCACCCAGGTGACGGCGGCGCGGCCGGTCGACGCGGGGGCGGGCCGCGAGGTGCGGCTCCGGGGCGGGATCGCGTTCCGGGAGACGGTCGTCGCCGCGGAGCCCGGCCTGCGGTACGCCTACCGGGTCGACGACTCCAACGCCCCCGGCCTCCAGGCCCTGGTGGAGGAGTGGCTGCTGACCCCGGCCGGCACCGGCACCCGGGTGCAGTGGACCTTCGCCGCCGACGGGTCGGCGCTGTTCCGGTTCACGATGCGGCGGGGGCGGTCGGCGGTGGGCCGGTCGTTCCGGGACGCGGTGGGCAACCTCGGGCGGCGGCTCGCGGCGGCCGCGGCCTGAGGTGCGCCGCGGGCCGCTGCCGGCGGATCAGGCCGTACTTCCCTGCTGGCCGGGCCAGTTGCCGGTGGCCAGGAAGGTGTCGATGGTCCGGGTGTACGGCACGATGTCCAGGCCCTGTGCGGCCAGCCAGGAGTCGGAGTAGTACTTGTCGAGGTAGCGGTCACCCGGGTCGCAGATCAGGGTGACGATGCTGCCCGTACGGCCCTGTGCGACCATCTCGGCGACCAGCTTGAACGCGCTCCACAGCCCCGTCCCGGTGGAACCGCCCGCCTTGCGGCCGATGGACCGCTCCAGGGCGCGCACGGCCGCGACCGTGGCCGCGTCCGGGACCTTCATCATCCGGTCGATGGCCCCCGGGACGAAGCTCGGTTCCATCCGCGGTCTGCCGATGCCCTCGATGCGGGATCCGCGGTCGCTGGTGGCGAGGGGGTCGTGGTGGGTCCAGCCGTCGAAGAAACAGGAGTTCTCCGGGTCGGGCACACAGATCCGGGTGTCGTGCTGCATGTAGTGCACGTACCGCGCGATGGTCGCCGAGGTGCCACCGGTACCCGCGGTCGCGACGATCCAGGCCGGCTCGGGGTACCGCTCCAGCCTCAGTTGCTGGTAGATCGACTCAGCGATGTTGTTGTTGCCGCGCCAGTCCGTGGCGCGCTCGGCATAGGTGAACTGGTCCATGTAGTGGCCGCCGGACTCCGCCGCGAGCGTGGCGGACTCCTCGTACAGCCTGCGTGAGTCGTCGACGAAGTGGCAGCGGCCGCCGTGGAATTCGATGAGCCGGCACTTCTCGGGGCTGGTGGTCCGGGGCATCACGGCGATGAACGGCACCCCGATCAGCTTGGCGAAGTACGCCTCCGAGACGGCGGTCGAGCCGCTCGACGCCTCGATCACCGGCTTTCCCGGACGGATCCAGCCGTTGCAGAGCCCGTAGAGGAAGAGCGAGCGCGCCAGCCGGTGCTTGAGACTTCCGGTGGGGTGCGTCGACTCGTCCTTGAGGTAGAGATCGATCCCCCAGCTCTCGGGCAGCGGGAAGCGCAGCAGATGGGTGTCGGCGGAGCGGTTGGCATCGGCCTGGACCTTGCGTACGGCTTCCTTGAGCCAGGCCCGGTACGCCAGGTCGGTGCGGTCGATGTCAACGGTCGCCACCGCTTCGCCGTCGTGCCCGTGCTCACTCGTGTCCATCAGCGCGCTTCTCCTCCTGTGACCGGTTTCGGCGCGCCCCACGATATGCCCCCTACCTGCACAAACAATGGCTTTGATACTCCATAGCCCTGCCTTGGTGCTACGGGCGGGGCACCTGTCCGAACCGTGCGCGGCGCAAATACGTCATTGCGCCCCGACCCGCTCTGGTGCACCCGGCCCGGGTTGTGCACACTTTCTCTCGGGGGCGTCACGAAGGGGGCGAAGGGGCCATGTCCGAAAAGGATTTCAGCGAGACGGGCGTACGGATCGACCGGTGGGCGCGGTCGCTCTCACGGGCCGGGCAGGTGACCGTCAAGGACGGCCGGCTGGCGCTGCTGACCAGCTACGGCCGGGAGATCGACAGCGCACCTGTGGGGACCGTGAGCACGGGCAGAGCGTGGTTCGCGGGCGGGGACGCGACGGTGGCACGGGTCAACGGAACGCGTTACCGGCTGACGATGCCGCGGCGCCCGGGGAAGCCCGACGAGGCCGGCCCCGCGCGCCGGTTCCTCGACGCGTTGCGCGGCGCGGGCGGCGGGCGAGGCTGACGGGGCGGCTCCGCGAGGACACCGCGAGTTGCGGAGCCGTAGGCCCTGAGCGACATTGGAGACACGTCACTCATGGTTTACCGGCGGTGACACTGTGATTCAGGCCGCCGGCCCGGAATCAGCAGTCAGCCAATCTGCTGGATCCGTTTCTCCGTCTTCTTCCGGACCTATTTCGGGGAGTCGCAGCCGTGATCAGCGAGCCAAGCAGGCACTGCACGGTGGAGCTCCAGGCCCTGCCGTCGCGGATCGGTCAGGTCCGCAGAATCATTTCGGCGCAGTTGCGCTACTGGCATCTCGATCCCTTGATCGACCATGCGGCGCTGGGCGTCACCGAACTGCTGACCAATGTCCACCGGCATGCACAGCCGGACAAATCATGCACCGTCGAGATCGAGTTGCTCCTCGAACGGCTGACGGTGTCCGTCCATGACCACGACCCACGGCTGCCGACCGTGCGCGACGCCGACGACTCCAGTACATCGGGGCGCGGACTCGCACTGATTGCCGCGGTCAGCGAGAGCTGGGGCGTCCGCCCCCGGGGCGGAGCCGGAAAGATCGTCTGGTTCACTCTTCCGGCCCCTTCCCTGTTCGCCGTCCAGCCACCGCATTCGGTGTACGGGGCGACGACCGACGGACCGTTCGACCTGAGCGGCATTATGTCGCCGGAGGGTGTGCAGCCCTCGGTGGCACGGTCCGTGTCGGTCGGCTGACACGGCAGGAGCGGGGCGCCACTTGAGGCGTCCCGCTCCTGCCGTGTCCGGGCCGGACGGTCCAGGTGCGGCTGGTCGGCGGTGACGGCCCGGAGCCCATCGAGCCGCGCCGCCCTCCGGGCCGGCCGCCGGCCGGCCGGGTCATGCCACCGCGTCCTTGCCGCGGGTGCCGAACTGCTCGTCGAGGACGGAGAGGCGGCGCCAGTACTCCTCCTCGTCGATCTCCCCGGCGGCGAAGCGGCGCCCGAGCATCGCGATCGGTGAGCGTTCGGCGGGGCCGCCCTGGATCGGCCGGTCCTGCCAGGGGCCGCGTCGGCCGCGCCAGACCGTGCGACGCAGCACCGTGACGACGGTGACGACGACGGCCGCCCAGATGAGCGGGAAAAGGAGGATCCACGGTCCGGGTCCGCCGTGGAGGGCCAGGGTGTTCATCTCGGTCAGCTCCTCGGTTCAGGGTTCTCGTTCACGTTCTTCTGTCGCTTCCGAGCCTGTCTCCGGGGAGGGGTCCGCGTCGTCGTACGGCCGGCGGCAGTGCGCGTACCCCCTCGGGAGCAGAGGGCGGTACGGCGGCTGCTCCCGTCCGCCGCTCATCACTCCTGGTCGCTGTACCTACCAGTATGTACAGTGGGTTCATGAGCACTCCGGAGCGTCTGATCGAAGCCACCCAGGAGCTCCTGTGGGAGCGGGGCTACGTCGGTACGAGCCCCAAGGCCATCCAGCAGCACGCGGGCGCCGGCCAGGGCAGCATGTACCACCACTTCAGCGGCAAGCCCGATCTGGCACTCACCGCCATCCGGCGCACAGCGGCCGAGATGCGCGAGGCGGCCGGCCCCGCCTTCGACTCCCCCGGCTCGGCGTACGAGCGGATCTCGCGCTACCTGCTGCGTGAACGCGACGTGCTGCGGGGCTGCCCGGTGGGGCGGCTGACGATGGACCCGGAGGTCATCGCGAGCGACGGACTGCGGGCGCCCGTCGACGAGACGATCGCGTGGCTCCGCGGCAGACTGGCCGCGATCGTCCAGGAGGGCCTGGAGAGCGGTGAGTTCACCCACCCCCTGGTGCCGGACGACATCGCGGCGACGATCGTCGCGACGGTGCAGGGCGGCTACGTACTGGCCCGCGCCTCGGGTTCGGCGGAGGCCTTCGACGCATCCGTCCGCGGGCTGCTCGCACCGCTCGGGCCCCGTAGGGACGCCACCACCTGACCCCTGGCACACCGAGACGAGCCGGGCGAGCGGCACCGGCACACCCGCGCCGGGGTCTCCGGCCGACCGACGGCCCGAGGAGCGGACCATGCACGCCATGCAGTACGAGATCACCCTTCCCGCCGACTACGACATGGGCGTCATCCGTGACCGGGTGGCGGCCAAGGGCCCCCTCCTGGACGACTTCCCCGGACTCGGCATCAAGGCCTACCTGATCCGGGAGCGCGGCGAGAACTCGCCGGTCAACCAGTACGCGCCGTTCTATCTGTGGGCGACACCCGAGGGTATGAACTCCTTCCTCTGGGGCCCCGGATTCCAGGGCATCGTGCGGGACTTCGGGCGGCCCGAGGTACAGCACTGGGCCGGGCTCTCTTACGAGGAGGGGCCCTCGTCGGCCGCGCTCCCGCGCACGGCCACCCGCCGCCGCGCACCCGTTCCGGCATCGGCCGCTCCGGCGGACGCGGTGGGAGCCGCCCTGGAGGAGACCAGCCGGCTCGCGAAGGCTCCGGGCGCGGTCGCCACGGCGCTCGCCGTCGACCCCCGCGGCTGGGAGCTGGTCCACTTCACGCTCTGGGACCGTCTCGCGCCGGAGGAGCCCGGCGAGCGCTTCGAGGTGCTCCACCTCAGCCGGCCGGGGCGCGGAGACCTCGGGGAGGGGCGCCAGTGGTAGCGGCGTCCGCACCGTTCCCGGGGACGTCCCCGCCGGTGCGTGCACGGGCGCGCCGACCGCCGTCCATCTGGAGCTGGGCACCGCCGGCGACGTACTGGATCCGCGGTGCGGGGAGCTGGACGTGGCGCCGCAGCGGGTGATCCCCGGGCATCTCGGCCGCTCGCCGGACGGCACCCTCCACCCCTCCCTCAGGCGAGCGCGCCCAGCGGGTCGTCCAGCACCGGCTGCCAGGCCAGCTCCGCCGCGCCGACCAGGCTGTTGTGGTCGAGGGTGCAGGGCAGGATCGGCACACTGCCGCTGCGTCCCCACAGGCTGCGGTCGGCGACCACGGCCCGCAGCCGTTCCGGGTCGGCGTCGAGCAGCGCGCGGTGCAGTCCGCCGAGGATGATCCGGTCCGGGTTGAGGATGTTGACGAGCCCGGCGAGACCGAGGCCCAGCCGGTCGATCAGCTCCTCCGCGGCGACGCGCACCGCCATGTCGTCGTACTCGTTGCGCAGCAGGTCCCCGGACTGCTTGAGGAGCGACTCCTCCGGGCCGGGCGCGCGCCCGGCCGCCGTGAGGAAGGCGAGCGGGTCGGTCTCGACGTCGAGGCAGCCGCGGCCGCCGCAGTGGCAGGGCCGGCCCTCCGGGTTCACCGTGAGATGGCCGACCTCCAGGGCCAGCCCCGAACTCCCGCTGTGCAGACGGCCGTCCAGGACGAGCGCCCCGCCGACACCACGGTGTCCGGTGGCCACGCAGAGCAGGTGCTGCGCGCCGCGCCCGGCCCCGTGGCGGTGCTCGGCGAGTGCGGCGAGGTTGACGTCGTTGCCGGTGAACGCCGGTCCCGCGATGCCCGCTTCGCGGACGCATGTGGCGAAGATCTCGCGGACCGGGGCGCCCGCGGGCCAGGCGATGTGGAGCGGGTTGAGGGCGGTGCCCTCCGGCTCGGCGACCGCGGACGGCACGGCGAGCCCCGCCCCGACGCACCGCAGCCCGCTGTCCCGCAGCAACCGGGCACAGTCGTCCACGACTTCGCCGATGACCTGCGCCGGGTCCGCCGTGATGGTGACGCATCCCGGGGCGGTCGCCACGAGCCGGCCGCCGAGTCCGACCAGCGCGGCCCGGAAGCCGTCCGCGTGGACCTGGGCCGCGAGGGCCACCGGCCCGGACTCCCGCACCGCCAGCCGGTGCGAGGGGCGCCCCTGCGAGCCCGCGGCCGAACCGGGGCTGGAGTCCACCCTGATCAGGCCGAGCGCCTCCAGCTCCGCGGCGACCGCGCCTGCCGTGGCACGGGTGACACCGAGCTCGGAGGTGAGGACCGCACGGGTGGGCGCTCGTCCGGTATGGACCAGTTCCAGCGCGGGCCCGAGCGCGCTGCGGCCCCTCTCCAACTTCGTCCGGGTGGTGGTCACCTTGCCGTTCATGGGGGCGAGTCTCCCATGATCCGGAGGTGTTGCGGACGCCGTGGTGGCCGGGTTCCCCCCTTGCGCGGACCCGGCCGTCGGCCGTCTTGCGCCCGTTGTCGGCGGGCCTCTATGCTGACTTTGTGCCGCAACTAAACAAACTGCGGACGGCCCTGCCGGGGGGACCGGGCGGCAACCCCGCCCCACCCTCGTCCTCCCGTCTCCGTACCGCGCTGACCGTGTTCTTCGCCCTCGACGGGTTCCTCTTCGCCGGCTGGGTGGTCCGTATCCCGGCCATCAAGCAGCAGACCGGCGCCTCGGCCGCCACCCTCGGCCTCGCACTCCTCGGCGTATCCGCCGGCGCCGTGATCACCATGATGCTCACCGGCAGGCTCTGCCACCGCTTCGGCAGCCACACGGTGACCGTGGTGTGCGGAGTGCTGCTCCCGCTCAGCATCGCGCTGCCCGCGCAGACCCATTCGGCACTCTCGCTCGGCCTGGTGCTGTTGGTGTTCGGTGCCGCGTACGGCGGGACGAACGTGGCGATGAACAGCGCCGCGGTGGATCTGGTCACCGCCCTGCGGCGCCCCGTGATGCCCAGTTTCCATGCCGCCTTCAGCCTCGGCGGCATGGTCGGTGCCGGGCTCGGCGGGCTGGTGGCCGGTGGCCTCTCGCCCGCGACACATCTCCTCCTCCTGACCGGATTCGGACTGCTGGTGACGGCCGTCGCGGGCCCGGTGCTGCTGCGGCACACGGTCGCGAAGCCCGCGGCGGAGGCGGCCGCGAGCACGGAACGCCCCAAGCGCCTGGACGGACGGGCGCGCCGCGTGGTGCTGCTCTTCGGCATGATCGCGCTCTGCACGGCGTACGGCGAGGGCGCCCTGGCCGACTGGGGCGCGCTCCACCTGGAACAGGATCTGCACGCCCACCCCGGAATCGCGGCAGCGGGCTACTCGCTGTTCGCCATGGCCATGACGGCGGGCAGGCTCAGCGGCACGGCGCTCCTCGAACGGCTCGGCCAGACCCGGACCCTGGTCGCGGGCGGCGGCACCGCCGCGGCGGGCATGCTGCTCGGTTCGCTCGCCCCGACCACCTGGCTCGCGCTCCTCGGGTTCGCCGTCACCGGGCTCGGCCTGGCCAATATCTTCCCCGTAGCGGTCAGCAGGGCCGGCGAGCTGGCGGGTCCAGGCGGAGTGGCCGCGGCCTCCACGCTCGGATACGGCGGAATGCTCCTCGGACCGCCCGCGATCGGCTTCCTGACCGACTGGTTCTCGCTGCCGGCGGCGCTCACCACGGTGGCCCTGCTGGCGGCAGCGGCGGCGGCGCTGGGGTACGGCGCCCGCAACGTGGCACACACAGGAGCGAGTGAGTAGGAGTACTCAGGCAGAAACGGTTCCCCGGACGCACGATGGAGAAGTCAGCCACCAACGGGGAGCAACGATGAACGAGCCGGTCATGACCAAGCAGCACCTTCGCTCAATCGCACATCTGGCCTTCGGCAACGCCGCCTCACTGATCTATCTGGGAGTGGTGGCGGCCACTGCCGTGTTCGTCACCGTGGACACCCTGTTCGTCGCCCATGAGGACGCCTCGTTCGCCGGGGTCTGGCTCTTCTTCCTGGCGGCGCCCACCGTGTTCGTCTTCCTCCTCGGCAGCTCGATGTGGGGTACGGAGGCGGCCGGGCCCGACTGGTACATGTACCTGGCCCTGGCGGTGTCCGTGCTGGTGCAGTCATTCGTCCTCGGCTGGTTCGTACGCCTGTTGCGCGGCGGTGCCGGGCGGACGCGTTCCGCTCACCCCCAGGGCGTCTGACCACTGGCACAATCCCTGTCATGGAAATCGCGGAGCACATCAACACCCTTGCTTCCGAAGGTCAGTTGCTGGCGGAAGCCGCGCAGGAGGCCGGAACCGGGGCTCCCGTGCCGACGTGCCCGGGTTGGCGGGTGCGGGACCTGCTCCGGCACACCGCGATGGTCCACACCTGGGCGGCCGCCTTCGTGGCCGAGGGACACACCACGTACGTCCCCGACGCAGGGGAGCCCGCCCTGGACGGGCCCGAGCTGCTCGGCCGGTTCCGTGAGGGACACAGCCGGCTGGTGGACGTCCTGGACAGCGCGCCGCCGGACGTGGCGTGCTGGACCTTCTTCGCCGCGCCGTCGCCGCTCGCCTTCTGGGCGCGGCGGCAGGCGCACGAGACCACGATCCACCGGGTGGACGCGGAGTCCGCACGCGGCGGTGCGCTGTCCCCCGTGGCGGCCCCGCACGCCGTGGACGGCGTCGACGAACTGCTCCGCGGGTTCCACACCCGCCAGAAGAGCCGACTGCGTACCGAGGTGCCCCGCACGCTGCGGGTGCGGGCCACGGACACCGGCACGGTCTGGACCGTACAGCTCTCGGCCGAGCCGCCGCGGGCCGTGCGCGGGGCCGGGGCACCGAAGGACCGCGGCGTGGACTGCGAGTTGAGCGGCACCGCCCAGGAGCTCTGTCTCTCGCTCTGGAACCGGCTGCCCCTCACCGCCCTCACCGTGACCGGCGACCCGGCTCTCGCCCGGCTGTGGCGCGAGAACTCCGCGGTCACCTGGTCCTGAGCCGACGCCCCCTTCAGCGGACGGGGGCGTCGGTTCGCGTTCGGGGGCGGGACATCCCTGCGGCCCACCCGTACCCGTACGGGTGGGGTTGTCCGCTGTCACCGCTCCTGTGACACTGCGGGCATGGGACACCGAAGCCAGGCCGACCGGGACGCCATGACCGTCGAGATCGGCTTCGCCGTGCTGACCGGAGCCCTGATGGCCGCCGGGGCGTTCATCGTGGTCTGCGTCCCCACCGTGTTCCTCGCACCGCACGGCGGCCCGCGCTCCGCGCTGTTGATGATCGCGGCCGGCGTGGCCGGGCTCGTCCTCGTGGGGCGTGTCGTCGACGTGCTGTGGCGGTTCGGCCGCCGGGACGCCGCTGTCGAGATCGGGCCAGGTGGTCCGCCGACGCCGGTTCAGCCCAGCCAGCCGGGGCGTACGAGTCCCGACTCGTAGGCGAGCACGACCAGTTGGGCCCGGTCGCGGGCACCGAGCTTCACCATGGTGCGGCTCACATGGGTCTTGGCCGTGAGCGGGCTGACGACGAGCCGGCGGGCGATCTCCTCATTGGAGAGGCCTATGCCGACCAGGGCCATCACCTCCCGTTCCCGTTCCGTCAGTTCGCTCAGGCCCGTCGCGGCCGCGGGCTCCTTGGAGCGGGCCGCGAACTCGGCGATCAGGCGGCGGGTGACGCCCGGGGACAGCAGCGCGTCACCTGCGACCACCGCCCGGACGGCCCGCAGCAGCTCTTCCGGCTCGGTGTCCTTCACCAGAAAGCCGGAGGCTCCGGAACGGATCGCCTCGAAGACGTACTCGTCGAGTTCGAAGGTGGTGAGCATGACCACCTTCACCCCGTTCAGCGCGGGGTCCTCGGTGATCGCGCGGGTCGCGGCGAGGCCGTCGAGACGCGGCATCCGGATGTCCATCAGCACGGTGTCCGGCCGCAGTTCGCGCACCAGGCGGACGGCCTCCTCGCCGTCGGCGGCCTCGCCGGCGACCTCGATGTCCGGCTGGGCGTCCAGGAGCGCCCGGAATCCCGCCCGGACCAGCAGCTGGTCATCGGCGAGCAGTACGCGAATCACGGTGTCTCCTTCTGGTGCGGTGCCCCGCCGGTCCCGCCGGCCGGCAGGGGGAGTTCGGCGCGTACCCGGAAACCGCCGTCGGGGCGGGTCCCCGCCTCGATCGTGCCACCCAGCGCCGCGGCCCGCTCCCGCATGCCCGCCAGCCCGTTGCCGCTGCCCCCGGCGTCCGTGCCGGTGGCCGGTCCCCGGTCGTCGATACGGAGCCGGACGCGGCCCGGCTCGTAACCGATCCGGACCTCCGCGGTACGCGAGCCGGAGTGCCGCACCACATTGGTCAGCGCCTCCTGCACGATCCGGAACGCGGCCAGGTCCGCGCCGGGCGGCACGGCGCCGCGTGCTCCGTCCGCCGTGACGGTGACGGTCAGGCCGGCGCTCGCGGCCTGCTCCACCAGTTCGGGCAGCCGGTCGAGTCCGGGCGCCGGCGTCCTGGGCGCGTCCCCGGGGGTGCGCAGCGTGTCGAGGACCTGTCTGACCTCGCCGAGCGCCTCCTTGCTGGCGGCCTTGATGGTGGTGAGCGCCGTGCGGGCCTGTTCGGGGTCGGAGTCGAGCAGGGCGAGGCCGACCCCCGCCTGGACGTTGATGACGGAGATGCTGTGCGCGAGGACGTCGTGGAGCTCCCGGGCCATCCGCAGGCGCTCCTCGTCGGCCCGCCGTTTCTCCGCGGTCGCCCGCTCCATCCGCTGGGCGGCCCACTGTTCACGGCGTACGCGGACGAACTCCGCGGCGGCGACGATGGCCACCACCCAGGCGGCGACCCCGACTTCCTGCCCCCAGGGCGGGGCCGAGTCGCCGGAGGGAGGCAGCCAGGGGTAGAGCCAGTGGGCGACCAGGAGATGCCCCAGCCACACCATGCCGACCGCCGACCACGCGGCCCCGCGGTGTCCGGCGACGACGGCACTGAAGCAGCCCACGGCGACGGCCAGGAAGACCGGTCCGTACGGGTATCCGGCACCGAGATAGACCATCGCCGCGGCCGAACTCACGAAGACGGCCACGACGGGGTGGCGGTGGCGCAGCAGGAGCACGGCCACGGAGACGAGGAGCAGCAGCCGGGCGAAGAGGTCCAGCGGGGCCTTCTCGCCGAGCTGGCCGTGGGCCGCGATGCTCGATCCGGCCATGACGACGACGCCGAGCAGCAGGGTCGACAGCCAGGGCAGACGGCCGGCGGACCGCGCGCGCACTCCGGTCAGCCAGCGCGGCGGCTCACCGCGGCTCCAGGGCGGGCCGGGGCCGCGGTAGCCCGTCGTCGCGCCGTCCGGTTCCCCGTGCGCCCAGGGCCGTCGCCGCGGTGGTCCGCCCTGTTCACCAGGGGGACCGCCGCCTGGCTGTGAGCGCTGCTCTTCCATGCCGGCCACGCTAGACCGCGGACCACCGCGCGGGCGTCCGCCGGGCGTGGTGATCCCCCGTACTCCCTGTGGAGTACGGCGAACGGGGAGGAGCGGGGGCGCGGAGGTCCGGCGAGGGAGGCGGCCGGGGATCAGGTGCGCCCGCGGCGCGGCGCGGCGCGTCCTCAGCGCCGTGCCCGGGCCGCCGTGCCGGTGCCGCCGCGGCGTGCGGTGCCCAGCAGGCCGACCGTACGGGCCAGCTCTTCCGCGGCATGGCGGAAGAAGACATCCCTGGCCTCCACGACCCGGTTGAACTGGCCGAAGACCTCGAAGGACACCAGTCCGAACAGCTGCGCCCAGGCGGCGACAATCGATACGGCGACCTCGGGGGGCAGGCCGATGGCCAGGTCGGCGGCGAGCCTCTCGGCCTCGGGACGCAGCTCCGCGGCGAGCGGCGGCACCGCGAGCCCGGCCTCGCGGTGGGCGTCCTCGACGACGGCGATGAGGACGCGGCCGACGCGTGACGCGGGGCCGACGGTCGCCTGCGGCGCGGTGTAGCCGGGCACCGGCGAACCGTAGATCAGGGCGTACTCATGGGGGTGCGCAAGTGCCCAGCCGCGTACGGCGCAGGCGACCGCGACCCAGCGTGCCAGGTGGGCCGCGGGCTCCGACGGGCCCGGGGCTCCGGTCCGTCCCGCGCTCTCGGCGACCTCGCCCACGGAGTCGTACGCATCGACGATGAGGGCCGTGAGCAGTTCGTCGCGGCTGGGGAAGTAGCGGTAGAGCGCGGAGGAGACCATGCCGAGCTCGCGCGCCACCGCGCGCAGCGAGAGTTTCGCGGCTCCCTCGGCAGCGAGCTGCCTGCGCGCCTCGTCCTTGATGGCGGCGGTGACCTCGATACGGGCCCGTTCCCTGGCTCCTCGGATAGCGCTCATGAATCTCAGTCTGCCACGCGAGCAGAGCGGCGACCAATAACGAGAGCGGTGCTCTTGCTTTTGAGCATCACTCTCGCGCACACTGATCTCAAGCGAGAGCACCGCTCTCCCAAGCAGTGGGGATCATCATGTCGCAGGCCTACTACCTTCAGGGAAGCCCGCTCACCGTCCGCCTGAACAGCTTCGTCGGCCGCCTCGCCCGGCACGGTGTCAGCCTGCTCGGCACGCAGGAGATGTCGGTCCGCGGACGCAAGAGCGGCCAGATGCAGCGCATCCCCGTCAACCCGCACACCTACGAGGGCGCGCAGTACCTGGTCTCGGCCCGCGGCCACTCTCAGTGGGTGCGCAACATGCGGGCCGCCGGCGGCGGAGAACTGCGCAAGGGCCGCAGCAACCGCGCCTTCACCGCCGTGGAGATCGCGGACGACGAGCACAAGGTGGTCGTCGTCCGCGCCTACCTGAAGCGCTGGGGCTGGGAGGTCAACCAGTACTTCAAGGGCATCACAGCGAAGTCCACGGACGCCGAACTCCTCGCGGCCTGCCCCGACCACCCCGTCTTCCGGATCACCGTCGAGAGCTGAGCGGCCGGCCCCGCCGGACCCCTCCCCCGCACCGCCTCGGCCGGACCCCGGGACTGCCGGATCCGGCCGGACGCCCGCCGATCCGGCGGGCAGCGGCGGTGGTTACTTGCGGTCCATCGTCGACAGGGCCCGCTGCGCCAGCGGATGCGAACGGACCAGCTCGGCCAGCGAGGTCGTTCCCCGGGTGATCCCCGCGAACGCGTTCCACGCGGGACGGAATCCCGTCAGCACCGCGTGCAGCAGACCCGGGCGGCGCTCGAAGAGCTTCAGCATGCGCCGTCCCACGCTCATCTCGACACCAAGCCCGGCCTTGATGGCGAAGGCGTAGTTGAGAGCCTGGCGACGGGCGTCCACGGCGTCGTGCGACTCCGCGACCCGGACCGCCCACTCCCCCGCGAGCCGCCCCGAACGCAGCGCGAACGAGATGCCCTCACGGGTCCACGGCTCCAGCAGACCGGCCGCGTCACCGCACACCAGGACCCGGCCGCGCGACAGCGGCGAGTCGTCGCTGCGGCAGCGCGTCAGATGGCCGGAGGAGATCTTCGGCTCGAAGCCGGCCAGACCGAGCCGTGCGACGAAGTCCTCCAAGTACCTCTTGGTGCCGCCGCCGTCGCCGCGCGCCGAGATCACCCCGACCGTCAGCGTGTCGCCCTTGGGGAAGACCCAGCCGTAACTCCCCGGCATGGGACCCCAGTCGATCAGCACCCGGCCGGCCCAGTCCTCCGCGACCGTCTGCGGAACGGGGATCTCCGCCTCCAGGCCCAGGTCCACCTGGTCGAGCTTCACCCCGACGTGGGCGCCTATCCGCCCGGCACTGCCGTCCGCGCCGACCACCGCACGGGCCAGGACGGTCTCGCCGCCGGACAGCACGACCGCGACCGTGCGCCGGTCCGGCACCGCGGCGCCGTGCTGCTCCACCCGGGACACCGTCGCGCCGGTGCGCAGTTCGGCTCCGGCCTTCTGCGCCTCCTCGACCAGGCCCGCGTCGAACTCGGGGCGGTTGATCAGCCCGAAGAGCATGCGCTTGGAGCGGCGGGTCCGCGCGAGCCTGCCGTTCAGCGAGAACGTGACCGCGTGGATCCGGTCCCGCAAGGGCAGTTCGAATCCGGGCGGCAGCGAATCACGCGAATACCCGATGATGCCACCGCCGCATGTTTTGTAGCGGGGCAGTTCCGCCTTCTCCAGCAGCAGCACCCGACGGCCGGCGACCGCCGCCGCGTATGCCGCGGAGGCTCCCGCCGGTCCGGCGCCGACTACGACGACATCCCACACGGACGACTCTTCGTGCTCATGTCCGGCGTCTGCGTTCTCGCTGCTCACGATGTGCTTCTGCTCCCGATCCGACCAGTGGCCCAAGCTGCTCACGGCATCCTACGGCGCGTTCCGCCCGCCCCCTGCTGTGGGAGGATCGGCCGTGCCTCCGTCGTAACCACAACGCCGCATTCGCGGCGTTCAAGTACACGGATTCGTACACATAACGTCGCACCTGCTAGGAGCGTGCCCATGACCGGCCATCCGATTTCCGAGACCATCGCCTCACTGATGCCCCGCGCCAAGGCGGAGCTCGCCGAGCTGGTGGCCTTCCAGTCGGTGGCGGATCCCGCGGTGTACCCGAGGAGCGAGTGCGACGCCGCCGCCGAGTGGGTCGCCGGGGCGCTGCGCGCCGAGGACTTCCAGGACGTCGCCCTGCTCGACACCCCGGACGGCAGCCGGTCCGTCTACGGCTTCCTGCCCGGTCCCGCCGGGGCACCCACCGTGCTGCTGTACGCGCACTACGACGTGCAGCCGCCGCTCGACGAGTCCGCCTGGCTGTCCCCGCCCTTCGAGCTGACGGAACGTGACGGCCGCTGGTACGGCCGGGGCTCGGCCGACTGCAAGGGCGGCCTCGTCATGCACCTCCTCGCGCTGCGCGCCCTCAAGGCGAACGGCGGGGTGCCGGTCTCCGTGAAGGTGATCGCCGAGGGCTCGGAGGAGCAGGGCACCGGAGGCCTGGAGCAGTACGCGCAGGCGCACCCGGAGCTGCTCGCCGCCGACACCGTCGTGATCGGCGACACCGGCAACTTCCGGGTCGGTCTGCCCACGGTCACCTCGACCCTGCGCGGGATGACGATGCTGCGGGTCCGGCTCGACACCCTCGAAGGGAACCTGCACTCCGGGCAGTTCGGCGGCGCGGCGCCCGACGCGCTGGCCGCGATGATCCAGTTGCTCGCGTCGCTGCGCGCCGAGGACGGCACGACGACCGTCGACGGACTCACCACCGACGCGAAGTGGGACGGCCTCCAGTACCCCGAGGCCGAGTTCCGCAAGGACGCGAAGGTCCTCGACGGGGTCGGGCTCATCGGCACGAGTACGGTCGCGGACCGGATCTGGGCGCGGCCGGCCGTCACGGTGATCGGCATCGACTGCCCGCCGGTCGTCGGCGCGACGCCCTCGGTGCAGGCCGCCGCGCGGGCACAGATAAGCCTTCGGGTGCCGCCGGGCGTCGACGCCGACGACGCGACGAAGCTGCTCACCGCGCATCTGCGGTCGCACGCCCCGTGGGGCGCCCGGGTATCGGTCGAGCAGGTCGGCCAGGGGCAGCCGTTCCGCGCCGACGTGTCCAGCCCGGCGTACACGGCGATGGCGGACGCCATGCGGGCCGCGTACCCCGGACAGGAGATGCAGTCCTCCGGCATGGGCGGCTCGATCCCCCTCTGCAACGCGCTCGCGACGCTGTACCCGGAGGCGGAGATCCTGCTGATCGGGCTGAGTGAGCCCGAGGCGCAGATCCACGCGGTGAACGAGAGCGTGTCGCCCGAGGAGCTGGAGCGGATGTCGGTGGCCGAGGCGCTGTTCCTGCAGAACTACGCCGCCTCCAAGAAGGTCTGAGCGGACCGCACGCGGCCCGGCGGGCCGGCCCCGGCCCGCCGCCGCTACGCGTTGAGCGAAGCACGCGCAGAGCGTAGATCCACGTGGCGGACGTGCGCCGCTGCGTACGTTCGGCGCATGGATCTCGTCGAAGTACTTCCCCAGCTCCACATGTTCCGTTTCCGGATCGGTCAGGCGTACCTCTGGCGCGACGGGGCGGAGCTGACCCTGATCGACGCGGGCGACATCAACGCCGCGCCCGCCATCGAGAACGCGGTGCGCGGCCTCGGCCTGGACCCCGCCCGCATCTCCCGCATCGTCATCACCCACGGCCATCGCGACCACTACGGCGCCGCCCAGGAACTCGCCGACCGCCACGGCGCCGAGATCCTGGCACACCGACTCGACGCCCCGGTGATCCGGGGCGAGGAGGAGGTCGGCGACCCGGTGCTGCTCGACTGGGAGGTTCCGTTGTACGAGCACGGGCTGACCGTTCCGGTGGCCCCTGCGACCCGGGTCGACCGCGAGCTCTCCGACGGCTCGACGATCGACTTCGGCGGCGGTGCCCGGGTGATCCACTCGCCCGGCCACACCCCGGGTTCCATCGGGATCCATCTCCCCGCGCACGGGGTGCTGTTCACCGGGGACTGCGTGGCCCGTGCGGGACAGGTCATGCTGGGCGTCTTCAACATCGACCGCGAGCAGGCCGTGGCCTCGTTCCAGCGGCTGGCGGCGCTGGAACCGGCCACGGTCTGCTTCGGACACGGTGATCCCGTCACCGTCGGCACCGCCGCGGTACTGCGTGCCTCAGCCGACCGGGACTCCGGCCTCCAGATTGAACACGGCTGACTGTTCGCGGGCCCGCAGCGCCCAGCGCAGCCGTTCGTACCGGGTGGGCGGCAGCATGGTGGCCGCCTCCGCCTCGGTGACGAACCGCCAGCCGCGCAGTTCGGAGCCGGGCAGCGTCAGCCGCCCGGCATCCCGCCCCGGCAGCAGACCCCCGTCGAAGAGCAGCCGCAGTCCGCCGTATCCGGGCGGCTCGGGCGCCTCCCAGTCGATGACGAGCAGTTTCGGCACCCGGGCGAGCTGTATCCCTATCTCCTCTGCGACCTCCCTGATCCCGGCCTGCGCCGGTGCCTCGCCGGACTCCACGATGCCGCCGGGGAACTCCCAGCCCGGCTTGTAGGTGGGGTCGACGAGCAGGAACCGGCCATCCTCGTCGAAGAGCAGCACCCCGGCCGCGACGGTCTCCGCGGTCGGATCGGGTGTCTGCACGATCTCGCAGGCCGGCGCCGCCCCCGTGTGCAGGGCCTCGGATATCAGTTCGGCGGTCTCCCGCGGGGTGAGCGCGCTGTTGTCTATGGTGTGGGCGTCCCCGGTGATCCAGTCGAGCGCCGAGCGGTAGGGCCCGATGTGCTCGTACGCCCACTGCCTGACCTGTTCGCTGCGTTCGGGATCGTCCTCGGCTTCGACTCGGTCGGCGATCCGCTTTCGCAGGATCGTTTCCTCAGGTGAGAGCAGCACATGGCGCACCGGAATGCGCCGGGCGGCGAGCCCTCCGAAGATCTCGTCGCGATACTCCTGTCGCAGCAGCGTCATCGGCACCACCAGTACCCCACCGAGCTCGGCGAGCAGGGCCGCCGCGGTCTCCACCACCATGCGCCGCCAGATCGGCAGGTCCTGGAAGTCGGTCACCTCGGCGAGCTTCTTCTGGGGCAGCAGGTACCGCAGCCCCGCGCCGGTCAGTTCCGGGTCGTAGAAGGTGCTGTTCGGGATCAGATCGATCAGTTCGCGCGCGGCGCTGGTCTTCCCCGCGCTGAACGCACCGTTGATCCAGACGACAATCACTAGTACTCCAGGATGGGAAGGCCGCTGAACAGCGGCGGAGTGGATTTCGCGGGATCGTCCGGGAGACGGATGGGAAAAGGCGGTGTCCACAGCCCGGCTCCCACCACTTCCGTCTCCCACACCTCCTGGGGATACCCAACGATCCGCTCCTCCATTGCGATCGTCACCTCGCTGTAGGTGCTCTCCACACCGGGCAGCTCATACCGACCGGTGACCGCATAGACAGCGGCGATGGTGACCTCGGCGGTCTCGCGGTCGGCGCGGCGGCGCTCCATCTGGACCGACTGGCAGGCGCCGGGGAAGAGCAGGTTGGAGACCCGTCGTCGGTCGCTGGGCCGGCAGGGGATCCGGTCGTGGGAGGACCGGCAGTGAGCCTCCGCCAACTTGAAGTCGCAGGTCAAAGGACTGGTGTGACCGGTCCTCCGGGTACTCGTGCTGGTCGCGGGCGGGGGCCCACGGCGAAGATCATCCGTCAGCGGTTGACTTCGAGGTTCGTCAAGACGAGCAGGGCGCGCAGGAGCTGGGTGGCGCGGGCGGGGTCGGTGCGGAGCTTGGTGAGGATCCTCCAGTTCTTGAGGTGGGCGAAGCCGTGCTCGACCGGCGCGCGTCCGACGGCGAGGACGCGGTTGGCCTCCTTCTCGCCTGGGGTGAGTTTGTGGGTGCGGCTGGCGGCGTAGCCGGTGACGATCACGGGGTCGAGGATGTCGTTGTCCAGGCCGCGGAAGCCGAGGTCGGCCGGTCCAGGCGCGGGGCCTGGGCGGCGAGCAGCCCGATCAGCTCGTCCCGCCAGCGGCAGACGTGGACTCGGACACGCCGTTTCACCGGCCATGTCGGCCAGGCGCTGGCCGTGACGCAGCACGGCCAGGACGATCACCGCGATCCTCCCGGGCGGCAGGATCCACAACCGGGACCGAATCGTCTTCAGATGACGCCGTAACAGATCGGCGAGGTGGTTGACGGTGCACGTGGACGCTCCAGCGGCCCCGTAAGGTACCTGGATCGTCCCCTGAGCTCCCTGACATCCCTTGTCTGCCCACGTCCGAATGCCGGCTTGGGTGAGCGCTTCGATGATGCCGTGAGTGCGGGCGGCCTTGATGTCGTGGACGGCACCTGGCAAGGCAGGTGAGGCCCGGAGCAGGCGTCCGAACGCGTCGGCGATGACCTGGACGTTCATGCCGTGGCGCTTGTGCTTGCCAACGTAGTAGGGGCGGTCGGCGGCAATGCGGTCGATGTGCAGCAGGGTGCCGTCCAGGATCACGAATGCCTTGTTGGCGGCGACGGTCATGGCCTGCTGGAGAGTGGGGGCAAGGTCGGGCCAGGGCCTCAACCGCCTCGGTGATGTACCGGTAGACGGTGGCCAGCCCGATCCCGAAGCCGGCGGCGAGCTGGGCGTACGTGTACCCGCAGCGCAGATGGGCCAGCGCGAGCAGAGCCTGTTGGTCCGCGGTCAGACGGCGCCAGCGCGTGCCGCGCTCACGACGCCGGGCTCTCAGCAGGTCGGACAGGTAGCGCAGGGGCGAGTTGGACAGATCGATACCCGATGGGTAGACAAGCACGTGAAGCTCCGGGCGGACAGGTTGATCTTGGTCGACAACCCATCTACCAGGAGGTTCACCTTTTCCACGGATGACGGTTCCCTCGATGATGGGCAGAGGTCCGTCGTGGTCGAGCCATGCGGCCCGGCGGGTCAGACGTGGATGTAGCCGGTCCCACGCCTGCGCGGTCGCCTTGCCGTAAAGCCGGGTGTCCGTGGTCGTCAGGACCTGCTCGACGTTCCAGGTGCCGGGGTCGCCGTAGACGAACTGGCCGCCGTGCTTGGGCGGTCGGCCGCCCTTGGGGTCGTAGACCCGCGGCGGTGTCGGCCAGCGCATCACGCAATCCGAACGGAGCCAGCCGAGGATCTCGACAGGTAGCCCTGCCAGCAGATACGCGATGCGCGAGGCGTCGTATCCGGCGTCCATCACGACCAGGACGTCCGGGTCACCCTCCTGCCGCTGGCCCGCGGCGACAAGACGCTCGACGACCTCTCGGATCTGGACCGTGGTGACGCCGTCGCCGGGCTCCAGGCGGACAGCGTCCAGCACCGCACTCCACGAGGTGCGGCCCCGTTTCCAGCGCGGGCCACCACCGAGTACGGACAGCCGGGCACCATCTGATGTTTGCCCTCACCTCGGCCGAATCTGTGGCAAAAGGCCCGGTCGGCACAGGTGTTGGCGTCCGGCCGTTGCCGCGGCGAGACATCCACGGCCAGCACCAGACGACCGTTCGCCGCCCTCGGCAGCGGCATCCCCGCCAGCGCCCGACGCAGCCGGGCGACGTCGATCCGCCCCTGATTGAGCGCTCCGTACAGGGCCCCGTGACCGCGGCGGTGTTCAGGGGCAAGCGCGAGGTCGACCAGCATCCGCACCGGGCCGTCCGTGCACGACAGCGCATCGTCACAACTCGAACAACGCGTCGCCCCGTGCCGTCAGACACGCGTATGACTCCGACCGGAAGTGTGGCACTTCCGCGAACGCCTCCCGCAGGACGCCCTGATCCACCAAACCCACAGCCACGGCCTGCGCGCTGTTCCGCTGCCTTGTGACGAAGCAAAGGATCAGACGAAGGCCGCCTTCAGGTCCGCTGAACTGCGACAACGCCGATCAACTTCGATCCGCGTTCGACGCCGCACCATAGACGACAAGCTGAACTCACAAGCGCACACGGGGAGGCCCGGCAGCGGAACGCATCACGGCCGGTCACCAACGAGCGGGTGCGACCGGAACCTGCCGCACAGGTTCCGGTCGCACCCGCTGGCTTACGTACGGACTTCCGGCTTCCAGCGGCACCGGCCACGCTCCGGGTCAGCCCAGTGCCTCGTCGTAGAGCTCTTCCTCGTTGGGGGTGTCCCCCTCGGGGACCGCGTGGTCCTTGCGCTCCCGCACGAACAGCGAGCAGGCGAAGCCCGCACCTAGCGCGATCGCGATGATCACGAAGACCATTGACACGCTCGTGTGGTCGGCCAGTGACCCCAGAGCCGGGGTGAAGAACCCGCCGAGCGTGGTGGACATACCCAGTGTTACGCCGCTGGCCGTACCAATGTGGCGCGGCAGGTAGGAGTGGGAGAGCGTCACGTGCAAGGCGAAGGGCAGGAACAGGGCGAATCCCAGTACCGCTGCCGCGATGGTGACGATGATGACGCTCGGAGCGGTGAGGACCGACAGGGAGGCGAGAGCCGCGAGAAGGTAGCCGCTCCGCATGACGATCTTCCTGCCGAACCGGTCGGCGAGCACTCCTCCGGTCAGGGTCCCCGCCGCACCCGCCGCGGGGAAGACCGTGAGTGCGATCGAGGCCGTGGCCGCCGTGGCGTCGAAGCGCTGGATGGAGTACAGCGCGATGAACGACTGGGTGCCGATGTAGGCGATGGACCAGAAGGCCACCAGAACCAGCAGCCAGGAGAACTGCCCCCAGACGTCCCGGGCCAGCGGTGCTGCCTCAGCCGCGCGCTCCGCGTGGGTCTCGGCGGGCGCCGCGTCGGCGGACGACCTGCGGGAAGCATGGACCAGCAGGTAGACGGCAGCGACCACGACGGTCGGGATCAGCAGCAGCGGGGTGGCGTTCAGCCCGAACACGCCGACGGTGATGCCCACGGCGACGGGTGCCAGTGCGACACCGACATTGCCTCCCACCGAGAAGACGCTCATGGAACGGTTGGTGCCGCCGCCCGCCTCCTTGGCTGCGACGGTGGCCGGCGGGTGGTAGGCAGCCACCCCGATACCCGAGAGGGCCACGATCAGCCAGGTCAGCCAGTAGGTGCGCGAGGTCAAACCCGCCACACCCACGCCGCCGGCGGCGACCAGGAGCCCGATCAGGACCAGAGGCCTCAGCGAGAGCCGGTCGCACAGGATGCCGAACAACGGCTGCGCGATGCTCGACAGCGATGTCGCCGCCAGTGTGATGCCGGCTGCGGCGGCGTAGTCGTAGTGGCGCTCGGAGATCAGGTAGGGCAGGAGGGCCGCGACGGCGCCGGTCTGGAAGTCGTTCATCGCGTGCGTGCTGACCAGGGACCAGAACTTGCCCCGGGAGCGGCGTGGCGCGGCGGCGGCGAGGGTCACCATGCCGGCTTCCCCACGACACCGCGAACAGCAGAAGACCCCGCAGGCCGGGGCCTGCGAACGGGGGTGGGCAGCATGAAGCCACTCCTTCAGGTAGGGGGATTACTGGGCGGACAGAGCTCACCCAGGCGGCTCCGACACGAAGCGTGCGGGCAGCCACCATCGCACCGAACCAACTCATCAGACAAGTAGAGGTCTGAGCGAGGTGAGCCTCGGACCACACCTTTTGTGTGCAGGTATGCTGGAAGACAGACATCAGACAAGTGAAGGGGTTGGAATGGCGTCGACTGTTCAGCGGCATCCGCTCGCATCCCAGACCGCCGAAATCCTGCTGCAGCGGATCAGGGCCGGAGAGTGGCAGCTGGGCGGCAAGCTCCCCAGCGAGTCCGTCCTCGCCGTGCAGCTCGGGGTGGGCCGCTCCACCCTGCGCGAAGCGATCCGGGAACTCGCCGGCAAGGGCGTGGTCGACTCACGTCAGGGCGCCGGCATGTTCGTCACCGCGCTCGATGTCACCGAGGACTGGGAGAGCGTGCTGCGGCGCGTGTCCATCGTCGCCGTGATCGAGAGCAGGATCGCCATCGAGACCGAGGCCGCTGCCCTGGCCGCGCAGCGGCGCACGGCCGCCGACATCAACGCCCTGGCCCAGGCCCTCGCCGAGCGGGTCACCGACGAACAGACCGTTGAGGAGCATGTCGACGCGGACATGCGGCTGCACCGCGCCGTGGTGGCCGCCGCCCACAACGACGTCCTCATCGAACTGTTCGACGGCTTCGTGCCCCGCATCCGCCAGGCCATGGTCGAGATGTTCAAGATCCAGCCCGAAGCGTCCCGGACGGGCGACCAGGACGCCCACGAGGACCTCGTCCGCTTCATCACCGACGGACATCCCCGCGAGGCAGCCCAGAGCAGCCGGGCCCACCTGTCCACCCTGAAGGCGGCGCTCGGATGACCCCTACGCCCCTGCCCGGACAGGCCGTGGTCGACCTGACGGGCGTCGCACTGCGCCGCGAGGGCCGCACAATTGTGGAGGCCATCGACCTCACCGTGCGGGCCGGCGAGCACTGGGGCCTGTTGTGCCCCAACGGCGCTCGGCATGAAAGCTGGCAGCCCCATCTACCTGGACATGGAGCCGTACGACGTCAACGACAAAGCGTGCAACTACGCCGTCCTGACGTACGTACGCTCCTTCACCAAGACGCTGCGCAACGCGACCTACCGTGGCGGCTTCTACGGCTTCGGCAGCTCCAGCGCCAAGGCCATCGCCACCGCCACGGACAAGACGGACCTGCCAGGCAACCTCTGGTACGCGTTGTGGGACAAGAAGAACACGACCACCACGGACTGGCCGTGGAACCCCGCCCAGTTCCCCGCCGGGAAGAACAGCGGGAACAGCCGCAACGGGGCCCGTGGAAAAACCGTGCTGACCGACGTCGGCCAGGTCGAGATAGCCGTGCCCCGGGACCGCGAGGGTTCCTTCGATCCGAAGATCGTCAAGAAGCGTCAGAAGCGCCTGTCGGGCGTTGACGAGATGGTCATCTCGCTCGCCGCGAAGGGGTTGACGACCGGTGAGGTCCAGGCCCACCTGTCGTAGGTCTATGGCGCCGAGGTGTCCCGTCAGACGATCTCCACGATCACCGGCAAGGTCCTCGAGGGCATGGCCGAATGGCAGAACCGGCCCCTGGACGCGGTCTATCCGGTGGTCTTCATCGACGCGATCCATGTGAAGATCCGCGACGGCGACGTGGCGAACCGGCCCATCTACGTGGCCCTGGCGGTCACGGCCGAGGGTCGGCGGGACATCCTGGGGCTGTGGGCCGGTGACGGCGGCGAGGGTGCCAAGCACTGGATGCACATCCTCACCGAGATCAAGAACCGCGGCGTGAACGACGTCCTCATGCTGGTCTGTGACGGACTCAAGGGCCTGCCCGACGCCGTCGAGGCCGTCTGGCCCCGTACCGTCGTGCAGACCTGCGTGGTCCACCTGCTGCGGAACTCCTTCCGTTATGCCGCCCGCCACGACTGGGACAAGATCGCGAAGGTCCTCAAGCCCGTCTACACCGCGGCGACCGAGGAAGCCGCACTCGAGGAGTTCGCGGAATTCGCCGACGCGTGGGACAAGAAGTATCCGGCGATCGTCCGGCTCTGGGAGAACGCCTGGGAGGAGTTCACTCCGTTCCTGCGCTTCGACACCGAGATCCGCCGCATCGTCTGCACGACGAACGCGATCGAGTCCGTGAACGCGCGGATCCGACGGACGGTGAAAGCCCGCGGCCGCTTCCCGAACGAACAGGCCGCCTTGAAGTGCGTCTACATGGCGATCATGTCGCTGCACCCGACCGGCAAAGGCCAGGCCCGCTGGTCCATGCGCTGGAAGACAGCGAAGAATTTGGAAGTTTCCCGTTCGCATGCTCCGGTCGCGGAATCAGGCCATGGCCTGATTCCCGGCCTTTCCGTGTATCACATCACGCCCCTATGGTGTCGACACCTTGCCGGTAGCTCGCCGGCACGCTGACGGCACCCGATTTGCGGGAGAAGGCGGCACACCATGGGACGTGGACAAAGAGTACGGGAATTCTTCAGAGGGAGATCAGGAAAGAGATTATCCACCCTGGGAGCTGTCGCCAGTGTTTCCCTGGCATCCGTAGTGGCAATGCCTGGCACATCCGAAGCCGCTGCTGCCACGGCTTATAACGGCACCTGCGGCAGCGGATACAAGGTCATCGACCAGGCGCGCGTTTCGAGCGGCGCGACAATCTATCTGACCTACTCCAGCGCGACGGGCAACAACTGCGTCGTCACCATTCTGGACACCTTCGGCACGAAACGCTGGCTGGACACCTACGTGGGGCGGTCCAGCGATCTGCAGATTGACGAGGACCGGGGCTACTACAGCCAGTACGCGGGTCCGGTCTTCGTGTACGCAAAAGGGACCTGCGTCATCTGGGGCGGAACGGTGGAGGAGGACGACGTGCACCGGGGGCCCGACCACTGCGGATAGACACGTCGATACACCGGGGACACGGGGGCCACAGGGCCACCCGCGGGCGACCACCACCCGGATTCACTGATGCGCCCGGAAAGGGCGCCGAAAGGCAGGGCCGCACATGAGACTGAAGCACATCATCAAAACAGCGGACGGGCTGAGGGCCAAGAGACGTATCGCCGCAGTGGGAACAGCGGGGGTACTGGCATGCGGAGCCGTGATAGCCGTCCCGGGCACGGCGCAGGCCGCTGCTTCCTATAACGGCGCGTGCGGCGCCGGGTACGGCGTCATCGATCAGATGGACCTCGGTGCCGACGGCAGGGTATTCCTCACCTATTCGAGCGCGACGGGAAAAAACTGCGTCGTCACCATGCGCAACGTCGTCGGTCCCAAGGAACCCATGCAGGCCATGATCAGCATCTCTGGTGTGCCCAATTCGTCGGTCATGGACTACGGCAGCTACACCTCGTATGCGGGGCCCGTCTATCTCTACGCACGAGGCTCCTGCGTCGACTGGAGCGGATTCTTCAGGTTGGAGCGGGTCAGCTACAACGACCACTGCGGATGACGGCCCCGATATTCGTCCGGTCTGGGCGAGGTTGGTTTATGCAAGACCGATCTTCGCAAGACCGATCTTTGCAAGGCCGGTCTGTGCGAGGCCGGTCTGTGCGAGGCCGGTCTGTGCGAGGCCGGTCTGTGCGAGGCTGACGTGCATGACGACAGAACGATTCGATGTGCGGCGTCAGACCGCCGCGGCCCCGGCCAAGATCTTCGCTCTGCTGAGCGACCCCTCGGGGCACGTGGCGATCGACAGTTCTGGGATGCTGCAGTCCGCCGAGGGCGATCGCGTGCGCGCGGTCGGCGAGGAGTTCGTGTGCACATGGACCGGGAGTCTCTCAACGACTACCCGTTCAGCAAGTACGACGTCACCGTGATCATCGCGCGGTTCGAGCAGGACGCTCTCATCGAGTGGACCATCTCCGGCCAGGTACAGCCTCCGATGCGGCACCTCTACGGCTACCGGCTGGAGCCCGCCTCGGGCGGCACACTGGTGACGTCGTACTACGACTGGAGCGAGATCCATGAGCGCCACCGGGAGGCGGGGATCTTTCCGGTCATCCCCGAGGCCGGACTGCGCGCGACGCTCGGCATCCTGGCGCGGACGGTGGAGTAGGCCGGCACTGCCCGGCCCGTCCTCCGCCCGGTCCCCTCGCACGGCTCTTCCTCGCACAGCCCCGCGACGGGCGCCGCTCAGCCCTCCGGCAGCGGGTCGTCCACATCCACGATCCGGTAGGCGCGCCGGTCACTGGCCAGGGAACATCGGCGGTGGGCTGCGGAACCACCTGATCGCGAACATCCTCGGCGGACGGATCTCCCCGAACCTCGTTCCCTGTTGGCAGGCCGGGATGAACACCGGTGCGAGCAGCATGGGGCAGTACGAGGAGCAGGCGCTGGACGAGGTGCGGCTGGCCTCATTCAGCGAGGACGACGCGATCCTCTACCAGGTGACTCCCACCTACCTGAGTGCCGACAGCACGATTCCGGTGGGCGTTACGGTGAGCGCCGAAATCCAGCGCGAGGACGGCTCAGTCGAGCAGTTGTTCCCCGACGTCTATATCGCCAACACCCAGACCGGCGGGCAGCACAACCTCGGGAACTGAGCCCACCCTCTCGCGTCCTTGGGAGCCAGCATGAGTTTCACCACCCCTCCGCGGCCTCTGGACGTATCCGCGGCTGGCCCCGCTGGCACGCACAGCGACCCGGCTGCACCCGCGGCCCGGGTCGCCGTGCGTGCACCACAGCTCCATCAGCGGACCGCTCCTCTGAACCGCAGACGAGCCGTGGCCGCACTGCGAAGAAGCCCACGAGAGAGGCGCGACACGCCGAGTCCTCTCCCCAGGCGACATCCGCCTCCTCCGCCGCATCCACGCGGCAATTGCGAGCCGGCGGCACCTCGGCCGCCCGGCGTCCCGTCCCTCTCTCGAGGAACTAGTAGGGCTCGGTCAAGCTAAGTAGGGCTAGGTTTTGGGGCGAACAGAAGCAGGTGGGCCCCCTGACCTGGCCTCGCGTAGACACGACCGTTGATCCAGACGGTCACGGTTCCCCCTCATTCCCTAGCCCCCCGTGGCTTGCCCGCATCACCCTGCCGCGAAAACCCGTTTGAGGCGATGCCGTTGCACGAACGCAACCGCGGGCGGCCCTCACGGGCGTCCTGAGGGGCAGGGAGCGGTGTCCACGGAACCGTAACGGAGACGGCCGGACGTCGTTGGAGCCGACAGCAGAAGGAACGACAGGGGGTGAACCGTGCTTCGCACCGTGCTTGAGCAGTTCCCCGCAGGAGGCCCGCGGGGCAGTTGGCCGGCGGAGGAGTTCGCGGCGGCCCGCCGCGGCGAGGGTGTCGCGGCGGAGGTCGTGATGGATCTGGAACAGGACGCGTTCCTGGTGGTCGTACCGCAGCAGTGCGCGGACCGGGGCCGCTGAGCGCTTGGCGGGGCGCCTGGGGTGAGGGCCGGGTGGCCCGGTCCTCACCCCAGGCGCCCTCAGCCGCCTCCGCCCGGCACACGGCACATCGAGCACCGCGGGCCGGTGCGGCAGGGCTTCCGGGAACGCGCGGCACAGGCCCTGTCGCTCAGGGGGTGTCGCCCCGCCAGTCCCACTTGTACGGCTCATTCGCCCTCGGTCCGTACTCGGCCCTGCCGCCGGCCCCATAGGAGCCGATCTCGGTGATCAGGGCGGAGCCGTCCGCGAGGGCGACCTCCGTCCAGCCGGTCACGTCCAGCAGCAGCCCGTCGAGCGGGCCGCCCACCAGCTCCCGGTAGACACGCCCCGGCCGGGGCCCGGGGTCGGGGTCGTCGTGATCGGCGCCGTACACCCGTCGCCGCATGATCTCGTCCATAGCAGCAGGATCGCACCGACCACTGACAACTTCCTCGTGGACGCGGCGGCCGTCCACCCCATCAGGGGCGTTCACGGCACGCCCGCCGAATCGGGGAACCTCTCGCCCGCCCGATGGAACCGGCTTCTCCCTCACCACCTCCCCGGATTCGGCATACCGCAGCGCGCCGGCGGAGTCGGCGGCGGAACAGACCGCGTACCCGAAGTCAGGACGCCGGACCGGAGCAGAAGCGGCGCTGGGCACCGGGTCCCGGCCGCCCTCGAACCCGGCCGAGGTCATGGCGATGGCCGCGCGGGTTTCACCGCACTGATCTCACCGGGACATCCGATGTCCTGCGGCACGGCCAGGCACATCTGATCTGTCGCGCGAGCGCGCCATGGCTCCCTCCCTCGGAGGGCAACTCAACACATCCGAACGCTCGTTCTTGGATATCACTCCCAACCGGGGTCCACGTCAAGGCTTTTGGCGAGATACCGAACAACCGGCACCCACCCTCTTCCAACAGACTCCAACACGCTCTAACGTAACCGCACGTCTTGGCGTGCACATGCCGTCACATGATTCGGCACGAGTCCGGAGGAACGTAACGATGCGTCATCTTCCAATCCGCACACCCCGCTCAGGTCCCCACAGAGTCATCGGAGCGCTGACCGCAGGACTCCTGTGCGCGGCGGGGATCGCCTTCCCCGCCGCAGCGGACTCCCCTGGCCCCGCCCCCACCGCGGCCCCGGTGTCCGCCACCGGCGCGCGGGCCGGCGGCGATCTCGCTCTCACTCCCCCCATGGGGTTCAACAACTGGAACTCGACCCATTGCCGGGCCGAGTTCAACGAGTCGATGGTCAAGGGCATCGCGGATCTCTTCGTCGAGAAGGGGCTCAAGGACGCCGGCTATCAGTTCGTCAATCTGGACGACTGCTGGGCCAAACCGCAGCGCAATGCGGAAGGCAAGCTGGAGGCCGATCCGGCGCGGTTCCCGAACGGGATCAAGGCCGTCGCGGACTACGTCCACTCGAAGGGTCTCAAGCTCGGCATCTACACCAGCGCCGGCACCAAGACCTGCGACAGCGTCGGACTGCCCGGGGCACTCGGCCATGAGTACAGCGATGCGCAGCAGTTCGCCGACTGGGGCGTCGACTACCTCAAGTACGACAACTGCAACAACCAGGGCGTCGACGCGAAAGAGCGCTATACGACGATGCGGGATGCGCTTGCCGCCACCGGCCGGCCCATCGTCTACAGCATCTGCGAATGGGGGGAGAACAAGCCCTGGGAATGGGCCGCTGAACTCGGAAATCTCTGGCGCACCACGGGCGACATCAACGACAGCTGGAGCAGCATGCTGTCGATCATGAAGCAGAATCTGCCGCTCTCCGCAGCCGCCGGACCGGGGCACTGGAACGACCCCGACATGCTGGAGGTCGGGAACGGCGGGATGACGGACACGGAGTACCGGACCCACTTCTCCATGTGGTCGGTGATGGCCGCCCCGCTCCTCATCGGCTCCGACCTGCGCAAGGCGACACCCGAGACGTTCGACATCCTCTCCAACCGCGAGGTCATCGCGGTCGACCAGGACCCGCTGGGCAAGCAGGGAACCGTGCTCTCCTCCGACGAGGGGCGCTGGGTCGTGTCCAAGGAGCTGAAGGACGGCAGCCGGGCGGTGGCGCTGTTCAACGAGACCGGGAGCGCGCAGCGGATCTCGACGACGGCCGCCGCGACGGGGTTGCCGCGGGCAGCCGCGTACACGATGCGTGACGTGTGGGAACACACGGACTACAACACCGCGGGCGACATCTCGGCGACTGTTCCGGCGCACGGAACCGTGCTGCTGCGTGTCGCCGCCGACAACGGGTGGGCCTCGTACCCTCCGGCCACCGCACTCGGTCTGAACGGGAGCCCGTTGGTCGAGGCCGGACGCACCGCACCGCTGACGACGACGGTCACCGATCTGGGCCGTACGCCTGCCCTGAAGGTCTCCGCGGCCCTCACCGGACCGTCGGGCTGGCAGGTCAGGGCCGGCTCGGCGACGACTGCCGCCGCGCTGCCCACCGGACGGGCGCTGACCACGCGCTGGCAGGTGACGGCCCCGGCCGGCACGGCGACCGGCACGTACGACCTGACGCTCACCGCTCAGTACCGCTCGCCCGCCGGGAAACGCGTGCGGTCCTCGGTGCCCTTCCAGGCCCATGTGGTGGTGGCGCCACCGGCCGGTGGCGGCTACCTGAGCGATCTGGCACAGCTCTCCGCGTCCAACGGCTACGGGCCGGTCGAGAAGGACACCAGCAACGGTGAGAGCGCGGCGGGCGACGGGAATCCGCTCACCATCGGCGGCGAGGTCTACGCGAAGGGGCTCGGCGTGCACGCGGACAGCACCGTCGAGTACTACGCGGGCGGCGCGTGCGACACCGTGACGGCCCGGGTCGGTGTGGACGACGAGAAGGGTGCCAAGGGAAGTGTGGCCTTCGAGATCTGGGCGGACGGCACCAGGGCGGCCTCGACCGGGGTGCTGACCAACGCGATGCCGGCGCAGCCCGTCTCGGCGGATGTGAGCGGCGCCCAGGTCGTCCGCCTGGTCGTCACCGACGGAGGGGACGGCGACGACTCCGACCACGCGGACTGGGGGGATCTCCGCATAATCTGCTGACCGGGAACCCCCGCCCCTCACACGGACGGCGCGGTTCTCGCCATCCGGGGGACAGCCCTGACGACCTGGTCCGCTCCCTGTCGCGCGCCAGGTCGTCAGACCGGGACCACTCCGTCCGCGCCCGCCCGGACCGCGAGTGCCGCTGCCGCCGCACCCACCAGCCCCGCGTCGTTGCCCATGACCGCGGGCGCCACCGTCAGCTGCTGGACGAACGAGAGCGTGGCGTAGCGGCGCAGTGCGCTGCGCAGCGGGGCGAACAGGACGTCGCCGGCACCGGCCACTCCCCCGCCGATCACCGCGATGTCGATCTCGACGAGCGTGGCCGTCGCGGCGATGCCCGCGGCCAGCGCCTGCGCGGCCCGCTCGAAGGAGGCCGCGGCGACCGCGTCCCCCGCCCTCGCGGCGGCGGCGACCGCCGCGGCCGAGGCGTCACCGTCCGGGCCGGGCCGCCAGCCGCCCTCCAGTGCCCTGCGGGCGATGTTGGGCCCGCTGGCGATGCGCTCGACGCAGCCGCGCGAACCGCACGGGCAGGGGTCGCCGTCCAGGTCGACACTGATGTGCCCGATGTGGCCCGCGTTGCCGCTCGGGCCGGGCCGGAGCGTGCCGCCGAGGACGAGCCCGCCGCCGACGCCGGTCGACACGACCATGCACAGCGCGTTGTCGTAGCCACGTGCGGCGCCCAGCCAGTGCTCGGCCGCGGTCATCGCGACCCCGTCGCCGACCAGCTCGACCGGGAGCCCGCCGGTCGCCTCGCTCACCCGCTCCACCAGCGGGAAGTCCCGCCAGCCGGGAACGTTGACCGGGCTGACCGTCCCGGCGGAGGCGTCCACCGGGCCCGCGCTGCCGATCCCGACGACCGATGCCCGCCCCCACAGCGGCGAGGCGGTCAGCTCGGCCAGCACATCGCCGACGGCCCCCATCACCCTCTCCCCGCCCTCCCGGGCGGGCGTCGGCCGCTGCGCGCGTACGAGGAGCCTGCCACTGCCGTCCACCAACGCGCCGGCGATCTTGGTGCCGCCGATGTCCAGCGCGGCTACGAGGTCGGTATGCATCGGTGTGGGCTCCGGATGGTGAGGGGGTGGGACCTGCGGCTTCATTGAATAGTCTGCATAGTCTCCATTCAGCTGACAACGTTGTCCAGGGCCTATGCTCGACGCCACAGCCTCCGGCCCCCTCCGCGGTACTCTCCGCGGCCCCGCCGGACAGCCCCGCACCCGACGACAGGACAGCGCACCGTGGCCGAGACCATCCGTCACCCCGAGCCCCGTTACGGCAACCGGCCGACCATGAAGGACGTGGCCGCGCGTGCCGGGGTGGGGCTCAAGACGGTCTCCCGCGTGGTCAACAGCGAGCCGGGTGTCACGCCCGACACCGAGCGCCGCGTCCAGGAGGCCATCGACGCGCTGGGCTTCCGCCGCAACGACAGTGCGCGCGTGCTGCGCAAGGGCCGTACCGCCTCCATCGGACTCGTCCTGGAGGATCTCGCCGACCCCTTCTACGGGCCACTGAGCCGCGCCGTGGAGGAGGTCGCCCGCGCGCACGGCGCCCTGCTCATCAACGGTTCGAGCGCCGAGGACCCGGAGCGCGAGCAGGAGCTCGTGCTCGCGCTGTGCGCGCGCCGGGTCGACGGGCTCATCGTGATTCCGGCCGGTGACGACCACCGTTATCTGGAGCAGGAGATAAGGGCCGGCATCGCGACCGTCTTCGTGGACCGGCCGGCGGGCCGGATCGATGCCGACATGGTGCTCTCGGACAGCTTCGGCGGTGCCCGCCAGGGCGTCGCCCATCTGATCGCGCACGGCCACCGCCGGATCGGGTTCATCGGTGACCAGCCCCGCATCCATACCGCCACCGAACGGCTGCGCGGGTATCACACCGCCATGACGGACGCCGGGATAACCGTGCAGGACTCCTGGGTCTCCCTCGGCTCCACGGAGCCCGACCGGGTCCGCCTGGCGGCCGAGACGATGCTCTCCGGCCCGGAACCGGTCACCGCCCTCTTCTCGGGCAACAACCGGGTGACGGTGACCGTCGTACGTGTCCTGGCCGACCGTGAACGGCCGGTCGCCCTGGTCGGTTTCGACGACATCGAACTCGCGGATCTGCTCGGCATCACCGTCGTCTCCCAGGACGCCGCGACCGTCGGCCGCACCGCGGCCGAACACCTCTTCCGCCGCCTCGACGGCGCCGACCACGCCCCGGTGCGGGTGGAGCTTCCCACCAGGCTCATCGCGCGCGGTTCGGGCGAACTGCGTCCGTCCTGAGCGCATTTGAGTGTCTTCACACCGTCTGGCCTTCTAGGAGACACGGTGCCCGGTTCACTAGGATGTCGGTCGCACCGCGCCCGCGCTCCTATTCCTGGGGGAAGGTCAGACGCAAGGTGAACGAACGCACGCTTGAGGCATTGGGCCTCGATGAAGCGCCACGTGAACACCCGCTCATCTACCCGGGAGCCTGGCCCGTGGAATCGGGCCTGCTGCATCGGAACCAGTATCTGAGGTTACGGCCCAAGCGGAATCGACGGCTTGCCCAGTGGCTGGTGGAGAGCTCAGGCGACGAGTTCAGCGGCAACCCCGAACCAGGTCGTGCCGTACCGCTCGACTTCGCGCTGATGAGCGCCAACGAACCGCTGATCGGTGAGCGATTCCCGGTGCTCTCGATCGGCTCGAACGCCTGCCCGGCGCAGCTCCGGCACAAGATGGACGGGCTGGGCATCTCCTCGACCGTTCCCATGGTCAAGGTCCGCTCAACGGGAATTGAGGTCGGGGTATCCGCCTACGTGAGCCCGCTCGGCTACGTCTCGGCATCTCCCTTCCACACCCCGGGCAGAACCCGCGACCTGTTCGTCACCTGGCTGGACGCGGCCCAGCTGGAAGTCGTCGACAGCAGCGAGGGCGTCTTCACACCCGGTGGCGAGTACGACCGGGTGTTCCTGCCCGCCTCCGGCTTCCCCATGGAGATGCCCTCCGGTGAGTGGCTGGGCGGCGCGTACGCGTATGTACACCGCTACGGCGTGATCCACGACGGAGCTGGCGCCCCCAGGCCGCACCCCGGCGAACGGCAGTTGCTCACCGATCTGCTCTCGGAGTCGCGGCGCCTGCGGGAGTGGTTCGGCGACACCCCCGAGGAGTTCAGCTCGCGGGCCCGCGGCGACGAACAGCTCTGCGAGAAGGGCACCCGGCTGTTCCGGGACGAGGAGCGCATCACACTGTCGGGACTGGAGGGGCTCGTCCCCGAGGCACCGTCAAACATTCCGTACGACGACATCCACCCCGCCAACGAGCTGCCCGCGGGCTCCTTCCACGCCGCCCGCACCCCCGATACCTACGACCAGCGCGGTTCCGGCGTCGTCAGGATCTCGGCCGGGCTCGCCGCCACGCTGCGCCACCCGAGCCATGTGATCGTTCAGAACGTTCAGGTCCCGACCGCCCGGCACGAGCGCCTGGGTGCACTGGCCAATGTGGTGGTCGCGGCCGACATCAGCCGGGAAGACCGGCACACCGTGCAGGTCGACCGCTCGCTGCGCATCTGTGTGGGGGTCGAGCCGGGCGAAGCGGTCACGGTGCGCCCGGCCACACTGCCCAAGCCCAAACACCGCTGGCAGGACGTGCTGTTCGGCAAGCAGAGCTACGTGACCTGCCGGATCCAGGACGGTGATCGCGCCAGCGCGGAGCACGAGGTCTGCCTGCTGGACGCCCTCACGCTTCAGCTCATCGGTGTGTCCAGCGGCGACGCCGTGGTGCTGGAGGGCTTCCCCGACGAGAACGGGATCGTGCCGGTCCTCGAACTGAAGGCCATCCAGACGAGCGACGAAGTACAGAACCGTCGCGCCGAACTGCACGGCGGCGACATGACCAGCCGCTATCCGAGCTCACTCGATGCGCTGGGCACCTATCCGGATCTGCCCTGGGCCTTCCTGGACCGCCGGCTGTGGTCCGGGCTCGGCGTCGAGGGGCAGTGGCTGGCGACCGTGCGCATCCGGTGCAGCCGCACCTACCAGCTCAAGAAGGAACTCCGCGAGATGGTGTTCCTGCTCGGGCTCGCGTTCATCGGCGTGGTCACCGTACTGAACAGCATCCTCTGGCGGATCACCAGCCTGGCGATCCTCGTGGTGCTCGTCGGTGTGCTGGTGAGCATGCGGCTGCGCAGCAGACTCACCCAGCGCGCGCGGCGCACCGGGGGCCCCATACAGCGCCAGTGATCCGACCGTCCCGGGCGCGGCCCGCGCCGCGCCCGGGTGCGGTACCCGCTACGGCGCCGTGACCGTCAGCCCGCCGCGCCGCGGTGAGGCGAAGGCGTCCAGGTCAGCGCGGGTCAGCCCGGTCAGCCGGGCGACTTCCGCGGTGTCCAGCGCGCCGCAGTCGATGCCGCGCAGCAGATAGCCGCTGAGCGCCTTGGCGGTGGCGGGCTCGTCCATCACGTCGCCGGCCGCCTTCGCCACGTAGGCGGCGAGCCGGGCCGCGGCCTGTTCGAGGCCCTCGCGGTAGAAGGTGTAGACGGCCGCGTAACGGGTGGGCAGGTGGCCCGGGTGCATGTCCCAGCCCTGGTAATAGGCGCGGGCCAGGGCGCGCCGCGTGAGGCCGTAGTGCAGCCGCCAGGCTTCGTGGACCTGCGGGGTCGGGCCGACGGGGAGGACGTTGGTCGAGCCGTCGCAGACACGTACGCCGGTGCCCGCGGCGGCCACCTGCATGACGGCCTTGGCGTGGTCGGCGGCCGGGTGGTCGCTCGCCTGGTACGCGGCGCTGACGCCGACACAGGCGCTGTAGTCGAACGTGCCGTAGTGCAGACCGGTCGCGCGGCCCTGCGCGGCGTCGATCATCCGGGCGACGGCGGCGGTGCCGTCGGCGGCCAGGATGGACTGGCTGGTCTCGATCTGGATCTCGAAGCCGAGCCGGCCCGAGGGCAGACCGTGCGCCGTCTCGAAGGCTTCGAGGAGCTGGACGAAGGCGGTGACCTGTTCGGGGTACGTCACCTTCGGCAGGGTGAGCACCAGCCCGTCGGGGAGCCCGCCCGCCCGCATCAGGCCGGTGAGGAAGACGTCCGTGGTACGAATCCCCCGGTCCCGGACGGCCGCTTCCATGCACTTCATCCGGATGCCCATGTACGGGGCGGCCGTGCCGTTCCCGTACGCGTCGGAGACCAGCCGGGCCGCTCGGGCGGCGGCCTCGTCCTCCTCCGCGTCGGAGCGGGGGCCGTAGCCGTCCTCGAAGTCGATCCGCAGGTCCTCGACGGGTTCCCGCTCCAGCTTGGCGCGCACCCGGTCGTGGACGGCCTCGGCGAGTTCGTCCGGGATGCCGAGAACAGCCGCGAGGGAGGCCGCGTCGGGGGCGTGCTCGTCGAGCGCCTTCAGCGCCCGGTCACCCCAGGAGCGGATGGTGCCGGCGGTGAAGGTGTCCCCCGGTACGTAGACCGTGTGTACGGGCTGGCGGGTCCCGGGGTCGCCGGGGTAGCGGCAGGCGAGTTCGGCGTCCACCCCCGTGAGGGAGGCGCTGATCCCGTCGCTGACCGCTCCGGCGAGGCTCGTCGCCACCTTCTCCTGCTGACCCATTTCCGCACCCTCCACGCTCCCGTTGTTTCCGCTTCCCGGAATCAACAATCCGTATAGTGAAGTTATAAGGCTGCCGTACCTGCGTCAATGGTGATCGGAAACGGTGCGGGGCCGCACGGTGTGTTCACCGTGCGGCCCCGCAGGCCGTGCTGTGTACCGGTGGGGGTCAGCCC